>NZ_JAVIIV010000001.1:0-613800 GCF_033977215.1 Mesorhizobium humile
CCGTCACGGCATGGATTCTAGGGTCTGCGCGCGTCGCTTCGCTCCTTGCTCCGCCCTAGAATGACGAAGGACAGGCCGGCGGGACAGCACCCCCTCTGGCCTGCCGGCCATCTCCCCCCTTGCGGGGGAGATCAGCGTTTCGCCGCAGTTGCCACCATCGCCAACCTTGTCTCCATCACATTTTTTCGTTGGCGCGACGCCTCGATTTGCGTGCACCATGCCGGGATCCATCCTGCGAGGCCCGCCATGACCACCCTCCCCGGCATCTCCGACATCCGCGCCGCCGCCGCGCGGCTTTCCGGCCTGACCGTCGAAACGCCGCTGATCGAATCGCCCGAGCTCAACAAGCGCTATGGCGGCCGCATCCTGTTCAAGCCCGAGACGCTGCAGCGCACCGGCTCCTTCAAGATCCGCGGCGCCTACAACAAGCTGTCGAGCTTGAGCGAGGAGGAGCGCGGCCGTGGCGTCGTGGCCTTCTCCTCCGGCAACCACGCGCAAGGCGTGGCGGCCTCGGCCGCCATGTTCGGCGTCAAGGCGGTGATCGCCATGCCGGCCGACGCGCCCGCGCTCAAAGTCGGCAATGTCCGCAAGATGGGCGCCGAAGTGGTGCCGTTCGACCGTTTCAAGGACGACCGCATGGCGGTCGTACGCCCCTATGTCGAGAGGGGCATGGTGCTGGTGCCGCCCTTCGACGATCCGGCGATCATTGCCGGCCAGGGCACGATCGGCCTGGAACTGATGAAGCAGGCGAAAGCGCTCGGCGTGGCGCTCGACGCCGTCGTCGTGCCTTGCGGCGGCGGCGGCCTGTCGAGCGGCATTTCCGTCGCCGTCAAGGACGCTTCGCCGCAAACCGCCGTCTGGGCCGTCGAGCCGGAACATTTCGACGATACGCGCCGCTCGCTGGCCAAGGGCGAGCGGGTCTCGAACGAGCCGGGCCATAGCTCGATCTGCGATGCGCTGCTGACCGCCGAACCCGGTGCCATCACCTTCGAGATCAACCGCCGCAATCTCGCCGGCGCCATCGCCGTTTCCGACGAGGCCGCCGCCCAGGCGATGCGCGACGCCATGGCCTATCTCAAGCTTGTGGTCGAGCCTGGCGGCTGCGTCGCGTTCGCCGCGCTCTCCTCCGGCGAGATCGACCTCGCCGGCAAATGCGTTGCCGTCGTCCTGTCAGGCGGCAATGTCGATTTCGGCACCTATGCGCGGATCATGGCTGCTGCGTAGAAGTGGCGATTGGTATCGCGGCACCCGGAGGCGAATGCCTAGACCACTCTATCTCCTTGTTTTGACGCAATTCCAGACGGAAGGCTACGGCGAAGTCGCCGAGCATAACCGCTCACACTTTTCCTTAATCAGCTGCTCACTCACCGGCCGGGAGGAAGGCCGGATTGTGCAGGATTTCCCAGAGATGACCGTCGGGATCCTGAAAATAACCGGCATAGCCGCCCCAGAAGGTCTTGCGCGCTGGTATCGTGATACGCGCTCCCGCAGTTTCGGCCCGCGCCATCACTCGATCGACCTCGGCTTCGCTGGACACGTTGTGACCAATGCTGAATTCGGTGGGGCTGCGTGGTGTAGGATCGATGCCCGCGTCGAGCCCGAGGTCGCTGCGCGGAAACAGGCTAAGCACCATGCCGCCTTCCAAATGGAAGATGGCGATCGCTCCGTGCTCAAACTCTTGCCCGACGATGCCCTCCGTGGGCAATCCAAGGCCATCGCGGTAAAACTTCAGCGACCGCTCAAGATCGTCCACGCCGAGCGTCAATATTCCAAATCGCGCTCTCATTGCACTTCTCCTTTATTGTGTTCGTTTTGCGCTCGCTGACCGCGACCCGGTCGCGGCGCGGGCCATATGTCTGTCAAGATATCGAATGCGGGCTGTGCGGCGATTGAACGAATCGGCCAAATCAAGCCCAAACCGGAAGTGTGATTTGGGCGCGAACAAGCGCTGGAGCTGCTATCTCGGCTCGTAAGCTTCTTGCTTGTCTATGAAAGCGATCAGTCCAGCGTCCGCCTGAACCGCACCAGCGCCACGCCGGCAAACAGCGCCACGAACACCACCAGCCAGCCGATCTCCGTCGCCACCGCCGGCAGCGCCGCGCCCTTCAGCATGACTGCGCGGGTGATGCGCAAGAAATGCGTCAGTGGGAAGATCTCGCCGAAAGTCTGCGCCCAGCCCGGCATGCCGCGATAGGGGAACATGAAGCCGGAGAGCAGCAGCGATGGCAGGAAGAAGAAGAAGGTCAGCTGCATCGCCTGCATCTGGGAGCGGGCCATGGTCGAGATCGTATAGCCGAGCAGCACCAGCGAAAGCACGAAGACCAGCACCGAGGAGAGCAGCAGCGTCAGGCTGCCGACGAAGGGGATGCCGAACAGGAGCTTCGCCGCCACCAGCACCACCACCACCTGCACGGCGCCGACGACGAGGAAAGGCAGCACCTTGCCCAGCATGATCTCGGCGGGACTGGACGGCATGGCGAGCAGGTTCTCCATGGTGCCGCGCTCGGTTTCGCGGGTCAGCGCCATCGCCGTCATCATCACCATGGTCATCTGCAGGATGACGCCGAGCAGGCCGGGCACGATGTTGTATTGCGAGACGCCTTCCGGATTGTAGCGTCGGTGCACGACGACATCGAGCTGGCCGCGCGCCGCTTCCCTGGCCGCGTCCTGGGTGCCCTGGGCTCTCAGCAGCGCCTGGCCGGCAACGGTGCCGAGCGTGGAGATGGCGCCGCTGGCAACGGACGGGTCGGTGGCGTCGGCCTCGATCAGGATCTGCGGGTTGTCACCGCGCTCCACCCGCCGGGCGAAATCGGCGGGAATGGTGACGACGAAAGAGACGTCGCCGCGCGCCATCAGGAATTCGGCTTCCGCCGCACTTTGCGCGACATGGTCGAAGCGGTAGTAGCCGGTGGTCTGCAACGCCGAGACCATGGCGCGCGTGTAGGGATCGCTGCTGGTCGCCACGAGTGCGGCCGGCAGGCTCTTCGGGTCGTTGTTGATCGCAAAGCCGAACAGCACGAGCTGCATCAGCGGCACGCCCAGCATCATGGCGAAGGTGATGCGGTCGCGCCGCATCTGGATGAATTCCTTGATCAGCAGCGCGCCAAGCCTGGCGAAGGAGAAGACCGCGTTCATGTCATGTTGTCCTTCGAGCCGGACATGAACTGGATGAACACATCCTCCAGGCTGGTCTCGCCCGGCGTCACCGTCACGTCCTCGTGCTCCTTCTCGACATCGGCCAGCGCTTTTTCCAGCGCCGCCTTGTCGGAGCCGACGACATGCAGCGTCGCGCCGAACGGCGCCACCTGGTCGACGCCGGGCCGACCCTGCAGCGCTTCGGCCACCTGGTCGAGCAGCGGCCCCTGCAGCACGAACGTCGTCAGCCCGGCATTCCTCACCACCTCGTCCACCGTGCCGGTGGCGAGCATCTTGCCGTAGGAGATGTAGCTGATGCGATGGCAGCGCTCGGCCTCGTCCATGTAATGGGTGGAGACGAGCACGGTCAGTCCGCCGCCGGCCAGCCGATGGATCTCGTCCCAGAATTCGCGCCGCGCCTTGGGGTCGACGCCGGCCGTTGGCTCGTCGAGCAGCAGCAGCTTCGGCTTGTGCATGATGCAGGCGGCCAGCGCCAGTCGTTGCTTCCAGCCGCCGGAAAGCGTGCCGGCCAGCTGGTTGCGGCGGCTCGCCAGGCCGAGCTCTTCCAGCGTCCTCGCCACGTACTGCTCGACCGGCCTCAGCTGGTAGAGCCGCGCCACGAATTCGAGGTTCTCGCCGATCGTCAGGTCCTCGTAGAACGAGAATTTTTGCGTCATGTAGCCAACTTCGCGCTTGATCTTGAGCGCGTCGGTGCGGATGTCGAAGCCCAGCACCGTGCCGTCGCCTTCATCCGGCGTCAGAAGCCCGCACATGATGCGGATCGTCGTCGTCTTGCCCGAGCCGTTCGGCCCGAGGAAGCCGACGATCTCGCCTTCGGCGACCGTCATCGTCACGTGGTCGACGACGGTCTTGTCGCCGAAGCGCTTGACCAGGCCGCGGACGTCGATGACGTTCATTGCCCGAGATCCGCGAGATCGACATCGACGATCTGGCCGGGCTGCAGCGGTCCCGCATTGCCCTCCGGTCGCGCCTCGACGAGATAGACCAGCTTCTGCCGGTTCTCGAGCGAATAGATCACCGGCGGCGTGAACTCGGGATCGGGCGAGACATAGCTGACGCGCGCTTTCAATCCTGCCCCGCAACCGTCGCAATGGACGTCGAGCTCGGTGCCGACCTTGACCGCCGAGAACGCCCTTTCCGGCACATAGACGCTGAGCTTCACGGCGCCGTCCGGCAGCATCGAGATCACCGGCGCGGTCGGCCCGGCGGTGTCGCCGGGGTTGCGGATGACGTCGTTGACGCGGCCGGGCGAGGGCGCGGTCAGCACCCGCTTCGACAGCCGCCACCGGGCCTGCTCCAGGCTCGATTGCGCCTGCTTGACCTGGTTGTCGGCGGCCTTGATGGTCTCGGCCCGCGCCGGCAGGTTGCCGACGGCGAGATTGGCTTCCGCCTGCCCGACCTGGGCGTTGGCCGTCTCCAGCGAAGCCGAGGCGGTGTCGTAGTCGGCCTGGGTGCCGGTGCCGCGTTTGTAGAGGTCGCTGGCGCGGTCATATTTGCGCTTGGCGTCGGCGGCCTGGGCTTTGGCCATGTCGACCTCGGCCTTGAGCACGGCGATTTCCTCGGGGCGCTTGCCGACCTGCAAATCGGCGAGCTGGGCCTGCGCCTGCGCCAGCGCGGCCTCAGCCTGCGCCACCTCGATCTTGGCGTCGGCGTCCTCGAGCGTCGCCACCGCCGCGCCGGTCTCGACGCGGTCGCCGCGCTTGACCGTCACCGTCGCCACCTGGGCCACTTCGATCGGCGCCATCAGCACATATTCGCCTTCGACATAGCCGACGGCCAAAGGTGCTGTCGGCGCGCAGGCGCCGAACAGTTGCGCCGCGAGCGGCAGCGAACAGAGGAAACTCATGATTTGCCCTTCTTGCCGGCGGCCGGCCCGCGCGCCGCCAGCATTGCCCTGAGGTTGTCGGTCGTGACCGCCACCACCTTGGCGGCCTCTTCATTGCCGATCCCGTGCCATCCCATCCGGCGCATCACCGCCTCGCGGCCGATGCGGAAATAGATGACCTGGCCGATCATGGTGAAGACGGTGAGCTTGGTCGCCTCGCTCTCGGCCGGTTCGCCGGTCGCCTGTTCCCAGATCTGGCACAGCCGTCGGTGCGTCGGCTCGAACACGCCGGCATAGATGCGGTCGAGCGCGGCGGTCGGATGCGAGAGCTCGCGAAGTACGAATTGTACGATCTCGCCGGCCTGCGGACTGGCCACGACGAAACCCACCATCCGCTCGAGCGCCGCGAAAAGCTGGGCCCGGGCCGCCTCGGGGTCGAGGGGTGCGGCTGCCTGCGCGCCGCCCAGCGCCTGGCCGGCGACCCCCTGGATGGTGTCGACGATAAAGTCGGCGGCTGCCGCGCGCAGGCCCTCCTTGCCGCCGAAATGATAGGCGATGGAGCCGATATTGGCCTTGGCCTCGGCCGCGATCTGGCGCGTAGAGGTGCCGTCGAAACCCTGCCGTCCGAACAGCTTGAGCGCGGCGTGCACAAGCGCCGTTCGCGTTTGCTCCGCAGTGGTGGCCTCGCGCTGCTGCCTTTTTATGCCTGGTTGCCTGTTCATGTCTCAACTTTAATCAATCGATTGATTAAAGTCAAATTTGACCCCTGAGTCGGCTTGCCTTCTCAGCCCTCACAGGCTTTAGTGCCCGGCCATGGGCAAGGAAGTCGAGCGTAAGTTCCTGGTCTCCAGTTCGGCCTGGCGCGACGGGATCGAGGCGGAAATCCGCATTCGCCAGTTCTATGTCGCCGCCCAGCCCGGCCGCACCGTGCGCGTGCGCATCAGCGACGGGCGCTCCGCCAGGCTGACGCTGAAGTTCGGCGACAGGGCGCGCGAGCGCGACGAGTTCGAATATTCGATCCCGCTTGCCGAGGCCGAGGAATTGACGGCGTTTGCCATCGGACGTGTCATCGAGAAGACACGCCACCATGTTAGACACCGCGGCTATCTCTATGAAGTCGATGTTTTCGGCGGCAAGCTCGCGGGGTTGGTGATCGCGGAGCTGGAGACGCCGGAGGACGTATCTGACGAAATGCTGCCCGACTGGCTCGGTCGCGAGGTCACCGGCGAGTCGAGATTCTACAACGCGTCGCTGGCCCTCGGGGGGATTCCGGAGATCGCCGCATGAGCTTCCGCATCGATCCGCGCTTGCCGCTGACCGGCGAGGTCAGGCGCATTTTGGCCGACGAGATCGGCAAGGCAATCGCCCATCTCGAGATGGCGCGCGAGAAGCCGGAGCAGGGGCTGCACAAATGCCGCAAGCGGCTGAAAAGCGTGCGCGCCTTGCTGCGCCTGGTTCGTTCCGGGGACGAACCGTTCTGCCAGACCGAGAACGAATGTTATAAGCAAGTGTCGGCGCTGTTGGCCGGCCCGCGCGAGGCGACCGCCTTGATCGAGACCGTCGACCGCTTGGCCGATGCCTTTCCGGAACAATCCGCAGGCGGCGGCCTCGACCCCGTGCGCGAGCGGCTGGTGCTGCGCCAGCATGAGCTCCATGCCGGTCCCGGCCTCGACGCCGCCATCAATGCGGCGATAGCCGCTTGCCGGGAGGGTCTGGAGCGCATCGACAGGCTGGCCCTGCCCGACCAGCCCGAGCAGGCGGCCGACATCCTCGCCGACGGCGCCCGCGCCACCTTGCGGCGGGCGAAGAAGGCGCTGGACAAGGCGGAGGCGCGCGGCGAGGACGAGGATTTTCACGATTTGCGCAAGGCGGCCAAGACGCATTCCATGCATCTGTCGCTGCTCGGCCGCTTGTGGCCGACGCCGATCAAGGCGCGCCGCAAGGCGGTCGACAGGCTCGGCGAACAGCTCGGCGAATTGCACGACGTCTTCGTCATGCGCGCGCTGCTCGATGCCGAAGGCGAGCCGCTCAGCCACGCCGACGACACGAAGCTGCTGCGCAAGCTGCTGAAGCGCTCCGAAAAGAGCCTGACCAAGGCCTGCCTTGCCGAGGCCGCCGACCTGTTCGGCGACAGCCCCAAGCGCTCGGCCAAGAGGCTCGCCCGCAAGGCGCGCGACGACCTCGCGGGATCCCAGGAAGAAGCGAAAGCGGCGTGAGCGCGGCGCCCTTACCTTCTCCCCTTGTGGGAGAAGGTGGCCGCGAAGCGGCCGGATGAGGGGTGCTCCAGCTTGACGCTCCCGCTCATCCAGTCGGAATTCGCCAACGTCTCACTCCGCTGGAACACCCCTCATCCGTCTCGGCGCTGCGCGCCGATCCACCTTCTCCCACAAGGGGAGAAGGGGAAAGCGCTACGCCGGCAGCGGCCGCTTTCCATTTGTGGCTCCGCCCACCCGCGCCCCCGCATCCCTCGGGTGCGGGCCGATCGGCATGATCGCCGGAAACGGCGTCGCTCCAAAAGCAAAGGTCCATTTGTAACCGGTGAGCTGGTCCTCCGGCGTGGTGTGCTGGTCGTGGTGGGCGAGCAGCCTGGCGCGTTCGGCGAGCTCCTCGGCTTCGCGCCGCAGCATCTCCGCGGTTTGCGGCCGCATGCGCCTGGAAAAGCTGATGAAAGTCGCGCCCTGCTCCATATGGCCGAGCGCCCAGCCGACGAAATTCTTGTTGGTCATCTCGAAATGCGGCTTCAGCGGCCCCTCGAAATCCCACTGGATCGGCGTGTCGATCAGCAGCCTTGCCGACAGGCCGCGGCCCAGCGCCACCAGCCCGAGCTCCTCGAGGTCGCGCAGATAGAGGAACATCGAGGCTTCGCTCAAGCCCTGCGAGCGCATGATGCCCTCGGCCGTGAATTTCTCCGACAGCATGATGAAGACGAAAAGCAGCGCCGGCCGCGTCGACAGGCGGCGCTCGATCTCCGGCCCGACGCGGTTGGCCGGGCCTGGCCCCCGGTTCATCGCGCCGAGCACGTTCTCCAGCTCGACATCGGCCGCGGCGCAGATCTCCATCAGCCGGTCGAGCTTGCAGTTCTGCTCATGGAAGATGCGCTTCACCGTCGGCTCGGAAACGCCCATGCGCTCGGCCAGCGTCCGGTAGGTCAGGCCCTTGGCCTTCAGCGTCCGTTTCAGCGCCTCGAAGATCGGACCGTTCATGGAATGCGCCTCGTTCATCCGATTTGGTATCGAAGACCGATACTAGTCTCGTTCCACCTTCCAGGAAAGTATCGGAAATCCTAGCTCTCCGCCGTCATCACAGGAGAGCACCCATGAAACGTCTCATCGCTTCAATCGTCTTCGCCGCCATCGCCGCGGTGTCCGCCGCGCAGGCCGGCGAACTCTGGCGCGCCACCGGCTTCGAGCAGCCGGAATCGGCGCTTGTCGATGCCGCCCACGACCGCATCGTCGTCTCCAACATCGTCGGCAATCCCGGCGCGGCGGACGGCAATGGCTACCTGTCGCTCCTGTCGATGGACGGCAAGGTCATCTCGAGCCACTGGGTCGACGGCATGGACGCGCCCAAGGGCATGGCGATTTCCGGAGACAGGCTCTATGCCGCCGACATCACCAAGGTGCGCGTCGTCGATCTCGCCAGCGGCAAGCTGGTCGAGACCATCGACGTGCCCGGCGCCGTGTTTCTCAACGATATGACGCAGGACAGCGCCGGCAAGGTCTATGTCAGCGACATGCTGGCCGACGCGATCTACAGCATCGACGGCGACAGACCGGAGCTGTTCGTCAAGGACGCGCTGCTGGCCTCGCCCAACGGCGTCTTCGCCGATGGCGACAGGCTGATCGTCGCGTCCTGGGGCAAGGGCATCAACAAGACCGACTTCAGCACCGCGGAGCCCGGCGGCCTGCTGTCGGTCGACCTCGCCACAAAGAAGGTCACGCCGCTGCCGGGCGCGCAGAAATTCGCCGATCTCGACGGCGTCATCGCCATAGGCGACACCATCTACGCCACCGCCTACATGACCGGCACGCTCTACAGCTACAAGTCCGGCGGCGCGCCGACTGCGGTGGCGCACTTCAAGCCCGGCAGCGCCGACATCGGCACCGACGGCAAGCGCATCTTCGTGCCGCTGATGGGCGAGGGCGAGGTCGCGGCACTGGCGCTGAATTGAGAGGTGCAGCTGCGAATGTCAGAAAGGTGCTTAGGAGAACCGGCAAGGGTGCAGGCGATCGGTAGCGCATCGTCCTCGACCACAGAGGGGCAAGACGGGCCGCAGCCGCAATCGCTCTGTGCCATCGCTGATTGAAAGGTGGCGTTGGGCACGGCCTTCCGGCGCGAGAGAAGGTAAAGCCCACCCGCGGCGACAACCACCAAAGCCAAGCCAAGCCGGCCGATCGATGCCAAGCCAACACCGACGGCCGCGAGGGCGGCGGTGATCGGCGGCGCAATCAGGGCCCCACAGCAAACTGCGCAGGCACCAGAACAAGGCCGGTGCCTGCTGTTGTCTTGCCAATATTCATTGCGTGTCTTTCTCCATTCCTGGACCAGAAGCAGCCTGCCAGGCCAGCACGGCCAGGATAACGACCGCGGCGTGGGCAAGCGCCGTCAGCCCGGCGAGGCCGGAGACGCTTGCGTTGCCCCGAGCGAGTTGCAGGAAGACCTCGCGGCCGTCGAGAATTGCAGCAACACCCGCCAGCAGGATGGCCAGCAAGAGCGCCGCGTTGCCGAGCCGTGCAATGGACCCAAACCGACTGACGGCGGCGGCGAGTAAGATTGAGACGCCGACGAACCCCCATACCAGCCAGGGGTTTTCGAGGTTGATGCCAAGGATCGTTTCTTCGGTGTGGCCGTCGGGTTCTCCAGCCTCAGCGTGACTACCCGTTTCACCGGCCTCAGCGCTCTTACGAGCTTGTTCCTCAGTAGGGCCTTCGGCCGCTTCATCATGGCCGCCCTGTTCCTGGGCCTCGGCGCCCTCCTTTTGCGCGGCGATGCTCGCGGGCTCCCGATGCTCGCCCCCTTCCATCAAGACGGCGGCGGCAAATAGGAGCGCCGAGATGGCTAGCATTGCCGCCGTCCAACGGACGAGGACGACACGATTTCCGAAAAAGCCCATCAGCGAACTTTCCTCTCGCATCACCTTGAAGGCAGCGTACTCCTTCAAGTAACTTTAGGTTCAAGGAGTATTTTTGCGATGAATCTTCACGTCCGCGTGTTCACCATCGGGGCGCTCGCCAAGGCCACTGGCGTCACCACACCCACCATCCGCTACTATGAGGAGATCGGATTGCTGCCTCCGGCACCACGCACAGCCGGAGGTCAACGCACCTATGACGACGATGATCTGGGGCGGCTGACCTTCATCAAGCAATGCCGAGATTTCGGCTTCGGGATCGATCAGGTCAGGGTGTTGCTGGACCTGTCGATCAGCAGCAGGCGCGATTGCGTGGAGACGCGCGACATAGCACAAGCCCACCTCGATGAAGTCCGCCAGAAACTCAACGAACTTCGTTTGCTTGAACGGCGGCTGGAGAGCTTCGTGACACGATGCAACGTCGCATGTGCAGGGGGTCCCGGCCAAGACTGCGTGATCTTCAAGGATATGGCAGCGTCGGCCAAAGGCGGCTGCTGCGGACAGTAGCTAGCTGGCTGTAGGATGTTGGTAAGCGTCGTCACGGCGGCAACGACGCCGATTGGGATTGGACCGCCACATCGACGGCGCTGCCATCTGGCTTCGTTGCCTGCTCAGCACTATCCGGCTCTCATCCGTCACATGAGCGAAGCCGTGAAGACATCCAGCCTGAACGGCGCCGTTTCGCCGATGATCCCCGTGCTCATATGCGCGCTGGCGATATTCCTGCTGTCCGGCATGGATGCGGCAATGAAGTCTCTGGCCATCGCGGTCGGCGTTTATAACACGCTGCTGTGGCGCAGCGTGGTCGCCACAATGGTCGCCGGCGCGGCATGGTCGGCGGGGTCGCGTTCCAAGCCGGCCCTTCCGGTGCTGGGCCTGCATGCGCTGCGCGCCGCGATTGTCGGCATCGTCCTGGTCTTGTTCTTCTGGGGGCTGGCCAGGCTGCCGCTCGCCGAGGCGATCGGGCTCAGCTTCGTCGCCCCGCTGTTTGCGCTTTTGCTCGCGGCATTGTTGTTAGGAGAGCGCATAAGGCGGCAGGCGGTCTGGGCGTCGCTGGCCGGCATGGCGGGCGTCGCGATCATATTGGCCGGCCAGTTCGGGGCGGCCAGCCATTCGCAAGATGCCCTGCTTGGCACGGTCGCGGTGCTCGTCTCGACGGTGTTCTATGCCTACAATCTGATCCTATCCCGGCAACAGGCGCTGCTGGCCAGGCCGGTCGAGATCATGCTGTTCCAGAACCTCTTCGTCGCACTCATCCTTGGTCCCGCGGCACCTTGGCTCGCCATTGCGCTGCCGAGCGATCTCTGGCTTCCCCTGGCGGGGGTGGCCTTGCTGTCGCTCGCTGGGCAATTCTTGATGAGCTGGTCCTACGCCCGGGCCGAAGCGCAATATCTGATCCCGACCGAATACTCGGCCTTCATCTGGGCGATCGCGCTTGGCTGGTTCTTCTTCGGCGAGAAAGTGGCCTGGACCACGCTGGCAGGGGCATGCCTCATCGTTGCCGGCTGCCTGATTGCCGCGCGCGCCAATCCGAAGCTTGCCGAGCCGATCGAAGCGGCGATGTGAAGGATTGCGCTCAGCCTTGCGGGCTCTGCGCCGCGGTCGCCTTGAGGCGCACGCCCCTGCCGCCACGCTCGCTGGTCTGGTTCTCGCCGATCAGCTCCACGCCGACCGCGTCGAGCGCCTGGATGACCTTCATCAGCGTGTCGACCACGCCCCGGACCACGCCGTCGCTCGCTTCCATGCGCTGGATCGTTGGAAGCGAGACCCCGGCGCGCTCGGCGAGCGTCTTCTGGTCGATGCCGGTCAACGCCCGCGCGGCGCGCATCTGTGCGGCAGTGATCATCGGCCGGAACCTGTCTTTGAAGCTATGGAAGATGTATATTATAAATATTACAATGTCTAAAGCATCAATTTATATGCGTCAACCATCGATCAATCCCTGTCGGCCACCACTTTGCGCCGCTGCAACAGCCGCGCCGCAAGCCAGCACAGCATGGCCCAGGCAAAGCCCGCGCACCAGCCGGCAAGCACGTCGGACGGCCAGTGCACGCCGAGATAGACGCGGCTGGTGCCGACCAGCACGGTGGTGAGCACGGCAAGGCCAAGCACGAAGACTTTCGACCTGCGGTCCGGCAGGAAGCGGGCGGCCAGCGAGCCGAGGGTCAGATAGGTCACCGCCGACAGCATGGCGTGCCCGCTTGGAAAGGACAGCGACGTCTCGGTGACGAGATGCGAGACGAGGTCGGGGCGCGGCCGGTCGACCTCGAGCTTGAGCAGGCTGGAAAGCACCTGCCCGCCCGCTACGGCAGCGAACATGAACAGGGCCGTCGCGGGTCTGCGGATCAAGAGCAGATAGACGATCGTCGCCGTCGTGATCAGCACCAGCACGGCGGTGCTGCCCAGCGCGGTGATGTCGCGCATCGCGCCCTGCAGCCAAAGCGGACCGATCGGGCTGTCCGGCTGTCCGGCATGGCGGAAGGCAAGCAGGATCTCGGTGTCGAAGGCGTGCGGCGTCGTGGCCCGCGCCACCTCCATCAATTCCTCGAAGCCCCACAGCCCGCCAGCGATGACCAGCCCGGCCAGAAGCAGGGGGAATTCGATCTTGGCAAGCAGCGCGCCGACGGATGGCTTCATGAGAGGCTCGAGGGTTAGAGCTTCTGCATATAGGGCCCGAGCGTGATCAGGGCGACGGCGGCGATCGCCAGCACCATGCCGGTTGCCTGCAAAGCGTTGAGCCGTTCGCCGAAAAAAGCGAGCGCCACGACATTGACCGCGACAAGCTGGATCACCGCCGACAGGCTGAACGACACCGACATGCCGAACTCGCGCACCAGCCGCAGCATGATCAGATTGCCGGCCGTGTAGAGCGCTAATGTCAAAAGCAGTTTGGCAAGGCTCGGCGCCATCCCCCATTGCTTGGCCGCCATCGCCGCCAGCAGGAACATCACCGTCGAAATGCCGAGCTGCGCCAGTCCCCAGAAACTCACTTGCCGTCCCTTCTTGAACGCCGTCGCCGCGTCGGCCGCCGCCCTTGTTTCCGAAGCGGGCGAAGCCGTCAAGCTGATCGCGGCGAAGCCTCCTTCTCCCGTATAGTGACGGCGAGAAAGCGGCCGGCATCGACAGCTTGGCAAATCACGGCCATGTCACGAAAATGTGATCGGCGCGCTTTAGGGGTCGAAAGGTCAAATCCCCAGCCACCTCAAGAAGCCAGAGGAACAACATGACCGTGACCCCTGAGACCCGTTTCCGTACCAGCCAGCTCGAGGAAAATGACGGCCCGCCCGTTAACCCGACCGACAACCGCACCATGGGTGAGATCATCGCCGCGCGTTTCTCGCGCCGCGGCTTCCTCATGGGTTCGCTGGCTGTCTCGGCCATCGCCGCCACCGTCAGCCCGCTGGCCCTGGTCGCCGCCGACGAGGCGCGCGCTGCCGAAGGCTCGGCCTTCAAATTCGACGAGCTCGAGACCGGCATCGACGACAGGCACCATGTCGCGCCGGGCTATGACGCCGACGTGCTGTTGCGCTGGGGCGATCCGCTCTTCGCCGACTCGCCGGAGTTCGATCCGACAAAACAGTCGGCCGAGGCACAGGCCAGGCAGTTCGGCTACAACAACGACTATGTCGGCTATATCCCGATCGACGGCTCGGCCGAGCACGGCCTTTTGGTCGTCAACCACGAATACACCAACCCGCATCTGATGTTCCCCGGCATCGTTTCGGTCGTCGAGAAGGACGGGAAGAAGAAGGCCGAGGTCGCACCGCTTTCGAAGCAGCAGGTCGATGTCGAGATGGCCGCGCATGGCGGCACCATCGTCGAGATCCGCAAGCAGGACGGCAAGTGGCAGGTGGTGCGCGACGGCAAGCTCAACCGCCGCATCACCTCCAACACCGAAATGGCGCTGTCAGGCCCGGCCGCCGGGCACGATCGCCTCAAGACCAACGCCGATCCGTCCGGCGCCAAGGTGATCGGCACGCTCAACAATTGCGCCGGCGGCGTCACGCCCTGGGGCACCTATGTGATGGCCGAGGAGAACATCCACGGCTACTTTTCCGGCGACCTGCCGGCGGGCCACAAGGAGGCCGCCAACTACAAGCGCCTCGGCATTCCGGAAGGCGCTTATGAGTGGGGCGCGCATTACGATCGCTTCAATCTCGCCAGGGAGCCGAACGAGCCGAACCGTTTCGGCTGGATCGTCGAGGTCGACGTCAACGATCCCAATTCCGTGCCGCGGAAGCGCACCGCCATGGGCCGTTTCAAGCATGAGGGCGCCGAATCGATCGTCACCAAGGACGGCCGCGTCGTCTTCTATCTCGGCGACGACGAGCGCTTCGACTATGTCTACAAATTCGTCACCGCCGGTAAGTTCAATCCCGATGACCGCGCGGCCAACATGAACCTGCTCGACGACGGCACGCTGCATGCGGCGAAGTTCGCCGAGGACGGTTCGGTCGAATGGATGCCGATCGTGTTCGGGCAGGGCCCGCTGACGGCGGAGAACGGCTTTGCGTCCCAGGCCGACGTGCTGATCGAGACGCGCCGCGCCGCCGACCTGCTCGGCGCCACCAAGATGGACCGGCCGGAGGATATCCAGCCCAATGCCGCCAACGGCAAGGTCTATGTCATGCTGACCAACAATTCCAAGCGCAAGGCCGAGCAGGTCGACGCCGCCAACCCGCGCGCCGACAACACCTTCGGCCACATTATCGAGATCGTCGAGGATGGCGGCGACTTCGCCGCTGCCAAGGGCAAGTGGGAAGTGTTGTTGAAATGCGGCGATCCGTCGGTGGCCGATGTCGGCGCCACCTTCTCGACCGCGACCACCGCCCATGGCTGGTTCGGCATGCCGGACAATTGCGCCGTCGATTCCGCCGGGCGGCTGTGGGTCGCCACCGACGGCCAGGGCCCGAAGGCCACCGGCCGCACCGACGGCCTCTGGGCGGTCGACACCGAAGGCCTGGCGCGGGCGACTTCGAAACTGTTCTTCCGCGTGCCGATCGGCGCTGAAATGTGCGGCCCGCTCTTCGCGCCGGACGACCAGACGGCTTTCGTCGCCGTCCAGCATCCGGGCGATGGCGGCGAGGACTGGGAAGGCTTTGGCCGTCCGTCCTACTACGAGGATCCGTCGACCCGCTGGCCGGACTTCAAGCCGGACATGCCGGTGCGGCCTTCGGTCGTCGCGATTACGAAGCAGGGCGGCGGCAAGATCGCGGTGTGAGTTGCTGCCGCATCGGCATGCATGATCACGGACGTTGGGGATTGGCCGAAACCTCCCCAACGTCGTCATTCCAGGGCGGAGCAGGAGCGAAGCTCCGTCGCGGAGACCCTGGAATCCATGCCGTTACCTTGGTCGTAGAGTACAGCGGAGCAGAATTCTGCACCGCTGCAGCGCCGCCTTAGAGTCACGGCATGGATCCTCGGGTCTACGCGTCCGCTTCGCTCCCGCTCCGCCCGTGGATGACGAAGTCACGGCGCCTTGAGCCAATCTCCTACGTCAATTATCCGGCGCGTTGAACCACCGCCATGTTCATCATGCTTCGGAGACGGAAGCCGATGGACTCGTAAAGCCCGATCGCCGCGGCACTGCTCTCATAGGCGTGCAGGTACGCAACCTCGCCGCGTGCCGCGATCCGGCCCGCGACGAAGCTCGCGCCCTGTTGCGGCCACCGATGGACGATACGGACGCTTTCGGACGTTTGCCCTTCATTCGCCGCCAATTGCATCCTATATCGCGCTGGCGCGACGTGACCGGCCGCGCGGCGATTCGCGACCTGAGGGCGGCAGGTCATAACTTCTTGGCACGCGGAGCTCATGGCGCCCCTGCGCATCTATTTCGACAGGCTTCTCGATGCCGTGGCGCCCAAGGTTCCGCGGCGCGAATTGACGGACGGGGAGCGCCTCGCGCTGGTCCGCCGCCACGGCGATTTCTCGCTCGCCTATTCCACGGCCGTGCAGAAGAAACTGTCCTATTTCAGCGATGGCGACGGCTACATCGCCTTCGGCACCAAGATGAGCCGTCATTTTGCGCTGGGCGACCCGGTGGCCGATCCGGCCGACCGCCCGGCCTATATCAAGCGCTTCGTCGAGGCCGCCGGCCGCCCCTGGTTCGTCCAGATCGGCGCCGACACGGCCAAGGTGCTGACCGGCCTCGGCTACCAGGTCAATCGCCTCGGCATCGACACCAGGCTGCTTTTGCCGGCGCATGATTTTTCCGGCAAGCGCAACGAGACCGTGCGCTATTCCGAGCGCTGGCTGACGAAGAAGGGTTTTACCCTCGCCGAGGGCAGGGCCGACATCCTGCAGGAAGAGATCAAGCAGCTGTCAGCCGACTGGCGCAAGGAGCGCATCATCAAGCGCTGGGAGATGGGTTTCCTCAACCGCCGCTTCTCCGAAGAGCTCGGCGCCGACATGCGTCGCTTCCTCCTGCACAGCCCCGAGGGCCGGCTGCTCGCCATTCTCGATTTCGACCCGCTGTTTCGCGACGGCAAGGTGATCGGCTACACCACCTCCTTCAAGCGCAAGCAGGTCGACGCGACGCCGCATGCCGAAATCGGCCTGACCAAATTCGCCGTCGACCGCTTTCGCGAGGAAGGCATCTCACAGGTGACGCTCGGCCTCTCGCCGCTGCTCGACATCGAGCCGAGCGGCTTCGCCGAATCGGATTTCTGGCGCAACGCCTTCCAGCGCGCCTACAACTCGCCCTGGGTCAACCGCTCGCGCTTCAACCTGCAGGGCCAGGCAGCCTTCAAGCGCCGCTTCCACGGCGTCGAGGAGCCGACCTATATCGCGTTCCGCAAGGGGACTTTCGTGGAGATGCTCGGCCTGCTGCGGCTGATCAAGGCGATTTAGCGATATCACCAACCTTTGCGGTTGGCGGAAGCTTTGCAGCTTCGTCATTCCAGGGCGCAGCAGCCGCGAAGCGGCGTCGCGAAGACCCTGGAATCCATGCCGTTACCTCGCACGAAGAGTACGGCGGAGCAGAATTCTGCGCCGTGAGCGACGCTCAGATGTAACGGCATGGATTCTATGGTCTGCGCGCGTCGCTCCGCTCCTTGCTCCGCCATAGAATGACGACGGGACTGGCGCCGCGGCTAATTTCCAAGCGTTGCGGCCGCTCAAGTGCGGTACAGCGAAGGTCAGTTCCTCAGCCGATATCCGGTCTTGAAGATCCAGGCCACGATCGCGATGCAGATGGCCAGGAACACCAGCGTCATGCCGAGGCTGACGCCGACCGAAACGTCGGCCTTGCCGTAAAAACTCCAGCGGAACCCGCTGATCAGGTAGACGACCGGGTTGAACAGCGTGATCGTCTTCCAGATGCCGGGTAGCATGTGGATCGAATAGAAGCTGCCGCCGAGGAAGGTGAGCGGCGTGACGATCAGCAGCGGCACCAGCTGCAGCTGCTCGAAGGTCTTTGCCCAGATGCCGATGATGAAGCCGAACAGGCTGAAGGTCACCGCCGTCAGCACCAGGAAGGCGATCATCCAGAACGGATGCTCGATCCTGAGCGGCACGAACAAGGCCGCGGTGGCGAGGATGATCAGGCCGAGCATGATCGACTTGGTCGCCGCACCCCCGACATAGGCGATGATGATCTCCAGATAGGAGACCGGCGCCGACAGGAGCTCATAGATCGAGCCGACGAATTTCGGGAAATAGATGGCGAAGGAGGCGTTCGAGATCGACTGCGTCAGAAGCGACAGCATCATCAGGCCGGGCACGATGAAGGCGCCGTAGGGGATGCCGTCGATCTCGTTGATGCGCGAGCCGATGGCCGAGCCGAAGACAACGAAATAGAGCGATGTCGAGATGACCGGCGAGATGATGCTCTGCAGCACCGTGCGGAAGGCGCGCGCCATCTCCACCCGGTAGATCGCCCATACTGCGCGCAGGTTCATGGCTCTTGCCTCAGGAGATTGACGAAGATCTCTTCGAGCGAGCTGTTCTTGGTGTCGAGATCGCGGAACTGGATGCCGGCCGCCTCGAGGTCGCGGATCAGTGAGGCGACGCCTGGACGGTCGCTCTGGTTGTCATAGGTGTAGGTGAGCTGGTTGCCGTCAGCGGACAGCTCCAATGAATAGCGAGAAAGCCCGTCGGGCATGGCGGTAAGCGGCGCGCGCAGCTCCAGTCTCATCTGCTTGCGGCCGAGCTTGCGCATCAGCTCGGCCTTGTCCTCGACCAGGATGATCTCGCCCTTGTTGATGACGCCGACACGGTCGGCCATCGCCTCGGCTTCCTCGATATAGTGCGTGGTGAGGATGATGGTGACGCCGTCCTCGCGCAGGCGCCTGACCATCGCCCACATGTCCTGGCGCAGCTCGACGTCGACGCCGGCCGTCGGCTCGTCGAGGAACAGCACGCGCGGCTCGTGCGCCAGCGCCTTGGCGATCATCAGCCGGCGCTTCATGCCGCCCGACAGCGTGATCGCCTTGGAATCCTTCTTGTCCCACAGCGACAGGTCGCGCAGCACCTTCTCGACGAACGCTGTGTTGGGTGCCTTGCCGAACAGGCCGCGGCTGTAATTCACCGTCGCCCAGACCGTCTCGAAGGCGTCGATGGTCAGCTCCTGCGGTACCAGCCCGATCAGGCTGCGCGCCGCGCGGTAATCCTTGGAGATGTCGTGGCCGTCGACGCTGACTGAGCCCGACGAGCGGTTGACGATGCCGCAGACGATCGAGATCAGCGTCGTCTTGCCGGCGCCGTTCGGTCCGAGCAGCGCGAAAATCTCGCCGCGCTCGATGTCGAGATTGATTTCCTTCAGCGCCTCGAAACCGGTGGCATAGGTTTTCGTGACACCGGAGATCGAGATGATGGATGACATGCTGAAATACGGCCGGCTGGAAAAGGTGACTTGATATAGGGCGGTTGCCGCCCGGTGCAACCGTGAATCGACGCCGCTGCTGACAGTTCTGGACAGTGAGCCTCTTTCTCCCCGCAAGCGGGGAGAATGCCCGGCGACGGGAATCGCCAATTGTCGAAATGATTCAACTTCAAATAGGGCGCTTGAACAATTTGCAACTGTATCGCCACACTATGATGGCATGTTCAAACAGAGCTATCCGTTTCGCAGAGGTCTGGTCCGCCTTCTTTACGGCCTGATCTTTGCCGGGCTTTCCGTTGCGCCTTTCGGCTTGTCGACCGCACATTGGATAGCACGTTCCTACGGGAACGCTGGCTTGCTGATTTTCCTTGTAGTGTACATCGCGGTCATGGCACTTCTTTTTTGGGTTGTGAACAGGGTCAATGACGCGACCCCGACGTTCACTCCACCTGCCAACGCGATCCGGGTTGGACTGCCCATTGAAGAAACTGTCGAGGACACGGACCTGTCGCTGGAAACAGCGCTGAAGACGGCACAGTCCAGGCAGAAGTAGTTGTGAGTGCCGTCGCCAGGCGCCGACCTGATCGCAAGCAGCAATGAGGGGTGGTGCTGACCCTGGCAAGCAGGGCGATGGGGGCGCCAAATACGAACGCCGGCGCTGTCCCTCATCCGCCCTTCGGACACCTTCCCCCGCAAGCGGGGGGAGAAGGAAATCAGGTCTGCGCCGTCCAGAAGGCGATCTCCTGCGCCTTGGTCCGGAGCTCGGTCTTCAGCCATTGATCGTCGTCGTCGAGGTAGCTCCACGGCGTCTTGCCTTGCGCCCGCATCTCGCGGATGTAGGAGCGGTAGCGATAGTGGCTGTAGACCGACATCGCGTAGGTGGCATAGGCGGCGGCGAGCTTCCGGTGGCCGCGCACGATCACCAGGTTCTCGTCGTTCTTCTCGCTCGCCGGCGCCGAGAAATTATGGCTGCCGGTCACCACCACGCAGTCGTTCGAATGCGGGTCGGTTACCAGGATCTTCGAGTGCACGATGGCGTGGCCGATCTGCGACAGGAAGCTCCGCCGGTTGACCTCGGCGATCCACGGTCCGAGCGGCGCGTCGAGGCCTTGCGGCTGCGCCACCGTGTAGCGGTCCGGCGTGAATTTGCGATCGCTGCTCACCAGGTCGATGTCGAGGAAGTTCTGTTCGGTGCCGCCCTCGTCCGCGCTCAGCGTCGAGACCACGCCGCGCACATACATGCCTTTTTCCCGGGCGCGCTGGCCGGCCAGCGTATGCAGCCCCTGCTTGCCCGGCGTGAACATCAGGAAAAGCACCGCTTGCCTGGCCGATGTGATGACGTCGCGCAACGCCGCCATGTCGGCGCCGTCGGAGGTGCGGGTGAACCAGACGGTCGTCTTGGCTGTCCCGACGGTGAAGGTCTTGGGGGCGTCGTTGTCCGCCATCAGCGCCGGCGTGAAATTGGCCGGGTCGGTCTTCGGCGGCGAGGCGTCCTTCAGCAGATCCCAATGCTGGCGGTAATGCGCTGCCACCGCCGTGTCCTCGATCAGCAAGCCGTTGTTGACCTGCGTGCACAGGCCCGTCGTGCTCCAGTTGGTGCTGCCGGTCCACGCCTTCTTCGGCTCGCCGTCTTCCGAGACGACGACGAACTTGTTGTGGCCGAGGCCTTTCGATTTCAGCATCCGGTCGATGGTTGGAATGCCGTGGTCGTTGAGGTTCTTGCGCGCATCCTTGTTGCCGTCGCCGCTCTTGTCGGAGCCGTTGGCGAGGATGAGGTTGAGCCGCGGCCCGAGCCCGATCAGCGCCGTCTCCAGGGTCGCGTCGCCGAGCTCATAGAGCGCGGCATGCAGCTCGTCGCCGGCGCCTTGCGTCAGCCCCACCATGCGCAGCCCGAGATCGCCTTCCAGGAAAGCGCGGAATTTCGCGTCGCCATTGGTCTGCAGGCTCTTCTTGAACGCCGCCGGCGAGAGCTTGTTCTTGGCCATGTAGCGGGCGACGAATTGCGACAGCACCAGCCCGCGGTTGAAATAGCAGGAGAAGCCGCCGCCGGCGTCGGTGGCAAGCGTATGCCAGTCCGTCCAGTCGCTCGACACCCCCTTGGTCAGCGGCTTGCCGGGCCCGGCGCTCAGCATCGCGGTCACCCGGTAACGCACGACATTGCCGACATCGGCCGCATGGTCGGTCCAGTTGAAGCGCTGGAACGGCCACACGTCCGACGGCCTGTGGTCGCCCGATTTCGGCTTGTCCTTGGTGAAGCCGACGCGGTTCTCCACCGGCTCGATCTTCTCGGTGGCGCCGGCCTTGCGGCCGCGCTCGAGCAGAAAGCCCCGGCATCCGGCGATGAAGTCGCTGGGCGCCCAGGCGACGAAGGCGTCGTCGCCATTGGTGTAGACGGATACTTTTATCTCGGCGGCCATTTGTCGTTCCTCGGCATCTGTCGTTGTTCCCAAAGCGCGGCCGGCATGTCCGGCCCACCAATGCAGCCAACAAGTATCCGTGCCGGAAGCAGGGCCCCGGATCGTTTGAAACAGAATGTCGAAAAGGTGACGGAGATGATTATGCGGCGGCAGAAGATCGGATGTCAATGTTTTGCAGCGTCAAGTATAATTCTATGAACTGCTTCACACTGCGTTCTGTTTGCCAGCAAAATAAAGGGCGGATAGCTTTCCAAACCGAAACTGCGAGCGGCTAGCTTGCCGTTTGTCGGCGGGGAGGATTTTCACCGTTCCTTTTCGTGAAGTCGGCGCAAACCTCGGAGATTGGCGCAAGCCCCTTAGCCTCGTCATTCCAGGGGGAGCAGCCGCGAAGCGGCGTCGCGCAGACCCTGGAATCCATGCCGTGACTCTGATCAAAGGATGCAGCGGAGCAGAATTTTGCGCCGTTGCGGCGCGTCAACGTCACGGCATGGATCCTCGGGTCTGCGCGCGTCGCTTCGCTCCTTGCTCCGCCCGTGGATGACGACTGGGTGGGCGTTTCGGCCAACCGCCAATGCAAGCCGCCGGCCAGCACAGGCATGGCCGGCGGTCGAAATCCCTATGCCGGGAGACCAGCCTTCGTCAGCTCTTGCTGGAGGCCAGCACCAGCACCGGCTTCTCGCTGTAGAGCTGCGGGAACAGCGACTTCAGATTCTCGATCTTGGGCAGGTCGTTGTAGACGATATAGGGATAGGTCGGGTTCAACGTCAGGAAGTCCTGATGGTAATCCTCGGCGGGGTAGAAGGTCTTGCCGGTCTCGAGCGTGGTGACGATCGGCTTCGGAAACACCTTGGCCTTGTCGAGCTGGGCGATGTAGCTCTCGGCGACCTTCTTCTGCTCCTCATTCTCGGCGAAGATCGTCGAGCGGTACTGGGTGCCTGAATCCGGCCCCTGGTAGTTGAGCTGCGTCGGATTGTGCGCGACCGAGAAATAGACCTGCAGCAGCTTGCCATAGGTGATTTTCGACGGATCGTAGGTGATCTCGACGGATTCGGCGTGCCCGGTGCGGCCGGTGCCGACCACTTCATAGACGGCGTTTTCGGCGCTGCCGCCGGTATAACCGGATACCGCCTTGCTGACGCCCTTGACGTGCTGGAACACGCCCTGCACGCCCCAGAAGCAGCCGCCGGCGAAGATCGCCTTCTCACTGCCGCTCGCCGCCTTTTCGTCCACTGACGGCGGCGGGATCACCACCGCGTCCTCGGCCGAGCGGGCCGGGCTCTGCCAGAAGACGGCCGCCGCCGCGCTCAGCGCCAGCGCCGCCAGCGCGCCACGGGTCAAGAATGGCCGCGCGGCTTTTGTCGTTATGCCGTTCATGTTGCGTCTCCTTGTTGTTGTTCCATTATATACGACTTGAAGCCGCCGGAAGGTTCTCACTTTGCCGTGCGGCGGTGTGTAACCGCCGACGGCGTTCCCCCTCTCCGTCTCGGCTTCGCCGAGCACCTCTCCCCCGCTTTGCGGGGGCGAGGAACCCGGGGTTGCGGAGGCCTCGCCCCCTTGGCGTTTCCTCGCCCCCGCAAAGCGGGGGAGAGGTGGATCGGCGCGCAGCGCCGAGACGGAGCGGGGGCTGCGCTGCCCTATGCGATTTGCCCGACTTACTGTGCCGGCTTCATGGCGTCCGTCGCCGGCTTCATCGCATCTGCCGGCTTCATCGCGTCCGTCGCGGGTTTCATCGCCTGGGTGCTCATCGCGTCGGGCTTCATGGCGTCGGCCGGTTTCATCGCGTCCGTCGCCGGCTTCATGGCGTCGGTCGCCATCGCGTTGGCTGGCTTCATGGCGTTGGTCGTGTCGTCGGCGCGGGCGCCGGCCACGAAGACGGCGGCGGAAAGCGCGAAGGCGAGCGCCGGCAGCGTGAGGAACTTGGTCATGATAGTCTCCTTGGGTTTTGGCGCGCGCGTATGCGGGCCTTGGTGAAGCGTTGCCGCTCCAATGCGGCCCCGCGCGAAGGGAAAAGAAAGATCAGTTGGCGGCCGCGGCCAGGATCGGCCCGCCGCCTTGCGCCTGCACCAGCACCGCGGTGCTCAAGCCGCCCGTGGCCGCCGGCAGCGGCAGCGTGGTCGCCGCGCCGTGCCAGCTGCCGAGCTTTGTCAGCGCATGCACGACATTGGCGTGCGGCAGCGTGCGGCCGGTGTTTTCGCCGCGCGCCACAGGCACCTCGACGACGCCTCTCGTGTAGCGCACCAGCCAGATGTCGGCGCCGCCGCCCGGCGCCTTGCCGGCGCCGATGCTGACCTTGGCCTTGTCGAGCGAAAGCTCGGGGCCCCGCGTGTGACCGCCTTTGGCGATCAGGCTTTGGATCTCGCCCGGCGCCGCGCCGACGGCATCCGCGCGGCCGTTCACCACCACTTGCGGCGTGAACGGCCCGTCATGGCCGAGCGACGGCTCGTAGGTCACCTGGCGGTCGGTGAACTCCTTGCGGCCGAACGTGTCCTTCCAGCCGAGGTAGTCCCAATAGGTGACGTTGAACGACAGCGCCAGCACGCCGGGCTGGTCCTTGACCTTGATCAGGTTGGCGTTGGCCGGCGGGCAGGACGAGCAGCCCTGGCTGGTGAACAGCTCGACCACGGTCAGCGGCTGCGCGGCCACCGCGCCTACGCTCGCGGCAAGCATCGCGCCGGCGAGCAGGCTTGTCTTCAATCCGGTCATGGGAAGCAGTCTCCACTGTGGGGTCATGCTCCCATTTCGCCGCGGCGAAGAGGTTCGTTACAGCTTCACCGGTTTGTGATGGGGGCAGCGCTTCCCCTTCTCCCCTTGTGGGGTGAGAAGCGGTCCGCGTTAGCGGACGAAAAGCCAATTGCTTGGCTTTTCGAGCTTCGAACGCCCTGAGCTAGCGAAGGGCCGGGGGTGGCTCGGCGCGCAGCGCCGAGACGGATGAGGGGTGCTCCAGCTTGGCGTCGAGGTTGACCCAGCTCACCGCCAGGGCTGCAAGCCAGCATCTTTTACATACGCGATAATCGTATCACAGACGCCGTCCATATCCTTCAGGACATCGTCGTTCCAAAAGCGCAACACCCGAAACCCTTTCGCCTTCAGCTCAGCTCCGCGAGCCAAATCCGATTCCGAGTCCGCGTGCTGGCTACCGTCAAGCTCGACGATGAGACGCGCCTCGAGGCAAGCGAAATCGGCGACGTATTTTCCAATGGGCACTTGCCGGCGAAACTTGATCCGATCAAGCCTACGGTCGCGCAGCTCCTGCCATAGCTTGTGCTCCGCTTCCGTCATTTCACGACGAAGCGTGCGGGCAAAACTGCGTTTGGCTTGAGTGACGGGTTGGTGCGGCATTGCGCCAGATTAGCTGGACGCTGAGCTCCGTCCAACACCCCTCATCCGTCTCGGCGCTGCGCGCCGATCCACCTTCTCCCACAAGGGGAGAAGGAGAGGGCGTCCTACTGCGTCAGCACCGTGTTCGACGGGCGCTGGTTGTAGTCGCACTTGCCTTGCACCGTGTAGAAGAAGTCGGCTTGGGAAGTGCCCACGGAGACGGGCGTCGGCACCGCGCTGCCGCCGTCTTCCCAGGCCTGGTAGCCGGTCTGGCCGCAGGGCACGGCGGTGAAGATATTGACGGTCTGGCCGGTCGCCACCTCCGGCATGTCGGTGGCGCTGGTGCCGATATAGAGCCGGTTCGAGGTGGTCGGGTCGTTGGACTTCAGCACCTTCGGGTTGCCCGACGGCACGTCCATTTCGAGATAGAGCTGGTCCATCTGGCTGACGTCGATCACCGCGCCCGCGCCATTGGCGGGGGTGAATGTATCGACGCAGTAATAGCTCGTGCCGTAACCGTCGGTCTGGATGGCCGTCCCGGGCGGCACGCTCTTCTGCAGGCTCTTCAGCGTGCCGGTGGTGCACGCCTGCGTCTGCACCGTCGTCGAGGTCGACCCGTTGACGGTGTTGACCACCGTGGTGCCGTAGCCTTTCGGATCGCCATAGCCATTATAGGTGTAGCTGATCGTCATCAGCTTCTGGGCGGTGGTCTGGCCGAACTTGGTGCCCCACAGGATCATCGTCTTCGCCCAATAGCCCGACACCTTCGTCACCTTGAACGTGGTCTGCACCAGCGCCGGCGTCTTGCGCACCGACGCGCCGACGCCGACCTGCACGGTGTTGATGCGCGCGACCTGCATGAAGGTGGTCGGCATCGGGTAGGTGGCCGTGGCGGTGAAGGTCGCCGTGCCGAAACTGTCGACATTGACCCCGGTCAGCGTCGCCGTGCCTTGCCCGGCATTGGCGGCATAGGCCTGCTGCAGCGACGTCTGCCGGTCGGAGAAGCTTGTCGTGGTGGGCAGCGTGGTGACCGAGATGATTGCGGCGTCGAGCGCGTTCTGCATGTCGCTTCGGGTCGTCACCGCCGAGGTATAGTCGACCGAAAAGCCGATTGCCGCCACGATCGGGATCGTCAGGATGGCCATCATCGGCATGATCGAGCCGTCGCGGCATGCGAGGAATTGCCTTAACGTCTCCGCAAGCCGGAATTTTCGCGCAAAACTTGACATTCTGGGGGCCTTCGTCGTCTCGGGCAGCAAGTCGGTCTACCATCCGGAGCATCCGCCAAAGCGGTGCATGAATGTTTAAGCGCGTTTGAATATTTCGTGAGCGGGATGTGATGGGGGCGCCTTTTTCCTTCTCCCCTTGTGGGAGAAGGTGGCCGCGCAGCGGCCGGATGAGGGGTGCTCCAGGGAAAGCCGACGGCTCACTCCGCTGGAACACCCCTCATCCGTCTCGGCGCTTCGCGCCGATCCACCTTCTCCCACAGGGGGAGAAGGGGAAAAAGGCGTTGCGCTTGCCCCTCAACCCCGCCCCTGCTAAAGCGCGCCGCATGACGACGCCCCTCGACCACATCCGCAATTTCTCCATCGTCGCCCATATCGACCATGGCAAATCCACGCTTGCCGACCGGCTGATCCAGCTCACCGGCACGCTGGAGGAGCGCGACATGAAGGAGCAGATACTGGACTCGATGGATATCGAGCGCGAGCGCGGCATCACCATCAAGGCCCAGACCGTGCGGCTGAACTACCGCGCCAGGAACGGCGAGGACTATGTCCTGAACCTCATCGACACCCCCGGCCATGTCGACTTCGCCTATGAAGTGTCGCGCTCGCTCGCCGCCTGCGAGGGCTCGCTGCTGGTGGTCGACGCCTCGCAGGGCGTCGAGGCGCAGACGCTGGCCAATGTCTACCAGGCCATCGACAACAACCACGAGATCGTCGTGGTGCTGAACAAGGTCGACCTGCCGGCGGCCGAGCCCGAGCGCATCCGCGAGCAGGTCGAGGAGGTGATCGGCCTCGACGCCTCCAACGCCGTGCTGATCTCGGCCAAGACCGGCCTCGGCGTGCCGGATGTGCTGGAGGCGATCGTCCACCAGCTGCCGCCGCCGCGCGAGGGCGACATCAACGCGCCCTTGAAGGCCATGCTGGTCGATAGCTGGTACGACGCCTATCTCGGCGTCATCGTTCTGGTGCGCATCATCGACGGCGTGATGAAGAAGGGCCAGACCATTCGCATGATGGGCAC
Organism: Mesorhizobium humile; assembly: GCF_033977215.1. Classification (NCBI taxonomy): domain Bacteria; kingdom Pseudomonadati; phylum Pseudomonadota; class Alphaproteobacteria; order Hyphomicrobiales; family Phyllobacteriaceae; genus Mesorhizobium; species Mesorhizobium humile. Next base: position 26,922 of record NZ_JAVIIV010000001.1, read on the forward strand.
GGGCGCAAAATATCTCGTCGAGCGCACCGGCGTGTTCAAGCCGGCCCGCGTCAATGTCGACGAGCTCGGCCCCGGCGAGTTCGGCTTCTTCACCGGCTCGATCAAGGAAGTGGCCGACACCCGCGTCGGCGACACCATCACCGAGGATCGCCGCCCGACGCAAAAGGCGCTGCCCGGCTTCAAGCCGGCGCAGCCGGTGGTGTTCTGCGGCCTGTTCCCGGTCGACGCCGCCGATTTCGAGGACCTGCGCGCCGCCGTCGGCAAATTGCGCCTCAACGATGCGTCCTTCTCCTACGAAATGGAAACCTCCGCAGCGCTCGGCTTCGGCTATCGCTGCGGCTTCCTTGGCCTGCTGCATCTGGAAATCATCCAGGAGCGGCTGGAGCGCGAGTTCAACCTCGACCTCATCGCCACCGCGCCTTCCGTCGTCTACCGCCTGAACCTCAATGACGGCTCGGTGAAGGAACTGCACAACCCGGCCGACATGCCCGACGTGGTCAAGATCGCCTCGATCGAGGAGCCGTGGATCCGCGCCACCATCCTCACCCCCGACGACTATCTCGGCGGGATTCTAAAACTCTGCCAGGACAGGCGCGGCATCCAGGCCGATCTCTCCTATGTCGGCAAGCGCGCCATGCTCACCTACGATCTGCCGCTCAACGAGGTGGTCTTCGACTTCTACGACCGGCTGAAGTCGATCTCCAAGGGCTACGCCTCCTTCGATTATCATCTGACCGATTATCGCGAGGGCGACCTGGTCAAGATGTCGATCCTGGTCAACGAGGAGCCGGTCGACGCCCTGTCCATGCTGGTGCACCGCACCGCGGCGGAAAAGCGCGGCCGCGCCATGTGCGAGAAGCTGAAGGAGCTGATCCCGCACCATCTGTTCAAGATTCCGATCCAGGCCGCCATCGGCGGCAAGGTCATCGCCCGCGAGACCATCTCGGCGCTGCGCAAGGACGTCACCGCCAAATGCTACGGCGGCGACGTGACCCGCAAGCGCAAGCTGCTCGACAAGCAGAAAGAGGGCAAGAAGCGGATGCGCCAGTTCGGCAAGGTGGATATCCCGCAGGAGGCGTTCATCCAGGCGCTGAAGATGGGTGATTGAAACGAACCGCTGCGTTCTACAGCTCTATTGACTAAGATGGCATTTCGTATCCGAAAAGATCGTCATCGTCGTCTACCTCCATTGGCGCATTAGCTTCGGCAAACTTACGAATTTCCACTTGCTGCTCGATGCGATTTCGTCTTGGCGCGACCCGCGAAGACAGATTAACGTTACCTTCAATCCATTCCTTAAACACTGTCATACCCAAGAATCGAGTCCGATTTAGTGCAGACCGCTGAATCGTCTGGAGATCAATAGCGGCGGTAAGGTCATCATCAACCCTCTCATAGTATTCATATAGCATCATATTGGCAAAAACAAAAGCACCGAAGTTATCCTCCGAAATGGCGTCCATAGACGAATCGTCATATTGATAACTCTTATGAAAATAGATTGCAGATCTACCCGAAATCTCCAAGTTGACAGTGCCAGCCTGGGTAGAGCAACGCTCCCAAACCAGTTGAAATAGATACATCAATGGGTTTTGTTTTGCCGAGAAAGCCGCTGCCGGTTGACCTAAAACGAGATCAATTATCTTCCCTGAATCCGTAGCACGCATATCGAAATCGCTGTCGCCACGCCGGTTGGGCCGCCATAATCTAAGCCCAAACTTCTGTGCTAAATTCCAATCGGGCTCACGGTCCAGGTCGACGATTAGCTTAACGATGTAAGGTGATGATCCCTGCTTGGAGCGGAGACTTGGGATGAGATACTCATCAATAAATGAAGAAATGTCAGGGTCGTTGGTATGGCCATAAAGTGACTCGTAGACTTTCTGCATCGCTCGGATGTTTTCCAGACGGGACACTGCGCTCAATTTCTGGATAGTCGGCGCTAGGATCACAGGACGCAGCGGACTTTTTGTTCGAAGCAAGCTCGCAAGGGGCTCGTAGATCGCACTTTCAAGCGCTTCTTCGGAGATCGCCTTCGACAGTTTCGTCAGCGTGGCGGCTTCAGGAAGCAGGTACTCTAATGAAGCGGCTGCAAAGGAGATGACCCCGTGCCTCCCGCGGCCATTCTTCTCAACTTCGCTAGCAAGCAGCTGCCCGGCCGTAGTTGCGGCATTTCGCTTGTTTCTCACCCGCGCCTGTAGAGCAAGATGGGATGAGAGAATCCTTTGACCGCCCTCCGTATGAGGCAATATATGTCGAACGAGTTCCTCAGTCTTTTCGTATTTTGCTTCAAGCCACCGAGCATAGAAGAATTCCAAGAAAGTTCGATGGGTAAATTCGAATATGCCCTCGCCAACCTCGTGCAAAATCCATGCCCGTCCAGTCAGGTGTTCGACGAGTTTAGATGCAGCTTCTGATGCTCGGCCCTCCTTGTTGTCCACGTAGTCGTTGCGAAAGAAGCGTTTAGCTTCCGCCTCCAGAGCGCCTTTGCTAAGTCGGCCCCCGAGCGTTTCATCCTCGAATATCACGGAAGCAAGATGCATCAGCAGGTCATACAGGCGGTAGCGTTCCGGTAGCGTCGGATTAATATTACGGAAACTATCCCATCTGTCGAAAAGTAAGTCGGCACAGGAAGAGTACAGGTCAAAACGATTATCCGGTATCTCTCTTTTTTTTGAATGTATAATAATAATTAGGGTCAGCAAAAGCGGATTAGGTATCAATTCCAACGCTTTGTTCCGAGCGTCCTGAATAAAGGCCGGGAACTGCGTGAGGGTGTTCGCCTGCCCCTTGGAAACTATGTGCTTGTTTACATTATGAAAAAGTTGCTCCATTCCTTCGTGTGTCAGGCCGCGCACGACGTGGTGATCGAAATTTCTGACCGGCGTCGTCTCATATCCGACTATTCGCGAGGTTAGGAGGAATCGACTTAGTGGATACCGGTCGCAAAAGTTGCGAACCTTTTTCACGATATCTTCGCGGTTCCCCAAACTTAAAACCTCATCAAGACCGTCAAAAACCAAAAACAGCCGGCCAGTTCCAAGCAAGTAGTGAACTATCGCCGATATTCTTTCGATTGGAATGCCTGGCGTCGATTGCGAAACCTGCTCAGCTATATATCCTAGGAAAGTGACAGCTTTATCCTGGTCCCAAACGGCAACGTAGCTCCGTAATTGTAGGAAAAAAGGAATTTGTGCATCGCCGCCTCGGAAGGCTCGAGCGACCTCCAAGCAAAGTTTTTTGGATAACGTGCTCTTTCCCCCGCCGGGGTCGCCCAAGATCACGGATCGCTCAATTTGCTCAAGAAGGATATGCCACTGGGTCGCAGGCCGAAGCGGATAGAAATGGTAATGCCGTTGTGACCCGTATCGGACCGCATCTTGATAGGTCCCCAAGTGCTCGACCGGGGTCGATACAAACATCTCGTCAAGATCGACGCGGAGAACTTCTCCGGAGGCTCCGTGCACATCTATTTGGGAACAGAAATTCTCTGTCTCGTTGACGAGTGATTCCGCAATAAGGCGTTGATCATCGGCCTCAATAAATGGGAGGTGTTGAGTGCCCCCACCCTGTCCCTTGTCCGAAAGCGACTGAGCTATCGACACTTCGGTCCTCCGCACTCGTTCCTCCGTACGAGAAGACTGCTCGATCGACCGTAATCGAGGGCGAAGATTGAGGCTTTCGCTGTCTGCCAAGCTTGATGAAACAGACCACAAACGTTCCGAAAGAGAAGGATTTGAGATGGCTCCATCACCTGAGAGCTCCATCTCGAGCCGGTCAATTAGCCGACGCGCGAACTTTGGATCGATTTTGGTAACAGCAGCGTCTAACAAATGGTCTAGCAATCTCGAAGAGGAGACAGTGCTTAGGACGCGATAGGTGGTTTCGTTTAGGAGGCCAGCAGAACCAAAAGCTTGCATCAAGTCTGATTGTAAGCTGCTCTCAGTGCTTATACGAAATTCGGCAGATCGACGTATCAAATACCGGCGAGACAGGCGCGATACGATGTAGTTGCTGATTTTTTTGGTAATCGCATCGAGTCCGGCTGCTGAGGCAATAGCGGAAATTGTCATAGTCCCCCCAAATCTCGGCGGCGTAGTTGCGCAAACCCAGTATATATTGTTGAAGGTAACGCTACGATAATTTGCCGCTAGAAAGCAATCGAGTGTGGCCTTTAATGTGATCGGGGCGTAATTCCTGTAGACGTAGCAGTTTGGAGAAGTGCTGGCTCTGCGCTATCCTCTCCCCAGCTTGGGGAGACATCGCATGCGCTCCACCTCGGATACCGTCGCCGCGATCGGCCTCGCCATTGGCGGCGCGTTGGGCATGGCGGGCACTTTCGTCGGCAGCGATGCGCTGCGCGAGACGCTGTGGACCATCGACGGCGTGGCGATCGTTGTCGCCGCGGCGCTCCTCACCACGAAATACCAGCGGATCGGCAATGATCTCATCGCGGCCGGCTTCCTGACTTTCCTGGCCGGCGAAAGCCTGCTTCTGGCCGGCAATGCGGCGGGCCTGCAGGCGAGCGTACCTTCCTATGCCGGCGGCATTGCGCTCTGGGCGGCGGGGCTGGTCATGGTCAGCGCCCAAAACACCTTCGCGCTCTGGATGCGGCTCACCGCTCTCGTCTCGGCTTTGCTCTTCGCCCTCTCGGTCCTGATGATCCTGTGGGGCGCGCCGCTTTTGCCCACCTCGTCGCCGCTGCCGGCGCTTGGCTATCCGTTCCTGGTCCTCACCTTCATCGGCTGGATCTGGACGCTGCTGAAAATGGAGCGTTGAGTGGGAAGGCGATGGCCGCGCCGCTCGAAATCCGCAACAGCCCCTCGGGAAAGATCCTCCCCGCCCTCGGTCCATTTCTGCTTGGTGGCATCTTCGGCTTCGGCGTGCTGCAGGGCGTGGCGTCGGGCGCGGATGGCGGGCATGTGCTGTGGATCGCGCTGCTTAGCGCCGCCTGCCTGGGGCTCGGTGTCTTCATCGCGCGCGGCGCCTTCGACACGTCGATCAAGGTAACTTTGGACCAGCGCGGTTTCCGCGATAGTCGCGCCGGCGACGTGCTGGTGCCGTGGAACAAGGTGCGCAGCGTGCGGCTCGCCGCCGGCGGCAAGGGCGCGGCGATGCTCAATTTCGAGCTCACCGAGGAGCCGCCCGACGCAATCCGTTACTCCTCCGCCAACGCCTTCGGCCTGATGCCCTTCGGCAAGACCACCGTTCACATGGAGATCTCCTCGCTCGACGTGCGCGGCGAGGATCTGGTGGACGCGGTGAAGAAGTTCGCGCCGCATGTGGTGGTGAGAAGGTAGGACTCCCCCTTCTCCCCTTGTGGGAGAAGGTGGCCGCGAAGCGGCCGGATGAGGGGTGTTCCAGCGGAGTGAGGCGTCGGCCATGCGCACGTTGCGGCGAACGTCTTCGCCAAGCTGGAGCACCCCTCATCCGGCCGAGCTTCGCTCGGTCACCACCCGGCCCTTCGCAGGCTCAGGGCGTTCGAAGCTCGAAAAGCCAAGCAATTGGCTTTTCGTCCGCTAAAGCGGACCGCTTCTCACCCCACAAGGGGGAAGGGGAGGTCGCGCGGCTTCGCCACCCGTGCTCTACTCCCCTCGGGGACCTCGCCATGATTCGCGCTCTGCTCGCCGCTCTTTTCCTCACCTCGCCGGCCTTCGCCGCCGACATGTCCGTCTTCGTGCGCAACCAGCGCTCGGATGGCGTCGCGGTGGAGCTGTTCAGCCGCGACAGCCAAAAAGTCTGGCCGGGCGACGACAAGGTTTTCCTTATCCGGCCGAAGGCGCGAAAGTCCGTGCCGATCTCCTGCGAGCCGGGCGAGCGCATCTGCTGGGGCGCCTGGGTGGTCGGCAACGACCAGGTCTCCGCCGGCGTCGGCCCCGACAACGACCAGCCCTGCGACACCTGCTGCTTCATCTGCACCGAGCATTCGACCGAGACTGTGGATCTGGCGGAGTAGGCCGGGCGCTGAAGCTGCGTTTCACCGTTTCACGGAAACGGCGAACCGCTCTATCCCTTTGTTTTTACGCAATTCCGGAGGGAAGGCTACGGCGAAGTCGCCGAACCTGACCGCTCACACTTTTCCTGGATTGCTCCAGGCGGCCACCTCGAAACCAGCTTGACGGATCTCCATCTACCTTCTAGTAGGTAGGCAAAAACCAAAGGAAGATTATCGTCATGTCTGCACAAACGAGCGATCAGAACCGCGCCCGGTCCTCAAATGTCTGGCTCAAAAACTACTATTATCTGCGCTTTGCCGTATCGGCTGCCTGGGTCCTGATGGCCGTTACCGTCGCGAGGACAGTCCCACCGCTCGCCGCTATCATGCTGGTCGCCTACCCTCTATGGGACGCGCTTGCGAACTACGTCGACGCGCGGCGCAGCGGAGGGCTTCGCGGCAACGGATCGCAGCTGCTCAATTTCGTCGTCAGCATCATCACCGCGATCGCGGTCGCCATCGCGCTTGGCCGCGGCATGAACGCGGTGCTCGCGGTCTATGGTGTCTGGGCCGTCGTCGCCGGCGCATTTCAACTGCTGACGGCGGTGCGCCGCTGGAAGACCAACGGCGCGCAGTGGGCGATGATCCTGAGCGGCGCCCAGTCGGCGCTGGCCGGCCTCTTCTTCGTCAAGATGGCGGGCGGCGCGGAAGCCATCGGCATCGCCAATGTCGCGCCCTATGCCGCGTTCGGCGCCTTCTACTTCCTGCTGTCCGCCGTGTGGCTTTCCGTCGGCGATATGCTTCGCAAGTCGCGACAGGTCGCGAGTTGAGCTTTCTTCCGCCGGGCGTTAGGCATGATCCTGAAAAGTGGGAGCCGGTTTTCGGAGAAAGATCATGCCCCAACAAAAAGTTGGATCGTGATGGCGATTCAACGAAACGCCATCACGATCTAGGCATGTCCATGGATAAGCCCTCGAACACCGCCGATGACATCCTGGCCGCCGCGCGAAGCTTCATCGTCGCCGGCGGCTACAACGGGTTCAGCTATGCCGATATCGCCGCGGTGGTCGGTATCCGCAAGGCGAGCATCCACCACCATTTCCCGAGCAAGGTCGACCTCGTGCAGACCCTGGTCCGGCGCTACCTCGAGGATGCCGTGACGGGCATGACGGAGCTTGAGCGCAATGTGCCTGGGCCGCCGGAATTGCTGCGAACCTATGCCGGCTTCTGGGCGCAGTGCATCGAGGACGCGAGCAGGCCGATCTGCGTCTGCGCGCTGCTTGCCAGCGAGCTTCCCGCCCTTCCGCCGGAGGTTGCCGTGGAGGTCCGGGCGTATTTTCAGTTTCTGTCGGGTTGGCTGACCGGCGTCATCGAGCGCGGCGCCGCGCAAGGCTCACTGACGATCGCCGCCGCGCCGCGCGTGGAGGCGGAGGCCTTCATGGCGACCGTGCACGGAGCGATGATTTCCGCGCGGGCCTATGGCGACGTCCTGACGTTCGGCATGATCCTGGCGCCGACGCTGCAGAAGCTGATCCCCACGACCGATTGACGTGGGATCGGTCGGGGCGATCTGGCGTGGCTGCGGATGCGGTCCGATTAGAAACGCATAGGTCTAAAGCATGTCTCCCGAAAGTGGTCCCGGTTTCGGGACAAAGACATGCTTAAGATCAAAGACTTAAAGCAGGTTGCGTGAATCCTTTTTCACGCGACCTGCTTTAGGCCGCCTGCGCCATCCGCTCGGCGCTCATGCGATACGAAATCGCCTCGGCGAGATGGATGCGGCCGACCGTCTCGCTGGCGTCGAGGTCGGCCAGCGTGCGCGCCACCTTCAGCACGCGGTGATAGGCGCGCGCCGAGAAGCCGAGCTTTTCGCTGGCGTCCTTGAGCAGCGTCAGGCCGGCACTATCGGGCTTGGCGATCTCCTCGATGATCGAAGGCGGGCAATGCGCGTTGGTGGTGGCGCCGGCTCCCAGTCTTTCCAGCCGCTCGCGCTGCATGGCGCGCGCTCGCGCCACGCGCTGCGCAACCGCGCTACTCGTCTCGGCCTTGTCCGGCCGGATCAGGTCGCTTGCCGAGACCGCCGGCACCTCGATCCGAAGGTCGATGCGGTCGAGCAGCGGGCCGGAAATGCGCGCCTGGTAGTCGGTACGGCATCGCTCGCCGCGCAGGCAGCGATAGCCGGGCTCGCCCGACATGCCGCAGCGGCACGGATTCATCGCCGCCACCAGCTGGATGCGCGCCGGATAGGTGACGCGGTGGTTGGCGCGCGCGATCATGCAGTCGCCGGTTTCCAGTGGCTGGCGCAGCGCGTCCAGCGTCTGCGGCGTGAACTCCGGCAACTCGTCGAGGAACAGCACGCCGTGATGGGCGAGCGAGACCTCGCCCGGACGCGCGCGCAGACCACCGCCAACCATCGCCGCCATCGAGGCGGAGTGATGCGGCGCGCGGAACGGCCGCCGGTCGGTCAACTTGCCCTCGCCAAGCTCGCCGGCGACGGAGGCGATCATCGACACTTCGAGCAGTTCCTTCGGCGCCAGCGGCGGCAGTATCGAAGGCAGGCGCTGCGCCAGCATCGACTTGCCCGAGCCGGGCGGCCCGACCATCAGCATGGTATGGACAGAAGACCCTTCACCCTTGTAAGGCATTCGCCATGAACAAACATACCCCCGCCACCGCGCCCGCCAATCGATCCAAGGCCTATTCCTATGTGCGTTTCTCCACCCCTGAGCAGCAGAAGGGCGACAGCTTCAGGCGGCAGACTGAGGCAGCGAGGCGCTATGCTGATGTCCACAACCTCGACCTCCAAGAAGCGACCTATCAGGACCTAGGCGTGTCGGCCTATCGTGGCGCGAACGTGGCCGAGACAGGGCGCTTGAGGGAGTTCCTTGAGGCAGTCGAGCATGAGGACATTCCCCGGGGCTCCTATCTTCTTGTCGAAAGTCTCGACCGCATCAGCCGACAGAAGCCGCGCAAGGCGGTTAGGCTGCTTGAGCAGATATGCGAGGCGGGTATCGCCGTTGTCACATTGAATGACGGGCGGGTTTACACCGAGGACAGCTTGGACAGCGACAGTTGGTCCTTGATGGGGGCCATGATGATTGCCATCCGCGCAAACGAGGAAAGCGAGACGAAGGCCCGTCGATTGCGGGAGGCGTGGGCGAACAAGAGGCGCAAGGTCAGTGACAAGCCGCTGTCATCACTCTGCCCCGGCTGGTTACGCCTTCGTGAAGACCGAAAGGGCTTTGACGCTATCCCGGAGCGGGCCAAGATTGTGCAGCGCGTGTTCGACATGACGCTAGCAGGCATGGGCCAGCACGCCATTGCCGAGACCCTCAACAAAGAAGGCATCCCGGTGTTTGGCCGAGGTAGCCATTGGCATCGGACCTACGTCAACAAGATGCTCGCCGACGCCTCGACCATCGGAGCTTTCACGCCCCATCGCCTTGAAATCGTGGGGGGGAAGAAGCGGCGCATTCCGACCGAAACGGTAGAGGGCTATTTCCCGGCAGTGGTCGACCGCGAGGTGTTCGAGAAAGTCAACGCGATGTCGAGTGCGCGGAGCGTCAAGCAGAACAACGGCGCGGGTATGGCCAACATCCTTGCTGGGCTGGCCAAGTGCCCGAAGTGCGGCGCGACGATGACCCGCGTGAACAAGGGCGGGGAGAAGGGCGGCAAACCCTACTTGGTCTGTACGAAGGCTAAGGCCAGGGGCGGCTGTGACTATCGCCACAAGGTTCGTATCGACGGTGTCGAGGAGGCAATCATCAGGAACGCCGGATGGCTGAATGCATCGCTGCCGGCAACCGACGAGGCGTTGCAGATGCAGTATGAGGGGGCGACCAACGCTGAGATGGCGGCGAGCGATGAGATCGAGAATGTGGTTGAGGCTATCGCGCGAGGAGGGCGTTCGGCGGCTTTGCTCGATCGTCTCCATCAGAACGAGGCAGCACGGGAAGACATCCGGCGCACCATTGCTGACCTTGAGCGGCGCATAGCGGATACCCTCACAAACCGCGTTCAGGTGACCGCAGCGCAGTTTGTTGACGCGGCTGAGGTCGAGAAGCGAGACGTGGCCTTGATCAACGCGACCCTGCGGCAGCTCTTCAGCAAGGTCGAGGTGGATTGGCCGAGCGGTCGCCTGTGGTTCCACTGGAAACACGCGCCCGGGGAGACGACCGGGATCATGTATGCGTGGCCGAAAGAGGACGCTTGAGTTCCGTTACGGAAGCGAGGGTACCACCGGGAAATCCCTGTCGTGCTGTCCACCGATGTAGCAGCAATAGCTGCCCTTGAAGCCGATCTCGCTCAATAAAATTCGCGTGATAAGTTCGCGCACCAGAATGATGCGGTCCCAGATGTCGATCTCCTCAGGCAACACGCCTGTATGAACGAGCGTGTTCCGGAGCTTCACGAGCGACACTATCACGTCCATCCCGAAATCCTCACGCGACATCTTGTAATGATCGAACAACCCGTCAATTTTGGCCGACAATGGCTTTTGGTTAATGCCCTTGATCCGCTCCTTGAAGATTTCGTTTTGACTTGCGGTAAGGTCGGGTTGCTGATCGACCACGTCCAAGAGCTTCTGCCGGAGCCCCTTGAAGGTCGACTTGGGAACAGTGCTCCCCTTCTTTGCTGGTAGCACCGTTTCAATGATCGTTTCCAATGCGGTCATCGCGGTCAAGAACCGAACTTCATCCGCTGTCGAGCCGCTTTGCATCCACCGCAATCCGATCCAAATAACTTCGGGAACTGGACCTTTCTCGAAGTAGCGACGCACCAATGCCGCAATGAACGGGCCATGGTTCAAGAAGTGCTGGACAGATAACTCCTGCTGATAACCGACACCGCTGTAGAATGTGGCAGTCAAGGTGTTGCCCTCGACGTAGTCCACTCTGGGCGTCTGGAGGCGCGCGCCGTGGGCGAAAGCGAGACCCTGATGCATGTAGCGCAAGAATTGATCTGCATCGGCGACCCAACCTGCGCCAGGTGCCTCGCTGGGCGCCTCTAGCGTCACGCACCCAGACATCTCGTCCGCGCGGGAACCGTCAGAGGACCCCCAGACGGCCAAGATGCCCAATGGCGTTTTGACAGGTGAGTTCCTGAAGGACGAGAAGCCACGAAACCAAAGCCTCAGAAGGGGCCTAGGCGTAGTCTTCTTCATGGCTTGAGAGACAGTAGCGGTCAGATAACTCACTTCTATGAAGTGGCCATCATCGTTCACGCTGTATCCCGCCATCGACAAGGTGTCGGATGTGATGCGGTCTCCCGACTTGGTGCGTGCATCGAGGCTCAAGCGCTCACTGGGCAGTCCTGGCTTACCGAATGTCTGGGCGAGAAGCAGGAAGCTCTGCCCACCCAAAGCGTCGAACTTGAACCGCAGTCGGCAATCGGCCTTCGCGGAGAGCGAGAACCGAACGTCGACAGGCTGACCACGAGCCAACAGCGTACCGCGATAACGCCTCTTCTTGAGGACCATCCGGTCGGCTCGCTTCCTTCGCTTCAGGACCGGTTGAGCGGTCTTATCCATGATCTATCCCACCTTCAGGACGCACACCACGGCCGAGGCGTCGGCGGGCAGCTTGTAGCTCCGCAGACAAATGGCACGGCCAAGCCTTCAGAAATGAGCACATCGCCCACGTCTTGCCCGTTGGCGAACAGCGAGCCGCAGCTTCTCCCATAGTTGCAGCGGTCGGTGCCCTCAGTGCCAGCCGTGCAGGAGCACGGGATCATTTCCAATTCGAGCTTGGCGGACGCGACAAGTTCTGTGAGGCGCGCCTTTGCTCGCCGCCCCAAGTCTGCCTCAACAGGGCACCTCGGCTCGATGCTCTCGGGCGCATTGAAGCCTACCAGACGGGTCCCCTTCGCAGCTCCGTCGAGGCGAATGGTGTCGCCATCCGTGACTGTGAACTGCGATCTTGCGAGCGGCACCCGGTCTCCTGTGGCTGATCTCGCGAACGACGGCATGGAGGGCCAAGAGATGTGCCCGCCCTTCTCGATGTGCGAATAGATCAGAGACCCGACGACCAGCGCCAAGGCGATACCGAAGGCTCTGGTGAACCTCGCCGCCAAATACCGGGCCTCTCGAGCGAGTGGGCTTCGTGAGCGGCGTGGTCGCCAGCGCGACGACGATGGAGCCCTGTTCAGGGGCGAATGTGATGGTGCAGAGGGGCTCGGCGATGTCGGACCTATGATCTCATGGAGCCTCGCCCACTGTTTCGCGCTCAGCCGTGTGCGTGGACCGTACTTGACCAGCCGGTCGCGCATGTCGAGCAGGAAATGCCGCTGCCATTTGGTAAGGCGGCCGCGAACAAGTGCAGCCTCGATGCGAGACCTTAGATCGTCCTCGGGCTCCATTCAGATTGCCCCACGCCTCCCCGACAATACCGGGTAGCCGGCCGGCTGTGAATAGGGGCGGAGGAGCCTACAGATAGATAGCCTGTGCAAAGGCCTTGCTCTAAGTTGAAGACCTCCCCGCTGGACAGTACCGTATGGCGCTTAGCTTTGGGGTAGGGGCTGCAAATGGGCGTCGTAAATAAAGAAATACCACTCGGTTCCTACACGGTCTCAATCGAGAGTGTGCGGAAGATTTACAAGGGCCTCCAACGCACTGTAGACGAAGAGGCCGACCTTGCGCTGGCAAAGTGGGAGTTGCTACCCGACCAAACCAAGGAGCAGTCTGAGGCTCAAAAAAAGGAAGTCCGGGCGAAGGCGTTCAAGGTCACTGTCAGCCTCTATGCTGAAGATGGCTCCCGCACCTATGGAGAAACTGAGGAAATCTTCGATCTTCCTGAGAACGCCCCTTTTGTCACGAAGATCTACATGACAAATCAAACCGCGTTCAAGGCGATTGCAAACACCAACCCAGCGAACTTGTTCGAGCTGATGCTTGATTTTTCGCAGCCCCCGCTCCTCGACGCCAACAACGTCGTGTCAAGCCCTACCTACAATGCAAGCAAACTGACCATTGGCAGCGTGCGCGAGGGTTGGCTTGCAGGCACCGAGAAGATCGTTCTGAGCCATCTCGACAAGCGACACAGGTTCAGGACCCGACTTCATGCGCCGTTCGCTTACGACCACGGATTGATGGCCTTCGGATTTCCATTTGGTTTCTATGCCTGCTGGCTGGCATCCGACCTCGTGGACAAATGGACGACCAACAATCAATTTTTGAGGACCGCCGCCTATGTCTACATCGTCGTCGCGAGCCTTTGGGTTTACCGGGTTCTATTCGGTTACACGAAATGGGCTTTCCCTCTTGCCGAACTGAAGGAACAGCGCAGCCGACCGAAGGTCCATAGAGCGTTCTGGTGGGGGCTGGTCGCCCTGCTGGCGGGGAAGGTCTTCTGGGATTTCTTCGACCCGTACCTATCCATTGCGCACTGGTTTGGAACGTCAATCCCGTGACGGGGCGAGAATATTTTGGACCAAAAGTTCGCGCGGGGGATCGGATAACCGGATTGCGCGAGGACCCCCCGCGCCCCCGTTCGCTCCAACAAACGAAGCCTGAGGAAATCCAAAGGATCGTCCAATCGGGTGCGGCGCTTGGGTTGTCATTTTGTACGGCTACCACCTCGGCTCCGGCTGATAGGCCATTTGTGAAACGACTTTCGTCGCGTCGCCGCGCCTTCCGTACCGCCCGATCAAGGCCTTCTCGTCGTCTTCCGAAACCGAACTAACGCGGTAGAGGTTCCACATCTTGTCCTTCGTTGGCGAGAGACGGTACGTCCTGCCATTGGCCCGGCAAAACCAATGAGGAGACTTCTGGAGCTGGGTCCACCTACAGTCAGCGCCTGATAAGAGACGCTCTTCGCGAGCTATTCGGTCCTCTTCACGCAATCTCTTATAGCGTTCCTCCTGCTCGACCCGAAGCCGCTCCTCCTCTTGTTCTATGTGGTCTCTGAGTAGGCCGATGATGGCCGGAAGCTCGGTGCCCTCGGCCGTTTGCTGCTCGTAGATTGCTAGACATCCTGGGCGAAGCTCCTCTTTTGGGTACGAGAAGTATTCCTCGTCCTCGAACGCTCTGAGGCGCTGGCCGACATCTGTCGTCGTAACCTGTGGCCCCGGCATCTCGTTGATGAAATCGCGCAGAGCCTCGGTTGGTATCCAACATCCCAGGGCGGATTTGAGAAGGACTTCGCGCTGCCCGTCCCACTTCCTCCAAATCGAGTTGCCTCGGTCAATTCGCCTAACGATCTCCTGGGCTAATCTGATCAGCGAATAGGGGTCGCGGATGTGGCGCAGGGACGGGCTCCTCACGTAAGCAAAGAGGAGTTCCTTAACGATCGAAATGCGTTCGTCTTCTCTCATCTGACCATCCTCCTCAGCGTAGCTATCCGATTAAGGCCTTGCCGTGGCGTTGTTTTGAACGGCCCAGTCGCCAAGTCTCTTTTGGGTGTGCCCTTCCCGAACCGGGTCTGATCTGGTTCGACAAATGCCCCTTGACCACTCAAAGCGAACCGCCTATTACAGAACCAGTCAAATCGAACTGGAGGGCACTATGACATTCATTCGAGCCTACCTCAGGGCCTCGACCAAGGAGCAGGACGCGGGACGGGCGCGTGGCGACCTTGAAGCGTTCTGTCGAGAGCGGGGCCTGACCATCGCCGCCACCTACGAGGAGAACGAGAGCGGCGCATCGTTGCACAGGCCGGAGCTGTTCCGGCTGCTCAGGGACAGCAAGCCGGGGGACATCCTGCTTACTGAACAAGTCGACCGCCTGAGCCGCCTGTCGGACAAGGATTGGGAGCAGCTCAAGCGCGAGATCAAGGACCGAGAGGTCAAGGTTGTAGCGCTCGACTTGCCGACATCGCACATGATGCTAAAGACCGGGGACGATTTCACCGGGCGGATGTTCGACGCCATCAACGGCATGCTGCTCGACATGCTCGCCGCCATTGCCCGAAAGGACTACGACGACCGCCGCCGCCGGCAGGCCCAAGGCATCGCGAAGGCGAAGGCCGAGGGGCGCATGAAGGGCCGCCGGGAAGACGTCGAGAGAAACGAGGCTATTTTGAAGATGCTCCAGCGCGGTCAAAGCTGGAGCTCTATCCTAAAGGCTTCGGGGTGCTCTCGGTCAACGCTGTCTAAGATTGCGAAGCGGCTGCCAAGCCAGTCTGCGCAGGACTGACCCGAGGTCTACTCAGGGCCTCCTCCGCCTCCTTCAATATCCATTCCTGACCCTTGAGTGCAGCCTTCGTGCAAAGGTCCCGAGCATCCTTGATCAGTGCCTTGGCCTCTTCGAGGCCCGCCAAGGCAGCCTCACGGGCGAGGAAGGTTTGTGCGACCGCAACGTAAATTGGCTTCTGTTGTTCGCGGAAGCCCTCGATCGCCGTCCTGTAGTGAGCCACACCTGCGGCATGTTCACCCCGGCGCATGGCCAACAGTCCTCGGTTTGCCTCACTCACAAACCAAGTGGGATCGTCGGTCTTGTTGATACACTGCAAGGCGCGCTCGGCATCCCTCAGGCGCCCCAAATGAATAAGGGCGAATGCCCTATTGTTCAGCAACCAAGGTGCGTCTGGCCTGATCAGCAGTCCCTTCTGCGCAATAGCCAAAGCCTCAGTATATTTGCCCATTGCTGCAGCGGTCCCCGAACCAACTTCAAAGGGTCGGATGGAATAAGGCTCTGAGGCGGACCATCGCTCACATGCCTCGGTAACTCCGTCGACCTTCTGTTCTCTCAATAAATGCAGCGCCGTTGCCTCTCCCGCTTCGTTGGTCAACGACAGCCTCTGTGATGGTACAAGCTCGGCGCCGAAGGAGGGCGACGCCCATTCTGCCTGCGCCAGAGAATTGCCTGTCGGATCAAGCAAGCTCTCACGAAAGAAATCCCGCGCTTTCTTTCTCCCCCCAGCCACAAGTTCCAGCGTTCCCAAAGCGCTGGCAAGCTCAGTAGCCTGTCTTGGGCGAAGGTTGCCTGACTTGATTAGTACCCTTCCTTGACCGAAGAAACGCGCCTCGCGGTGCGCCAATTCGGCAATGGCCATCTCTGCGGACATCAACCATGGATCAAAGGGCGTGCGCGCACTCCTGAGGAGAATGTCGTGCGCCAAATCCGGCTCGTGCAAGTGAAGGAACAAACGCGCAGCTGACCGCAACACATGGCGACTATCCGGTGCCAGCTGCAGTGCAACACGCATGGCACGACGGGCGGCTTCCCGCTTGCCGCTGATGACGTCATGTAGAGAGAGCTCGACCCATGCGAGCGGATTGTCGGGATACTCACGCGCCCTGGCGCGCCATATTGCTTTGTCGGCCGTGTCGAGCACCTGGACATCGTCAGGGATGTCGTCGGACCTGCCGGCGCGCTTCAGTGCCAAGGCAGCCAGTCTGCGCACAGGCAGAGTGGCAGTGGACGAGGACGAAAGGAGAAATCGCGCAGCCGCAGCGGCCTCACGCTCGACGCCTTCGACCAGCGAGGCTTCAAGTAGCTCGCCTGCTGTAACGGTGGAAGGATCAACGCGCCAGTTGCCCAGTTTCTCAACCAAGGACGGCACCAAGGCTGGAGGTGCGTATTTATCCGAGGTCGGCGGAGGGGACGAAAGCTCGCCTGCCTCAATCGTCAGCGCGAGACTTCGCCAACGGGGAACTACCCGCCGTGGAACTGAGAAAGGTGACGGGATCATGCAACCCCCGAGCGGGCCGCCACCCGAGCCCGCAGCTCCAACAAGGTCACAGTGTGTGTCAGCTCGGCAATGTACCGCTCGCAGTAGTACTGGTCCGGTCGACCAATGGCCTTCGGGTGCCCGCGCCTCTTTGGTTCCGGGTTGCAGAGCTGTCTCACAAAACCCAATACGAAGCTCTTTACTTCCGCCGGCAACCTGCCTTCGAGCTCCTCAAGAACACGCGCGAACGCCTCCTGCACGTAAGGCAAGACACCGGCGTAGTCGGAACTCCATTTCGTCCAATGATGCTGGGGATCCAGTCGTGCCAATAGCGAACCCGTCATATTTGTGCCTGTGAATAGGAATGCCGCAAGGTTTCCGAGCATGTAGAGGTCGGTCCCCATCCGTCGGGGTACGAAATCAGGAGCGACAAAACCGTAGAGCAGCTCGGGGGGCGCATAGGTTCGATCCCCGGGAAACCGAAGATCGTCATGCCAAATGGAAGCCCCCCGTTTAGATGAGCGACCGAAGTCGGCAATTTTGAAGACACCGTCGTCATACGCGAGCACGTTGGAGGGCTTCAAATCCTGATGAGCGATGATCTCCCGATGAACCTGAGCCAACCCGAGGCAGACGCTTCGTAAGGCTCGCATGCACCAGACGAGGTCTGACGTCTGCGCCTCGTCCATCTGGCAACGAATGTCTCCGGCCGCCTGCTCGAACAAGAGGTAGTAGACCCGCCCCTCAACCTGCCCCAGGTTTGGAACGTCAACGTAGCCATGGTCAATCGCAACGGCTACATGGGAAAGTCGCCGGCCCCGACAATGCTCCAAAACATCCCTCTCGTGCTCATACGATGAGACCAGAACGGCCAATCTCTTCAGCGTGTCCACGCCGGGCTCGAAAGCATCGGAGAAATCAAACGCTTTGACGAACGCTACACGCCCGTTCTTCTCAGCCAAGTAGCTGTTTGAGAATGTCCCACCAGAGCCGTTCGGATTGCGCGGGAGGTTCCGAATAACCCTCCAGCCGTCGCGGAGATCAAGCCCTTCAAGTTGAGCGGACGCCGTCATCTTGTTTCTCCTTTGGCATTCGAAATCGGCTCCACGGCTTCGATGATGGACAGAACCGCCTCATAGCCTTCGGGGGTAAGAAACAGCGCCCGCCTGCGTGGGTCGTCAGCGCGTATCTCCTGACTGACGAGCGGGACGGCCGGCTCTGATGTGTCGCCATGATATCGACCCGTGAGTACCGAGACATAACGGCTTGCTGACGCCTGCGGCGTGGCGGTCTTGTCGGCCAGTTCATTGACCGACAATCCTGGTTCAGCAGCGATGGTCAGGAGGCTGGCCAACAGCTCGAGCTTGAGCCCGGGAAGGGTCGCAATCGCGCCACTGAGGCGCAAGAGGCGCATTTGCTGATCGGGATTGAATGAACGCATGACCACTCCATATTCAATATAGGATATATATCCCTTAATGGGTTTGTATTCAAGGCCGGTTGGTTGGGAGACGCAGGACCGGCGGGGCCTGTCGCAGGGTAAAGGTGATCAGGTGACTTTAAGGCTTGCCGGCGGCATTGCCGCGCTGGTAGACGCCGCCTGTCCCGGTACGCGGGGTGGCGAGTTTGCAATCTCCGGGAGCGCATGGATCAGCTTAGTTCAGCCGCCAGGGTAGAAGGAAGGGAGGTCGAACGCGACCGCCCATTCAATCCCTACCGCTTCGCCGCCTCGGAGAATGCCAAGGACATCGTCAGGGAAGCCATAGGGCTCCTCTCTACCTACGAGGTTCGCTTCGGCCTCAGGCGCAACAAGAGGCGCCCCAAAGATCAAGAGACGTTCGAGCAGACCGTCGAAGCCATACTGTCCGACCTCATCCACGGGCACTTGGTCGGCGGATCAGGCATCTTCGTCACCCGATCCAACCGCGTTCTGGGAGCGAAGAGCCGCTATCGGCCTGCGGTGTACAGTAAAGCGTTTCCGGCCACCCTCGACCTCCTGTCGAAGCCAGAGATGGGCTACGTCGAGCAAGACGTCGCCCCTGACATTCAGGGCGTATCGCGGTCGACTGTCATCCGACCGGGACAGCGGCTTCTCGACCGCATCACCGAACACGACGTTGACCTCGACGATTTCGATACGCAGCAGACCGGCGAGACAATCATTCTGAAGAGGTTGAAGGACCGCGCCAATTTCTGGGATGACGGCGAGCGTCTCGACTACCCGGATGACGGTGCGACCGACCGATACCGTGCGCAGATGGCCGAGATCAACCAGTGGCTCCATGAAGCCGACCTCAAGTTCGACTGGAAGGGTATCGCTTGGCCTCACACGCCGATTTCCCTGCGGGACCGAAGACTGCGGCGGGTATTCACCCAAGGTCGCTTTGACAGCGGCGGCAGGCTGTTCGGCGGGTTCTGGCAACAACTTCGCAAAGACGAGAGACGGGTCGGCCTCCGCATCAGCGGCGAGAAGGCGGTTGAGCTGGACTATGGTCAGGCGGGCGCTCGCATCCTCTACGGAATGGCGGGACGGCAGCCGACCTCACACGACCTCTACCGTCTGTGGGGCTACGTGCAGCAGCGAGAGGGGATCAAGCGTGTCATGAGCGCCATGATCTTCGCCGACAAGCCCCTTGAGAGGTTCCCTCAGTTCACGCGCAAGCTGTTCCGCAGCGGTGACAAGATCGCCGATGTGGTGGAAGCCATCGAGCAGGAGCACGAGCCGATCAGGGATCGGTTCCATCGTGGACTTGGTCACGAAGTTCAGTTCATCGAAAGTCAGATCATGGTGGAGGTATTGCTCGTCATGAAGGCGAGAGGGATCACTGCATTGCCGATCCACGACGCCCTCATGGTCCCCGCGTCTGCAGCTGCGACGGCGAGGGAGATGATGCTCTCGGTCTTCCAGCGAGTGGCGGGTGTCGAAGGAATTGTGACCCAGTCAAAGGCAGAGGCCCCATGACCGATGGTTGTTCATCCTTAGGCTTCGGTACGTCAGCTTCCCTCTCTTCTGTCTCTATGGAGGTATCTATCCTGTCCATGTTCCCCCTCACTTCTCCACCAGTTGGACCTTCAGTGGACCATAGGTGTTCACCCCGCGCTCCCCTTAGGGGGACCCGAGATTGACCGAGAAGCTAATCCGCAGGCGAGAACGCAAAGCTGAGGTCAAAAGCCGGGCGGCAGAACCCAGTTCTATGTTCACACGCTGCCGAGTGGTCGGCTGCAGCAGGCCCGCTCGTGCTGGCACCGGAGACGGCTTGGACACGCGGTTCTGCCGTTCCCATGCTGATCATTACGCGCGCCACGGCAGCCCTTACAAACGCTCCTACAGGGCACGAGAGATCAACCCGTACCGGGCCGCCGCGCTGACATGGCTTGAGGCAAACCAGAATGACACCCATGTGGCCAATGCCGTCGACCGAGTGACCACGCTTTTGCGGACCGCAGGGCCTCACGTAGAGGCTTTCCGGTTGCGTGGGCTGTCACCGCAGGAGCGCGCCAAGGCTGCCTGGGCGAGGCTGCGGAAGGCCGGCATCGACCCGCGCCGAGTGGTCGCCGCTTGGCTGGCCGTCGAGATGATTATCAGCGACGACCCGCAGGCCGAGCGCAAGGCCGAGTTCAAGCAGGTGCAGGCCGCCAAGCTCGTCCATCGTATGGCTTCTGGCACGCACAAGCGGTGGGGCGAGGGGCCGACAACGACCGAACTGCACGTCTACCCGAGACCGCGTGGAAGGGTCCTGCGGCACATGGGCGAGGCGCTGGAGAATGCGTGTGAATTGCTGGTTGAGAAGCATCGACTGCCGTCGCCGGCACCCTACTCACAGAGTATGGAATGATATCAGGGTCGCGCTTTGAAGGGCAAAAGGCATTCACGTCATCGGGTCGGCGCCAATCCTTACCCAATGTTCCAATAGAGCCTCTTGAAGCGGCAAGGTAGATGCAAGCCGCATTGGTTCGCCGTTAGACTGGGCAATGGTCTCCACCACGGCTGAGCGTTTCGCCGCCGGATTGACGTGGATGCGGAACTCAGCATCCAAGGTGTAGAGGCCAAGCTCAAACGCCCTATCGTGAGTGAGACACAAACACAGACCGTTCCCAATGTGGCCACGGAGCGAAACATTGTCGCTCCACCGCGCTATGTGCGATGCCACCAAGAAGCGATCATCGTCAACTGCGCAGCCGGGGAAGCAACACCTCCCCCCGTATAGGGCTTTGACCTCTTGAGCAAACTGCTGCTGCCCAACCCGCCGTCTCACAACAGCCAATACCGAGGCCGTTTTGACGTTGGCATAGTCCCTCTCCGCTGGCCGTTGCACGTCGTCGTCGAACAAGGCCCCCAGCAGTTCGTCGTCCACCTCGCTCAAATAGGCGCCGTTGAGACACTGAAGCCTGCCTGCCTGCCGCACGAAGAAGATGTTTCGCTTATCCGTGCCCTTCACTTTGTTGCGCTCGAAGTACGCTTCAAGCGGCTCGCGTCTGACCTTGAACAAGTCGTTCAGGTTGACTGGGGCTTCGAAGGGCGTGAACTGTTCAAGGTCAGCGCGGTAGAATGCGTCTGAAAATGACCATCCTTTAGGCTCGGGAGGCCGGTCGACCGTTGAGTAGCCATTCGATGCCGCGATCGAATACCCGACGAACTCGGCACTGGGCGGAACGCCCCGGAGGTGAAGTATGAGATCGCCTGCCTCCACATCTCCGACCTTGCTCCAGAAAGGCCAAGAACCCCCGTTCTCTTTCCGAACCGGAGCCCAAATACACTTTGTGAAACCCCAAGAGCCACCTCCATGGACGTCATCCCGCGACATCTCAAGGTACAGCATGGCCGATCTCCCCCCGGTATCGACAACAATCTGAGCGGCATTCAAAGCCCAAGTAAGGCTATCTCTTACCTCAATCGCGTCCAAGGCCCAAAGTAGGGGTCTTTCGTCCACAACTTGAGAAGGTTGTGGCCGCCGGCCGCCGCCACTTCGACCGCCCGCTTGGCGCTTTCCTGGCCCTTGATGTCGGCGAGGTCAGGCAGGTCGCGCGCGGCGAGCTTTATGCCGGCTTCGGGCCGCGACAGCACCTGCGTGCCGCGAAAGTGGTTGGCGACGGCGATCAGGCTGCGCGGCGCCAATATGTCGAAATCCTTGCCGGCCCAGGCCGCCTCCGGTCCGCAGGCGAAGGGACAGATCAGGCCCTTGCCTTCGGCATTGGCGCCGATCGCCGCCGGCAGCGCGCCGGCAACGCCTGCGATGGTGCCGTCGAGCGACAATTCGCCCAGCACCACATAGCCGGCCAGCATGTCGCCGGGTATGGCGCCGAGCGCCGCCATCAGGCCGAGCGCGATCGGCAGGTCGTAATGGCTGCCTTCCTTGGGAAGATCGGCCGGCGCGAGGTTCACCGTCACCTTCTTCGACGGCATCGACAGGCCCGATGCGTGCAGCGCCGCCTGCACCCGCTCGCGGCTCTCGGCCACCGCTTTGTCCGGCAGGCCGACGATCTGCATGCCGACCTTGCCCGGCCCGACCATCACCTGGACATCGACCGGAACGGCCTCGATGCCCTGGAAAGCGACCGTGCGAACCCGCGCCACCATTTGTCTCAAGCCCCCAATATCGGCTCGCGTGATCCTGCGATCAGGCCGCGAGCGAAATCAGGCTAGACAACCACAGATTTTCGCCTTGGGCAAGAACATTACGAGAACGCGAGCAACTGCGCGCCTCGTTATTCTCCGGCGGCATCGACAAGCCCGATGCTTGGAGCGCCGCCTGCGTCGTGGCGAGAACTACCCCCGCTTCCCCTCCACGCAATCCCAGAACAGGCTCGCGATATCCGCGCCGCCGAAGCGCTGCACTTCGCGCACGCCGGTCGGCGAGGTCACGTTGATCTCGGTCATGTAGTCGCCGATCACGTCGATGCCGACCAGGATGAAGCCGCGTTCTTTCAGAGAAGGCCCGATGCGAGCGCAGATCTCGCGCTCGCGCGCCGTCAGCTCGGTCTTCTCGGCGCGGCCGCCGACATGCATGTTGGAGCGGGAATCGTGCTCGGCCGGCACGCGGTTGATGGCGCCAACCGGTTCGCCGTCGATCAGGATGATGCGCTTGTCGCCCTTGCGCACGTCCTTGAGGTAGCGCTGCACGATATAGGGCTCGCGGAACAGCTGGCCGAACATTTCGAGCAGCGAGGCGAGGTTTCGGTCGGCCTCGTGCAGATGGAAGATGCCGGCGCCGCCATTGCCGTAGAGCGGCTTGACGATGATGTCGCCGAACTCCTTGCGGAAGGCGGCGACCTCCTGGGGATCCTTGGTGATCAGCGTTTCCGGCATCAGGTCCGGGAATTCGGTGACGAAGATCTTTTCCGGGCTGTTGCGCACCCAGGCCGGGTCGTTGACCACCAGCGTCTTCGGATGGATGCGCTCCAGTATGTGCGTGGTGGTGATGTAGTTCATGTCGAAGGGCGGGTCTTGCCTCAGCAGCACCACGTCCATCTCGGAGAGGTCGGTGCGTACTTTTTCGCCAAGCGAATAGTGGTTGCCCTTCTCGTCGCGCACCTGCATCTCCTCGATGCGCGCGAACACCTTGCCGTCCCGCAGCGACAGCCGGTCGGGCGTATAGTGGAAAAGCTTGTGGCCGCGCCGCTGCGCCTCGAGCGACAGCGCGAAGCTCGTGTCGCCGGCGATCGACACGGTGGAGACATGGTCCATCTGGACGGCGATCTTCAGCGGCATTTTTTCTCTCCGGCGTGCTCTGCCGCCGATATAAGGAAATCGGCGGCGTCTGCCAATCGTGCTCGCTTGGTGCAGACGCTTACCGGTCGAAGACCAGCCTGGAATAGCCGAGGAAGGACAGCGCCATGGCGACGATCGAGGCAAAGGCGAGCGCCGCCAGCGGCGGCAGCGCCGGCATTGCCAAGAGCAGCGCGCAATAGACCAGGTAGTTGACGATGCCGGTGGCGATGCCGACGCCGCCATAGCGCGCGCCTTCCTGCGCGATGCTTCGGCTCGACGGCGAGAAGGTCAGATGGCGGTTGATCTGCCAGGTGACGCAGAGCGCGAAGCCGATCGACAGCACGCGTGCCGAAAGCGCGCCGAGCGGCGTGGTGGCTAGCAGCAGCCAAAGCGCCGCCGCGTCGGCGACGAAACCGATGCCGCCGGTAAAGGCGAAGCGGACGAGGCGGCCCACCATGCCGCCCACTAGATCGTGATGGCGTTTCGTTGAATCGCCCTCACGATCTAACTCTTTGTTGGAGCATGAGCTTTCTCCGAAAACCGGTTCCCACTTTTCGGGATCATGCTCTAAGCCGCCCTTGGGGCCTTGCCCGGCTCGCTCTTCGGCGCGGCTTGCGCGGATATCCCGCGCTCGGCCCGGCCGGAGGAAATCGACAGGTAGAAGATACGCTTCTGCTCGGCCCGGCCGCGCGATACCGAATCGAGGATGAGGCCGGTCATCATCGAGAGCATGGCCAGCAGCAGCATGCCGATCGACAGCACCCAGGTCGGCATGCGCGGCACCAGTCCCGTCTCCGCGAATTCGACCAGCACGGGGATCATCAGGCCGATGCTCGCCGCCAGGAAGAACAGCGCGAACGTGCCGAAGAAGCGCAGCGGCTGCGTCTCCTTCACCAGCATGGCGAACATCCACAGGATCCTGGCGCCGTCGCGGAAGGTCGACAGCTTCGACGACGAGCCTTCCGGGCGGCGGCCGTAGTCGAGCGCCATCTCGCTTACCGGCAGCTTGAGCTGCGAGGCATGCACCGACATCTCGGTCTCGATCTCGAAGCCGCCGGAAACGGCGGGGAAGCTCTTGACGAAGCGGCGTGAAAACACCCGGTAGCCGGAGAAGATATCGGTGAAGTCGGTCCCGAACAGGCCCTTGTAGAGGCGGTTGAAGACGCGGTTGCCGAAGGCGTGGCCGTTGCGGCCGGCATCGTCGGTCACGCCGCGCCTGGTGCCCACCACCATGTCGCAGCGCTCCGTCTGCAGCACGTTGATCAGTTGCGGCGCATCCTCCGGCGCGTAGGTGCCGTCGCCGTCGGCCATCACATAGATGTCCGCGTCGATGTCGGCGAACATGCGCCGCACCACATTGCCCTTGCCCTGGCGCGGCTCGCGCACGACGGTGGCGCCGGCGGCGCGGGCTTTCAGCGCCGTGAGGTCCTTGGAATTGTTGTCGTAGACGTAGATCGCGGCCGAAGGCAGCGTCTCGCGGAAGCGCCGCACGACATCGCCGATCGTCAGCTCCTCATTGTAGCAAGGCAGGAGCACGGCGATGACCGGCTCGTGGCGGACTGCATGCGGCATGTCTGTCTCCGGACGCTCGATCAGCCTCCGGCCGCCTTTGTGCCGGCCCCTTCGAGCCGTTTTACTATTTATTGAAGCCGTTAAGGCTAGGTTTAAACCCGATCCTCTCCCTTCAAAGGCCATGGCAATGGGCACAGCCGAGAACGGCGCCGCCACCTGGAAGTCCGATCTGGTGCTGGCGCTGCTGGCCGCCCTGCTCGGCTTCGCCTTCAATGCATGGGCCGGCTTTGGCCAACTGACCGATGCGGGCGGCGACAACGACAACCTGCTGCGCCTCGTCGAGGTCCGCGACCTGCTGGCCGGCCAGGGCTGGTTCGACCTGCACCAGTACCGGATGGGGCTGGAAGGTGGTTTCGTCATGCACTGGTCGAGGCTGGTGGATGCGCCGATCGCCGCCATCGCGCTTGCCGCCTCGGCGCTCACCGGCAGCAGGCCACTCGGCGAGGACGTGGCGCAGGTGCTGTGGCCGGCGCTGCTGCTTTGGTCGACCTTGTTCTTCACCGCCCGCGCCGCGCGCAGCTTCGGCGGCGGTGGCGCGGTGCTGCCCGCCATCCTGATCGGCGCGGCCGGCTATTATTTCATCGGCATCTACGACCCCGGCGCGCTCGATCACCACAACGTCCAGCTGATGCTCACCATGGCAAGCCTCGCTTTGCTGCTCGAAGCGCCCGCGCGGCACCGGGCCGCGCTATGGTCCGGCCTCTGCGCCGCGCTGACGCTCGCCGTCGGCATGGAAACCGCGCCCTACGTCGCCACCATCGGCCTTTGCGTGGCGCTGCTGTTCGTCGCCGATCCAAACGGCGAGCGGGCGATCGCCCGGGATTTCGGTCTCGGCTTCGCCGGCGTTGCGGCACTTGTCTTCGTCACCACCGTCTCGCCGTCCGCGTGGGGCGTGGCACAGTGCGATGCCTTCTCGGTCGCGCAGTTCGTCGTCGCGGCCATTGCCGGCGCGGGGCTGGCGGCAATCGCCTCCGTCGAGCCCGCCGCCGGCAGCTTGCGGCGCAGGCTGGCGTCGCTTGCGGCGCTGGGCGTCGCCCTCGGCGTGGTCGTGGCGGTTCTGTTCCCGCAATGCCTCTCAGCCCCCTACGCCTCCCTCGATCCGCGCCTCAAGGAACTGTGGCTCGACCATATCGACGAGGCCCAGTCGCTGTTCACGCTGCTTGTCCGCGATCCGGCGCGCGTGGCGGCGCGTTACGCCACGCCGCTGGTCGCGATCATCCTGATGGCGCTGCGTTTGCGCCGCGGCGGCTGGCGGCGGCAGGACAGCCTCGTCACGGCACTGCTCGTCGTCGCTTTCGCGGTCGGCGCCTGGCAGGTGCGCGGCACCACCTTCTCGATCGCCTTTGCGGTCGTTCCGCTGTCGGCCTGGATCGCCAAATGGCGGGCGCGGGCCGAAACCAGTTCCTCGCTCGGCGTGGCGCTGCGCCTTGCGGCCGTCTGGCTGGTCTCGATCAACCCGGTCTGGACGGGCGTCGCCGCGGCCGCCTCGGTGGCGTTGGAAAAAGGCAAGGCCGTCGCCGAGGGCGGCGCTGTAGACAAGACCTGCGAGAAGAAGGTCACCTTCGCGCCGCTCGGCGCCATGGCCGACACCACCGTGCTGACGATCTCCAATCTCGGGGCGCCGGTCCTCGCCTATAGCGGCCATCGCGCCTTCGCCGGCCCCTACCACCGCAATGTCGCCGGCAATCTCCTGGCGCTGGACGCCTTTCTCGGCTCGGCCGATGATGCGCGGGCAATCGTCGAGGCACATCGCGTCGGCGTCGTCGCCGTCTGCCCCGGCAATGTCGAGACCCTAATCCTGACCCGGAAGGCTCCGCAAGGCTTCCTCGCCGGCCTGCTGCGCGGCTCCGTGCCGGACTGGCTCGAGCCGGTCGGCGAGAAGGGCGGCCCGATCGAGCTCTATCGTGTCAGGCAAGCCGGCTAAGGCAATTCCCGAAAGCTCGAAACGGCCTTTCGTCTGCAACTGCTTGAACGGAAGCTGTATCTCGGGAAAACGCCGTTCGATATTTCCATTAGAAATTACGCATAAACGAATATTTGGGCTGGGTTGCCGTCTCTTGCCCTTAAGCTGAACAGCCGCCGGCGAGCCAAGCAACTCCCAGACGATGGAAAATCGATTTTCCGATACTTTTCCTAAACGCTTTGCTGCCAGTCTGGCCGAAAATACCGACATCAGAACAGAGGCATGATGCAAACGACGTTTGGCACCGGTCAGCCAGGCAAGGAAAACACGGATCTGGCCTTCACGGATTCGTTGACCGGGCTCGGCAACCATCGTCGCTTCTTCGACAAGGTCGATCGCCTGATAAGCGACCGCGCCGACGATCCCGCGCCCTTCACCGTCGGCATCCTCGACCTCGACGGCTTCAAGCCGATCAACGACCTGTTCGGCCACAAGGCCGGTGACGACATCCTGATCCAGGTGGCGATGCGGCTGCGCGCCTCGATGGATGGCTATTCCACCGTCTGCCGTATCGGCGCCGACGAATTCGCCTATCTCTACCCGATGGTGTTCTCGGAGGAGCAGGCGGCCGAGAAGTCGCGCATGCTGATCGAGATCCTGTCGGCGCCCTATGATGTCGGCGAGCGCACCGCGAGGCTTTCGGCCTCGGTCGGCTGCTCGCTGTTCTATTCCGGCGATGAGACCACCGAGATCCTGGTCAACAAGGCCGAGACCGCGCTCTATCACGCCAAGCGCTCGGGCCGCGGCCGCGTCGTCGTCTATACCCGCGAGATGGAGGAGGCGGCCAAGCGCGTCACCCGCATCGAGCAGGCGCTGCGCCGCGCCGTCTCGGCCGGCGAGGTCGAGCCGCATTTCCAGCCGATCGTCGACTTGAACAGCCGCCGCACCATCGGCTTCGAGACCCTGGCGCGCTGGACCGATCGCGACCTCGGCGTCGTGCCGCCATCCGTCTTCATCCCGATCGCCGAGGAACGCGGCATCATCGGCCCGCTGTCGCAGCTGGTGCTGCGCAAGGCGACCGAGGCGGCGCGTAGCTGGCCGAAGGAACTGTTCTTGTCCTTCAACCTGTCGCCCTCGCAGCTCGTCGACCAGAACACCGGCCTGCATATCCTGGCCATCCTCGACCGCACCGGCTTCGATCCGCGCCGGCTGGAGATCGAGATCACCGAGACCGGCCTGATGAACGATCCGGCCTCGGCCGAGAAGATCGTCGAGGATCTGCGCCGCGTCGGCATCCGCGTCTCGCTCGACGATTTCGGCACCGGTCAGTCGTCGCTCGGCCGCCTGCGCGAGTTCCATTTCGACAAGCTGAAGATCGACCGCGCCTTCGTCTCCTCCATCCTCGACGACCGGCCCTCCGAGCACATCATCCGCGCCATCCTCGCCATGTGCGAAGGGCTCGGCATGGATGTCGTCGCCGAAGGCATCGAGGACGAGGCGCAGGCCGATCGCCTCGTCCAGTTCGGCTGCGCCGGCGGGCAGGGCTATCTGTTCGGCAAGCCGGCCGACGCCGACGCCACGCTCGGCTATCTGCGCGATTCCTATCGCGGCGCGCTGCACGCCAAAGCGATCTGATTAAAGCATGTCCCCCGAAAGTGGGAACCGGTTTCGGGACAAAGACATGCGTAGAATCAAAAACCTAAAGCGCAGGGGAGCGAATCTGAAAGATCGCGACGCGCTTTAGTTCCCCAGCACAGGGATTTTGACCGGTCGGCTCTTTTTGCTTGGGCAGGTAGCATGCGTTGGAGATTGGCCGAAACGCCCCATCGCGATCGTCATTCTAGGGCGGAGCAGGAGCGAAGCTCCGTCGCGGAGACCCTAGAATCCATGCCGTAACCTTCGCCGAAGAGCGCAGCGGAGCAGAATTCTGCACCGCAGCAACGCTTCCAAGTCACGGCATGGATTCTATGGTCTGCGCCGCGTCGCATCGCTCCTTGCTCCGCCATAGAATGACGAGCTTGGGGCGGCTTCAACCAATCCCCGGCGTTTGCGCTGATTTCACGGAAATGAACGGAAAATCTTGCGCCAAAATAGCATTTCGCTGTTTCCGTGAAACGGAGAAAACGCTCTGGAGCTTTTCGACGGTTCGAAAGACCGGCGGCCGCTATCGTGGCGACGCGTCGATCATTTTGTCAGACATAAGCGAGGGAATCCGGCTTTTCGCCCTTGCCCCCTCGACCTGTCTGGCTAGGATGCGCGCCGGCCAAACGGGAGAAACAGATCATGATGCCATCGGCGCGGTTCGCCGACCTCGACGGCGCCTCGGTGCTGATCACCGGCGGCGGCTCCGGCATCGGCGCGGCGCTGACCGAAGGCTTTATGCGCCAGGGCGCCAGGGTCGCTTTCATCGACATCGCCGACAAGCCAAGCACCGCCCTCGCCGACCGGCTGGAGAAGGAGCTTGGCCGCCGCCCGCTCTATCTCAAGGCCGACCTGCGCGACATCGAGGCGCTGCGCGCCGCCGCGGCCAGGGCGGCAGAGGCGCATGGCGACGTCACAGCGCTCGTCAACAACGCCGCGCTCGATGACCGCCACGCGGTCGAGGACGTCACGGTCGAGTTCTGGGACAACAACCTCGCCATCAACCTGCGGCCGCATTTCTTCACCGCGCAGGCCGTGGCGCCCGGCATGAAGCGCGCCGGCGGCGGCTCGATCATCAACTTCACCTCCACCTCCTATCTGATCAACCACCCCGATATGCCTGCCTACACCGCTGCCAAGGCGGGCATTCTCGGTCTCACCAAGGGCCTCGCCGGCAAGCTGGGCGCCGACCGCATCCGCGTCAACGCGGTGGCGCCGGGCTGGGTCATCACCGAGCGCCAGCGCGAGCTCTGGGTCACGGATCAGGGGCTTGCCGCCCATGTCGCCAAGCAATGCATCAAGGACGTCATGCAGCCCGACGACATGGTGGGCACGGTGCTGTTCCTGGCGTCGGACGCCTCGCGCATGCTCACCGCGCAGATGCTGATCGTCGATGGAGGTTTCCTGTGAGCCCGGCGCCCGCGGTTGCCGCGCTCGACTGGGGCACGACCAGGCTCAGGGCATGGCTGCTCGACGGCTCGGGCAAGGTGCTTGCAGAGCGGCGCGGCGACGACGGGCTGATCACCGCGCGCGAAAAAGGTTTTGCAAAGGTGCTGGAAGGCCATCTTGCCGCCATGGGCGCGCCGGAAACGCTGCCGGTCATCATCTGCGGCATGGCTGGTTCCCGCCAGGGCTGGATCGAGGCGCCTTACGTCACCGTGCCGGCGCCGATCGGCGCCATTTTGCGCGGCGCTGCCCGCGTCGACGGTGCGAGCCGCGACATCCGCATCGTGCCCGGCCTCGCGCAGCGCCTGACCGAGGCGCCGGATGTCATGCGCGGCGAGGAAACCCAGCTTGCCGGCGCCGGTTTGCCGGCAAAGGGACGCCATCTCGTCTGCATGCCCGGCACCCATTCCAAATGGGTCGCGGTCGCGGACGGCGCGGTCGAAGGTTTTGGCACCTGGCCGACCGGCGAATTGTTTTCGGTTTTAGCCACGCACTCGATCCTGAAACATTCGCTGGGCGAGCATCCCGCTCCGGTCGCCGCGGACAGCCCATTCTTCCGTCAGTGGTGCGAACGGGCGCTCGGCGAAGGCGGCGACGTCACCTCGAAACTGTTTGCCATCCGCGCCGCCGGGCTCTTGCAGGATCTGCAGCCCGCCGATGCGGCGGCATGCCTGTCCGGACTTTTGATCGGCGGCGAGATCGCCTCGGCAAGGCGCCGCTACGGCGCGAGCGACGCGCCGGTGGCATTGGTCGCCTCCGGCGCGCTGGCCACGCTTTATGGTTCCGCCCTGGGTTTTGCCGGTCTTGCTTTTCGTACTGTCGACGCCGATGAAGCGGTGCGCGCCGGCCTCGTCGAGGCGGCGCGCGAGAACGGCATGATTGGAGGCGCTTCATGAGCCAGACCGCACCCTTCCCGAAGCTGAAACGCGGCCTTGTCGCCATCCTGCGCGGCCTCAAGCCGGCGGAAGCCATCTCGATAGGCCAGGCGCTGTTCGACGCCGGCATCGAGGCGATCGAGGTGCCGCTCAATTCGCCGGAACCGTTTTCGTCGATTGCCAGGATCGTCGAGGTCCTTCCCAAGACAGCGCTGGTCGGCGCCGGCACGGTTCTGACCGCCGCCGATGTCGACGCCTTGCACAAGGCCGGCGGCAAGTTGCTGGTCAGCCCCAACATCGATGTCGAGGTCATGGGTCGCGCCATGCACCACGGCATGGTGACGATGCCGGGCGTGTTCACGCCCACCGAGGCCTTCCAGGCGATCCGGTTAGGGGCCTCGGCGCTGAAATTCTTCCCGGCCAGCGTGCTTGGATCGAGCGGCATCGCGGCGATCCGCGCGGTGCTGCCGGCGGCGACTCTGGTCGGCGCCGTCGGCGGCGTTTCCGACAAGGATTTTGCCGGCTACAAGGCGGTCGGCGTCAGCGTCTTCGGGCTTGGCTCGAGCCTCTACAAGCCCGGCGCGACGGTCGAGGACGTGGCGCAGCGCGCCCGCGCCGCGGTCGCCGCCTGGGATGAAGCTTTCGGAGTGGCGTGATGGACGGCGTTTCGGTTTTTTCCGACCATATCTGCGAGCTTGGCGAAGGCCCGAGCTACGATCCCGCCACCGATACGCTGTTCTGGTTCGACATCGTCAACGGCAAGCTCCTGGAAAAGCCGCTCGCCGGCGCGCTGAAAGTTCATGACCTGGGCGTCATGGCGAGCGCAATCGCGGTCATCGACGCCGATAGCCAGCTCATCGCAACCGAGATCGGCCTTCAGGTACGTGACGTCAAGACCGGCAGGCTGACGCTGCACACGCCGATCGAGGTCGACAACCCGCTGACGCGCTCCAACGATTCCCGCGTCCATCCCTGCGGCGCCTTGTGGACGGGCACGATGGGCAAGGACGAGGAGAAGGGCGCCGGCTCGATCTACTGGTTCTTCAAGGGCGAATTGCGCCGGCTGTTTTCGGGCATCACCGTCTCGAACTCGATATGCTTCTCGGAAGACGGCAAGATCGCCTACTACACCGACACCGCGACCGGGCTTCTGATGCGTGTGGCCTGCGATCCGGCGACCGGTTTGCCGGCAGGCGAAGCGAAAGTGTTCGTCGATCATCGCTCCTCGAAAGGCTATGTCGACGGTTCGGTCGTCGACCGCGACGGCGTGCTGTGGAATGCCGTCTGGGGCGGCAGGGCGGTGAAGGCCTATGCGCCGGACGGCACGCTGCTGCGCGAGATCGCCATGCCGGTGACGCAGGCTTCCTGCCCGGCCTTTGTCGGCCAGAAAGCCGACCGCCTGGCGGTGACCTCGGCCTGGAAAGGCAAGGACGAGAAGCAGCGCGCTCTTGATCCGCAGGCCGGCATGACCTTCCTGCTCGATATCCCGATCAAAGGCCGTTTCGAGCCGCGCGTTCTGATCGCTTAAAGCGCGTCGCGCCGAAACGGCTTCAGGCGACACGCTTTAAGTCTTTGTTTTGATGCATGTCGTTGTCCCAGGAACCGCTGCGCACTTCTGGGCGACATGCATTAATTCTTCGATAGAGAGATTTGAAAGATCGCCGTTTGTCGAGGGGCAAGGCTTTCACCGCTCATTCCATGAAATCAGCGCAAACGCTGGAGATTGGCCGAAGCCTCTCAACCTCGTCATTCCAGGGCGGAGCAAGGAGCGAAGCGACGCGCGCAGACCCTGGAATCCATTCCGTGACCTCGGCCGAATGGCACAACGGAACAGAATTCTGCACCGTGAGCGGTGCTTCGACGTAACGGAATGGATCCTCGGGTCTGCGCGCGTCGCTTCGCTCCTTGCTCCGCCCGTGGATGACGATCGTGATGGGCGTTTCGGCTAATCTCCAAGGCATGCCGCCCCCAAGGCAAACATAGCCGGCGGTCAAACCCGTGCTGGGGAATTAGAGCGTTCCGGCCGGAATTGCATCAAACAAGAGAGGCGGCGACTGGCTTATTATCGCGCAACCGCCCGGCCCGGTCGGTTTCCCGCAAGCCGATTGCAGCAGCCATGCGATGGTAGCGCCTGATTTCGCCCGGAGCATTCGATGCCGCAGCCGACGCTGATCCTTGTCTACGAGCCGGAAAAAGCCTGCTTTGATCGGCTTATCGCCGAGGGTTATCCAGCGGAGCGAGCCATCGAGATTTCGTCCTACCTGGCGCAATCGACCGACCTCGCGCCGGAATTCGGGCAGCTGACCGCGGCTTGCGAGAAGCGCCGCCTCGCTTTCAACCCTGTCGAGCTCGACGATGCGGCGCCGGTTCTGGCGAAAGCCGATCCGGCGACGACGCTGGTCTGGACGCTGACCGACGGCATCGCCTATTTCCGCGGCGGGGCGGCACCCGCAATGGCGCGGCTGAATGGCTTGCGCACCATCGGCGCCGACGATTCCCTTTTCGCGCTCTGCCAGGACAAGCTCCGCTGCGGCGCCGTGCTTGGCGCGCTCGGTCTTCCGGCGCCGCAAGCCGGCCTTGCCCGTAATGGCGAATGGCTCATCGAGCCGCCGGCCTCGCCCAAAGGCTGGTTCGTCAAGCCCAACCGGCTCGGCGCCAAGATCGGCATCTGGCCGGATTCGCGCATCAGCGATCTCGGCCATGCGCTGGAGCTTAGCCGGCGCGTCTTTTCCCATTATCGCGACGATGTCGTCGTCCAGCCCTATGTCGCCGGCCGCAACGTGCGGGCGAGCTTCCTTGGGCTCAAACACGAAACCGGCACCGATGCGCTCGGCATCGTCTTCGTCGATTCCGGCGGCGATTTTCAGACCATGGCCGATAGCATGGCGCTCTATGGCGAGACCGGCCAGGCCGCGAAGGATGCAGGCACTTATGTCGAGCCGGAGCTTGAGGCCGTGGGCGCCAGTCAGCCGGAGGCTGATCGGAAAATCCGCGCCATCGCGCAGAAACTGATAAGCGGTCTCGGCCTGAAAGATGTCTTTTCCGTCGATTTCAGGGTCGAGGCCGACGACACCGTGCATCTCATCGAGTTCGAAGTCTGCCCGGGCCTGCCTTGCTTCGATTTCCGCGATTATTGCCGTAGGCAGTGGGGCATGGAACTCGCCGACGCGATGGCGCAGACGGCGGCCAACAGGCTGTCGTTGTGACATTCATGATTGGCTAAGACCTAACGACTTCGTCATTCCAGGCCGGAGCAAGGAGCGAAGCGACGCAGCGCAGACCCTGGAATCCATGCCGTTGCCTCGGCCGTGGAGTGCAGCGGTGCAGAATTTTGGACCGTAGCGGCGCGCTGAAGTCACGGCATGGATCCTCGGGTCTGCGCCGCGTCGCTACGCTCCTTGCTCCGCCCGTGGATGACGACAAGGTGGACGCCCGCGACGAACTAAACCCCCTCGACCAGGACGATCTCGCCGTCGGCCACTTTCTGGCGGATGGCGACGGCGCGCTGATATTCCGGCGAGTGGTAGCACTCATGCGCCGCCGCAAGCGATTCGAACTCGATGATCACGTTGCGGGCGCGTCCAGGTCCCTCGGCCTTTTCATGCTCGCCGCCGCGCGCCAGGAACTTGCCGCCGAAGCGCTCGAAAGCCGGCTTCGCGGCGGCGACATAGTCCTTGTAGCCCTCGGCGTCGCGCACATCGACACGCGCGATCCAATATCCCTTCGGCATAATTTTTTCTCCTGTCTGTCTTTCGCGAGCGAGGACCAGTTCGGAAAGTCGCTCCGGTGAGGCAGTTGGTGGTGTTTTCGAGAACCGGCCTACGCCGGCCGTAGCCTCATAGAGCGCAGACACTTATGAGGGCTTCGGCCGGCGAAGGCCGGAGCGGAGCGTACTTAAAGTACGTGAGCACCGGAAGCGCAGAAAACGCCGCCAGATGACCGCCGGAGTAGAGTTTCAGAATTGGTCCTTAGGCGGATTGCATCTCGGCGAGGATCGCCTCGGCCGCGGCGCGGCGGTCCGGCGCCGCGACGATCGGCCGGCCGACGACAAGGTGGCTGGAGCCGTTGCGGATCGCCTGCGCCGGCGTCACCACGCGCTTCTGGTCGCCATGGTCGCTGCCCGACGGTCGGATGCCCGGCGTCACCACCGCCATGTCGGGTCCGACGATCCGGCGCACCGCCTCGGCTTCTTCAGCCGAGCAGACAATGCCGCCCATGCCGGCATGCAGCGCCTGTTCGGAGCGCCTGAGCACCAGCGTGTGCGGGTCGTATTCATAGCCGGCGTCGATCACGTCCTGCTCATCCATCGAAGTCAGCACCGTCACCCCGAGCAGGCAGAGCTCGCTGCCCCTGGCCGCCTCGACCGCCGCTCTCATGGTTTTGGGATAGGCATGCAGCGTCAGCATCGTCATGCCCATCTTGACGATGTTCTCGACACCCTTGGCCACCGTGTTGTCGATGTCGAGCAGCTTCATGTCGAGGAACACTTTCGTGCCGCCGCTGGCCAGTTCCCGCGCGAAATCGAGCCCGCCGGCGAAGGCGAGCTGGTAGCCGATCTTGTAGAAGGAGACTGCGCCCTCGAGCTCGCGCACCGCTCTTTCGGCCTCCTTCAGTGTCGGCAGGTCGAGCCCGACGATCAGCCGGTCGCGCATCGTGTCGGCCTCCGCGAAATTGATCACGCCTCGATCCGGGTCGACAGCATGCGCGAGGTTTCGATCAGTGTGCGGCATAGGCGCTCCATCGATTGGTGTAGTCTGGCGTCCCTGAATTGTCCGTCCTCGGCGAACGCCATGTCGGCCTCGGAGACCGAGCATTCCGGCGTGATCACCTCCATCTGGCAGCGCACCAGCACCGCGCGCAAATGGTTGATGCAGCGTATGCCGGCGAATTTGCCCTCCGAGGACGAGCAGAGCCCGACCGGCTTGCCGGCAAGCGGCCTGAACGCGCGGCTGCCGTCGCGCCGCATCCGGCTCACCCAGTCGATCGAGTTCTTGAGCAATGGCGGGATCGAGCCGTTATATTCGGGCGTCGCGATCAGCAGCCCGTCATGCGCCGCGATCTGGCGGCCGAGCTTGACCGCGTTCTCGGGGATGCCTTTTTCCTTTTCCAGGTCCTCGTCCATGATCGGCAGCGCATAGTCGCCGAGCGAGATGCGCGTCACCTCCGCGCCCTGCATGGCGAGTTCCTTCTGCGCCACATCGGCGGTCCGTCCGCTATAGGCGCCGGTCCGGACCGAGCCGGCGAAGACGAGGATTCTTGGGATCACTGCCATTGGCCACCCTTGTTCGGGGACAGGTACAGCCAAGGGAAGCGCAAATCAACGAGCGGGAGGCAGAAAACGTCAAGGGATTGGCGGGACCTACGAACTTCGTCATCCACGGGCGGAGCAGCCGCGAAGCGGCGTCGCGAAGACCCGAGGATCCATTCCGTTACCCCGATCGTAGAGCGCGGCGGAGCAGAATTCCGGATCGTCGCGACGCTTCGAAGTCACGGAATGGATCCTCGGGTCTGCGCCGCGTCGCTTCGCTCCTTGCTCCGCCCGTGGATGACGAAGTGGCGGCGTTTTAGGCCAATCACCAATGACGGCTGCCATCGCTGGGGATTGGCGAACAGTTTCACGTTTAGAAACTAATGCGCCTCGCGCCGATAGATCCACAGCTGCGTCGGCGGGATGTTGCGGATGATGAAATCGAAATGCTTGACCGTGTAGTCGCCGCGGCCGGGCGGGATCGGCGACAGCGGGCCGTAGGTCAGCTGCACGATCGGCCTGCCGGCGGGAATGCGGTCAAGCAGGCTTTCGATATAGGCGATGCGCTGGGTGACCGGGAAGTTGAGCAGCGGCACGCCGGAGACAACCGAATCGAACACCATGTCGCGCTTGTCGCCGAGCGTGGCGTT
Source organism: Mesorhizobium humile (assembly GCF_033977215.1). Lineage (NCBI taxonomy): Bacteria > Pseudomonadati > Pseudomonadota > Alphaproteobacteria > Hyphomicrobiales > Phyllobacteriaceae > Mesorhizobium > Mesorhizobium humile. The sequence continues at coordinate 63,508 of NZ_JAVIIV010000001.1, forward strand.
GAGATTGAAGGCGTCGCCCTCGATCACGTTGACGCCGGGATAGAGCCGGCGCAGATGGCGCACGAAGTCGGTCGAATATTCGACCGCGTAGAGGTTTTCCGGCTTCACGCCCTGGGCGAGGATGGCGCGGGTGATGACGCCGGTGCCGGGCCCGACCTCGAGCACAGGCAGGCCCGATCTCGGATTAACGATCGAGGCCATCTTGCGGGCGGTGATGGAACTGGTGGGAACGATCGAGCCGACCGTTTTCGGCTTGTCGATCCAGCCTTTGAAGAACTTCAGCTCGTCGTCGAATTTTTCGGCCAGCGCTTTGCGCAACCCGGGACTACGTGCCATGCGAGCTCTCCTCAATGCTCAGCCCCCGATCCGCTACTTAGCAGGTGGGTGGGACAAGGCAAGGCGTCAAGCTGGCATAAGATGTTGATGACGCTTGGGAACCGTCCGCACCGGAACGCGGGCCCGTAGTGATCAGCTCTCGCCGAACGACTCGAAAAAGTCCTTCATGCGCGCGAAAAAGCCGCTCGACTGGGGCGAATTGTCCTTCGAGGAGAGCTGCTCGAACTCCTCCAGCAATTCGCGCTGGCGGCGCGTCAGGTTCTGCGGCGTCTCGACCGCCGTCTGGATGTAGAGGTCGCCGACATTGGGCTGGCGCAGCACCGGCATGCCCTTGCCCTTGAGCCGGAACTGGCGGCCGTTCTGCGTGCCTTCCGTCACCTTGACCTTGGTCTGGGTGCCATCGAGCGTGGTGACCTCGAAGGAGCCGCCAAGCGCCGCCGTCGTCATCGAGATCGGCACCTTGCAATAGAGATCGGCGCCGTCGCGCTGGAAGAATTCGTGCGGCTTGACCGCCAGGAAGATGTAGAGGTCGCCGGACGGTCCGCCGCGCAGGCCGGCCTCGCCCTCATTGGCCAACCGGATGCGGGTGCCGTCCTCGATGCCGGCCGGAATGTTGACCGACAGCGAGCGCTCCTCGGTGACCCGGCCTTGTCCGGCGCATTTCGGGCAGGGATCCTTGATCGTCTGGCCGCGACCCTGGCATTGCGGGCAAGTGCGTTCGATCGAGAAGAAGCCTTGCGTGGCGCGCACCTTGCCGTGGCCGTGGCACATCGAGCAGGTCACCGGCTGCGTGCCGGGCTTGGCGCCGCTGCCGGAGCATTCCGAGCAGGAGATCGAAGCCGGCACGCGGATCTGCGCCGTCTTGCCGGAGAAGGCTTCCTCCAGCGTGATTTCCATGTTGTAGCGCAGGTCGGCGCCGCGTTCGCGGCCGCCGGAGGAACGGCGCTGGCGGCCGCCCATCATGTCGCCGAAAATGTCCTCGAAGATGTCGGCGAAGCCGCCGGCGCCAAAGCCGTGCGCCGCGCCGTTCATACCGCCCTGCTCGAAGGCGGCGTGGCCGAAACGGTCATAGGCGGCGCGCTTCTGCGGATCCTTCAGCGTCTCATAGGCTTCGTTGATTTCCTTGAACTTGTGCTCGCATGCACCGTCGCCGGGATTGCGGTCGGGATGGAACTGCATGGCGAGCTTGCGGAAAGCGCTCTTGAGTTCCTTCTCGTCGGCGCCTTTTTGCACGCCCAGCGTTTCGTAGAAATCAGCTTTCATTTTTTCCCGCTGTCCGGATGCTCAATGTCTTCAAGCATTGTTGGCGACGTTTGCCGGCATGGTCTTGGATTTAGGAGCGATGTTTCCCGGATGCTAGTGCCAAGCCGGGCTCGCTCCGGGTTTTTCCGTCACTTTTTCAGGCAAGGTTGCAAAAAAGCCCGGCTTCGCGCCGGGCTTTTGCACTTATTCGCCGTCAGCCGGCTCAAGCCGACTTCTTCTTGTCGTCGTCTTCGTCGATTTCCTCGAAGTCGGCGTCGACCACGTCCGAATCCTTGGCGGCATCCGCCTTGGCGTCGGCTTCGGCCGCTTCCTTCTGCGAGGCTTCGTACATGGCCTGGCCGAGCTTCATTGAAGCTTCGGCGAGCGACTGCGACTTGGCCTCGATGTCGGCCGGGTCGTCGCCTTCCGCAGCGGTCTTCAGCGCGGTGATCGCGTCGGAGATCGCGGTGCGGTCAGCTTCCGAGACCTTGTCGCCATAGTCCTTGAGCGACTTCTCGGACGAATGCACCAGCGCTTCCGCCTGGTTGCGGGCCTCGACGAGGGCTCGGCGCTTCTTGTCCGCGTCGGCATTGGCCTCGGCGTCCTTCACCATCTTCTCGATGTCGGCATCGGACAGACCGCCCGAAGCCTGGATGCGGATCTGGTGCTCCTTGCCGGTGCCCTTGTCCTTGGCCGAGACGTTGACGATGCCGTTGGCGTCGATGTCGAAGGTGACCTCGATCTGCGGCACGCCGCGCGGGGCCGGCGGAATGCCGACCAGGTCGAACTGGCCGAGCATCTTGTTGTCGGCCGCCATTTCGCGCTCGCCCTGGAAGACGCGGATCGTCACCGCCGACTGCGAGTCCTCGGCGGTCGAGAAGGTCTGGCTCTTCTTGGTTGGGATCGTCGTGTTGCGCTCGATCAGTCGGGTGAACACGCCACCCAGCGTCTCGATGCCCAGCGACAGCGGCGTCACGTCGAGCAGCAGAACGTCCTTGACGTCGCCCTGCAGCACGCCGGCCTGGATGGCGGCGCCAAGTGCGACGACCTCATCCGGGTTGACGCCCTTATGCGGCTCCTTGCCGAAGAACTGCTTCACGATCTCCTGGATATTGGGCATGCGGGTCATGCCGCCGACCAGCACCACCTCGTCGATCTCAGCCGCCTTCAGGCCGGCATCCTTGAGCGCCGCCTTGCAGGGCTCGATCGTGCGCTGGACAAGGTCGTCGACCAGCGTCTCGAACTTGGCGCGGGTCAGCTTCATCGTCAGGTGCTTCGGCCCGGTGGCGTCGGCGGTGATGAAGGGCAGGTTGATCTCGGTCTGCGTCGTCGACGACAGCTCGATCTTGGCCTTCTCTGCCGCTTCCTTGAGGCGCTGCAGGGCAAGCTTGTCGTTCTTCAGGTCGATGCCCTGTTCCTTCTTGAACTCGGCCGCCAGGTACTCGACCAGGCGCATGTCGAAGTCCTCGCCGCCGAGGAAGGTGTCGCCATTGGTCGACTTCACCTCGAAGACGCCGTCGCCGATCTCGAGCACCGAGATGTCGAAGGTGCCGCCGCCAAGGTCATAGACGGCGATGGTCTTGCCGTCCTTCTTTTCCAGGCCGTAGGCAAGGGCCGCCGCGGTCGGTTCGTTGATGATGCGCAGCACTTCCAGGCCGGCGATCTTGCCGGCGTCCTTGGTCGCTTGGCGCTGGGCGTCGTTGAAATAGGCCGGAACGGTGATGACCGCCTTCTCGACCTTTTCGCCGAGATAGGCTTCCGCCGTCTCCTTCATCTTCTGCAGGATCATCGCCGAGATCTGGCTGGGCGACTGCTTCTTGCCGCCGGCCTCGACCCAGGCGTCGCCATTGTCGCCCTTGACGATCTTGTAAGGGACAAGCTTCTTGTCCTTCTCCGTCACCGGGTCGTCATAGCGGCGGCCGATCAGGCGCTTGACCGCGAAGATGGTGTTTTCCGGGTTGGTGACCGCCTGGCGCTTGGCCGGCTGGCCGACGAGACGTTCGCCATCATTCGAGATGGCGACGATCGAAGGCGTCGTGCGCGCGCCTTCAGCGTTCTCGATCACCTTGGGGTCCTTGCCATCCATGATGGCGATACAGGAATTGGTAGTGCCGAGATCGATACCGATAACTTTTGCCATTGTTCTAGTCTCTCCTCTAAGCAGGCTCTCAGGACCCTTCAAAAGGCGTTCCGACGAAAGCCCCTGTTCACAAGAAATCCCATCGCGGTCCCCGCTTTTCGGAGCCGGACGGCTGGCGCGTATATAAGAACAGGCGACACAAGGCGCAAGCATTCTGCGCAAGCTGTCCATCGTCTCGGCGCGGGCTGGAAAGCGACACGCGGCGCTTGGCGGCGGGATCGGCGCGCTATCGCGCTATCGCGTTGTTCCAGACTGCTTTTTTGGGATGGGGGCCGTCGACGACGCGCAACGTTGCCTTCCGGGAAGGGCAAGGCTCGCCCTGTCGGGCGTGACTTTCGGTCGCGAAAGAGCCGGAAATCCGCGTCGCAGCCGTGGTTTTGGCACCTGGCGGCGGGACTTGAGGAGCGCCCGGCGCTTGGGCAAAAGCCCTGCCGGGCGCGTGGCCCGGCAGGGTACCCAGGGCTTAGAGCCCGTTGTCCTTGAGGATCTTGGCCGCGTTCTCCTTGGTGATCCTTTCCGTCGGCAGCGTGATGGTCTTCTCGACCTTCTCGCCGTTCAGGAACTTGATCGCCTGGCGCAGGCCCTCGGCGCCCGGCGTGACATAGGTGAAGGTCGCCGTCAGCTCGCCCTTGTTCACCATCTGCACGCCTTCGTTGGGCAGGCCGTCGATGCCGATGAACTTGATATCCTTTTCGCGCCCGACGTCCTTGGCCGCGAGATAGGCGCCATAGGCCATCGGATCATTGTGGCCGTAGACGAGATCGATCTTCTCGTTGGTCTTCAGCGCGTTGGCCATGATGTTGTAGGCCTGGTCCTGCTTCCAGTCGCCCGATTGCTGGTCGAGTAGGTACTTGATGCCCGGCTCCTTGTCGGTGAACTCATGGAAGCCGTCATGGCGGTCATGCGCCGGCTGTGTGCCCATGCCGCCCCAGATCTCGACGACGTTGCCGGCGGCCTTGCCCTTGCCGCCCAGGAGCTCGACGGCATATTCGCCCGCCGCCCGGCCGATCAGCGCGTTGTCGCCGCCGACGAACTGCGTGTAGTCCTTGGTGTCGACATTGCGGTCGAGCACGAAGACCGGGATCTTGGCGTCGATCGCCTGCTGCACCACGCCGGTGAGACCGGCCGATTCCTTCGGCGACACCAGCAGCGCGTCGACCTCCTGGCGGATCAGGTTCTCGACATCGGCGACCTGCTTTTCGGTCTTGTCTTCGCCGTCGGTGATGATCAGCTCGACTTCGGGATGCTTGGCGGCCTCGGCGATGATGTCCTTGTTGAACTGGGCGCGCCAGGGTTCGATGGTGGTCACCTGCGAGAAGCCGATCTTCCACTTCTTGCCATCGGCAAAGGCATGGTTGCTGGAAAAGAGCGCTGTCGTCGTCAGAAGTGCGGCTGCGAAAGTCGCAAGCTTCAGCATGTCACGTCGTTTCATGGTCCTGTTTCCTCCGGATTATAGAGACGAGGTCTCCTGTGACGGCCGCTTGGCCGCGGCCGTTTCCTTTTGCGCCGCCCGTCCGTTGGGCAGGCGCAGATAGCTGAGAAGGTCGCCGGCGTTGCGCTCCTGCACGAGCACGGTGCCGATGATGATCGCCCCCTTGAGCACCAGCTGAAGGTTCGAATTGATGTTGTGCAGTTGCAGGATGTTGGACAGCAGCCCGAAGATCAGCACGCCGCAGAAAGTGCCGATCAGGCTGCCGCGCCCGCCCATCAGGCTGGTGCCGCCGATGACCACTGCGGCGATGGCGTCGAGCTCCAGCCCGGCGCCGGCGTCCGGCTTGCCTTGCCGGTATTGCGCCACGTAAAGCACCGCCGCGATGCCGGCGAGCAGGCCGGAGACCGCATAGGTGGCGATCTTGACGCGCCCCGCGGCGATGCCCGAAAGCCGCGCCGCCTCCTCATTACCGCCGATGGCGTAGACGTAGCGGCCGAAGGGCGTGAAGCGCAGCACCGCGCCGTAGATCACGATCGCGCCGAGGAAGAACAGGCCGGGCATCGGCACGACGCCGAACACCAGCGAGCGCAGGATCTCGAATTCGGCGGTGGCGTTGGAGCCGGTATAGACCGGCAGCACCGCATTGTTCTGGCCGGCGGTCAGCCTGGCGACGCCGAGCGCCGTCACCATCATCGCCAGCGTGACGATGAAGGGCTGCAGCCGCCCGGCGACGATGATGAAGCCGTTGATGGTGCCGAACAGAAGGCCGACGCAAGGCGCCACCAGCAGCACGCCGAGCACGCCGAACTTGGTCTCGACCTGCGGTAGCAGGTACCACAGCGAAAGGCAGCAAAGGATCACGCCGACCACGCCCGGAATGACCAGCCCGCGCACCCTGTCCAGCCGCAGCTCGCGGCTGGCGTCCGCCCCGGCGCGGGACTTCTCGATGTTGAGCAGGATGAAGCGGGTGAGAAGCGCGCCGAGGCAGAGAGCCACCAGCGCGGTTGTCGGCACGCCGAGCGCCGCCGACGGCGTGACGCCCGGCACGGTCAGCAGCATGGCGCAGACGACCGAGCAGATCGCCATCAGCGAGCCGACGGAAAGATCGATGCCGCCGGTCAGGATCACCGCCGTCATGCCGGTGGCGATCAGGCCGGTGGTCGACACCTGGCGCAGCACGTCGAGCAGGTTGCCGTAAGACAAAAAGATGTTGTTGCCCTTGGAGCTGATCGGCGAACCGAACACGCCGATCAGGAAGATGGTGATCAGCCCCCAGTAAAGCTTGGTGCGGGAGAGAAGGCTGATGAGGCTCATGCGGCAGGTCTCGCGGTCCTTCGTGGCGCGGCAAGCCGCATGATCGCCTCCTCGCTGGCTTCCGCTCGGGACAGGATTCCGCGCTGGCGGCCCTCCGCCATGACCAGGATGCGGTCGGCCAGATGCAAAAGCTCGGGCAGCTCGGAGCTGATCACGGCGATCGCCAGCCCATCGCCGGCCAGCTTGAAGATGAGGTCGTAGATTTCGCGCTTGGCGCCGACATCGATGCCGCGCGTCGGCTCGTCGAGCAGAAGCACGCGCGGCTGCGTCGCCAGCCACTTGCCGATCACCACCTTCTGCTGGTTGCCGCCCGACAGTGTGCCGGCGGCCTGCTCGATGCTTTCGCAGCGTATGCCGAGCGCGCTGACCGCCTCGCGGGCCAGGCCCTGCTCGCCCGCGCGCGAGCGCAGCCCGAAGCGCGCCAACGCGCCGACCAGCGGCAAGGCGACATTGTCGGTGATCGAGGCCTTGAGATGCAGGCCTTGGGTCTTGCGGTCCTCGGTTACCAGGGCGATGCCGAGCCGGAGGGCCTCGCGCGGCGAGCCGATCTCGACCGGCGCGCCGTCCAGCTGGATTTCGCCGCCGGTCCGGCCACCGCTGGAGCCGAAGATCGCTTCCAGGATTTCGGTACGGCCGGAACCCAGCAGCCCGCCGATGCCGAGGATCTCGCCGGCGCAGAGGTCGAAGCCGACGCCGTCGATCGCCGTGCGCCAGCCATGCCGGTCGGGCTTCGAAAGCGACAGGCCCCTGACCGAGAGCACCGCCTTGCCGCCGGAGCCGCGTTCGTGGCCGGAGGAAGCCAGAAGATCGCGCCCGACCATGGCGGAGATGATGGCGTCTTCGCTCAGTCCCGCCATGTCCTGCGTCAGCACATGGCGCCCGTCGCGCAGCACCGTCACCCGGCTTGCCAGATGCATGACCTCGTCGATGCGATGCGAGATGTAGACGATCGCAACGCCGCTTGTCGCGAGCTGGCCGATGATGCGGAACAGTCTCTGGCACTCGGCCGGCGACAGCGCCGAGGTCGGCTCGTCCATGATCAGGATGCGCGCCGACTTCGACAGCGCCTTGGCGATCCCCACCAGTTGCTGCTCGCCCACCCTGAGCGCGCCGACCCGCGCTTCCGGATCGAGCTCGATGCCCAGCCGCTGCAGCAGCGCGCTGGCCGTGCGGCTGCTCGCCTTGCGGTCGACGACCAGCCCGGCGATCAGCTTTTCGCGGCCGAGGAAGATGTTGTCGGCGACGCTGAGTTCAGGGACGAGGTTGAGCTCCTGGTGGATGATGGCGATGCCTGCGTCCTCGGCGTCGCGGACACCGGTGAAATAAACGGTCTGGCCGTCGATCGCCACGGCGCCTTCGTAGTCGGTATAGACGCCCGAGAGGATTTTCATCAGCGTCGACTTGCCGGCGCCGTTCTCGCCCATCAGCGCATGCACCTCGCCGGGCCTGAGATCCAGCTTCACGTCGGACAACGCGGTGATGCCGCCAAATCGCTTGGAAATGCCCGTCGCGCTCAGGACGACGGCGGGACCGTCGGCGGCCGCATTGCCAGTCGTGTTGGAATCAGCGCGCTGCATGGCAAGGGACGGCCTCCCTCCGTCGTCTTCGATTGCCTGAACGCTAATCGAAACGTTTCGAACGTGTCAAGCGCATATCTGGTTGTTGAGGATTGATGCATTTCAATTCTTGCGAAAAACGCCGGGTTTACGTAGGTTTAGCCAAATAAGGGTGGCTAAACGTTTCGAAAATGACAATGTCAGGGCGAAAAAAACAGCGGAAATCCACGGCGCCGACCATGCTGCATGTGGCGGAGGCGGCGCGCGTGTCCGTGGCCACAGTGTCGGCATTGCTCAACGGCACCGCCACCGTCAGTCCCGAGCTTACCCAGCGCATCGAGCAAGCGATCCGCGACATCGGCTACAAGCGCAACGCCATTGCCCGCAGCCTCAAGATGGGCACCACGCGAACCATCGGGCTGACCGTCCCTCACATCACCAACCCGTTCTTCACCGATGTCGTTTCGGTCATCCAGCAGGCGTTCGACCGCGCCGGCTATGCCGTCATGCTGTGCTGCACGGACGAGGACCTGAACACGCAGGACGAGCAGATCCGCCTGCTGCTCGATCGCATGGTCGACGGGCTGATCGTGGCGCGCGTCGGCGACGGCGGCATTTTGAAGGGCATCGTCGAGGACGCCAATGTGCCAGTGGTGCTGCTCGACCGCCTCTGCGAAGGCGTCGACACCGATGCGGTGGTGCTGGACAACCAGCGCGCCGTGTTCGACGCCATCACCTATCTGATCCATCTTGGCCACAGGCGCATCGGCTACATTACCGGCACCTCCGACATATCCACCATGCGAGACCGCATGACCGGCTACCGCGAGGCGCTGCAGGCGGCCGGCCTGCCGGTGGCGCAGGAGCTCGTGCGCTCCGGCAATTTCCACGAAATCGACGGCTACAACGCGACCATGCAGCTCTTGTCGTTGCACGACCGGCCGAGCGCGATCTTCTCGGCCAACAACCCGATGGTGATCGGCACTATGAAGGCGATCCGCGACATCGGCCTCAACTGCCCCGAAGACATTTCGGTTGCCTGTTTCGACGATTTTCCGTGGTCGGACGTGTTCGTGCCGCAATTGACCACGGTTGCGCAGCCGGTGCAGGCGATCGGCGAGCAGGCGGCGAACCTCCTGCTCGACCGGCTGGCCGGCAACCGCGACGCTCCGCCGCGCAAGCTCGTGCTGAAGGGCCGGCTGATGATCCGCAATTCCTGCCGGCCGCTCGGCGCGGTCGCGCAGACCGTCAGCGCGTAAATCCGAAGGAGCTCTCGCAGAGCAGCTGCAGCCTCGGAAAGATGCGCCGGCCGCCGGCGGTCACCCGGGTGCCTTTGCCTAGCACCGTCTTCGGATCCGCTTTCAGCACCGTGCCGCCCGCCTCCTCGACCAGCAGCATGCCGGCCAGGCAGTCCCAGGCGTTCATATGCTCTTCAATATAGCCGAGCAGCCGGCCGGACGCCGCATAGGCAAGCATCAGCGCGCCCGAGGCGTTGCGGTAGAAGACGCCGCCCTCCCCCAATATCAGGGTGATGAGCACGACGACATTCTTGGTCGAAACGCGGTTGGAAAGCCCGGTGCCGACCGAGCCTTCGGACAATGACGCCGCGTTGCTGGCCTTGATAGGCTTGCCGTTGAGGAAGGCGCCGCCGCCGCGGCGGCCGTAGAACGTCTCGTCGGTCGAAGGCTCATGGATGACGCCGACAATCGTCTCGCCATCCTTGGCGCAGGCGATCACCACGCACCAGGCCGGAATGCCGCGCACGAAATTGGCGGTGCCGTCGATCGGGTCGATCACCCAGACATGACCGGTTGTTCCGGTTACCGCCGCGTGCTCCTCGCCGATGATGCCGTCGCCGGGATAGGCCTCGGCGATCGCCGCGCGGATGAACAGCTCGACCTCGCGGTCGCCCTCGGAAACCAGGTCCTGATGGCCCTTGCTCTCGACGGTCAGATTGTCGAGGTCGCGAAAATATTTCAGCCCCAGCTCGCCGGCGCGCCGCGCCAGGTCTATGGCGAAATGCATGCGGTCGTCGAGGTCGTGGGTCACGGGAAACTCTTGGCTGAGAATGGACGCCTGTGCCCTTAGCAGACCAATATGTCAGGCAAAAGCCGTGCGCGATCAGGCGGCCTTCGACATCGATTTGTGCACGTCGGCGAGGATCTCGAAGGAACGCACGCGCGCCGCGTGGTCGAAGCACTGCGCCGTCACCATCAATTCGTCGGCGCCGGTGCGGCGTATGAAGGCGTCGATGCCCTGGCGCACCGTCTCCGGCGAACCGACGACGGCGCAGGACAGCGCCTGGGCAAGCATGCTCTTCGCCATCGGATCGAGATCGCGGTCGTAATTCTCGACCGGCGGTGGCAACTGGCCGGGCCGGCCGCTGCGCAGATTGACGAAAGCCTGCTGCAGCGAGCTGAACAGAAGCTTCGCCTCGGCGTCGGTCGGTGCTGCAAAGACGTTGAGGCCGAGCATCACATAGGGCTTGTCGAGCTGCGCGGACGGCTGGAAGCGCGTGCGATAGACGTCCAGCGCATGGTCGAGCTCGGCCGGCGCGAAATGCGAGGCAAACGCATAGGGCAGGCCAAGCAGTGCTGCGAGCTGCGCGCCATAGAGGCTGGAGCCGAGGATCCAGACCGGCACGGTCTGGCCCTCGCCGGGCACGGCGCGGATGCGCTGGCCCTCCTCGGCCGGCTGGAAATAGCCCATCAGCTCGACCACGTCCTGCGGGAAGTTGTCGGCGCTTTCGAGGTTGCGGCGCAAGGCGCGGGCCGTCAGCATATCGGTGCCCGGCGCGCGGCCGAGGCCTAGATCGATGCGGCCGGGGAAAAGGGCGGCCAGCGTGCCGAATTGTTCGGCGATCACCAACGGCGCATGGTTTGGCAGCATGATGCCGCCGGCGCCGACGCGGATCGTCTTCGTCCCTCCGGCGACATGCGCGATCACGACGGACGTCGCGGCGCTCGCAATGCCCGGCATGTTGTGGTGCTCGGCCAGCCAGTAACGCTTGTAGCCCAGCCGCTCGGCATGGCGGGCAAGGTCGAGCGAATTGGCCAGCGACTGTGTGGCAGTGCTGCCTTGCGTGATCGGCGACAGGTCGAGAACCGAAAGGGCCGTCATTGGTCAGGTCTCCACGATGCGTTTTTCCCGCAGCCTCGCCTCGAAGGCGGGGCGGTCCGGGATGACGATGGCGAGCTGGTTCTCCAGCACGTCGGCGAGTTCGATGGCCGTCGCGATCTCGCGCTGCTCGCTGCGGCCGCCGGCATGGTGCGTCGACAGCCGGTTGTTGCGCAGCGCATAACGCCGGTCGGGCAGCGCCAGCGCGGCCACCAGTGTCGACAGGAAATGCGAGCTTGGATGCGTCGACAGGAAGTGGCTGGCGACCCGGTAGTCGACCTCATGGGCCTGGCTCATGTCGAAGCGGTAGAGCGTGCGCCAATCATCGCCGATATTGGCCTGCAAGCGGAAATGGTCGCCGGTCTCGACAATGCGAAAAGCCTCGTGCGGCGTGTCTTGCTCCAGCCCGGGTTCCAGCAGCAGCGGCGCCGTCAGCGTCAGGCCGCCGAAGCCGACATCGGCGATATAGATGCGGCCGCCAAGCTCGATGCGCAGCAACATGTGGCTGCGCGCGGTAATAGTGTCATCCGGCTGGCCCCACAGCACACGGGCGGCGAGCCCGCTGACGGCGAAGCCCAGCGCTTCAAGCGCGTGCAGGAAGATCAGATTGTGCTCGAAGCAATAGCCGCCGCGACCCTGGCGAAAAATCTTGTCCTGCAGCGAGGCGATGTCGAGCCCGACCGAAACGCCCATCAAGGCATCGATGTTCTCGAACGGGATCGCCCGCGGGTGGGTGGCGTGCAGCGCCTGCATCGTGCCGAGCGAAACCTCGGTCGGCCCGCCGTAGCCGATGCGGGTGAAATAGCCATCGAGATCGAAGTCGCTCATTCAGGGGACAGGTCCGGCTTGACCGGTCCGATATAGGCACTGGTCATCGGTGTCGCAAACAACGGCCGAGGTTTGGGATTGGGCCAGTGTCAGGGTCTGGAAGTGTCAGGGTGTGGAAGTGTCAGGGTGTGGAAGTGTCAGGGCGTGGATTTGTGATTGTTTTCGGCCGGCTCTTCCTCGATGGCCATGGATTGCTGCGCCGCGAGGAAGTTGCCGACATGGCTCAAACCCTCGAAATGGTCGCAGAAGACCTTGATGACGACCAGCAACGGCACCGCCATCAGCGCGCCGACGAAGCCCCATAGCCATGACCAGAAGGCGATGGCGATGAAGATCGCCACCGCGTTGATCTCGAGGCGCCGCCCGACCACCATCGGCGTCACGAACTGGCCCTCGACGATGTCGCACAACACCACGAAAGCCGGCGCCAGCAGCGCATAGGCAATCGTGTCGAAGCTGATCAGCGCGATGACGGCGACGAGCAGGATAGTCGTCAGCGCGCCGACATAGGGCAGGAAATTGAGCAGCGCCGCCGTCGCGCCCCAGACCAGCGGATTGGGCATGCCGAGCCCCCACAGGCCCAGCCCGATGACCGTGCCGAGGCCGGCGTTGATGACGGAGACCGTGAGCAGATAGTGCGAGATCTCGCGCTCGACGTCATAGACGACGCGCAACGCCCGCTTCTTCTGGGTCATGCTGGTGAAGGACTGGACGATCTTCTCGTAGAACAGCGTGCCGGAGGCGAGCAGGAACAGCGACAGCACGAAGACGATGGTGATCGAGGTGCCCGCTTCCAGAATATTGCTGGCCGCCGTGGACAGGAAGCCGGAAGGCGCCACCGTCACCCGCTGCACGCCCGGCTCCTGCGAGGTCTCGGTCAGCGCCTCGAGCTGATGCGCGAGATCCATCACCCGCTCGAGCGGCCGCTTGAACGGCGCCAGCCGCTCGGTCAGCTGCTGGCCGATCGAATAGGAGTTGTTGATGAGATCGATGACCGGGCCGCTGAGCAAATAGCCCGCGGCGGCGAAGACGAAGATGGAGAAGAGCACCAGAAACGTCGCCGAAACCACCTCCGGAACGCCATGCTTGCGCAGGAAGCGCACGATCGGTGTCAGCGTCAGTGCCAAAAGGAAGGCCAGCATCACCGGCATGAAGAATGCGCGGGCGAAATACAGCGCTGCGATCGTCATCAGAATGAAGATCCCGATCACCAGCGACCGCGTGAGGCGCATGTCCGCGCGCGCATCGGCACGCGCATCAGGGCTTTCGGCAACGCTCGCGCCCGAAGCGATCGGTTCGGCTTTCATCGGTTCCCTCAGGAGCACCGCACCCGGTGCAATCGCCGAAGAAAACGTGCCCGCCGCGCCAAGGTTCCGTTAGCCGGCGGTCCTCACAAGGCCAGCGGCAGCCGCCGATCAGGCGGCCGGCGCCGCGATGGCGGGCGCGGCCTTGGCCGTTTCCTTGCGCACGATCGGCGCCACCCTGGTGCCATAGAGCTCGATCGCCTTCATGATCTTGGCGTGCGGCATGGTGCCGATCGCCATTTGCAGCAGGAAGCGGTCGTTGCCGAAGATCTTGTGCTGGGCGACGATCTTTTCCGCCACAGCCTCAGGATTGCCGACGAAGAGTGCGCCGTTCGCCGCGCGCGCCTGATCGAAATGCGCGCGCGAGGTCGGGCCCCAGCCGCGCTCGCGGCCGATGCGGTTCATCACCTCGGCCTGCGGTCCGTAGAAATCGTCGGCCGCCTGTTCGGTCGTCTCGGCGATGAAGCCGTGCACGTTGATGCTGGTGGCAAGCGTTGCCTGATCGGTGCCGGCGCGCCGCGCCGCCTCGCGATAGATGTCGAACAGCGGCGCGAAACGCGCCGGCTCGCCGCCGATGATGGCCAGCGCCAGCGGCAGGCCGAGCACGCCGGCGCGGGCGGCGGATTGCGGTGTTCCACCGATGGCGATCCAGATCGGCAGTTTTTCCTGCAACGGACGCGGATAGACGCCGCGGCCGTTGATCGGCGCGCGCAGCTTGCCCTGCCACGTTACTGTCACCTGATCGCGGATGGCGAGCAAAAGGTCGAGCTTCTCGGCGAAGAGCTCGTCATAGTCCTCGAGATTGTAGCCGAACAGCGGGAAGGATTCGATGAAGGAGCCGCGGCCGGCCATGATCTCGGCGCGGCCGGTGGACAGAAGGTCGAGCGTCGCGAATTGCTGGAAGACGCGCACCGGATCGTCGGAGGAAAGCACCGTGACCGCGCTGGTCAGGCGGATGCGCTTCGTGCGTTCGGCCGCCGCGGCCAGCGCCACGACCGGCGCCGAGGCGGCATAGTCGGGGCGGTGATGCTCGCCGAGGCCGAACACGTCGAGGCCGACCTGGTCGGCCAACTCGATTTCCTCGATTAGATTGCGCAGCCGCTCCTGCGGGCCGATCGCGCCGGCACTCGGCTCCGGGCTGACATCCGCGAAAGTATAAAGGCCGAGTTCCATTGCCGGTGTCCTTAGCTGTCATGTTCGCTTGGTGTTTCGGCGCTAGAGGTAGCGCCGCGCCGCGCCGCCCACCAGTGGCGCGAACGGTGAACAGTCCATCGACGCTGGGCGTAGCTCCACGGCAACAGCTCAGATTTTCATGGCTGGCATACCGTTTTGGCGCTTGAACTCCCCGGTTTCGCGCGTATGTAAGCGTCGCGAATAGACTGCAAGGAAGTGGACTTGGCTATCTACAGGGAAAAAGACATTTTCGAGCGGCGCAATGCCGCGAACGAGGCAAAGAAGGCGCTCCTGGAGCGCTTCAAGGCAAAGCCGGCGGCGGATGATCCCGCAGTGTTGGCCAAGCAGGCCGAACGCAAGGCGATCCTCGAGGCCCGCGCCATCCGCGAGGCGGAAAAGGCAAGGCTGAAGCAGGAAAAGCTGGCGCGCGAGGCGGCTGAGAAGGCCGAACGCGAGGCAGCCGCCGAAGCGGCGCGTATTGCAGCCGAAGAGGCGGCACAGGCCGAGGCCAAAATCCGTGAAGCCGAGGAGAACGAGCGTATCTCCCGTCTGCTTTCGGATGAGGCTGAACGCAAGGCCAAGCGTGACGCACGCTACGCCGCCCGCAAGGCACGCGTCGGCCGCACGCCTCCGGGCTTCTCCGCCCGCTAAGTTCGGGTTCGTCAGGAAAATGGTTCAGGGTCGCCGAAAGCGGCCCTGACCGCGTTTGTGCTACGGATAGCGAGCTAATGCATGTCGCCCAGAAGTGCGCAGGGGTTCTGGGACAACGACATGCATCAAAACAAAAACTTAAAGCGCGTCGCCTGAATCCGTTTGAGCGCGACGCGCTTTAGGCGACCAGTTTCAGGCCGACGATGCCGCAGACGATCAGGCCGATGCAGGCGAGCCGGACAATCGTCGCCGGCTCGCCGAGCAGCCAGATGCCGAGCAGCGCCGTGCCGACGGTGCCGATGCCGGTCCACACCGCATAGGCCGTGCCGACGGGCAGCGTCTTCAGCGCCAGGCCGAGCAGGCCGAGGCTGACGATCATCGAGGCAATGGTGAGAAGGGTCGGCAGCAGCTTGGAGAAGCCGTCGGTATATTTGAGGCCGATCGCCCAGCCGATCTCGAACAAGCCGGCGAAGAAAAGAAAAATCCACGACATCGAAAACACTCCGTCATTCCAGCATCGCTTGAGATGCTTGGTGGCGGGTCGTCCCGGCCGGTTTTTCGGGGAAGCGAGGTCGTCCTCGCTCCTTTGATATAGGGCGGCCTGTTTTCCGATCAACAAAACACCGGCAGCATTGTCATGCCGCCGGTTCAAAAGTCTGCCTTGAGCCGGATCGACCGAATTCGGCCGCTTACTTTTCCTTGATGCGCATCGCCTTGACCGGCGGCGCTTTCGGAGCCGGGGCCGCAGCGGGCTTCTTGGCGTCCTTCTTCGGCTTGCGGGCTTCCTTGCCCGCCTTCATCGCACCTTTAGCCATGATTCGCTCCTCCGATTATGGACGTGCAAGTGAAACAAGAGAAATGCTGGACCGCAAGAGGGTAGCGCCTGTCGCAGCCGACAGCCGCGCGCTTTCAACCGGTTTCTAATTTGCTCGTAAACCGCGTCGGTCCGTGCAATGGTCTTCTTCGCACTGCAGCAGCATCAGCCGGCCTTCGCCGGAGCGATGATCAAGCAGCCGGTCAGGGAGAAAATGCGAATTCACATCGGCTGCGAGATGGCCTTCGACTTTCCGCAAGAAGCGCCACTGATCGCCATGCTCAACGTCCACTACTCCCGCGCCTCCGATCTTGAGCGGCCGGATTTCCTGACCTCTACGCCGCCAGTGCCGATCCAGAGCTACCGCGACAGCTTCGGCAATTGGTGCAACCGACTGGTTGCCCCTTCGGGACGTTTTACCTTCGGCACCGATGCCGTCATCCGCGATACCGGTACCTTCGAGATGGGTGACCTGTTGGCCTCGCAACACGAGGTGCGTGACCTGCCATCGGACACACTCTTGTTCCTGCTGCCCAGCCGTTATTGCGAAAGCGATGTGCTGGCAAACGACGCCTGGCGGTTGTTTGGCCACACCCCTCTCGGCGTTCCGCGCGTCCAGGCGGTCTGCGACTTCGTTCACAACCATATCGTCTTCAACTACGGCAATGCGCGGCCCACGCGCACCGCGGCGGAGGCCTACCGCGAGCAGAGCGGCGTCTGTCGCGATTTTGCCCATCTCGCTGTCGCCTTTTGCCGTGCGCTTAACATTCCGACCCGCTATTGCACTGGCTATATCAGCGACATCGGCCTGCCAAAACCCTGGGCTTCGATGGATTTCGCCGCCTGGATGGAGGTCTATCTCGGTGGGCGCTGGCACGTTTTCGATCCGCGCAACAATGCCCCGCGCATCGGCCGCATCCTGATTGCCTCCGGCCGCGACGCGGCTGATGTGCCGCTGACCCATATCTTTGGACCGGGCACGCTTGCCGGTTTCAGAGTATGGACCGACGAAGTCGTCGAATAACAGTTTCGCGTCACGAGCCGCCTCCCGCTTTGAACGACCGGACCGTCAGCGCGTTGTGCATATCTGTGGAGCTTTGGCCGGCAGGCCACTAAGGTCGGTCGTATCGGACAGGTCAGGAACAGATGGCAGGCCACGCCGGCTCGAAAAAAGTGATTTACGCAGCGCTAGCCGGCAATCTGGCGATCGCTGTGACCAAATTCGCGGCGGCCGCCTTCACCGGTTCGTCCGCCATGCTGTCGGAAGGCGTGCATTCGCTGGTCGACACAGGCAATGGCGCGCTGCTTCTCTATGGCATGCACCGCGCCGCGCGGCCGCCCGACCGCACCCACCCGCTCGGACACGGGCGCGAGCTTTATTTCTGGAGTTTCATCGTTGCGCTTCTGGTGTTCGCGCTCGGCGCCGGCGTTTCCTTCTACGAAGGCGTCATCCACATCATGGCGCCGGAGCCGGTCGTCAACGCCAAGGTCAACTATGTCGTGCTTGGTCTGTCTTTCCTGTTCGAAGGGAGCTCCTGGCTGGTGGCGCTGAAGGAGTTCCGGCAGCAGAAGGGCGGCCAGGGCTGGTTCGAAGCAATTCACCGAAGCAAGGATCCGAGCGTCTTTACCGTGCTGTTCGAGGACAGCGCCGCCTTGCTTGGCCTGATCGTCGCCTTCGCCGGCATACTGGCGGCCGAAATCATGAAAATGCCCGAGCTCGACGGCGTCGCCTCGATCGGCATAGCGCTGATCCTGGGCGCGACGGCGATCTTCCTGGCGCGCGAAAGCAAGAGCCTGCTGCTCGGCGAGCCGGCCTCGCCGCAGGTGCAGAAGCGGGTGCTGGCGATCGCCCAGCAAGACCCTGCGGTGCAGCGGGCGAACGGCATATTGAGCGTCCATATCGGTCCGGAGGAAATCGTCGCCGGCTTGAGCATCGAATTCGAGGATCACCTCACCGCGCCCGAGATCGAGGCCTGCGTCGAGCGCCTGGAGGCAAGGCTCAAGACGGAAATGCCGCAAATCTCAAGGCTCTTCGTCAAGCCGCAGGCGACTGGCACATGGGAGCAGCGGCGCAAGGCCATCGCCGAGGTCTCCGAGGAGGGTTAGGTTCAATGCAGCGAGTTTGTGAGGAGAAGGAACGATGAAGATCGACGGCGGATGCCATTGCGGCGCGATCGCCTACGAGGCGGAGGTCGATCCGGAAAAGACCTCGATCTGCCACTGCACCGACTGCCAGCAACTGACCGGCACCGCCTTCCGGGTTACCGTCCCGGCGCCGGAAAGCGACTACCGGATCACCCGGGGCGCGCCGAAGATCTACATCAAGGTCGTGGCAAGCGGCGCCAGGCGCGCCCAGGCTTTTTGTGCCGAGTGCGGCTCGCATCTTTACGCGACGTCAGTCGGCGATGGTCCGAAGGTCTATGGGATCAGGGTCGGGACCGCCAGGCAGCGTCAGGATTTGGTCCCGAGACAGCAGAAATGGCACCGATCGGCCCTGCGCTGGCTTCCGGAATTCGTGGGCATGGCGACGACGGAAGAGCAGTAAGGGCTATCGGATCGGCCCGCTGGCGCAAGCCTTGGCGATTGGCCGAATCCTGCACGCCTTCGTCATCCTCGGGCTTGACCCGAGGATCCATGCCGTGACAGTAGCCGATGGTGCAACGGTGCCGAATTCTGCAACAGTTGCAACCCCTTAGTGTCACGGCATGGATTCTAGGGTCTGCGCGCGTCGCTTCGCTCCTTGCTCCGCCCTAGAATGACGAAGCGATGGGCGTTTGGCCAATCTCCGAGGTATGCGACCTTGCAAGCGAAGGAAGAATCGCTCGTTCCAACGTCCGCGTCGAGCAACTACTCGTCGCCTTCGACGACGCGCAGCCTCAACTGGCCGGTCTTTGAATCGGCCACGCGCGGACCGCCCTCTGCCTTTGGCGCCGCACTTCGCGCGGCCTCGGTCTCGCCCTCGGCGAATTCCAGCGCCTCGATCTTCTGGCCGCGCTTGGTCACCTTCGATGTCGAAACCAGGATGTCGTCGATGTCCCGCGCCGCCTGGCCGAAATGCGTCTGCAGCCGGCGCACGCGCTCGTCGACGCGCCCCACGTCCTCCATCAGCCGAATGACCTCGCCCTGGATCAGATGTGCCTGCTCTCGCATGCGGGCGTCCTTGAGGATCGCCTGGATGACCTGGATCGACAGCATCAGCAACGAGGGCGAAACGATGACGACGCGGGCGCGATGCGCCTTCTGCACCACCGCCTCGAAATTCTCGTGGATTTCGGCGAACACCGATTCCGACGGCACGAACATGAAGGCGGTGTCCTGCGTCTCGCCCTGGAGCAGGTATTTTTCGGCGATATCGCGGATATGCACCTCGATGTCGCGCCGGAAAGCCTGCGCCGCCGCCTTCTGCATGTCGGCGCCTTCGGCGGCACGGATGGCGTTCCAGGCTTCGAGCGGGAACTTGGCGTCGATGGCCAGCATCGGCGCGCCGTTGGGCATCCGCACCAGGCAATCGGGCCGGCTGCCGTTGGAGAGGCTCGCCTGGAATTCATAGGCGCCATGCGGCAGGGCGTCGGCGACGATCGCCTCCATACGCGACTGGCCGAAGGCGCCGCGTGTCTGCTTGTTGGAAAGGATCGCCTGCAGCTGCACGACCTGGCCGGCCAAGGACTGGATGTTGCCTTGCGCGGTGTCGATCACCGCCAGCCGCTCCTGCAGCTTGGCAAGGCTTTCATGCGTCGACTTGGTCTGCTCGGCCATGGTCTGGCCGAGACGGCCGGTCATGGCGTCGAGCCGTTGTCCGAGCGACTGGGTAAGCTCGGCCTGCCGCGTCCCGAACACCTCGGCGATCGCGCCCATGCGTCCGTGCATCTCGGCCTGCGACCGCAGGACGTCGGCGATGCGCGCCTCGGTGTCCCGGGCATGGTCGGCCGCTTCGGCCGCGGCCACCGCGCGCGCCTTGGCCGCGCGCCACAAGGCCACGGCCAATCCTACAAACTGCGACAGCAGCAGCAACACGCCGAAACCCAGCGCCTGGCCGAGCGTGATCGTGGAGGCGCCGAGCCGCGCGATCGGTTGTGAAAGGATGGTGGTCATGTCGTTCATTTGGCCAGCATAACCGATTCGGCCGCGTGGCACAGATCAAAACGTGAACAGGCCGATTCCACACCGGTTGACGCTTTTCCAACGACGTCTTAGGTGAGACGCCATGTCGATCAAGCCGCTCATCATTCTCCCCGATCCCGTCCTGCGCCAGCTTTCCAAGCCGGTCGAGCACGTCGATGCCGATTTGCGCAAGCTGGCCGACGACATGCTGGAAACCATGTATGACGCGCCGGGCATCGGCCTTGCGGCCATCCAGGTCGGCGAGCCGCGACGGCTGCTGGTCATCGACCTCGCCAAGGAAGGCGAGGAGCCTCAGCCGCATGTCTTCATCAATCCGGAAGTGCTCGAGAGTTCCGACCAGCGTTCCGTCTATGAGGAAGGCTGCCTGTCGATTCCCGACTATTACGCCGAGGTCGAGCGCCCGGCCTCGGTGCGGGTGAAGTATCTCGACCGCGACGGCAGGCTTCAGGAGATTCAGGCGGAGGGGCTGATGGCCACCTGCCTGCAGCACGAGATCGACCACCTCAACGGCGTGCTGTTCATCGACCACATCTCGAAGCTGAAGCGCGACATGGTGGTGCGGAAGTTCAAGAAGCTCGCCAAGGACAAGGCGCCGGGCAAGATGGTGGGCTAAGGGCCGTTTCGGCCGCGCGAGCACCTGAGCCTACCGCAAGACAGGATCGCAGGACATCATGCCGCTTCGCGTCATCTTCATGGGCACGCCGGATTTTTCCGTGCCGACCTTGCGCGCCATCGCCGAGGCCGGCCACGAGATCGCGGCCGTCTACACGCAGCCGCCGCGCGCCGCAGGCCGGCGCGGGCTGGAACTGACGCCGTCCCCGGTGCAGCGCGAGGCCGAGCGGCTGGGGCTCGACGTGCGCACGCCGACATCGCTGAAAAGCGACGCCGAGCAACAGGCTTTTGCCGCCTTGCAGGCCGATGTCGCGGTCGTCGTCGCCTATGGCCTGCTGTTGCCGAAAGCGGTTCTCGAGGCGGCCAGGCTCGGCTGTCTCAACGGCCATGCCTCGCTTTTGCCACGCTGGCGTGGTGCTGCTCCCATCCAGCGTGCGATCATGGCCGGAGATAGCGAAACCGGCATGATGATCATGAAGATGGAAGAGGGTCTGGACACCGGACCGGTGGCATTGGTTGAAAAAGTCGCCATCGCACCCGATATGACGGCCGGCGAATTGCATGACCGCCTGATGGCACAAGGCGCTTCGCTGATGGTCGAGGCGCTCGCGCAGTTGGGGATAAATTGTCTGACATTTACCCCGCAGGCAACGGCAGGGGTGACCTACGCCCGAAAGATCGATAAATCGGAGACACGCGTAGACTGGACGCGGCCTTCTGGCGAAGTCCACAATCACATTCGCGGCCTCTCGCCCTTTCCGGGCGCGTGGTGCGAGGTCGAAATTGGCGGCCGCATGGAGCGGCTGAAACTGCTTCGCTCGACGCTCTCGGATGGCGTCGGCGAGTCGGGAGGAATTCTCGATGACCGGCTGACGGTTGCCTGCGGGGCAGGCGCGGTCAGGCTGGTCGAAGTTCAACGGGCGGGCGGAAAGCCTGCCGCCGCGCAGGAGTTTTTGCGCGGAGCCAAGATCGAAAAAGGAATGAAACTCACATGAGCATGATGTCGATACGCGCGGCGACGCCGCGGGATCGCGAGGCGATCCGCCTCGTCGAAGAGCATGCCTTTGGCCAGCAGGCGGAAGCCGGCCTGGTCGACGCCCTTGTCACCGGCGGCGATGCCGTCGTCGAGCTGGTTGCCGAGGAAGACGGCCAGGTCGTCGGCCATATTCTTTTCTCGCGGCTTTTCGTGCGAAACGGCGCCAAAGAGTTCGCGGCTGTCGCGCTTGCGCCGCTGGCGGTCGAGCCCTCCTTTCACGGCACCGGCATCGGCGGCGCGCTGATCCGCGAGGCGCATGTGCGCCTCAAGGAAGCCGGCGAGAAATTGGCCGTGGTTCTGGGCGATCCGGTCTATTACGGCCGCTTCGGTTATAGCCATGCCCGCGCCGGGAAGTTCGAGAGCGAGTATCAGGGCGAGGCGCTGCAGGCGCTGGCCTGGGGCGACGCGCCCGAGACCGGCAAGCTGGTCTACGCTTCGGCCTTCACCGCTTTGGCCGCCTAGGCTAAAGATAAAAGTACGACTGGCATGCCGCGTTTTCGGCTCGATATCGAATATGACGGCAGCCAGTTCGCCGGCTGGCAGCATCAGGCCGACCAGCCCTCGGTGCAGCAGGCGATCGAGCAGGCGATCGAAAAGTTCTGCGGCGAAGATCTAAGGATACGTGCCGCCGGCCGCACCGATGCCGGCGTGCACGCCACCGCGCAGGTGGCGCATGTCGATCTGGCCAAAGCGTGGTCGGGCGACAAGGTGCGCGACGCCGTGAACGCCCATCTGCAGGCGGCCGGCGCGCGCGTCGCCATCCTGAAAGCCTCCGTCGTCGCCGACGATTTCGACGCGCGCTTTTCGGCCACCGGCCGCCACTATCTCTATCGCATCCTCAACCGCCGGGCGCCGGCGGCACTTGAAAAGGGCAAGGTCTGGTGGGTGCCGAAGCCCCTCGACGCCGAGGCCATGCACGAAGCGGCGAAAGTGCTGCTTGGAAAGCATGACTTCACCACCTTCCGCTCCACCCAGTGTCAGGCCGAAAGCCCGGTCCGCACGCTTGACCGCCTCGACGTCAGCCGCGCTGGCGATTTCATCGAGGTCCGCACCTCGGCGCGCTCCTTCCTGCACAACCAGGTGCGCTCGATGGTGGGATCGTTGCGGCGCATCGGCGACGGCTCCTGGGGCGCCGCCGATCTCAAGGCGGCGCTCGAAGCGCGCGACCGTGCGGCTTGCGGCCAGGTGGCGCCGCCGGATGGGCTTTTTCTCGTCGGGGTGGATTACCAGGAAGCCATCTGAAGGACGCTTCGATCAGCCGGTGTCGCCTTCAGCGAGTTCGTCCGACCAGTTCGCTCCGCCATAGAACAGGCGCAAAATGACGACCCGCTCAGGCTCCACGACGAAAGCGACGGTTACCCGGCGCTCAAATCCAACGACGCGAAGGTCGGGCCGCACATCATCACGACGCGTGCCGCGTTCAGAGCCATGTTCGAGGCGCTCGCAGAACGCCCGTATGCGACCGTCATAGCGGTCCGCCGTGGCAGGGCTGCTGGCTTCAGCAATGATGGTGTAGATGCGATCGAGATCGTTGCCTGCATCAAGCGTGTAGATGACGGTCCGCCGCTTCACGGTTTCTTCTGCGAATGGGTCGCGTGGCGCTTGCGCGCCCGTTCGGCCATTTCCTCCGGCGAAATGCCCTTGCCGGGAATTGCCTTCCACGCATCATAGGTCGAAGCGACTTCCTCGCGCAGCCAGCGCTCCACTGCGGCGTCGCGCTCCTGAAGGGCGCGAAGCCCGGCGCGGATGACTTCGCTGCTGGTTGCATAGGTGCCGGAGCGCACAAGCTGATCGATGAAGGCGGCTTGCTCCGCCGGCAGGCTGAAAGTGCGTTTTTCGGTGGCGGACATGGGTTCGCGCTCCGCGAGGACAGCAGTATGAAATTATCATACCATTCCGGCTCGAAAATGAAAGGTGCCATCTGTTGGGCAAAGATCAGCCCGTCGTGCCATCCGGGAAGTCGATACCGAGCAGCGCCTGCAGGCCGAACAGGACGAGCAGCGAGGCGATGAACATGCCGACAAAGACGGCTGTGCCCACGGCGGCGCCCTTGCCGATCGATGCATTGGTCATGCGCCATGTCAGCACCATCGACAGCGCGAACAAGAACAGCGACACCAGGCTGTTGACGTCGCTGGTGGAGGGCAGGAAAAGCCTGAGCAGCGCCGAGGGCAGCATCAGCCAGGCGATGATCGCCGATGTCCAGTTGGACGCGACGACATAGTGGACGAAGCGGCCGCCGATGCCGGCACGCGGCGCGACCAGCGCCAGCGCCACCAGCGGCAGCACCCAGGAGCCGATATCGACGGTCGCCAGCCGTATCAGCATGCCGAGACGCCCGGCAAAGGCGTCAGGATCGCCGATCTCATTGGCGATGCCGACCCAGCCGACGATCAGCGCCGGCGCCGCCACGACGATGGCGAAGAAGGAATTCCAGAAACCGTCGGCCGAAAGGTCGAGCAGGCGCAAGCCGTCGGCCTTGCCGAACATCAGCCGCCAGGCGCCGGCCAGCGAAGCATAGGTTTCGTCCGCCGAAAGCATGGTCACGAAAGGCCTTGTCCGAACCAGTCTTCGATGAAGCGTTCGTAGATTTGCGTCAGCGTCTCGAGGTCGGCAAGCGCGACGCGCTCGTCCACCATATGCATGGTCTTGCCGACCAGGCCGAACTCGACCACCGGGCAATAATCCTTGATGAAGCGCGCGTCCGACGTGCCGCCGGAGGTGGAGAGTGCCGGCGTCTTGCCGACCACCGCCTTGACCGAACCGCTCAGCTTATCGATCAACTTGTCGTCGCGGGTGAGGAAGACATGGCTCGGCCGGTCGCGCCAGACGAGCTCGTAGTCGACCGGCGTCTTCTTGTCCGGCCGGTATTTCTTGCGGCCTGCTGCCTGGTCGAGCCGGTTGTGGATCTCGGCTTGGACCGATTCGGCATCCCAGGTGTCGTTGAAGCGGATGTTGAAAATGGCCGTCGCCTTGGCCGGGATGACGTTGGTCGCCGGATTGCCGACGTCGATCGACGTCACTTCGAGATTGGTCGGCTGGAAATCCTTCGTGCCCTCGTCGAACACCGGATGGAGCAGCGCGTCGACCAGGCTCATCAGCCCGCGCACAGGGTTGTCGGCAAGCTGCGGATAGGCGGCATGGCCCTGGCGTCCGTTGACGGTCACGCTGCCCGACATCGAGCCGCGCCGGCCGATCTTGATCATGTCGCCGAGCGCATCCGGATTGGTCGGCTCGCCGACGATCGAGGCGTCCCATTTCTCACCCTTGGCCGCCGCCCAGTCGAGCAGCTTGGTGGTGCCGTTGATGGCCGGTCCTTCCTCGTCGCCGGTGATCAGCAGCGACACCGAGCCTTTCGGGCCGCCATTCTTCGCGACATGGCGCGCCACCGCGGCGATGAAGCAGGCGATGCCGCCCTTCATGTCGACGGCGCCCCGGCCATACATCTCGCCATTGGCGATTTCGGCGGCGAAGGGCGGATGCGTCCAGGCCGCCTCGTCGCCCACCGGCACGACGTCGGTATGGCCGGCAAACATCAGATGCGGGCCGTTGCCCGAGCGCCGCGCATAGAGGTTTTCGATGTCCGGCGTGCCGTCTTCCGAGAAGACCGGTCGCTCGATCGAGAAGCCGAGAGGCTTCAGCATAGCCTCCAGCGCGACGAGCGCCCCACCTTCGGCGGGCGTCACGGAAGGACAGCGGATCAGGGCGGCAAGATTGGCGGCGGGATCGGTCGGCAATGTCATGGGCAAAGCGATAGTCGAAAGCGTTTGTCGTGTCACGATGGCAGATCATCGCCGGTCATGCCGCCGACAATATGGTTTTCATGGCGTATAAATGCATGCCGCCCAGAAGTGTGCAGCGGTTCTGGGAGAAACGACATGCATCATGGCAAGTCGTGAGCCAAGCGAGGACGAATGCATGGGCGGTGCAACAAGCACGATCGCGATAGCTGGCGCCGGCAGCATCGGCTGCCATGTCGGCGGCTGCCTGGCGCTCGCCGGACGCAAGGTCGTCTTCCTTGGCCGCGGCCGTGTCGTCGAGGCGCTGCGCGAAAGCGGGCTGCGCGTCAGCGATCTTGACGGCCGCGACCGCCGCGTCGAAGCGCAGGCGATTTCGGCGACCGACGATCCGGCAACCGCGCTGCGCGACGCGGACGTCATCCTGGTGACGGTAAAGAGCGGCGCGACCGGCGAGATGGCCGGGCTGATCGCCGCCCACGGGCGCCCGGAAGCCGTGGTGGTCAGCCTGCAGAACGGCGTCGACAATGCCGACAGATTGCGCGCCGCGCTCCCTGGACGGCGGGTGCTGACCGGCATGGTCATGTTCAACGTCGTCCAGTCGCCCGACGGCGAGACGCCGTTGCGTGCGCATCGCGCCAGCCAGGGCGAGGTGATGATCGACGACGGCGTCGATGGCCTTGTCGGTCTGCTCGACGTCGACGGGCTTGCCGTCGAAGCGCGCGCCGACATGAAGGCGGTGCAGTGGAGCAAATTGCTGATGAACCTCAACAATGCCCTGGTGGCGCTCTCCGACCTGCCGCTGGCAAGGCAACTGGCCGACCGAAGCTGGCGCGCCATCCTCGCCGCCGAGATCGACGAGGCGCTCGCCGCGATGCGGGCGGCGGGCATAGCGCCGGCGCGCATCACCGGCCTGCCGCCGTCGCTGCTGCCGAAAGTGCTGCGCCTGCCCGACTGGCTGTTCGGGATTCTGGCGCGCCGCATGCTGGCGATCGACCCTCAGGCGCGCTCGTCGATGTGGGACGACGTCAAACGCGGCCGCCCGACCGAGATCGACGAATTGCAGGGCGCGGTCATTCGCCTGGCCAAGCAAGCGGGCATCCCGACGCCGCTCAACGAACGCGTGACCGCGCTGGTGCGTCAGGCGGAAGCGGCAAAGCGCGGTCCGCCGGGGCTGACGCCGGACGAGGTCAGCGGCGGTCCTCGATCAGCGTGATCTTCTGCCAGATCTTGCGCGACAGGTTGGAGGACAGGTTCTCGATATCGTTGACGGCATTGACGACGACATCGTCATTGACCGACTGCGCGAACAGCGCCGCGATCTTGCCGGTGATCGACAGCATTTCCGAGCAATAGTCGAGATAGCGCGCCAGATCGGCCGCGTTGGTGATGCGGGCGGGCGAGTGCGAGGTCGGCTTGAAGTCGGCCGACAAGGTCGCCGGATCCTTGGTCAACTGGTGCATGTCGATGACATGGATCAGCGAGCGCAGCCCGTGCAGCTGCCGGAACACCTGCTTGCGCTTGATCCGCTCTTCTGTGCGGATCAGCGCCAGCAGCCCGAGCACCGCCAGGATCACCGTATTGATCGTCGCCTCGATGCCCTGCATCGACTGCACGGCATCGTCGGCGCCCGAAATGCGGTCGAGCGGCAGGATGGTGCCGACGAACAGGAACATCGCCACGCCGGCGATGAAGGCCGCGACGATGACGCCGCGCAGCCACCAGATCGGCGCTTCCAGCTCCTTGGCGGCCTTGGCGAGATCTTGCGACAGCGACACCAGTTCGGCGGCGACGGCGCTGAGGCCTCTTTCCGGGAACCGCTCGGCGACACGCTCCTCCAGCCTTTGGGCGGTCTCGATGATCCGCGTCGGATCGAGCGTGCGGTAGCGCATGGCGACCTCAGCTATCGCCCGGCGCGTTGGTGCGCCTGCCGTAGCGGTTCGGTCCGGGATCGCTGCGGAAACAGGCGAGGATGATGAGCAGGATCGGACCGATGATGAGCGAGATCAGCGCGAAATAGGTCGGCTTGCCGAAATCATGGAAGCGCTTTGCCGTAACCGCGAAGGTGGCCCAGGCCGAGATCAACAGCACGCCCCAGCATATCATGGCCCAGTTCTGGCTGGCGGTCGTGTTCAGCTCCACCCGCGCGAACTGGTAGAACGGGAAGAACTGGACAAGCACCAGCAAGATCCCGGCCAGCGCATAGGCGACCGGGCTCAGCCGCCCCGAAAGGCTGAAGAACAGCCAGAGGAATTGCGATCTCTCAGACAACCGCGTCCGCTCCGTTAAAGCAATGTCTCCCGAAAGTGGGAACCGGTTTCGGGACAAAGACATGCGCAAGAAAACCTAAAGCGCAGGGAGCGAATCTGAAAGATCGCGACGCGCTTTACGCAGGATCAATCGCGCAGCAATTCGTTGATCGAGGTCTTCGAACGGGTCTTGGCGTCGACGCGCTTGACGATGACGGCGCAGTAGAGGCTCGGGCCCGGCTCGCCATTGGGCAGCGGCTTGCCCGGCAGCGATCCGGCGACAACCACCGAGTTCGGCGGCACTTCGCCGTAAAACACCTCGCCGGTGGCGCGGTCGACGATCTTGGTTGACTGGCCGATGAACACGCCCATGCCAAGCACCGAGCCCTCGCGCACGATGCAGCCTTCGACCACTTCGGAGCGCGCGCCGATGAAGCAATTGTCCTCGATGATGGTCGGGCCGGCCTGCATCGGCTCCAGCACGCCGCCGATGCCGACGCCGCCGGAAAGATGCACGTTCTTGCCGATCTGGGCGCAGGAGCCGACCGAGGCCCAGGTGTCGACCATGGTGCCCGAATCGACATAGGCCCCGACATTGACGAAGGACGGCATCAGCACGGCGCCCGGCGCGACATAGGCTGAGCGGCGCACGATCGAGGACGGCACGGCGCGGAAGCCGGCCTTCTCGAAGTCGACGGCGCTCCAGCCGTCGAATTTGGACGGCACCTTGTCCCACCACACGGCCTGACCCGGACCGCCCTTGATGATCTCCATCGGATTCAGCCGGAAGGAGAGCAGCACCGCCTTCTTCAGCCACTGGTTGACGTGCCACTTGCCGTCGTCCTGCTTTTCGGCGACGCGGGCGATGCCGCGATCGAGCAGGTCGAGCGCCGCCTGGATGGCCTCGCGCGTCTCGCCGCGCGTCGCTGCCGAAATCGTGTCGCGCTCCTCGAAAGCCTTTTCGATGGTCTTTTCGAGGCTCGCCAGATCAGGCTTCGACATGATTTCGCTCCATTACCAAGCTGTTAAGGGGCTGCGCCTTAACCTGTTTAAAAGTCGCGCGGACCCTATGTTAAGGCTGAATGAGGGTCAATCGCGCCAGCGTCACGGGACGGCGCAAGTAAGGGAATTGGACGGGTGGATTCGATGACTCCCATGGAAAAGGCGGGATGGACGCCGCTGCCGCATTCGGACGAGGACCTGGAACGCTCGAAAAGCGTGCCGGATACCCCGCAGACACGAGCCGAAACCTACCGGCTGGCCTGGAACGATCCCGACTTCATGACCAGGCGCGAATTGCGCGCCGTGCGGCTGCAGCTCGAGCTGCTCAAGCCGGAAATGATCCTGGCCGAACGCGGCATCCGCTCGACCGTCATCCTGTTCGGCGGCGCCCGCCTGCCCGAACCGGGCGGCGAGGCCTGGGCGGCGAAGAACGAGACGCAGAGGAAGAACCTCGAGGCGAACAGCAAATATTACGAGGAGGCGCGCAAATTCGCCCGCCTGTGCTCGCAGCAGTCGGCGACGTCCTATTATCGTGAGTATGTCGTCGTCACCGGCGGCGGGCCCGGCGTCATGGAGGCGGGCAACCGCGGCGCCGACGACGTCGGTGCGCCGTCGATCGGCTTGAACATCGTTTTGCCGCACGAGCAGGCGCCCAACGCCTATGTCACGCCGGAGCTCTGCTTCAACTTCCACTACTTCGCCATCCGCAAGATGCATTTCGTCATGCGCGCCAAGGCGGTAGCGGTGTTTCCGGGCGGCTTCGGCACGATGGACGAATTTTTCGAGACGCTGACGCTCATCCAGACGGGACGCATGGAGCGCGTCCCGGTCATCCTGTTCGGCAAGGCGTTCTGGCAAAGGGCGATCGATCTCGACTTCCTCGCCGAGCAGGGCACGATCTCGCCCGGCGATCAGGACATCATCGATTTCGTCGACACGGCCGACGAAGCGTGGGACATCATCCGCCGCTTCTACAAGTTGGGGGAGTAGGAACTGATGAATTGAAGAATTGGAGAATTGGGGAAAAAGGACGTCCAGATCGTTCGCCTGTTCTCCAGCTCTTCAATTCCTCAGTTCTCCAATTCCTCTACCCCGGAACGGCATCCGGCTCGGTCTGCTCATACGGGCAACTCGGCCAGCCAGCCATTCGAATGCGCGAAGCGCACGATGGCCGCCCGTGAGTGCAGCGCGAGCTTCTCGGTTGCCCTGGTGCGATAGGTCTCGATCGTCTTTATGCTGAGGTTGAGCCGGGACGAGATCTCCTTGTTGCTGTAGCCCTGCGCCACCAGTTGGATGACCGACCGTTCCCGTTCGCTGAGATTGCCGGGATCGCCCTGCGTGGCGCTGCGTGGACTCAATATGCGCGCCGCAAGCGCCGGATCGACATAGTTGTCGCCTGCCAATACGCACCGGATGGCCTGCAGCAGGTCCGTCGCCGTCGACCGCTTGACCACGAAGCCGCGTCCGCCGGCCGCAAGCACCTGGCGCAGGCAGCCCGGGTCCTCATGCGCCGTGAGCGCTATGCAGCTGACCTCGGGAAAGCGTTCGCCGAGCCGTGCGATCAGCGTCACCCCGTTGACGCCCGGAAGCGATATGTCGACCACCGCGACATCGGGCAGCGCCTTGCCGATCCCTTCAAGGGCATCCTCGGCGTTTCCGGCCAGTCCGACGATCGTCAGATCGTCCTGGCTGTTGATCATCGCGCCGACCCCCGACAGGATGATCGGATGGTCGTCGACCACGAATATGCGCCTGGAGCACACCTTAACCTCCATCAGTCTGCCAAAGGCCCTGTCACGCGGAAAGGGTCCTCTTTGTCCTTGATGGTCTAGGCAACTGCCCCGCCTGGCGCGGGACGCCCGTCTGTCTCAGGCCCTAAACGGCCGCAACGGGTAAGCCATCCCCCGCCTAATCCCATGAGGCCGAATTGTAAGTCGTGACTAATGTCCGGGATGTGCAGCGCTTCACGTAGACGAATTTTAAGAAAGGTGCGTCGCGGTTCTGCCATCCGGAACTGTGCAAAAACAGACACTTGGCAAAACGCGATGAACAGGCCCGAAGCCGAAGCGACCATTTCCCCACCCCATCAGACTTTCGTTGGAAGGCGCAGCCTCCCACCCACTTTTCAGTGTGCCAACGGCACATCCGCATAAATGGTAGTTCCTTTCATCCTGGCGGTTTCGACCGTCAACTCACCGCCGACCAGCGCAAGCCGCTCCCGCATTCCGGCAAGTCCCAGGTGACCCGGGCCTGGTTCGGCGCGGCCGTCAAAGCCGCGGCCATCATCCTCGATCGTCAGGCGCATCCGGTCGGCCTGGATATGCGCCGTCACGCTTACCCGGCTTGGCTGGGCATGCTTGCCGATATTGGTAAGCGCCTCCTGCGCGACACGATAAAGCGTGAGCGCGGTCTCTGCGGGCAGTGGGTTCGAAAGGGCTTCGAGGTCCATCTCGCATGCAATGCCGAGCTGGCCGCAAAGCATTGTCGCCAGATCCTCGACCGAAGCGCGCAGGCCGGTGCGATCGAGGTCCGCGGGCCTCAGGTTCCAGGCCGCGTCATGCACCTTGGCGCTCAGCCGATCGATAAGCATCGCGGCACGCGCGAGACGCCCGTCCATCCCTTGCGTGCCGGCACGGACGTTGTGCAACTCCAGCGCGACACTGGCCAGCATCTGGCCGAGGTCGTCATGCAACTCCCGCGACAGCCGCAGGCGCTGCTCTTCCTGCACGGCGACCAAGCGCCGCGCAAGGCTACGGCGCAGGGCCCTATTGTCCTTGCTTGTAGTCATACCCGCCCACATCAACCTTTCTCTTCCCATTGCCGTCGCGGGGGTCGCAAGCCACCTGCGGGTCGGCGAGAAAAGGCATGAATGTCCGCGCAATATACACCCGCCAGATGCCTTTATGCCTGTCAGTTTTTTCCTGATTACTTCAAATTTTCCTGACATGGCGATCAGCAGAAAAACCGACAACCTCCGCTGAACATCCCGAATGTCTCGCCGCTATTTCTGCGTGCATCCTTAGAGCGTCCTCCCGGTCATCTTGAACTGGCCGGGAAGCTCAACACAAACCAAGGAGAACGTCATGAGAAAGATCATCCTGGCCGCGGCCGTCCTGTCGGCTCTGACTGGATCGGCATCCGCAACGTCGGTCGGTAGCGGCAATGGCAACGGCAATGGCAACGTCGGCGTCGGCAACGGCAATGGCAACGGCAACGCCAATACCGGCGCCTTCAACGGCAACTTCAACGGCAACGGCAATTTCGGCATCGGCAACGGTAACGGAAACGGCAACGGCAACTGGGGCGCCTTCAACGGCAACTACAACGGCAACCTGAATGCCGGCATCGCCAACGGCAATGGCAACGGCAACGGCAACTTCGGGTTCGGCAACGGCAACGTGAACGGCAACGGGAACCTCGGCCTCGGCAACGGCAATGCCAACGGCAACGGCAACTGGGGCGCCGGTAACGGCAACGGAAACGGCAACGCCAACCGCTAGCGCTGGTCCAACCGACAGCGTCGCCAAGCCGACGCTGACGTCTCTGGGATCGCCGAGCCACGCGCCCGTCCCCCGCGCAAGGCTATCGCGACATGTCGCCGGCGGTCCCAGTCCTTTTCGAAACAGGGGTCCATTTCAAAAGCCCAATTTCAAGCTTAGCCATGGAAGGAGCTCGCAGATGAAACGCTACGTCATATCGGCGCTATGCCTGGGGTTGTTGAGTGCAACCGCGGCGAAGGCCGACACCACGACGGGCAGCCAGGCCTTCGGCATGTCGGCCGTTCAGGGGGCGGTCGGCAAATACGGCAAAGCCATCGGCTCGGACGTCAGGGGCATGAACCCGCTCGGCAACTTCGGCGGCAATCTCGGCTACAAGAACAGCGGCACCGGCAATGTCGGCGCCTTCAACAGCGGCACCGGCAATGTCGGCGCCTTCAACGGCAACTCCAACACCTCGCCGACAAGCGGCAACGGCAACATTGGCGCCTTCAACGGCAACTCCAACGCCGGTCAATACAACGGTAACAGCAACATCGGTGCCGGCAACGGCAACTTCAACGGCGGCAACTTCAACGGCAACGGCAATGTCGGCGCCTTCAACGGCAACTCCAACGGCCGGGGGAACCGCTGATGACCAGCGTGAGATCAGCCGCGTCCGTTCGGCTTCGCCGGTGCAGCGTGGCGGCGAGGCTGCTTGATGGAAACGGCCTCGCGCTCGGCACGCTGCTTGCCGCGATCCTTGTTGCCGACGCCTCGACCCTGGTCAGAATTGCCGACCTTCCGATCGGCGCTGGCGTGACCAACGGGCTCGGCAATACCGGAAATTTCAACGGCAACGGAAATTCCGGCAACTTCAACGGCAATGGCAACAGCGGCAACTTCAACGGCAACGGTAACGCCGGAAGTTTCAGCGGCAACTTCAATGGCGGCAGCTTCAACGGCAACGCCAATTGCGGCAATGGCCACGGCAACGGCTACTCGTCCGACGGCAATGGCAACGGCAGCGGAGCCGGAGGCACGCCGGCCTGGTGCCGGTATCTGAAGGAGCTAAATGGCCGATTGGGGCTGCCGCCCGGCACGATTCCGGATTTCGACTAGATCCTCAACGCAGAAGTTTTGACCGGTTGGCTGGTGTGCGTTGGCAGATTCCAGGCCTTGGCGATTGGCCGAGACGTTTATCGCGGTCGTCATCCACGGGCGGAGCAAGGAGCGTAGCGACGCGCGCAGACCCGAGGATCCATGCCGTGACTTGGAAGCGCCGCGGCGGTCCAGAATTCTGCACCGTTGCACACTTCGGTCCAGGTAACGGCATGGATTCCAGGGTCTGCGCGCGTCGCTTCGCTCCTTGCTCCGCCCTGGAATGACGAGGTTCAGGAGCCTCCAGCTCGTCACCAGCGTTCGGCTGACTAGCCCGACAAGCCCGCAATCTTTCAAAATCACTGGGGCAGAGGAACTAGATTCCGCCGTCTGCGCTAACAGTGCCCGTTGCGCGCGGACGGCGTACCGACAATCCAGGGTTGGTTCAGGCCATGACGTCGACGATCGCGGTCAGGAAGCCGGCGAGGTCGTCGGTGACGAAATCGACGTCATCCTCGTTTGCGGGGTCGCGTTCCCAGATCTCCGAAAAGGTCGGCTCGAAATTGCGCGGCACCACCAGCACGGTCGTCATGCCGAGCGTTTTCGGCACGGCCAGATTGCGCGCCAGATCCTCGAACATCACGGCATTGTGGCCGGTCACCGAGTGCAATTCGGCAAAACGCTCATAGGTCTGGCGCTCCGGCTTGGGATTCAGCCCCGCCGCGACGATGTCGAATATGTCGTCGAAATGCTCCAGTATGCCGAGCTGGCGCGCGGTGCGTTCGGCATGCCTGCGGTCGCCATTGGTGAAGATGAATTTGCGCCCGGGAAGCTGGCGGATCGCCGCGCCCAGCACAGGGTCCGGCACCAGCCGCGAATAGTCGATGTCATGCACCTTCTCGAGGAAATCGTCGGGGTCGATGCCGTGCCGCTTCATAAGCCCGTTCAGGGTCGTGCCGTATTCCAGGTAGAGTTCCTTCTGCAGCTTGCGTGCGTCGTCGCGCGAAAGCGTCAGCAGCTCGCCGACATAGGCGGTCATCTTCACGTCGATCTGCGCGAACAGGTTCGAGTGATGCGGATAGAGCGTGTTGTCGAGGTCGAACACCCAGTCAGTAACATGGGCGAAGCGGGCGGGATCGGGTGTCGTTGTCATGGTTTTCTTATGGCATGCCGACGCTGAGTTTATCCACAACTTATGCGCGTCACGAATTGTGAAAATGGCGGGTCACTTCAAATTTTATAAGTCCCGGAAAGGTCGCCTTTAACGCTTGCTGGCACAGAGGTTTTCCGTTGGGAGCAAGTGATGAGTCGCATATTTCTGAAGGCCGCTGCCGTGGCGTTCGCTTCGGTCGCCGTCTCGCTGTTGTTGACGCTGATTGTGGTTCCGGCAATGGGCTTTCCGATGAGCCGCACTGTCTGGCTGGCGTCGACGGTTTGCCCGCTCGTGCTCGCCTGGGCTGCCAGCGCCAGCAGCTTCTGGCAGAGCGACCGGTTGCAGAATGCCCATCGCGAGCTTGCCCGGGCCCACGCGCAGCTCGCGGCGGCGCACAGGCGCCTGTCGGACAAGGCAAGCCGCGACGACATGACCGGCATGCTCAACCGCGAAACCTTCTTCGCCGCGCTCGACGGGTCGCGGCGCAAGAGCGATCGCGGCGCGCTGCTCATCATCGACGCCGATCATTTCAAGCGGATCAATGACAGCTACGGTCATCTGACGGGAGACGAAGCGCTGCTTCTGATCGCCGGCGCCATCGAACGCGGCATTCGCAGTGGTGACGTGCTCGGCCGCATCGGCGGCGAGGAATTCGCGGCCTTCCTGGTCGGTGCCAGCGAACCGGAAGCCAAGCATATCGCCGAGCGCATCCGCCGCGAGGTCGAGCTGATCCGTTTCCGCCCCATCGACGAGCGGACCGTGCCGCTTACGGTCTCGATCGGCGGCATAAGCTGCGGCGAGAGCGCGACCGTTTCCGATCTGATGCGCGCCGCCGACCGCAGGCTTTACGAGGCGAAGAACCGCGGCCGCAATCTTTCGATCCTCGACCGCGAACTCCCCGAGGCGGCATGAAGCCTGCCGCGGGCGTCATGCATGTCGCCCAAAGTGCGCAGCGGTTTTGGGACAACGACACGCATCAAAACAAAGACTCGAAAAGCGCGGCGCCTGAATCGGGTTCAGCGCGACGCGCTTTAGGAAAGCCCTAACCATGTCCATATTCAACCGCGCTAAACTTCCGGGTGTAACGCCGTTTTCACCTAGGTTTGGCACGGAATTGGCCTCCTCGGCGCCACGTGTGCCGTTCGGGAACGGCATGCGTGGATCGAGGCCCCTATCGAGAGACGTGTCATGAGCAGGATCATAAGAAAGATGTCGCGCCGCGCGATCGTGCAGTCGCTGCTCGCGCTGCCCGCGCTGTCGCTGTTCCGCAGCCAGCAGCCCGTGGCCGACCCCGATGAAATCGTCGAGATCAATGGCTGGATCCTGCGGCGGAGCGATCTCGCATGATCTTCGACAGCTATGAGGCCTACAAGCAGGCTGGCTTCAAGCCCAAGGCATGCATCCTCGGCTCCGGCCCGGCCGGCACGACGATCGCCAGGAAGCTCGGCGCGGCCGGCATCCCGGTCGTCGTCCTGGAGGCGGGTTCGCGCGAATTCAGCGACGAGTCGCAGGATTTCTATCGCGGCAAGACGGTCGGTGATTTCTATTTCGACCTCGACATCACCAGGCTGCGCTTCATGGGCGGCTCGTCCAACCACTGGGCCGGTTGGTGCCGCGTGCTCGACAAGCAGGATTTCGAGCCCAAGGCCTGGGCGCCGGACACCGGCTGGCCGATCAGCCGCGCCGACATCGAGCCCTATCTGCCGGAAGTCCACGATATCCTCGAGCTTCCCGACTTCCGCCCCGATGTGCCGGTTTCGGACGACATCCGCTGGGTGCAGTTGATCAAGAGCCCGGCGGTGCGCTTCGGCGAGAAGTTCGCCGACGAGCTCGACCAGAGCAAGAACATCGCCGTGGTGCTCAACACCTACGCGACCGAGCTTGCCGGCGACGGCAAGCGCGTCACCGGCGCGAAGCTCTGGTCGAACGGGCAGGACGCCGGTACCTTCAGCGCGGACTATTTCGTCACCTGCACCGGCGGGCTGGAAAACTCGCGGCTGCTTTTGTGGTCGAATGAGCGCTCGAATGGTGGCGTGGTGCCGAACGCAGCGGCGCTCGGTCGCTACTGGATGGAGCATCCGACCTTCGAGGGCGGCAACGCCATCCTCGCCAACTACTCGGAGTTCGAGGTCGACGGCTCGAACGAAGCCTTTTTCTCGCCGACGCTTGCAGCGATGGAGCGGCTGCAGATCATGAATTTCGGCGTCCGCCTGATCGAGAGCCCTTATCCCAATGTGAAGAAGCTGATCGCGGATCTCGCCTGCACCGCGCCCAACATGGCGGAGTGGATGTCGTCCCAGCTCGACCAGAAGCTGCGCTGCGCCGCCCAGCTCTACGTCGCCTGGGAACAGGCGCCGCTCGCCTCGAACCAGATCGAGCTGTCGAAGGCCGATGTCGACCACGCCGGCGTGCCGCGCATCGAATTGCACTGGAAGAAGTCGCCGCTCGAGCGCCGCACGCTGCTCGAGGGCCTCAGGCTGTTCGGGACGACCATGGCGCAGAAGAATCTCGGCCGTGTCCGCATCGACGACTGGATCAGCAATGGCGGCGATTATCCGACCAACGAGGAGACGGCCGGTCACCACCATATGGGCGGCACCCGCATGGGCGCCGATGTCTTGAAGAGCGTCGTCGACGCCAACTGCAAGGTGCACGGCATGGACAACCTCTATGTCGGCGGCTCCTCGGTGTTCTGCACGTCGGGCCAATGCAACCCGACGACGACCATCACCGCGCTCGCCTGCCGCCTGGGCGAGCATCTCGGCAAGGTGATCGCCGTTTGATCTCCGAACGCCAGCGGGCACCGGCGCCTGGAGTGGCAACCGGCCCTGCCTTAGCGCTTTTGGGGAAATTGCGACCTCGCTCAAAGGCCGTAGACGGCGATGCGCACCAGCACGGCCGCGGCGGCAAGCGCCACCAGCAGGATGCCGAGGCCGATGGGCGAGCCCCAGCCATACCATTCCATCGCCAGCTTGGCGTATTTGTACTCCTCCTCATTGGAGAGAGGGGTGCGTTGCTGGATCATGCTCATTTTATCACTCCTTGCCGGCGACCTGGCCCTTGCTTTGCAAAGGGCGTCGTCGCATATTTATACGATAGCCTGAATGTTAGGCAAATTAATAGTTAGATGATCGAAACAAATCCGTCAAGCGCGAAACGCGATGAAATGACCCGGGACCTCGGCCTCGCCGTCATGCGCTGGCAGGACGCTACGCAAGCCTATGACGAGGCGGTGGGCGCGCGGCTGGGTCTGATCGCGGCCGAGCGGCATTGCCTGGGCCTGCTCTATGCCGGACCGCAATCGGCGGGCGCCGTGGCGGCGGCGACAGGACTGACGCCGGCGGCGGTGACGGCCCTGATCGACCGGCTGGAAGCGCGCGGCTACGTCACCCGGACGCGCAGCCTCGAGGACAGGCGCAAGGTGGTGATCGAGGCGACCGAGCGGACCAGGGAGCTGTCGGAGCGCTATTACGGCACCATCGCGCGCGAGGGCGAGAAGGTGGTGGCGAGCTTCAGCGATGCGGAGCTCGCAACCGTGCTGCGCTTCATCAACGCCGCGCTCGAGCTGCAGAGCGAGCAGCTGGCCAGAATCAAGGCCGAGCCCGGCAAAACGTAAACATCCAAAAGAAGCAAAGCGGCTCAGCCGCCTGTCGGCAGCTGGACTGCCCCAGAGTATGGATCCCGAAAAGTGGGAACCGGTTTTCGGAAAAGATCATACTCCAACAAAAGTCAGATCAGGATGACGGTTCAACGAAACGTCATCCTGATCTAATGTCGGTTGGGCGAAAACCGACCACAGAGCAATTCCAGGAAGAGTGCGTTGCGGTTTGGGCTCGGCGACTTCGCCGTAGCCTCTGTCCGGAATTGCGTAAACAACAATCAGACCGTCGCCGGGTCGAGCGCCGGCTGGCCCTTGAACCGCGCCACGATGCCGGCGAGGTCGCCCTTGGCGAAGGCATCGCGCAGCGCATCGAAGGACGGCAGCACGAAATAGGCGCGCTGGAACTTGTCGATCTCATAGCCGGTGCGCATCACCGTCGCGAGATCGAACGGCACATGGTGGGCGTCCTTGCTCTCGACCGCGAACTGCAGCTCGGTGAAGGATGACATCAGCCCGGCGCCGAACGCCTTCACCGGCTGGCCAGGCTCCTGGATGAGGCCGTATTCGGCGCTGTACCAGTAGAGCCTTGTGATCATCTCGTCGCCGCCGAGCGCGATCACGCTCTCCGCCTTCTCGCCATACATCTGCATGAAATCGGCGAACACCGGCTGGGTCAGGATCGGCACATGGCCGAAGAAGTCGTGGAACATGTCCGGCTCGACGATGTAGTCGAGCTCCTTCCTCGTCCGCAGCCAGTTGGTGACCGGGAAGCGCCGGTTGGCGAGATGGTCGAAGAATGGGCCGGCCGGGATCAGGCCCGGCACCGCGACGATTTCCCAGCCCGTCAGCCTGGCGAGCTTCTCGCTCACTTCGTCGAAATCCGGGATCCTGTCGAGCAGGCCGAGCGCCGCGACGCCGTCGAGATAGGAACGGTGCGCGAGCTTCCGGGTCAGCTTCGTCTGGCGATCGCACAGCGTGCGCCACACCGCCTGTTCCTCGGCCGAATAGTCGTAGCCCTGCGCCACGGTGAAATCGGTGCGGCACACCGAATAGTCGCCGCGAAGGCCCTGCGCCGCGCATTCGGCGGCGTAATCGGCAACGCTGATCGTCATCATGTCCTCCTCGAAGATCGTGATCCGCGGATCCTGAAGAGGAGTTTAGGAGCGATCGCTGAGGCAAATCAGCCTTGTTTTGTAGCTCGTCTGCTGATTTCGAGGTAAAAGCACTCGGATCAATGTGAGATCGAGAAGACATGCCTCAATTCGACGATTTCGAGATAAAGATGCTCGACATCCTGCAGCGCGATGGCCGCAAGCCCGTGTCGGAGCTGGCGCAGGAGATCGGCCTATCGACCACGCCTTGCGCGCGCCGCTTCGAGGCGTTGCAGGAAACCGGCATCATCAAGGGCTTTGCCGCCGTGCTCAGCCGCCGCGCCGTCGGCCTGACGGTCGAGGTGTTCATCCAGGTGCGGCTGGTCAGCCACAGCGACGGCTCGCCAGAAAGCTTCATCGCCGCCGTGCAGCGCATGGACGAGGTCTCGTCCTGCTGGACGATGACCGGCGACCACGATTTCCTGCTGCATGTCATGGTGCCGTCGGTGGACGAGCTGAACGCCTTCGTCATGCACCGGCTGATGCGTCTGCCCGGCGTGCGCGACGTCCACACGCAACTGGTGCTGCAGAACATCAAGGGCCCCGGCCATGTGCCGCTCAGCCATCTGCGGCGCTGATTCGGTCAAATCTGGCCAAAAGCTGCGTGGAAACTGCTGAACCGCGCCAAGGCGACTTCGACATCGCCGGTTAGCAAAGCGGACCAATCTGGAGGTCCGCCATGAACTTCGTGCTGATCAATCCGCCGCACACGGCCATCGGCAGCCGCGTGCCCGACGACCATCTGCCGCCGCTTGGGCTGCTGGCGATCGGCGGTCCATTGATCGATTCCGGCCATGAGGTGCGCCTGGTCGACGCCGAATTCGGGCCGATGCCGCTTGCCGTGCTTGTCGACGAGGCCCTGCGCGGCGATCCGGATTTCGTCCTGATCGGCCATTCCGGCTCGACCTCGGCGCATCCGACCGCCTTGAAGATCGCCGAAATGATCAAGGCGCGCGCGCCCGGCGTCATCGTGATCTATGGCGGCGTCTTCCCGACCTATCATTGGCGCGACATCCTCGTCGCGACGGACGTCTTCGATTTCATCGTGCGGGGCGAGGGCGAGGCGACCGCCACGGCGCTGGTCGAGGCGATCGAGATGCGCCAGCCGGTGGCGAGCGTCGCCGGCATCGCCTATCGCGACGACCTTGGCCGCGCTGTCGCCACGCAGCCGGCCATGACCATCGCCGACCTCGACGCCTACCGCGTCGGCTGGGAGCTGATCGATCACCGCCGCTACTCCTATTGGGGCGGCAAGCGGGCGGTGGTGATGCAGTTCTCGCGCGGCTGTCCGCATCTGTGCAACTATTGCGGCCAGCGCGGCTTCTGGACCCGTTGGCGTCACCGCGACCCGGTCAAATTCGCCAGGGAGATCGCCTGGCTCCATCGCGAGCACGGCGTCGAGCTGATCAACCTGGCGGACGAGAACCCGACCTCCTCGAAGAAAGCCTGGCGCGCCTTTCTCGACGCCATGATCGCCGAGAACGTGCCGGTGCTGATCGTCGGCTCGACCCGCGCCGACGATATCGTGCGCGATGCCGATATCCTGCATCTCTATCGCAGGGCTGGCGTCATCCGCTGGCTGCTCGGCATGGAGAACACCGACGAGGAGACCCTGTCGCTGATCCGCAAGGGCGGCAGCACCAAGTCCGATCGCGAGGCGATCCGGCTGCTCAGGCGGCATGGCATCCTGTCGATGGCGACCTGGGTGGCCGGCTTCGAGGACGAGACCTTGCGCGATCTTTGGCGCGGCTTCCGCCAGCTCATCGCTTACGATCCCGACCAGATCCAGGCGCTTTATGTCACGCCGCACCGCTGGACGCCGTTCTTCCGCATCGCCAGCGACCGTAAGGTGATCCAGAAGGACGTGCGTCTCTGGGACTACAAGCACCAGGTTCTGCACATGACGAAGCTGAAACCCTGGATGCTGTTCTTCGCCGTCAAGCTGATCGAAGTCGCGGTGCAATCGCGGCCGAATGCGCTGGCGCGCATCTTCTTCCACCCCGACCCCGAGCAGCGCCATTCGATGCGCTGGTACACCAAGATGGGGCGTCGCGTCTGGTTCCGCGAAGTCTGGGGCTTTCTCGCTCGCGACGGGCGCGTGCCCGATGGCCCGACGCTCGCCGAATTCTGGGGCGCGCCGCAGGACGCCGAGGAGGAATCGATGATCGTCAGGCGGCCGACCCGCAGGCCGGTCGCGCCCGCTATTGAAGACCGGCGCCCACCGGAGGAAGAAAAGTTAGCCGGCTGATTATGACAGTTCACCGAAACGGTGAACTTGCCCTTTCTTAAGGGACGATCAGCGTGCCGGCGCCGTGCTCGGTGAAGAGTTCCAGCAGCACCGAATGCGGCGTCTTGCCGTTGAGGATGACGACACCCTCGACGCCGCGCTCGATCGCCTCGATGCAGGTCTCGACCTTCGGGATCATGCCGCCGGACACCGTGCCGTCCTTGATCAGCGCCTTGGCCTCGGCGACCGTCAGCTCGTCGATCAGCTTCTTGTTCTTGTCGAGCACGCCGGGCACGTCGGTGAGGAAGAGCAGGCGCGAGGCGCGGCAGGCGCCCGCGATGGCGCCGGCGAACGTGTCGGCATTGATGTTGTAGGTGTGGCCGTCGCGGCCCGGCGCCACCGGCGCCAGCACCGGGATCATTTCGGAGCGCGCGAGAAGATCGAGCAGCGTGCGGTCGACCTCGACCGGCTCGCCGACGAAGCCGAGATCGAGCACCCGCTCGATGTTGGAGTCGGGGTCGATCATGGTCTTGCGCGCCTTTTCGGCGAACACCATGTTGCCGTCCTTGCCGCAGAGCCCGATCGCCCACTCGCCCTCGGCGTTGATCAGCGCCACGATCTCCTTGTTGATCGAGCCGGCCAGCACCATTTCGACGATCTCGACCGTCTTCTGGTCGGTGACGCGCAGGCCGCCCTCGAACCTGGATTCGATGCCCATCTTGCTCAGCATCGCGCCGATCTGCGGCCCGCCGCCATGCACGACGATCGGGTTGACGCCGGATTGTTTCAGCAGCGCGATGTCGCGGGCGAAGGCCTTGCCGAGCTCGGTATCGCCCATGGCATGGCCGCCATATTTCACCACCACCGTCTTGTTCTCGTAACGCTGCATATAGGGCAGCGCGCGCGAGAGCAGCGCGGCCTGCATTTCGGCGGTGGCGGCGATGTCCGTCATCGGTATCGATCCCAGTTGAGCATGTCTCCCGAAAGTGGGTACCGGTTTCGGGATGAAGACATGCTTGAAATCAGAGTTAAAGCTTGAATGGCGGCCTCTTAGCGGGAATTGCCGCAGGCCGCAAACGGCTTTCCGGTCACAATGACGAAATCGTGCGTGGGAGGTTCTAAGCGGGGCACCTTGAGCGGCGCGCGCCGCTTCAGCCATCCGACAGCTTCTCCATCTGCGCGGCGAAGGAACCGCGAGATAGAGTGGTTCGCCGGTTCCGTGAAACGGTGAAACGCTCCAGCGGCGCAGGATTTGCTTGGCAACGACCCAGCGCCGAACCGTCTCGGATCGGCCCGCAGCCGCTGCTGGACAACGCTTCCGGCACCCGTTGCAAATAAATCGCAATCTTCTAATTTGCCGCTATGGCGCCGCAGGACATCAGCAAGCTGATCGTCCGGACTTCGATGAAGGACCGGGCCGCGTTCGATCTGCTCTACAAGCAGACCAGCGCGAAACTTTTCGGCGTCTGCCTTCGTGTATTGCGGGACAGGGGAGACGCGGAAGAAGCGCTGCAGGAGGTCTTCGTCAAGATATGGACGAAGGCCGATCGTTTCGCGGTTTCCGATCTGAGCCCGATTTCCTGGCTGGTGGCCGTTGCGCGCAACCATGCGATCGATCGCATCCGGGCGCGGCGCAGTCCTTCTGCCAACATCGATACGGTCCTCGACGTCGCCGATCCGACGCCGGGACCCGAGGCCATGGCTGTGGCGGGCGGCGAGACCGAACGCATCTACCATTGCCTCGACGAACTGGAGAAAGACCGGGCGGCGGCCGTCCGGGGCGCCTATTTGAGCGGCGAAAGTTATGCCGAGCTGGCGGAACGCTTCAAGGTTCCGCTGAACACGATGCGGACTTGGCTGCGGCGAAGCCTGCTCAAGCTTAGAGAATGCCTGGAAAGATGACTCTGGCGGAAGACAACGGACCGGAACGTGGAGGCGACGACCTGCTCGCCGCCGAATACGTTCTCGGCGTTCTGGCGGCCGACGAACGCCAGATCGCTTCCCGTCGCATCGACTCGGAAACGGCATTCGCCCGCCTGGTCGATGCCTGGGAGGTCCACTTCGCGCCGATGGCCGCTGCCTATGTCGCGGTCGAGCCGCCGGCTTCCGTCAAGGTGGCGATCGACCGCCGCCTGTTTGCCTCGTCCGCGTCGACATCCATCGCGCCCAGTAGCAGCGTTTGGGCGAGCCTTGCTTTCTGGCGCGGCCTCGCTGCCGCAGCAATGGCCGCTTTGGCCGTCTATGTCGCCCTGCCTTATGTCAATCCGCCGGCGCCGCAGGCCGAGACCAGGCTGGTCGCCTCTCTGGCCGCCGACAACAGCAACGTCAAATACCTTGCCGTCTATGACGCCGCCCGCCACGAGGTCGGCCTGTCGCTGGTTTCCGGCGATCGCGGCGCCGGCAAGGATTTCGAGCTGTGGATGATCGAGGGCAAGAACGCGCCGGTCTCGATGGGCGTCATCCCCGCCGGCCAGACCGCGCGCATGGCCGTCACCCCGGCCGTCCAGCAGAAGCTGGCGCAAGGCGCCGTGCTTGCCGTCAGCCTCGAGCCTTCGGGCGGTTCGCCGACCGGCCAGCCGACCGGTCCGGTCGTCGCCGCGGGTGACCTCAAGGGCATCTGATACCGGCGGCACATTCTAAAAGTCTAATGAAAGTCTATCTCCTGACTTTGCCAGTCGGATAAAGTTCGCTGTCATCGTTGGCGGGGCGAGCGAAATAGATCGATCGAAGAAAAAATCTCCCGACGTTCGTGAAACTAACTTTTTCCGGGCCCGTATCTCCTCGCGTTCCCAAGGACGGGAAGAAACAACCCGAGGAGACTGACATCATGCGTAAACTCGCCACCCTTTTGCTCGCTTCTACGCTCGGCCTTTCGGCGCTCGGCGCCGTCGCCTATGCCGCCAATC
This sequence comes from Mesorhizobium humile, assembly GCF_033977215.1. Lineage (NCBI taxonomy): Bacteria > Pseudomonadati > Pseudomonadota > Alphaproteobacteria > Hyphomicrobiales > Phyllobacteriaceae > Mesorhizobium > Mesorhizobium humile. The sequence continues at coordinate 107,788 of NZ_JAVIIV010000001.1, forward strand.
CGATGGTCGGCGGCGCGCCGATGTATGCCAAGAAGAACATCATCGAGAACGCCGTCAATTCGAAGGACCACACCACGCTGGTCGCCGCGGTCAAGGCCGCGGGCCTGGTCGACACGTTGCAGACCCCTGGTCCTTTCACTGTCTTCGCGCCGACCAACGAGGCCTTTGCCGCGCTCCCCGCCGGCACGGTCGACACGCTGCTCAAGCCCGAGAACAAGGACAAGCTGACCAAGATACTCACCTGCCATGTCATCGCCGCCAAGGCGCTGGCCGCCGATGTCGCCAAGATGGCCAAGGCCGATGGCGGCGCCCACCAGGTCAAGACGGTCGGCGGCTGCGAGCTGACGCTCAAGGCGGAGAAGGGCAAGGTCACCGTCACCGACGAGAACGGCAATGTCGCCCACGTCACCATCGCCGATGTCCGCCAGTCGAACGGCGTCATCCACGTCATCGACAAGGTTCTCTTGCCGAAGATGTAACAAAGCGGACCTGGCCGGCGAAGACATGGCTGAGCGCCGGCCGCGACATCCAAGATCCGCGCCGCCGGCAAGGGTGTGCTCCGCGTCGTGCCGCAAGGGCGGCGCGGAGCAGCATCCGAGCAAGGAAACGGACAGAGCGTCACCGGCTTTTGATTTCCGGGCGGCGCTCTATCTTGGCAAAATGCATCAGGAGGAACGGCCATGAACCGTCGCGATTTTCTCTGGAGCGGGGCTGCCGCCACCGCTCTCATCGTCGGATCCGGGGCGATGCTGCGCGCCGGTGGACCAGGACCCGCTCTCGCCGCCGAGACCTTCGAGGTCACCAAGACCGACGCCGAATGGCATGCCATACTGTCGGACGAGGCCTTCGACGTGCTGCGCAAGCAAGGCACGGAATATCCCGGCACCAGCCCGCTGCTCAACGAGCACCGCAAGGGCATCTTCGCCTGCGCCGGCTGCGACCTGCCGGTCTATTCGTCGGAGACGAAATTCGATTCCGGCACCGGCTGGCCGAGCTTCTACCAGGAGATCGCCAATTCCATCGGCAAGACCGTGGACACTTCGCTCGGCATGACGCGCACCGAGGTGCATTGCCGGCGCTGCGGCGGCCATCTCGGCCATGTCTTCGACGATGGCCCGCCGCCCACCGGCCTGCGCCACTGCATCAACGGCGTGGCGCTGAGCTTCAAGCCGGCCGCCGCCTGAAAACTTCGATCTCTCTAAAAGAAATGACCCCGGAAATCGTCGCCGATTTCCGGGGTCACGCGTTGAGGAAGCCAGGCGGGGGTTCCGGCTCCTCAATGGCCTCCGCCGCCACCGCCGCCCTGCTGGGCCGGCTTGTTGATGAACAGCACGAAGAATCCGAGCGAGGCGAACAGCACCGTCAGCATCATGAACACGTCCATGAAGGACAAAAGCGCCGCCTGCTGATGCACCATGCCGGACAGTTTCGAGATCGCGGCGCTTGTGGCGTCGAGGCCGGCGGTCTGCCCGAAATTCTGCGTCATGTTCTGCAGCTTGGTCTGCGCGGCGGAACTGCCCCACTGCACATGCTCGGCGAGCCGCGCGTAGTGGAAGGCGTTGCGGTCGATCAGCACCGTGTTGATCAGCGCCAGGCCGACGGCGCCGCCGAGATTGCGGGTCAGGTTGAACAGGCCCGATGCGTTCTTCAGCCGTTCCGGTGGCAGCGTGCCCAGCGCGATGTTGTTGATCGGCACCATGCACAGCATCATCGAGCAGCCGCGCAGGATCTGCGGGATCAACAGCTCATAGAAATCCCAGTCGGCGGTGAGATGCGTCATCCACCAGGTGCCGGTGGCGAAGCCGAGGAAGCCGATCATCATCATCAGCCTGAGATCGATCTTGTTCGACAGGATGCCGGCAACGGGCGCGGTGAAGAACATCGCCATGCCGCTGACGAACAACGCCTCGCCGATCATCATCGAATCGTATCCGCGGATACGCCCCAGGAACACGGGATAGAGATAGGTGAGCCCGTAAAGCCCTATGCCGACGACGAAGGAGAACAGCGAGCCGAAGGCGAAGTTGACGTTGCTGAACGCCCTCAAATCGACGATCGGCTCCTCGGCGGTGAAGACGCGCCAGAAGAAGATGATGCCGCCGATGGTCATGATGATGGCGCAGGCGAACACCGCCGGCTCCTGCAGCCAGTCATGGTTCGGGCCTTCCTCCAGCACATATTCCATGCAGCCGAGCAAAGCGGCCATGCCGATCAGGCCCCACCAGTCGAACTTCGAGAACAGCTTCAGGTTGGGCTTGTCGAAATCGATCAGCGCCCAGGCCGCCGTCGCCACCAGGATGCCGGGCACGACATTGATCAGGAACAGCCAGTGCCAGGACATGGCGTGGCTGATATAGCCGCCCACCGTCGGGCCGATCGTCGGCGCCAGCGTCGCCACCAGGCCGATCATCGGCGAGACGACGGCGCGCCTGGAGGGTGGGAAGATGGTGAAGGCGGCCGCGAACACGCTGGGGATCATGCCGCCGCCGATGAAACCCTGGATGGCGCGGTAGACGATCATCTGGTCGATATTGGTGGCGGTGGCGGCCAGCGCGCTGGCCGCGGTGAAGCCGGCCGCCGCGGTGGTGAACAGCACGCGCGTCGACAGCATGCGGCTGAGGAAGCCCGACAGCGGGATCATCACCACCTCGGCGATCAGGTAAGCGGTCTGCACCCACGGGATCTCGTCGGAGCTGGCGCTCAGCCCCGCCTGGATTTCCGACAGCGAGGCCGAGACGATCTGGATGTCGAGGATCGCCATGAACATGCCGAACACCATCGCCAGGAAGGCGACGACGCGGCGCACCGGCATATGGTCCGCGGGCAGGGCCGGCGCGGCGGCAGCGACGGAGCGTCCCGGCGCTGATCCTGCGGTGATGGTTGCGGTTGCCATGTCATGGGCTCCCTAAGCAATTCTTGGCACAGCGCGCTTGGCGGTCCCGAATTGCGTCGAAACGGATAAGGCAGGCTGGGCGGCTCGGCGCTCGATTGGCCACCGAACCGCCCCCCAATTAGTTGGTCGTCGAGGCCGGCGCGGTGCGGCTGTCGACCGCGACGACGACGCTCAAGCCGGCGCGCAGCTTGCCGGTCTTCAGCACGTCGGCCGGCACGTCGATGCGCACGGGCACGCGCTGCACCACCTTGGTGAAGTTGCCGGTGGCATTTTCCGGCGGCAGCAGCGAGAACACCGCCCCCGAAGCCGGCGCCAGCGAGGAGACCGTGCCCTCGAAGGTCTGGCCGTCGATCGCGTCGACGGTGATGCGGACCTTCTCACCGGGCACCATGCGGCCGAGCTGCGTCTCCTTGAAGTTGCCGACGATGTAGAGCTTGTCCATCGGCACGACGACGGCGAGCTTCTGTCCGGGGCTGACGAGGTCGCCCTGTTCGACAGAACGGTTGCCGACGACGCCGTCATAGGGCGCCTTCAGCACGGTGAAGGACAGGTCGCGCTGCGCCTTGTCGCGGGTGAGCTGCAGCGAGGCGAGCGTCGAGGCCGATTCCGCGCGCTGCGCTTCCAGAACGCCGATATTGGCCTGCGCCGCGGCGATCTGCGCATCGGCGCCGACAAGCGCCGCCTTGGCCTGGTCGAGCGCGGTCTGGGCGTCGTCGAGCTGGGCCTGCGTGCCGACATGGGTCTTGAGCAGCTGCGCGGCGCGGTCCTGCGCGCGCGCCGCATTGTCGGCTGCGGCCTGGTCCGCGAGCTTCTGCGCCTCGGCCTGCGACAGCGAGGCCTGGGCCGCCTTTGTCTGGGCGTCGATGCGGTCGAGCGTCTTCGCCAATGTGGCGATCTGCGCCTCGGCCTGGGCGACTGCTATTCTGTAGTCGCCATTGTCGATGGCGAAGAGCGGATCGCCGGCCTTGACCTGCTGGTTCTCGCTCACCAGCACCTTGTCGATATAACCGGATATTTTCGGCGACACGAACGACATATCGGCCTGGACATAGGCGTCGTCGGTGGAGATCATGAAGCGGCCGTCGGTCCAATAGTTATACCCATACCAGGAGCCGGCGCCGAGCAGGGCAAGGCCAATGATCGGCAAAAGGAAAGAGCGCACCGAACGCTTCTTCTTGGCAGGCGCTTCGGCCGCCGGCGGCGCTACCGGGGTGGCGGGCTGTACGGGAATTTCCGGCGCTTCGGTCGAGGGTTGGACCTTGGCGTTGGGAAACGTGCGGACTTCGGCGGTGGCGGGCGCGTTCGAGGACATGGCGATCTCTCTGGAATGTCAGTCAGACTGAACCGTTCGGTTCGAATTGGTGATTGACATAGCGCGGAAAGAGGACCATATCAAGAGGAAATCGAACCGAGCGGTTCGAAATATTTTCTAAGGAATGACTTCCATGGTCGAAACGACAGCCGATAGCGATCTGCTCGACTTACGCAAGGGCCGTCCGGCCGCCGGACAGGACCCGGTCAAGCGCGCCCAGATCATCGAGGGCGCCCGCCGCGTCTTCATAGACAAGGGTTTCGAGGCCGCCTCGATGAATGACATCACCCGCGAGGCCGGGGTCTCGAAGGGCACGATCTACGTTTATTTCGAAAACAAGGAAGAGCTGTTCGAGGCTCTCATCGAGGAAGAGCGCGGCACCATCTTCAAGAACTTGTATGAGGTGCTCGATCACTTCGACGACTTGCGCAAGACGCTGGTGAAGTTTGGCATAGCGCTTTCGGTGAAGATCACCTCGGTCAAGGTCATCCAGGCGCAGCGAACCGTAGTCGGCGCCGCCGACCGGATTCCCGAGCTTGGCGCGCGCTTCTACGAGCGCGGTCCGAAGCGCGGCCACGACAGGATGATGGTCTTCCTCGATGAAGCCGTCGGGCGCGGCCTCTTGCAGATCGATGACGTTGATCTCGCCGCCTATCAGTTCACCGAGCTCTGCCTCGCCGGCCTCTTCCGCCAGTGTATCTTTTCCTACCGCACCAAGGCGCCGAGCCAGGCCGAGATCGAGCATGTAGTGCGGTCGGGCGTCGACGTCTTCCTCAAGGCCTACGCCACGGAAAAATTCCTCGCCGAGGAAAAGGCGTTGCAATCGGCCTGACTGCCCCGGGCACTTGAATCCCAAAGCGTGCGAAAGCAAGGCTGAAAGGCCTCGGCCCGTCTTTGTGACGTTCGTCGAGATCGTCCGCCGACCCCTCTGAAAATATCGATCGGCATCGCTGCGGCATGCGCTTTCGGAAGGACCTGTTAACCATCGCTTCCTATGTCTCGGGAGACGTTCAATCGGCGAGTCTCGAGAATGAGATCCATGCGTTTTCCCCGTGCCAATCTTTCCGGCGCTTCCGCCGAAGACGATCACCGCGCGGAGGATGTCGGGCGCCGTGGCGGGGTCTCGCAGCCGCAGGCGCAACCGGGGCAGGTGGTCGCCTTGCGCGCTGTCCCGGCAGGCGGATCGGACGCGGCTCGCGCTGGGTCGTCCGAATCGGCCGATAGCGGCGAATTCAACCGTCCCGCCTGGCAGAACTATTTCTTCCTTGCGCCCAATGTGCGTTTCACGCGCACGCCGGACACCGACCTCAAGCGCACTGCCTCTCATGCGGAAGATGTCACGCAGGGCAATGCATCCGCATCCGAACCCGTCCGGCCCGCGCCGCCGGCCCCCGCGGTTGCCAATCCAGTCCGTGCGATTCCCGCAGCGTCCGCGGCTCGCGCCGCTGCGCCGGCGCAGGCCAGACCGGTCCGCGCACCTTCCATGGTCGCTCCAGCTGCGCTCTCGGCCTCTCCAGCCGCGCCCTCCCAGGTTGCCGCCGCTGCGGCGCCCAGGCCGCGACCAAGCGGATTGCGCTGGTCCTATCTTTCCGACCACGCCTTTTTCGAATTCGGCATGCCCTTCCTCGCCGAGCGCCTGGCGCGGGCGCGTTTGAACGAAGCCGGTCAGGCGCCCGCCGTTCCGGCGCAACCGCAGGTCAAGCCGATGCCGGCGCATCGTCCGGCGGCCCAGTCAAGCCAAGCCCCCTTCATGAGCGAGGCGACCTCGTTTTACCGGGTCATCGAATGGCGCTCCAACGTGGCGAACACCGGCCCTGCTTCGACGCCGGCCCCGGCAGCCGTCCAGCCGACGCCGGTCGAGCCACCGGTTTCCGCCCCGCCGAGCGTAAGGACGGCCAGGCAGGCGCCTTCGCTGCCGATGGCCGGCGAGGTCATGCCGCTATCGGCGATGGTCGGCTACGAGCTGCCCTCCGAGGACCTTTTGCAGATGCCGCCGGAAGGCCAGGGCTTCTACATGTCGCAGGAGCGGATGGAGCAGAACGCCGACCTGCTCGAAAGCGTGCTCGAGGATTTCGGCGTCAAGGGCGAGATCATCCATGTCCGCCCCGGTCCGGTCGTCACGCTCTACGAGTTCGAGCCGGCGCCGGGCGTGAAATCCAGCCGCGTCATTGGCCTCGCCGACGACATCGCCCGCTCGATGTCGGCCATCTCGGCGCGTGTCGCCGTGGTCCCGGGCCGCAATGTCATCGGCATCGAATTGCCCAACGAGACACGCGAGACCGTCTATTTCCGCGAGCTGATCGGATCGGCCGGCTTCCGCAACACCTCCTGCAAGCTGGCGCTCGGCCTCGGCAAGACGATCGGCGGCGAGCCGGTCATCGCCGAGCTTGCCAAGATGCCGCATCTGCTGGTGGCCGGCACCACCGGCTCCGGCAAGTCGGTCGCCATCAACACCATGATCCTGTCGCTGCTTTATAGGATGAAGCCGGAGGAATGCCGCCTCATCATGGTCGACCCCAAGATGCTGGAGCTCTCCGTCTACGACGGCATCCCGCATCTCCTGACGCCGGTCGTCACCGATCCCAAGAAGGCCGTCACGGCGCTCAAATGGGCGGTGCGCGAGATGGAGGACCGCTACCGCAAGATGGCGCGCCTCGGCGTGCGCAACATCGACGGCTACAACCAGCGCGCGGCAAGCGCCCGCGACAAGGGCGAGGTCGTGACCATGCAGGTGCAGGCAGGCTTCGAGAGGAGCACCGGCGAGCCGCTGTTCGAGGAGCGCGTGATCGACCTCGCGTCCATGCCCTATATCGTCATCATCGTCGACGAGATGGCCGACCTGATGATGGTGGCCGGCAAGGAGATCGAGGGCGCCATCCAGCGCCTGGCGCAGATGGCCCGCGCCGCCGGCATCCATCTGATCATGGCCACACAGCGCCCGTCGGTCGACGTCATCACCGGCACCATCAAGGCCAATTTCCCGACCCGCATCTCCTTCCAGGTGACGTCCAAGATCGACAGCCGCACCATCCTTGGCGAGCAGGGCGCCGAGCAGCTGCTCGGCCAGGGCGACATGCTGCACATGGCCGGCGGCGGGCGCATTTCGCGCGTGCATGGTCCCTTCGTGTCCGACCTGGAGGTCGAGCAGGTCGTGGCGCACCTGAAGGCGCAGGGGCGTCCCGAATATCTCGACACCGTCACCGCCGACGAGGAAGAGGTTGAGGAAACGGCTGAAGCCGGCCCCGTCTTCGACAAGAGTTCGATCGCCGAGGAGGATGGCGACGCGCTCTACGAGGAAGCCGTCAAGGTGGTCAAGCGCGACAAGAAATGCTCGACCTCCTACATCCAGCGGCGCCTCGGCGTCGGCTACAACCGCGCCGCCTCGTTGGTCGAGCGCATGGAAAAGGAAGGGCTGGTCGGCGCCCCCAACCATGTCGGCAAGCGCGAAATCCTCACCGGCCGGCGCGATCGTGAGCCCGAACGCGAGGAGACGGATTGAGCGGGCCGCGCCAGCCCCCTCATCCGGCCGCTTCGCGGCCACCTTCTCCCCGAGGGGAGAAGAGATTGGCGCCGGCGCCGACCGCCTCCTCTCCCCTCGGGGAGAGGTCAGCCGAGCGAAGCGGAGGCTGGGTGAGGGGAGCGCCATACGCGGCTGCCTCCGCTCCAAGGCGACAACTGCTTCAGCCGCCGTTCGCCACCAGGGCGATGGCCGCGCGCAACTCGTCCAGCCCTGCGGCTTTCTCCGATGAGGTGGCCAGCACGACCGGAAACGCCGCTGGCCGCTTCTTGATCTTGGCCAGCGTTTCCTCGATCAGCCTCGGCACGCCGGCGGCCTTGATCTTGTCTGTCTTGGTCAGCACCACCTGGTAGGACACCGCTGCCTTGTCGAGCAGGGTCAGCACTTCCTCGTCCTTGGCCTTGATGCCGTGGCGCGCATCGATCAGCACATAGACGCGCTTCAGCGTCACGCGACCCTGCAGATACTCGTAGATGAGTTTCGTCCACTCATCGACCTTGTCCTTCGGCGCGCTGGCGTAGCCGTAGCCCGGCATGTCGACCAGCGCCATCGGCGGCAGGTCGGCGCCCTCGCCGGAAAAGCCGTCGGGCACGAAATAGTTGAGCTCCTGCGTGCGGCCCGGCGTGTTCGACGTGCGCGCCAGGCCCTTGTGCCCGACCAGCGCATTGATCAGCGACGACTTGCCGACATTGGAGCGGCCGGCAAAAGCGATCTCCGGCGGTCCTTCCGGCGGCAGGAACTTCATCGACGGCACGCCGCGGATGAAGATCCAGCCACGGGTGAACAGCTCCGGGCTTACCGCAGTTTCGTTCGGGGTCTTGTCCGACGCGTTCAAACCGCTGCCTCCAGCCTGGAAATATCGGCGCCGCGAATGGCATTGAGGTTGCGGCTGATCTTATCGACCGGCCAGTCCCACCAGGCCGCCTTGAGCAGCCGCCGCACCGTGAATTCGTCGAAGCGCATCTTCACCACCTTGGCCGCATTGCCGGCGACGATCGCATAAGGCGGCACGTCGTGCGTGACAACCGATTTCGCCGCCACGATGGCGCCGTCGCCCACCGTCACGCCCGGCATGATCACCGCATCCATGCCGATCCACACGTCATTTCCGATGATGGTATCGCCGCGGATCTCCTTCGACCACGTCTGCGGGTCGAAGCCTTCCTCCCAGCCATGGCCGAAGATATTGAACGGATAGGTCGAGAAGCCGGACATGGCGTGGTTGGCGCCGTTCATGATAAAGCGCGCGCCTTCGGCGATGGCGCAGAACTTGCCGATCACCAGCCGGTCGCCGATGAAGTCATAGTGATGCAGCACGCATTTCTCGGCGAATTTGTCGGGGCCGTCGGGGTCGTCGTAATAGGTGAAGTCGCCGATCTCGATGTTGGGCGACGTCACCAGCCCCTTCAGGAAGCCGACACGCGGATGCATCGCGACAGGATGCTTGATGTTGGGATTGGGCCCGGTCATCGCCGTCCCTCCATGGTTCTATAGGCATGTTCTGGGCGCGGCCGGCACGCCCGCGCCCGATCAAACTAACGTGATCCTTCTATAGCACCAACCGTTCAATGGCCGCCGCGGCAGATCACGATCGGATTGGAAAGGGCGCTGTCGAAGCCGCTGCCCTGATAGACCTGGACGTTCGATGCCCCGGGCGGCAGCGAGAAGCTGCCCTCGACGATTTTCTGGTCGCCGGCCGTCGTGTGCAGCGCCCAGCTGAAGGTGCAGAACTGCGGCGGCGCCTTGGGTTGCACGTGGCTGCAGTTGAGCTGCGCGCCGCCCAGCATCGCCGCCCCGCCGCAACTCACCGCGTCCTTCGCGGCGGCCGGAAAAGCGTATCCCATGAGCAGCGCCAGCATGATGATCTTGAGCCGGTTCATCGTCTTGTCCTTGCCGCAAACCAGGCCGGTCCGGCCGGGTTGTGGCCTATGCGATATTTTTACCAAGCGCCTTAGTCGGTCTTGCGCTCGGCGTCCAGCCGGATTATGTGCATGATGATAATAAGCATGCTCATGAAAGTTTGTCCGCCGACTCCGAAGCCCTCCCTATGTCCAGTTCGCCCAATATCAGCTTCGTGCTGCACGACGTCGCGCGCCTTTTCAGGACACGCTTGATCAAATCCAATCTGCTCGAGGCCTGCACCCAGCCGGCCGTCGACCGGGAGAAAGTCCATGTCTGAAGGAACCTCACCCAGAAAGTCCGCCGACGGAGAAAATGCCGGCGAAAGAGCAAGCGACCAGGTCATCCGCCTGGACAGCCAGCGCGAGCAGAGGCGCGCCAATCCGCCTGTCGTCGAAGACGATGAGCTGGAAGCGCCCGTAGCGCCGGAGCCGGTAGCCGAGGCTCCCTCGGCCCAGCCGAAGCCGGCCGCCGTCACGGTGGCTTCGCCCGCTCCCGCCAGGCCGCGCCGCAGCCTGACACGGCCGGTCCTGTTTGCGCTGCTGCCGGTCGCGCTGGTGGCCGGCGGCTACTACTACGTCGTCGGCGGCCAGATCATGACCACCGACAACGCCTATATCCAGGCGCAGTCGCTCGGCGTTTCGACCGATGTCTCCGGCACCGTGCAGGAGATCGACGTGCAGGACAACCAGGCGGTGAAGAGGGGCGATGTGCTCTTCCGGCTGCGGCCTGCCTCCTTCGAAACCGCGCTGGCGGGCGCCAAGGCGCAGCTCGGCACGGTGCGCAACCAGGTGCTGACGCTGCAGGCGAGCTACCAGCAGTCGCTGGCATCGATCGACCAGGCGCAAGCGGACATCCCCTATTACGAGTCGGCCTTCCAGCGTCAGCAGGACCTGCTCAAGACCTCGACCGCCTCCAAGGCGACCTTCGACAGCGCCCAGCACGACCTCGTCGCGGCCCGCCAGAAGGTCACCGTCGCCAAGGCGCAGGCGCAGGCGATGCTTGCCCAGCTTGGCGGCGACGCCAGCCAGCCGGTCGAGCGGAACCCGTTCTACCTGCAGGCCCAGTCGGCGGTTGACGACGCACAGCGCAACCTCACCGACTCCGTAGTCAAGGCGCCGTTCGACGGCATCGCCACCAATGTCGACGCGCTGCAGGTCGGCAAGTACCTGCCGGCCTCGCAGCCAGCCTTCAGCCTGGTGTCGTCGAGCGACATCTGGATCGCGGCCGAGCCCAAGGAAACCGAGCTCACCTATGTGCGGCCCGGCCAGACCGCGACGATCAGCATCGACGGCTATCCGGGCGAGGTCTGGCACGGCACCGTCGGCTCGATCAGCCCGGCTTCCTCGTCCAGCTTCTCGCTGCTGCCGGCACAGAACACCAGCGGCAACTGGGTCAAGGTCGTGCAGCGCATCCCGATGCGGGTGACGATCGACGATCCCCAAGGCAAGCCGCCGCTGCGCGGGGGCATGAGCGCCGTCGTCAGCATCGACACAGGCCACGCCCGCGGCCTGCCGGACTTCATCGCCGACCTCTTCAAGCAATCCGGACCAAAGTCATGACAACGGCTTCCGCGACAGGCGCGCCCGCGGTCGCCAATCGCGGCGCCATCACCGCTTGCGTGATCCTGGCGGTCATCATGCAGGCGCTGGACACCACCATCGCCAATGTGGCGCTGCCCTATATCCAGGGCAGCGTCTCGGCGAGCGCCGACCAGATCAACTGGGTGCTCACCTCCTATATCGTCGCCGCCGCGGTGATGACGCCGCCATCCGGCTATCTCGCCAACCGCTTCGGCCGCAAGCGCATCCTTTTGGTGGCGATCACCGGCTTCGTGGTCGCCTCGGTGCTGTGCGGCTTCGCCCAGTCGCTGCCGCAGATCGTCGGCTTCCGCCTGCTGCAGGGGCTGTTCGGCGCGGCACTCGTGCCGCTGTCGCAGTCGATCCTGCTCGATATCTACAGCGTCGAGGAGCGCGGCTCGGCCATGGCGCTGTTCGGTGTTTCGGTCATGGTCGGTCCGGTGCTTGGCCCGGTCATCGGCGGCTGGCTGACCGAGAACGTCTCCTGGCGCTGGGTCTTCTACATCAACGTGCCGATCGGCGCGCTGGCTTTCATCGGCGTCTCGATGTTCGTCCAGGAAACCAAGCTCGACTTGAAGGCCAGGCTGGACTGGCTGGGCTTCGGCATGCTCTCGATCGCCATCGCCTCGCTGCAGATGTTCCTCGACCGCGGCGAGCAGCTCAACTGGTTCTCATCGGCCGAGATCATCGTCGAGGCCCTGGTCTGCGCGTCGGCCTTCTACATCTTCATCGTCCACACCTTCACCGCGCGCGATACTTTCGTGAATCCACGGCTGTTCCTCGACCGCAACTTCGCCGTCGGCATGGTGTTCATCTTCATCATCGGCATCACCTATCTCGCCTCGCTGGCGCTGATGACGCCCTATCTGCAGACGCTGATGGGCTATCCCGTGGTGACGGCCGGCATCGTCATGGGCCCGCGCGGCCTCGGCACCATGGCCTGCATGTTCGTCGTCGGCCGGCTGGTCGGCAAGATCGACACGCGCTGGCTGCTGTTCATCGGCTTGGCGATCACCGCCTGGGCGATGTACGACATGACCGGCTGGACGCCGGACGTCTCGCAATGGACGATCATCAGCACCGGCTTCATCCAGGGCGCCGGCTTGGGCTTCCTGTTCGTGCCGCTCACCACCATCACCTTCGCCACGCTGGCGCCGGAGCGGCGCTCGGAAGGCACTGGTCTCTACAATCTGTCGCGCAACATCGGCTCCAGCGTCGGCATCTCGGTGGTCTCCGCGCTTCTGACGCAGAACCAGCAGATCAACCACGCCAACATCGCCACCTATGTGACGCCGTACAACCCGGCCTTCAGCGATCCGGCGGTCTCGCAGGCGCTGAGCCCCTACACCGCCGCCGGCCGCGCCGCGCTCGACGGCCTGGTCACGCTGCAGGCGACGATTATCTCCTATGTCGACGACTTCAAGCTGATGATGATCCTGTCCTTGGCCGCCATCCCGCTGGTGCTTTTGCTGCGCAAGCCGGGCACGCCGGCCAAGGTCGATCACAGCGCCGTCATGGAATAAGGCTCGGAACCGTATCAGCCGCCGCCTGCGCGCGGCGGCGCGGATGCCTGCGGCATGGGCCGCTTCATTTGTAATAATCACCGGAGAATCTGACATTCGCGCCGCCGCAAATGCCGCCGTCCGCGACGTTGTCGCTCACGACGACGGCCGCATTGTCCAACGCCACGATGACGCGGCAACTGTCAGGACCATGATCATCAGGATACGCAAACACGGCGACGTTGTTGTGCGGCGCCGCCGGCCCGGGCGGCATGTCGCCGGTATTGGGACCGCCGGGAGCTTCTTCTTTGGACGGGTGCGCCGAGGGATAAAATGCTTCGCCCTCGGCTCCAAGGGCATCGCCTTCGACGCGCAGCTTGATCCAGTTGCCGAATGCTTCGCGCCATTTGCCTTTCCACGCCTTAAGCGGCAGCGGCGGGCGCGGCGCGATGTCGGTCTGTTTGACATAGCCGCCGACATCCATGCTCGAGCCGGCAACATAAACGCAGACATAGGGGCCGCTGATACGGCTCGTCGTGAGCACCAGTTCGTTTTTCTTGAGATGTAACGACGACTTGCACAGGCCGCTGTCATCGGGGCAGGGCGCTTCTGTCTTGCGCAGATCGATGCCCTTCGAAGGTTTGACCTCCGCCAACCCCAAGCCGGCATTGGCAGGGTCCCCGGCCTGACATATGTCGGAGGCTTGAGCAGCCGGGGACAAAAGCGCACCCACGATAACCGCACCGACAGCAGCGAAGCGCCACGCGGATCGGGGCAATCCGGCGGCGCGCGGCATCGAAGACATGTTCATCTCCCTGTTGAGCCGCTCTATGCCGGCTGAAGCACCGGCTGTTGCGATTTAGAGTATCGCTCCTGACGTGCGAGGTCTGCTGTTATATTCGACCGCCGCGTGCCATTTTTCATTGCAGCTTCGATGGCTGTTGCGATTTCGGATTTCTGTTCCCTCGCCTGTGGCTTGCCGGACCTGCGACGCAGCCGCCGACTTGTTTGGCAATGCATCATTCACAGATATCAGACATCGATCCGCGGAGAGGACCGGGGTCCCGCCGCGGGACCCCGGCCTGCCGGACAGCCTCCCAAACACCGGCGTCATTGCGCCGGAAGCCATCCGGCCTTTTTGGGGAGGACCAGAATGATACGAGGCTAGCTGGCGCGGAGTTTCAGGAATTCCGAATAATTTCCCGAAAAGCATTCTCGCCCCAGTGCATCGAAGGCAATAACGTATGGGTTTATCGGCGGCCCAACGCCGATCAAGGCATGCCGGCTATCTGAACGCGGAAAGCCGTACGCGATCACCTTGCCCGAATGGCGCCGACGTTGGAGATTGGCCGAAATCCCCCGGGACGTCGTCATCCTCGGGCTTGACCCGAGGATCCATTCCGTGACCTCTGCCGCAGAGTGTGACGGCGCAGAATTCTGTAACCGTCGCAATGCCTTAGCGTAACGGCATGGATTCCAGGGTCTGCGCGCGTCGCTCCGCTCCTTGCTCCGCCCTGGCATGACGACCGGGGTGTAGGCCACGGCCAATCGCGAATGTTGGCGCTGTCTCGTTGGCATCTCCAACAAAAAACCCGGCCGAGGCCGGGTTTTTGGTTTGGAGCTCGCGGAGCCTTCTATTCCGCCGGCGATGGTTTCTTGCGGAATAGCGCCGCCAGATTGTCCCACAATTCGATCTTGGCGCCCTGGCGCTTCATGATCACGCCCTGCTGCAGGATCGACAGCGTGTTGTTCCAGGCCCAGTAGATGACGAGGCCGGCCGGGAAAGAACCCATCATGAAGGTGAAGATCACCGGCATCCAGGTGAAGATCGCCGCCTGCGTCGGGTCCGGCGGCGCCGGGTTCATGCGCATCTGCAGGAACATGGTGATGCCCATCACCACCGCCCAGGCGCCCATATGCGGCAGGAAGGCGGGCGCCGCGAACGGCAGCAGGCCGAACAGGTTGAAAATCGACGTCGGATCGGGCGCCGCAAGGTCGTGGATCCAGCCGAAGAACGGCGCATGCCGCATCTCGATGGTGATGTAGAGCACCTTGTAGAGCGAGAAGAAGACCGGGATCTGCAGCGCCACCGGCCAGCAGCCGGCGAGCGGATTGATCTTCTCGGTCTTGTAGAGCTCCATCATCGCCTGCTGCTGCTTCATCTTGTCGTCCGCGTATTTCTCGCGGATCTCGACCATCTTCGGCTGCACCTTCTTCATGTTCGCCATCGAAGCGTAGGATTTGTTGGCCAACGGGAAGAAGATCGCCTTGACGATGACGGTGGTGGCGAGGATCGCCAGGCCGAAATTGCCGAAGAATTTGTAGAGCGTGTCGATGAGCCAGAACATCGGCTTGGTGATGAAATAGAACCAGCCCCAGTCGATCATCAGGCTGAACTGGCGGATTTGCCGGTCCTTTTCATAGGCGTTGATGGTCGAGACTTCCTTCGCTCCGGCGAAGATTTCGGACTCGACCGTCGTCGACTGGCCGGGCGCGACGCTGATCGCGTCGGACAGGTAGTCGGACTGGTAGCTGTGGCTGTGCGGTCCGTCCTTGAACTCGAAATAGGAGAATTTCGGCTGGAAAGGCTGCTTTTCCGACGGGATGAGCGTCACGGCCCAGTATTTGTCGGTGATGCCGAGCCAGCCATTGGTCGACTTGCTGGGCGTGTATTCCTTGTCCTTCTCGATCTTGGCGTATTTGTATTCCTGCAGCCCTTCGCTGCCGGTCACGCCGATCAGGCCCTCATGCAGCACATAGGTGCTGGCGACGGCCGGCTTGTCGAAACGCGTGACGCGCCCATAATTGTAAAGCGAGACGGCGGCCGTTCCCGAATTCTGCACCGTGTCGGAAACGGTGAACATGTATTCGTTGTCGATCGAGATGGTGCGCTTGAACGTCAGGCCCTTGTCGTTGGTGAAGGTCAGCGTCACCGGGCTCGACGGCGTCAGCGTCGAATTGCCGTCGACGCTCCACACCGTGTCCGCGCCGGGAACAGTGCCGGTGGCGTCGTTGCCGACGAAGCCGATCTCGGCGAAATAGCCATTGGGCAGCGACGAGGGGTTGAGCAGCTCGATCTCGGGCGAGTTCTTGTCGACCGTCTCGGTGTAGTGCTTGAGCTTCAGGTCGTCGAGGCGGGCGCCGGTCAGGTTGATCGAGCCTTCGAGGCTCGGCGTGTCGATCTTGACGCGCTTGGTCGCGGCGATCGCCTGGTCGCGGCTGGCCGCCGTCACGGTATCGCCACCGGGCGCGCCGGGAACGCTGCCGGCGGTCGGCGCCGGCGTTCCGGCCGCGCCGGAATTGGCGCCGCCGCCCGCTTCCTTCTTCTGCGCTTCGACGCGCTGCTGCTCGATACGGGCCTGCTCGCGTTGCTGCTCCATCCGCGGGTTCATGTAGAACACCTGCCAGAGCGTCAGGATCAGCACCGACAAAGCGATGGTGATGAAGAAATTGCGGTTGTTTTCCATCGAAAGCCCTTGGCCTATCGTGTTCCGCGCAGCCGGCGGGAAAGCTCGGCCTTCAACTGGCCGAACGGAATGGCAAGCACGTCTTCACGCCCGACGATGACATAGTCGTTGCCGGGCGCCATGTCATCGGCGGCATGAACGCGCACGGCTTCCCTCAGCCGCCGCCGGACGCGGTTGCGCACCACGGCGTTGCCAACCTTCTTGGTGACGGTGTAGCCGACGCGCGGCGCGAGGTCATCGCCGCGGTCGAGAACTTCAACGAGAAAAAGCCGTCCGCGGCGTTTCTCGCCGCCGCGCACAGCCAGGAATTCCGCGCGTTTCAGAAGCCGCCCGGGAGTTTTCCCCTTTGGCTTGCCGGTTGCGGGCAACGATCTCGTCTTTCGTTCAGGCGCTGAGCCGCTTGCGGCCGCGATTGCGGCGGGCGGCAACGACGCCACGGCCACCCTTGGTGGCCATGCGGGCACGGAAACCATGCCGGCGCTTACGGACGAGCTTGGACGGTTGGTAGGTACGCTTCATTTGTTTTAATACCGCGGGGTGCGGCCCTTCTTGATTCTGTCACTCTGTAACAGGAGCTTTGCCGGGCCGGCTTAGGCGCGATCGAAACCGCGCCGGGACGAATGGCCCGAGCGTGAGCGGCTTATAGAAAGAAGGTTTTTGGAAGTCAATCCGGGGTGCTCGCGAGGGCTTTTTTTGCTGGTCCAAGGTTGAAATTGGCAAAAAAGCCGCAAATCGCATAATCTTGGCCGATCAAGCCTTTGTGAATGCGCGTCAATGACGAGTGAAACTCTGCCCACGAACGAGAAGGCAAGGCCGGCGGCGAATTCGACGCGCCGGGTGCCGCTGTCGCGCGGCCTGTCCACCAAGCTTCTCTTCCTCACCATCGCCTTCGTGCTTCTGGCTGAAATCCTGATCTTCCTGCCCTGGATCGCCAGCTACCGGGTCAACTGGCTGAAGGAGCGGCTGAGCACCGCCGCCGCCGTGTCGATCGTGCTCTTGCAGGGCGAGCCCAACTCGCTGTCGCACAATGCCCAGAACGACGTGCTGATGGCGATCGGCGCCAAGGCGATCGCCGTGCGCGACGGCGGGGTGTCGCGGCTGCTTGTCGTTTCCGACATGCCGCCCCAGGTCGACGAGCATATCGACATCGCCGATGTCGGCCTGGTCAACGGCATGACCGGCGCGCTCGACACGCTGTTCTTCGGCGGCAAGCACATGCTGCGCGTCTTCGGCCCGGTCGGCGACAGCGACAAGGAATTCGAGCTGATCATGCCGGACTACCGGCTGCGCGACGCCATGCTTCGATATTCGCGCAACGTCGCCGTCGTCTCGCTGCTGATTTCGCTGTTCACCGCCATGCTGGTTTACGCGGCGATCGACCTGATCATGATCGGGCCGATCCGCACCATGACGCGCTCGATCCTGGCCTTCTCCGAGGCGCCCGACGATCCCGGCCGCGTCATCCGGCCCGCCGACCGCGCCGACGAGATCGGGGTGGCTGAGCGCGAGCTGTCGCAGATGCAGGACCGGCTGCAGAAGATGCTGTCGGAACAGAAGCATCTCGCTGACCTCGGCCTGGCCGTCTCGAAGATCAACCACGACATGCGCAACATCCTGGCGTCCGCGCAGCTGATGTCGGATCGCCTGCGCCAGGTGAAGGACCCGACCGTCCAGACCTTCGCGCCGAAGCTCTTGCGCGCCCTCGACCGCGCCGTCGCCTATTCCGAAGGCGTGCTTCACTATGGCCGCACGCAGGAGCCGGCGCCGTCGCGCCGCCGTGTGCGGCTGCGCCAGCTGGTCGACGACGTGCACGGCCTGCTCGACATCGAGGACGGCATCGAGTTCATAAACGGCGTCGAGACCGCCTTCGAGGTCGACGCCGATTCCGACCAGCTGTTCCGGGTGCTCACCAATCTGTGCCGCAACTCCGTGCAGGCGATGGCCGCCGATACCGAAAGCGCGGTGGTGCGCCGGCTGGCGGTCGCGGCCGAGCGCCACGGCAGCGTCAGCCGCATCATCGTCACCGACACCGGCCCCGGCCTGCCGCCCAAGGCGCGAGAGAATCTCTTCGCCGCTTTCCGCGGCTCGGCGCGCAGCGGCGGCACCGGACTTGGCCTGGCGATCGCGCACGAGCTGATCCGCGCCCATGGCGGCACGGTCGAGCTCGTCGAATCGATCGGCGGCCGCACCGTCTTCGCCGTCACCATCCCCGACCAGCCGGTGCGGCTCGATCAGGCCCGCAACGGCCTGCGCCGCCCGGCTTGAGGCCACCACCCTTCGGCTGAGCCGCCTGTCGGTAGCGGCGCGCCTCGATCAGCACCGCCAAAACCACCTGCGACAAAACTTTTGCCGGATCGACTTGCTTTTCGCAAATTCAGTCGTTAGGGAACACTCCACATCGCGGCCGGCCGTCTCGACCGGATCGCGGGGCTTGTGTCACACACGGCCTGTTGCGCGCCCGTAGCTCAGCTGGATAGAGCACCAGACTACGAATCTGGGGGTCAGGAGTTCGAATCTCTTCGGGCGCGCCATTTCGCTACAGAACTGGGCACACCAAAACCTGTCGTTTTGCGCCTTCAAGCGTCTTCTTGGTCCAATATCCGCGTTGCTCGGGCATTCGACGATACGATAGCCGATCGGCGGCAACGCCCCATTCCAGAAGCTCTGACAGGCGGTCGATACGCCGGGCGCGCATCGCGCTAATGCATGTCGCGCAAAAGTGACCTCGGTTTGCGGCAACGACATGCATCAAGCAAAGCGCTAAAGCGCGTCGCGTGAATCCGTTTCGACGCGACGCGCTTTAGGCGGCGTCGCTCCGAAACCATGGCGGCTGGCAATTCGTTTCGACGCGACGCGCTTTTAATGCATGTCGCCCAGAAGTGCGCAGCGGTTCTGGGACAACGACATGCATCAAAACAAAGACTTAAAGCATGTCGCCTGAATCCGTTTCAGCGCGACGCGCTTTAGGGTGCGGCCTCGGCGCGCTTCCAGAATTCGCGCAGCATGGTGGCCACCCGCTCCGGCTCAACCCGGTGCGGGGGATCGAAATGATGCCGGTCGGCATAGGTTTCGATCGAAAAGTCGGGAAAGACCGTCGCAAGCCGGTCGGCCATCCGGGCGAAGTAGTCAGGGTTGCTCAGTCCGCCCAGCAAATACAGTACCGGACGCTGGAAAGTCCTGAGGCGGCGAAGATCGAGTTTCGCGCGGCTGAACGCTTTCGCCAAAGCGTTCAGCCCGCCTGGTCGCTTCGCCATCCAGGGTGGCGTCGGTCCCTCGGGGGATGGAGGCGGCGAGACGCCTTCCCTCAAGTGGGCCCGCACAAATCCAGCCATGAACTCGGGCGGCGGTAGCCCTTCGAGTCGGCGAAAGATCTGCCGTACCGCAAGCTCCTCGGCGCTCAGGCCTTCGTTGCCAGCCCAAGCGGGCTCCATGAGAGTGAGGCTCGATACGCGCTCGGGATGGGCGCACACGAATGCCAGGCTCGCGGCGCCGCCGCCCGAATAGCCCACGAGATGGAATTTTTCGAAGCCGAGCCGGTCGGCATAGCGCGCTATTCCGTCGACCTCGACGTCAAGCGAATAGTCGCTCGGCGGTGCCGCTTCAGCATAGACCTCCAAGTCCTTGGCATGGGCGTCGACGTCATTGCCGAGCGCCGAAAGGAGTGCCGCATAGGCCGGCTGGGCCGGCAAGACTCCGCCAGGAAGGAGGATCGCCTTGTGAGACATCGTTCTTCTCGCACCGCGCCCGCGCCGAAGTCATTGCCTGGGTTTGCCTGGGCGCAGGGATCTGACTTCTGGCTCTCTCATTTTGCGCGCCTTGCGGCTCGCCGACAAGGCCAGCCATCACGCCCCCTTAGGGCCGTCATTTCATAGGGTTGTGGAGTGGACATAATTGTCGCTTTCGTCCCGTGAGGTGTCATTCCTACGTTACGGGCATGCCAAGCCTTCGCGGCAACCGGAAGCCGCAGGGGGCAGAGGCCGGGAAGTTGACGGGCGACGCGGGCCTCGAGTTGCCGGCTGGTCCAAGCTTCGCGCGGGCCAGCCAGGTTTCGCCTTCCGGTTCAACGGGACAGCCCAGGCCGTTAGGCCGCGGTCGCGATCTCGGTCGCGAAGTTGCGATATGAGTGCAGCGGGCGGCCCAGGACCTTGGTCAGACGCTCGACGTCGCCGACCTCCGGGATCATGCCGTCGCTGACATAGCGTTCGGCCATCAGGCGCATCTCGTAGGCCATCCACTTCGGCATGAAGGTCGCCAGATTCTGCTCGAACCCGGTGGGGTCATCGCCGCCGTAGTTGACCGGGCGGCCCAGCACATCCGACCAGATCGCGGCCACGTCCGGACCCGTGAGCGTGTCGGGACCGACCAGGTTGATGGTTTCCAGCGGCAGCTTGCCCGGCGCCTGCTCGCGACGGATCAGCTCGATCGCCGCGACCTCGGCGATGTCGCGGGCGTCGACCATGGCGACACCCTTGCTGCCGATCGGCATCGGATAGACGCCATAGTTGAAGATGACGTCCTTGATCATGTGCTCATTGTCGATGAAGTAGGACGGACGCAGGATCGTGGCGCTGAAGCCCATCTGCTGGATCATTCGCTCGGCCCCTGACTTCACCGCGAAGTGCGGCACGTTGACGAAGCGATCGGCATGGATCACCGACAGATAGACGACCCGTTCGACGCCGGTTTCACGCGCGACGTTCAGGGTGATGATCGCTTGCGTGAATTCGTCGCCCGCGACCGCATTGAGCAGGAACAGCGTGCTGACGCCGGTGAATGCGCTGCGCAGCGAGTCGATGTCGAGCAGGTCGCCTTGCGCGACCTCCACACCGGCCGGAAAATCGGCCTTCGAGGCATCGCGGGTGAGCACGCGCACATTGGCGCCGCGCTTGACGAGTTGATCGACGACATGGCGGCCGACACGGCCGGTAGCGCCGGTAACAAGGATAGTCATAAGAGTCACTCCTGGTTGGGGTCAAAAGACACCCTGTAAGTTAGTGATCCACATTCATCCCGATAGGCGGTATATTTGGACAGGCCGTCTCACTGGTGGAACATATGGACCTGCTTGCTCTCGCCGATTTCAATCTCGTCGCCCGACACGGGGGGTTCGGACGGGCCGCTCGCGCAACTGGGCGCCCAAAGGCGACCCTGTCCCGCCGGGTCACGGAACTTGAAGCCTCGCTCAACCTGCGTCTGCTGGAGCGCGGCGCGCGTGCGCTCAGACTCACCGAGGAGGGGCGTGCGCTCCATGAACGAACGGGGGCATTGCTTACCGAGCTCGAAGAGACGGCGGCGGCAATCGCCTCGGGCGGAGAAAAGCCGCGAGGCAGGTTGCGGATCAGCGCGCCCCTGCTTTTCTCTCAGACCGCGATGGGTAAGCTGGCCGCCGGGTTCGCCTTGAAGTATCCGGAGGTAAGGCTCGAGGTCACGACGGAAGACCGGGCCGTCGATATGATCGAGGAGGGATTTGATCTGGTGATCCGGGTCAATCCGGATCCGGATGACGGCCTGGTCGGACGAATCTTTCTCCGTGACCGGCTGGTGGCCGTGGCAAGTCCTGACCTTGTCCGGCCGGCCGCGGACCTCGCTGTGCCCGCTATTGTGCGCTCGGAAGGCGATCGGCTGGCCTGGGACGTGAAGACGCCTACTGGCCTGTCGACAATTGCGATCAAGCCGGTTCTTGCCCTGTCATCGCTCCTCATGGTCCGCGATGCGGTCCGGGCGGGCGTTGGCGCCGGCCGTCTCCCCATATCGCTGGTGAGCCACGATCTGGCCAATGGCGCTCTGGTCCACTGGGGAGATATCGACGGACCCGACATTGCCCTGTGGACGCTTTACCCCTCCAGGCGCCTGCTGAGCGCTCGCGTATCGGCATTCCTCGATTATCTAAAACAGGCCTTTCCCAAGGGGACGCCGGATGAGCTGGCGGCCTATATCGGCGCATGAATAGGAAAACCGCGATCGAAGCACCGCCGACGGCGTTCATGATTCCAAAAACCAATTGCAAAACAAAATCGGTCGACCTAACCTGAACCGATTGCATAACGCAATCAGATGGCGCACATGCCATTTGAGGAACAGGCGATGGCCAGGCTCGTCTTCGGAATGAACCAGTCGCTGGACGGCTATGTCGACCATACGAAGTTTGGGCCAAGCCCCACGCTCTTCCGCCACTTCATCGAGGAGGCGCGGGGGCAGGCCGGCAGCATCTACGGTCGGCGCATGTATGAGATCATGCGCTACTGGGACGACGAGCATCCTGAATGGGATGCCGACCGGCAGGCCTTCGCGGCGGCATGGCGAAACCAGCCGAAATGGGTCGTCTCGCGCTCATTGCCGTCTGTAGGTCCCAACGCCACTCTCGTCGAAGACGATATCGAGGGCGCGGTGCGCAAGCTGAAGGCCGAGCGCGACGGCGAGATCGCAGTCGCCGGCCCGGATCTGGCGCAAAGCCTCACCGAACTGGGCTTGATCGATGAATATCGGATCTACCTGCATCCCGTGGTGCTAGGTCACGGCAAGCCATATTTCGCAGGACCCCGGCCGCCGCTCCGCCTCGTGGCGCATGATCGGATCGACGAGGATGTGATCAGGTTGACTTACGTCCCCGCCTGATCTTGCGGCCCTTGGGTCGAAATCGCAGAGGAACAGGGGGCTTGGACCCCAAGCGGCGGGAAGGGCCATCTCGCAGCGAAACCCAATGGCATGGCGTCGATGATTCTCTCGTTGACATATATTCAGTATAGATATATGTAGTGCGCATATTAGTAAGGCGCATATCGATGAACGAGACCGATTTCCTCAAGGACTACGACCCCAGCGCATTCCAGCGCCCGTCGGTGGCGGTCGACCTCGTTCTGCTGGGAATTCGCGATGGTCGGCCGGCTGTGCTGCTCCTCAAGCGCGACCAGCACCCGCATGCTGGCCGCTGGGCGCTGCCGGGCGGCTTTGTCGGCATCGATGAATCGCTGGATGCCGCGGCCGCGCGGGTGCTGCGCGAAAAGGCCGGCATGGCGCATGCGCATCTCGAACAGCTTTACACTTTCGGCGCGGTGGACCGCGATCCGCGCATGCGCATCATCAGCGTCGCTTATCTGGCGCTGCTCACCGAGCAGGCCTTCGAAGCCGCGCTGCGCGCGATGCCGATGCTGCTGCCGGCCGCGATCGAGGTGCCTTGGGCCGGCGAGGTCGGCGGCCCTGTCGACGCGCTCTCACCGGAAAACGAAAAGCTGGCGCTTGCCTTCGACCATGCCGGCATCCTGGCGACGGCGATGCGGAGGCTGCGCGGCAAGCTCGATTATTCCGACGTCGCCTTCGCGCTGCTGCCCGAGCTCTTCACATTGCGGCAGCTGCAGGATGTGCACGAGGCCATCCTCGGCGCCGGGCTCAACAAGCCGGCCTTCCGCCGGCGCCAGCTCGACAGAGGCTGGCTGGCGCCGACCGGCGCCTATGAATCGGGCGCCGCCTTCCGCCCGGCTGAGCTTTATCGTTTCCAGCCTTCCACGGCCGATTGAGGGAGAGACCACCATGGCCACCATTCGCAGTTTCGGCTTCATCGCCCAGCTTCGCAGCGAGGCAAGCAGCCACGTCATCCGCTACCGCAACGGCCGTGCCGTGCAGAGCGGCCGCGGCCTGGTCTTCTGGTTCGTGCAGGAGACCGCCAGCATTGCCGAGCTGCCGATGGACGACCGCGAGATGACCTTGTTCGTCAAGGGCCGCAGCCAGGATTTCCAGACCGTCGCCGTGCAGGGCACCATCGGCTGGCATGTGGTAGACCCGGCGCGGCTTGCCGAGCGGGTCGACTTCAGCATCGATCTTGGGAACGGCAAGCTGCGCGGCGAGCCGATCGAAAAGATCCAGGCGCGCATTGCCGGCATCGCCAACCAGGCGGTGCAGCAATATCTCGGCCAGGCGCCGGTGCGCGCGCTGCTGGATGCCGGCCCGGCGCCCTTGCGCGAGCGGTTGCAGGCGCTGGTCGCGGCCGATCCCGCGCTGACCGATATCGGCGTCGCCGCCGTTGCCGTGCGTCTCACCAATCTGACGCCGACCAGCGAGCTCGAGCGGGCGCTGCAGACGCCGACCTTCGAGGCCCTGCAGCAGAAGGCCGACGAGGCGACCTTCCAGAGGCGCGCTCTGGCCGTCGAGAAGGAGCGCGCCATCGCCGAGAACGAGCTGGCGAACAAGACCGAGCTGGCTCGGCGCGAGAAGCTGCTCATCGCCGAGGAGGCCGAGAATGCTCGCAACCGCGCTACCGGCGCGGCCGAAGCGCAGCACATCGAGGCCGGCGCCGAGGCCGAGCGCATCCGCACCATCGAGGGCGCCAAGGCCGAGACCGAAAGGCAGCATATCGCCATCTATCGCGACCTGCCGCCCGCGATCCTGCTCGGCCTTGCTGCCCAGCAGCTCGCCGGCAAGCTGGACAAGATCGAGCACGTCAATGTCACGCCCGACCTGCTTGCCACGGTGCTCGGTGAATTCCGCAAAGGCCCGGCGGTGATCGAGCAGCGCTGAGGGGGTAACGATGGCCGCGAACCGTCCCCGCGCGGTGTTCGTGACGCGCGAGACCGACTACGAGCTTCTGATCGCGCATCACGCGACGCGCGGTCAGGCTCGCTTCTTCCTCGAGACGCGCGGCCAGCGGCTGGAAGACGTCGAGGCCCGGCATGACCGCTTCCACACGGTGTTGGGCACCGCCCGCGCAGCGGTGCCGGCCGACTGGCGCCAGACCCTGGTGAGCCGCGCCGACCTCAACCGCTTCCTGTTCGCGTCCGACGATGTCGTTGTCGCCGTCGGGCAGGATGGCCTGGTCGCCAATGTCGCCAAATATCTGAACGGCCAGCCGGTGCTCGGCGTCAATCCGGCCCCGGATCTCTACGACGGTGTCCTGGTGCGCATCGGCGTCGACAAGCTGGCCAGGCTGCTTGTCGCCAGCACCGCCGGCGATGTCGGCATGGAAGCGCGCACGATGGTCCAGGCCGAGCTGGGGGAGGGCGAGACGCTGCTTGCGCTCAACGAGATCTTCGTCGGCCACCGCAGCCACCAGTCGGCCCGCTACCGCATCGAGGCGGAAGGCGAGGCGGAGGACCATTCCTCCAGCGGGCTCATCGTCGCCTCCGGCACCGGCGCGACCGGATGGGCGCGCTCGATCATGGAAGCCACGCATCTGGAACTGTCGCTCGGCCGCGAGGAGCACGCGGTCGGCTTCTGGGTGCGCGAGCCGTTCCCCAGCATCGCCACCGCCACGAAATTGCGAGCCGGCAAGATCACCGAAAAACCGCTCTTCATCACCTCGCGCATGAATGATGGCGGCGTCATTTTCGCCGACGGCATCGAACAGGACTTCATCGCCTTCGACTGGGGCAGGCAGGTGCGGCTTTCGCCGGCGTCAAGGGTGCTGCGCCTGGTCGTCGACCGGTAACCGCGGGGCGACGGCTCAGGCAGAATTCGGCACTCTCATGCCGTATAGGCCAGCGCCAGAATTCTCGCGGAGACGGAAAAGCGCACCGTCAGACGACGGCCGAATGACGTCACTGCTTCGCCCGATTTGAAATCGACGGCGATGTCTTCAAAGCCAAGCACCAGACCGTCGAGCGGAAACGATGCCTTGTAGGCGGCCTCCTTCGCCGCGAACAGAATGCGGCCACCTATGTCCGAATCGAGGTCGCCCAGACGATCTTGCGGCGTGATCACGATGGGTCGTAGGTCGGTCGGCAATGGCAAGACAGGCTCGATGTCCACGCCGACGCTTCTCACCGCATCTATTCGCGCGACGGCCGCCACGGCCAGTTCGTCGTCATGCGCGATTGAACCGACGACATCTGCCGGCCAAACCGGGTCTCCCATCCGGCCTCTCGTTACGGCGAGATCCGCCCACCCCAGACGCTGCAGCAATTCATGTGCGATCCTGCGACCCGCCCCACTGGCGTCGCGCGCCCTGTGTTCGCGCGTGGCGATGGAAGCGCGCTCGGCTGGAAGAAGAAATTGTTCGTCTCCGACCTGAATGCGGCGGCAGCCGGACAGCAGGCCGGGTGGAGCAAGGCCGATCAGCGCCCGATCAAGGGTAGTCTCGATCGCTGGGGGGGAGCTGTCCGGCCGGGTGTGCAACGCGTTATCGGCTCAATTCGAGCGCGGCGATCATCTCGTCGTCCTCGTCCAACCCCTGCTCGATGAAACCGAAGCTTGCATAAAGGCGACGCGCCGCCTCGTTTCCCGGCTCATAGCAGATCGAAACGCGGCTTATGTGGCTAAGGCGCGCAATCTCTTCCAGTACCTTGGCGACAGCGGCGCGGCCGAGGCCTTTGCCCTGTTCGCGGCGATCGATCATGAAACGATAGATGATCGCCTCGTCATCGTCTTCGGGTGCGCTGTACATCAGGAATCCGACGACGCGCCCAGCAGCGACCACGGCGCGAGGGACGGCCTCGTCATCCTGGCGAGCCTCGGCCAGCGATTCTGCGTTGGAGGCGACGAAGCTTTGTTGGTCGGGCGCGAGCTTCAGCGCCAGGATTGCCGCACGGTTGCCCTTGCCGACTGGCTCCAGGGCAACCGGCTGGTCACTCATGCCGGCGGCGCGCGTCACGGGGCATGCCCGATTTCCATCGCGCGGACATCGATCGGCGTCACCACGCCATAGAGCTTCGCCGGATTGCCGCGCCAGACCGTGTTCGGCTCGAGCACCTCGCCCTTCATGACGAAGCAGTCGACGTCGGCCACGGATCCCTCGCCCATCACCACCGCGTAGTGGACGAAAGAGGAAGGCGCCAGCGTGCAGCCATTGCCAATACGGATGTAGTCGGACTTGAACGCGCCTTCCTCCAGCGAGTGCGGCTGGATCACGCAGCCCTCGTTCAGCGTTACATCGTCGCCG
Source organism: Mesorhizobium humile (assembly GCF_033977215.1). NCBI lineage: Bacteria > Pseudomonadati > Pseudomonadota > Alphaproteobacteria > Hyphomicrobiales > Phyllobacteriaceae > Mesorhizobium > Mesorhizobium humile. Next base: position 134,825 of record NZ_JAVIIV010000001.1, read on the forward strand.
ATCTCCACCAGCGAGCGCTCGGTTATGATGCAGCCGCCGTCATAGAGGCGAAGCCCGACCTTCACGCCCAGCATGCGCAGGATGATCGGCCGGAACGGCGTGCCGGTGAACAGGCCCATGATCGGAGAATCGGACAGCTTCCAGTGCCGCTCATGCCGCCAGAAGACCGGGTCGTAGATCGTGGCCATCCTTGGCTTCAGCCGGCTGAAGCCGAGGCTGGCGCGCTCGAGGAAGATGTAGAATGGGAGACCGATCGCGGTCGTCAGCATCACCGCAACGAATAGGGCCGTCGCCCCCCATTCGGTATAGTAGTTGAGCGCCCGGTCCCAAATGGCGAGCGTCAGGAAGAGGATCAGCCACTGCGCGGCCACGAACATCAGCGCTGTGACGAGATTGTGCAGGTTCTTCAGCGGCAGGCGGCGGTTGCGCTCCTTGTCGGAGATCAATCCGAGAAGCTCCTTGTCGCGATTGACCATGCGCGGAATTTCGAAGGGTGGGGAGCCGAGAAGCCCGACATTCTCACGCATCGGTCCGTCCACCGGAACGTGCACCTTGGTGCCGAGAAGGCAGTTGTCGCCGGCTCGCGAATCCGGCGAATAGACGATGTTGTTGCCGAAGAAGTTGCGTTCGCCGACCCGCGTGTGCTCGAGGCGGAAAGAATTGGCCGACTTTTGCATGTTGACCATGAACAGTCCGTCGGACACCATCGTGTGCGAGCCGATCTCGCTCAGTTGCGGGTTTTCGTGCCGCTGGTTGGTGCCGAAATTCGACCCGGTCTGGTCCACCTTGTTCAGCTTCCAGCCGATGGCGCGCAGATAGTAGACGACGGCCGAGCTGTCGCCGAACAGCACGTTGAGCAGCCGCACATTGCTGACCAGCTCCAACATCGTCTGCAGCCAGTAGTGGAAGCCGTAGAGCGAATAGTTCCGGCCGGGCTTCAGCACGAGGTTGAACAGCCGCGGCACGATCGCAGCCAGGAGCACGCCGCCGATGATGAAGCCGACCACTGTGACCGTCGTGCCGATCGCCACGATGCCGATGGTCTCGTCATAGTCGTCGCCGAGATTTTCCCAGTAGCTGTGGAACAGAAGCGGGAATGGCGTGACGATGGCGAACAGGATGAAGAGCTGGATCGTCTCGTAGATGACGCGGCGCGCCCGCGACAGCGGCACGTTGGGGACGGTGCAATAATTCGCCTCGGTCGGGATCGCCGGCGATCCGTGCCAGCGCTCGCCGGCCGGGATCGACTGCCCGCGATGCAGCGACGAGGCATGGCCGAGCTGGGAGCCGTCGCCCATGCGGGTGTCGATGTCGAGCGTCGATCCGACACCGACGAAAGCGTTGTTGCCGATGTCGACGGGGCCGGTATGGATGTAGCCCGCCTGCGCGCGGAAACCGAGGATCGTCGAATCCTTGCGCAGGATCGAGTTGTCGCCGATGGCAATCAGGTCGGTGCAGACCGGAACGGCCCGGCACTCGACGACCGCACGGCTCCCGAGCCGCGCGCCGAGCAGGCGCAGATAGAGACTGTAAAGCGGACTGCCGCGGAACAGCACCACCGGAGCGCTGCGCACCAGTGTCTTGACGATCCAGAAGCGGTAGTAGCGCCAGCCCCAGATCGGAAAGGATTCGGCCTTCCAGCGGCCGACCAGCAGCCATTTGGCGACGATGGCGAAGCCGCTCAACCCGAAGAACACGCCGGCGGACAGAAGTACGCAGCGCAGATAGAGAGACGCCGGGTCGTCCAGGGCGTCATAGACCCAGCTGAGGCCGTCATTGATCGCCCACAGCGCGAGATAGCTGTAGGCCGCATAGAATAGCAATTGGCCGAACCCCGTTGCCCAGATGGCAAGATTGGAGGCCCGATGCGTCAGCATGGGCTCGCTCGCGACAACCGCGGCCATCTGCGGCGCCCGCAGGTAGTCGGCGAGCTTCGCCACCGTCGGGTGCAGGTAGATGTCGCGCATCGAAGTCGTCGACCAGGCCTTGCGCGAGCGGATGCGCGCGCAGAACCTGGCCATCAACAGCGAGTTCGCGCCGAGATCGTCGAAGAAGTGATCCTCGATCGAGATATCGTCGAACTTCAGCACATCCTGCAGCGTGTCGACGAGGAACTTCTCGTCGTCGTTGCGCGGGTCGATCATCGCATGACCGGCGGCGACGCGGGCGCTCGTCGGCTTAGGCAGCTTCCGCAAATCGACCTTGTTGGAAACGGTCATCGGGATTGCAGGCAGCTGTTCCAGATAGGCCGGAACCATGTAGTCGGGCAGCCGCCGCTTGAGCTCCTGCACCAGCACGGTGCGGTCCACGCCATCGCCGCCGCTCTTGGGGGCATAATAACCGACCAGCTCGGTGCGCTCGGGCTCGATCTCCCATGTCGTGACCGCCGCCTGCGCGATACCCGGCTGATCCAGAAGCACGGCTTCGATCTCGCCCAGCTCGATGCGGTAGCCGCGGATCTTCACCTGCGTGTCGATGCGGCCGTGATATTCGATATCACCATTGTCGTTGATGCGGCCAAGGTCGCCGGTCCGATAGATGCGGCCGCTGGGATTGTTCGGCAGGCCGATGAAATCCTCGATGAACCGCTGTTCGGTGAGTTCCGGCCGGTTGAGGTAGCCGACCGCCACGCCCATGCCGCCGATGCAGACCTCGCCCAACTGGTCGCCGGCCAGCACCTCCGGCTTTTCGGGATCGAGAATGGCGATCGAATAGGTGGGCAATGGCTTGCCGATGGTCACCGGCTCGTCGGGGGTCAGCAAGGCCATCGTGGCAGTGACCGTCGCCTCGGTTGGTCCGTAGGTATTGAGAATCTTGCGGCCCGGCTTTGCCCAGCGGGTGACGAGCTTCTGCGAGCAGGCTTCGCCGCCGACCAGAATCGCGCGCAGGCTTGGCGCATCGCTCTCGATCGATGACAGCAGCGTCGGGCTGCAGGCCATGCAGGTGATGTTATGCTCGCGCAGGAAGCTCGCCAGTTCCTCGCCGACCAGCGGTTGCTGGCCCGGCGCCGGCACGACTGTGGCGCCGGCGGCGAATGGCACCCAGATCTCCTCCGAGGAGAAATCGAAGGCGATCGTCATGCCCTGGTACACGCGGTCGCCTGGCTGATAGCCATAGGACGCCGCCGCGACACGGATGAAGTTGCAGAAGCTCGGATGGGTGATCACCACGCCCTTGGGCTTGCCCGTCGTGCCCGAGGTGTAGAGGATATAGCAGGTCTGATCCTGGTCGCCGTCCGGCAAGGGCGCCGTTTCTGGCTGCAGCGCGATTTCGGACTCCGCCGAATCGATCGAGATATGCGGAACTGGCAGGCGCGCCACACGCGCCGCATAGCTGGAAACGCTGATCACCATCGTGACGCTTGCGTCCTCGATGATCATCACCATGCGATCTTCCGGGAACGCCGTGGCCAGAGGCACGAATGCCGCTCCGGCCTTCATCACGGCAAGCACGGCGATATAGGTTTCGGCGGAGCGGTCGAGCAAAAGGCCGATCCGGTCGCCCGGCTTCACGCCGCGCTCGATCAAGAGATGCGCGAACTGGTTGGCGCGGTTGTTCATCTCGCGATAGGACCAGGCACGGCCGTCGGAAATGACTGCGGTCGCGGCGTCGAAGCGGCTCGCCAGGTCGCCGAAGAAACGGTCGAGCCTCTCGTTCGGCTCACCCTTGTGAATGAAATCGGGGCCGACAAGAACCTGGTCGCGCGCCGGTGAGTTCGCTGCTGCTTTGGCGGTGCGAGAGCTTTGCCTGGCGGGCTTGCTTGCTTCATTGAGAGACATTGGAGATTCCCGCGAGCTCGTATTCGCTCGCACTATGCCGCCATCGGCGAAAAGACAATAAGCTGTGATATTGGGCCAGTTGATCCGCCTTTGCGGCCGAATTGAGATGCGGTGCGCTTTGATGTCGTCGCCCGAAAGTGCGCGGCGATTTCTGGCAGACGACATGCATCATGGGTCGCCGCCAGTGCGACACTTCAGAGCCAAGGAGGGTTTCACGACGCTCTCTGCTCAGCCCTTGGCGGTGCCCGCCTTCCCATTCGCCCCATCGAGCAGTGCGATCAATCCCTTGAGGATGTCGATCGGCGGAGGCGGGCAGCCTGGGATGTGCAGGTCGACCGGCACCACGTCGGACACGCCGCCCACGACGGCGTAGCTGCCGGCGAAGCAGCCGCCGTCCTTGGCGCAGCCGCCGAGCGCCACCACCCATTTCGGGTTGGGCGTTGCGTCGAATGTCCGCTTCAGCGCCTCCCGCATGTTTTTCGTCACTGGCCCAGTGACCAGAAGCACATCGGCATGGCGCGGCGAGGCGACGAAGCGGAAACCGAAGCGCTCGATGTCGTAGAAGGCGTTGTTGAGCGCGTGCATCTCGAGCTCGCAGCCATTGCAGGAGCCGGCGTCGACCGCGCGGATCGACAGGCTCCGGCCGAGCCGCTTGCGGGCAAGTCCGTCGAGCGCGCGCGCCAGCTCGTCGACGGCAGCATTGCTCGCTTGCGGCGGACGCTCGGTCAAGGGCGGGCGGATCAGGCTTTCGAAGAGCAGTTTTCGCATGGCGGTGTGCCTTGGCCCGGTTTGGAGCAGTTCAGCGTCTGATAGAATCGCCGACCTGCTCCAACTCTTTGTTTTCGCGCAATTCCGGACGGAAAACCGCTGCGCACTTTTCCTGGAATTGCTCTAGAGATCATGGCCGGAATAGGAGCAGTTGAACGATTTGTTGCAGAGCGGGAAGTCGGCGACGATGTTGCCTTCGATCGCCGCTTCCAAGAGCGGCCACTGGAACCATGAAGGGTCGCGCAGGTGGCAGCGCTCGATCGAGCCGTCCTCGCCGATGCGCAGCCAGACCAGTATGTCGCCGCGAAAACCCTCGACCAGCGCCATGCCCTCGCGCGGCCCTTCCGGCGCAGCGATGTCGACGCGGATCGGGCCGGCGGGCAGCCGCCCGAGGATTTGTTCGACCAGCGACAGGCTCTGCTCGACCTCGCGCACGCGGATCCAGACGCGCGCGTTGACGTCGCCTTCCTGGAGGACCGGCACGTCGAAGGTGAGTTCGTCATAAGGCGCGTAGCCCGGGGCGCGGCGCGCATCGAAATCGCGGCCCGACGCCCGCCCGACAAAGCCGCCGGCGGCATATTGCCGGGCAAGCTCGACCTTGAGCCGGCCGGTCGCCACCGTGCGGTCCTGCAGCGAGGCGGTGTTGTCGTAGAGTTCCACCAGATGCGGGAAGCGCCGCCTGATCTCCGCGACCAGCGATCGGATGGCGCTGGTCCCCGCCTCGCTCAGATCGCTTGCCGTGCCGCCGGGCAGGATGCGGTCGCGCATCAGGCGATGGCCGAAGGCGGCGTCGGCGGCGCGCAGGACGCGCTCGCGCAGCACGCCGCAATGCGCGTGCATGATCGCGAAGGCGGCATCGTTGCAGATGGCGCCGATGTCGCCGAGATGATTGGCAAGGCGCTCCAGTTCGGCCATCAGCGCCCGCAGCCAGATTGCGCGCGCGGGAACCTCGATCCCGAGCGCGGCTTCGACGGCGCGGGCAAAGGCCAGCGAATAGGCGACCGTGCTGTCGCCCGACGTCCTGCCCGCGAGTTTTGCGGCGCGGTCAATCGGCGCGCCGGCCATCAGGCCTTCGATGCCCTTGTGCACATAGCCCAGCCGCTCTTCCAGCCGCACCACCGTCTCGCCGCCGGCCGTGAAACGGAAATGCCCCGGCTCGATAATGCCGGCATGCACCGGCCCGACCGCGATCTGGTGCAGGCTTTCGCCCTCCGCCGCGAGGAACCGGTAGGAGGAGGCGGCCGCCGGCCCGCCAGGCCGCGCGGCCAGCGGATGCGAGACGCCCCATTGGCCATGGTCGAGCCAGCGGCGGGTGTCGGGAAGGCCTTGCGGCGCCAGTCCGAACAGGTCCGCGGCGGCGCGCTCCAGCCGCAGGGCCGGCGGATGGTATTGGCCGACCGACGGGTAGCGGCCGCCGCGGCACTCCAGGCTGATGACGCCGATGTCGAGCGCGTCGTCGAGAAGCGCCATGTGCACCTTTTCCGGCTCCCCCCACAGGTCGAGCAGGCTCCAGCGGCCGCCGGCGAGCTGCTCGACGGCGATATTCCAGGCCTTCGGGGCCACCACGGCGCGCCGCCAGGGGGCGTGACGCTCGATCCGGCGGCCGGCTTCGATGAGATCGGCGAGCGCGGGCATGTTCTTCCTCGCCATGCGCATCACCCCAATATTCCGGCGACATGCTGGAACCACGCCACCAGCGGCGCCGGCAGGTAGATGCCGGCGGCGAAGACGAGGGCGAGGTGTGAATACATCGGCACATAGGATGCCTCGACCGGCGCCATGCCGCCGCGCGGCTCGCCGAAGGCAAGGCCGCTCAGCCGCAGCAATAGCGCCCCGAAGGCGATGAGCAGCCCGAACACCAGCGGGATCGCCAGCCACGAATGCCTGGCGAAGGTCGAGCTGACGACCAGGAACTCGCTCATGAAGATGCCGAGCGGCGGCAGGCCGGCGATCGCCACGACGCCGATGACCAGCGCCCAGCCGAGCCCGGGATGGCTTTCCGTCAGCCCTCTGATCTCGGAGATCTTCTGCGTGCCCTTGACCTGCGCGATATGGCCGACGGCGAAGAAGATCGCCGACTTGGTCAGGCTGTGCATGACCATGTGCAAAAGGCCGGCGAAGTTGGCGAGCGGGCCGCCCATGCCGAAGGCGAAGACGATGATGCCCATATGCTCGATCGAGGAATAGGCGAACAGGCGTTTGATGTCGCGGCGGCGGTAGAGCATGAAGGCCGCGAAGATCAGCGAGGTGAGGCCCATCGTGACCATCAGCGGTCCGGGCCCGATCGCCTGCGGGCTCGCCGCGAGCAAAAGCTTGAAGCGCAGCACGGCGTAGAGCGCGACGTTGAGCAGCAGGCCCGACAGCACCGCCGAGATCGGCGTCGGGCCTTCGGCATGCGCGTCGGGCAGCCAGGCATGCAGCGGCGCGAGACCGACCTTGGTGCCGTAGCCGAGCAGCAGGAAGATGAAGGCGACGCTGAGCAGCGCCGGGTCGAAATGCGCCGCCTTCTCGATCAGCACCGACCAGACCATGGCGTTGGTGCCCTCGCCGACGACCGGCTGCGCGGCCATGTAGACGAGGATGGTGCCGAACAGCGCGAGCGCGATGCCGACGCTGCCGAGGATGAAATATTTCCAGGCCGCCTCCAGCGCCTCATGCGTGCGGTAGATGCCGACCATCAGCACGGTGGTCAGCGTGGCGAGCTCGACCGCGACCCACATCAGGCCGATATTGTTCGACACGAAGGCCAGGTTCATGCCGAACATCATGATCTGGTACATCGCGTGGTAGAACCGCAGGTTCGGCGCGGTCAGCCGCCCGGTTTCCAGCTCATGCGCGATATAGGACGCGCTGAACACGCTGGTGGTGAAGCCGACGAATGTGTTGAGCACGATGAAGACGATGTTGAGATCGTCGACGATGAGATATTGCCCCGGCGCCGGCCGGTCGGTGACGAACAATGACAGCGCCGCGAGCAAGGTGAGCAGGCTGGCGATGACGTTGACGACGGACGATATCTTGTAATTCGGCAGCGCCGCCAGGATGGCCGCGGCGCCCGCCGGGATGAAAAGGATCGCGGCCACGGCGTCGAAGGAGAACCCGCTCACCGGCGTTCTCCCCGATAGTCGTCGAGCGCGCCGACATCGACCGAATCGAAGCGTTCGCGGATGCGGAACAGGAAGACGCCGATGACGATGAAGGCGATCAGGATCGAGAAGGCGACGCTGATCTCGACCACCAGCGGCATGCCCTTGGCGCCGGTGGCGGCCAGCACCAGGCCGTTCTCCAGCGACATGAAGCCGACGACCTGGCTGACCGCGTTGCGCCTGGTCACCATCACCAGCAACCCCAGCAGGATGATCGACAGCGCGAAGGCGAGATCCTCTCGGGCGAGCGGGTCGGCCTCGGGCGTCACCCGAAGCATCAGCACCATGGAAAGCGTCACCAGCCCGATGCCGGCGAGCATGGTCGGGCCGATGCCGACGGCGGTCTCGATGTCGCGGTGGATGCCGAGCCGCTGGATGATGCGATGCAGCCCGACGGGAATGACGATCGCCTTGAAGACCAGAGCGATGCCGGCGGTGATGTAGAGGTGGTGCGCGTCCTGGATATAGGCCTGCCACGCCACCGACAGCGCAAGCACGACCGCATGCAGCGCAAAGACGTTGATCAGCGCGAACAGCCGGTCCTGGTAGAGCATCATGAAGGAGATCAGCACCAGGCTGCCGGCGAGCAGATGGGCGATGTCGAAGGTGAGACCGTTCATCACAGGCTCCGCGAGACGAACAGCAGGAGCGTGCCGAGCAGCGCCAGCATCAGCGCCGCACCCAGGAAGTCCGGCACGCGGAAGACGCGCATCTTGGCGACCGCCGTCTCGAACACGGCAAGCAGGATGGCGAGCACCGCGAGCTTGCCGAGATAGGCGGCCGCGCCGATGGCCAGCGATCGCGGCCCTGTGCCAGCGCCCGCCAGCCCCCAGGGCAGGAAGACGCAGGAGATCAGCGACATGTAGAGCAGCAGCTTGATGAAGCTGGCGAGCTCGATCATCGCCAGATGGCGGCCGGAATATTCCAGGATCATCGCCTCATGCACCATGGTGAGCTCCAGATGCGTGGCGGGATTGTCGACCGGTATGCGCGCATTCTCGGCGATCGCCACCATCACCAGCGCGATCAGCGACATGCCGAGCGACACGCGCAATCCGACCTGCGGCGAGCCCATGAAGGCGGCGACCGTCGAAAGCTGCGTGGCGCCGGCCACCAGCGCCAGGCTGAAGACGATGAGCAGCATCGCGGGTTCGGCGAGCGAGGCGATCATCACCTCGCGGCTGGCGCCGATGCCGCCGAAGCTGGTGCCGATATCCATTCCGGCCAGCGCCTGGAAGAAGCGCGCGCTGCCGAGCAGCGCCACGATGACGATGAGATCGGCGGCCCAGCTGAACTGGAGGCCGGCGGCGAAGGTTGGAACCAGCGCCGCCGCGACCCATGTGGCGGCGAAGATCAGGTAGGGCGTGACGCGGAACAGCCAGGACGCGTTGTCCGCCAGCACGACCTCCTTGCGCATCAGCCTGACCAGATCGCGATAGGGCTGGATCACCGAGGGTCCCTGCCGCCTGACCAGCCTCGCCTTCACCTTGCGCACGAAGCCGATCAGAAGCGGCGCCAGCAAAAGCACCGAAAACATCTGGGCGCCCTGCACGGCGAGATCCAGGATCACGGCCATAGCGCAAGCACCAGGAGCAGGGTGACGAGGTAGAGGAAGACCAGCGTCAGGTAGCGGCGGATGGTCAGGAACTGCAGGTGGTTCAGTCGCTCGGTGGCGAAATCGATCGCGCCGGTGATCGGCTGATAGAAGATCTCCCAGGCCACGTCATGCATATCCACCTTGAGGCGCGCCGGCTCGAGGGAGCCCGGCGCCGGCATCTCGACGGTTTCGCGGGCGCGGAACGCGAAGCCACCGAAGACGCGGCGGATGGGCTGCGCGAAGCTGACCGCCGTGTATTGCGCGGCCGGTACTGCGTCGGCGAAGCCGCACCCCCATGCAATGCCCCGGCGCAGCGCGTGCGAGGCGAAGCGGTGGATGAAGAAGGCCGCGAGCGACGCCGAAATGGCGATGAAGGCGAAGACCAGCAGGCCGTTATAGGAGCTGCGGCTCTCGGCGATCGGCACGATCGACAGCCAGGGCTCAGCCATCTGCACCGGCATGCGGTCGCCGATGAGCGAAAGCGTCACCGGCGACAGGCCGTCGAGGATGAAGCCGGGCAGGATGCCGGCGAGCAGGCAGAAGGCGGCAAGCACGGCCATTGCCGCCAGCGACCAGCGGTCGACCTCATGCGCGCGTTCCACCACCGCCGATCGCGCCCGGCCAAGGAAGGTGATGCCGAAGGCCTTGACGAAGCAGGCCGCGGCCAGCGCTGCCGCCAGCGCCAGCATGCCGCCGACCGCCGGCACGATGACCTTCAGCCCCCATTGCGGCAGCTCGGGGCTGCGCAATATGGCCTGGAAGACCAGCCATTCGGAGGCGAAGCCGTTGAAGGGCGGCAGCGCCGAGATCGAGACGCAGCCGACGAGAAAGACGAAGCTGGTGACCGGCAGGCGATGGATGAGGCCGCCGAGCTTTTCCATGTCGCGTTCGCCGGTCGACGTCAGCACCGCGCCGGCGCCGAAGAACAGCAGGCTCTTGAAGAAGGAATGGTTGAGCACGTGGAAGAGCGCCGCCGTGAAGGCCAGCGCCGCGGCCGAGGGCATCGCGTTCGCCTTGAAGGCCAGTGCAAGGCCAAGGCTGGCGAAGATGACGCCGATATTCTCGATGGTCGAATAGGCGAGCAGCCGCTTCAGGTCTTTTTCCATCAGCGCATGCAGGATGCCGAGCACCGCCGTCACGCCGCCGATGAGGAGCACGGCGACGCCCGACCACCATGCCGGCGCGCCAAGCAGGTCGAACACCACGCGGATGAAGCCGTAGATGGCGACCTTGGTCATGATGCCGCTCATCAGCGCCGAGACGTGGCTGGGTGCGGCCGGATGGGCAAGCGGCAGCCAGGCATGCAGCGGCACGAGGCCGGCCTTGGAGCCGGCGCCGAGCAACATGAGAACGAGCACCGCGCCGGCCGCGAGCGGGCCGGGATGCGCCATCCGCATCGCGTCGAACGCATAGGTTCCCGCCGGTCCCGCCAGCAGGCCGAAGGCAAGCAGCAGCGCCATCGTGCCGAAGCTCGCCATCACCAGGTAGATGTAACCTGCGCGTCGGTTGGCCTCGTCGCGGTGGTGCGCCATGACCAGCGCCCACGAGGCGAGCGACATGAATTCCCAGGACAAAAGGAAGCTGAAGGCGTCGTTGGCCAACACGACGAGGTTCATGCCGGCGAGGAACGCCGGATAGAACGGCAGCACGCGATGCGGCTGGGATTCGTGCCGGCCGTAGCCAAGAGCATAAAGGCTGGTGATGGTGCCGCCCAGATTGACGACGATGAGGAAGAACGCCGACAGGCCGTCGAGGCGGAACCGGGCGCCGGTCCAGGGCAGGCCGAGCGGCAAGCTGGCGGACGCCTCGCCGGGATTGCCGACGAGATGGCCGGCAACGATCGCGAGCAAGGCGGCTGAAATGACGAACGCGGCGCCATAGACAAGACGCGTCGCGGCGGTGTGCCGGCTGAAGGCTGCGGCCAGGATGGCTGTTGCCAGAAGCGCGGCAGGACCGCACAGCAGAAGCGCCACGATCGGGATCACGACAGGCTCCCACCGGGCGCGGCATCGCCGGCATTGGATGCCCGGGCCGGATCGAATCCGGTCTTCAGCCTCACCCCGCGTCCGCCGCCCTGGCTGACCGCGCCTTCGCCGATCAGCTCGATGCCGGCCACCTCGAGCGCGGCGATCAGCTTCATCAGCGAATCGACATTGCCCCGGATGATCGAGCCGCTGGCTTCCATGCGCTGGATTGTTGGTACCGACAGGCCGGACAATTCGGCAAGCCGGCGTTGATCGATGCCGAGCAGCGATCGGGCGGCGCGCAATTGCGGTGCGGTTATCACCGAGGACTCTCTCGTTCAGTTCTGAGATATGAGGTCTCGGTGCTGTAGCCTACATTAAAATGTTCTATCGTCAAGGATTGATGTCTGAAACATGTATGTTGATGGCGAACGACCGCGAGTCTGGCGCTCAATTCGTTACGGGACGAAGCTCTGGTGTTCCGTCCAATGCTGTGCGCGGTGAATGCTGGCAGCGAGGGTGCCGCTTGGGTCAATCGGCAAAACGAATATCCGCGTCAGCCGCACAATAAGGCACATGGCGGAAATCGCGGATGCGCACGACCTCTTCGCCGCGCCAGTCGATCAGCACGAAGCCGCCCAAGGCATTGTCCGCTTGCGGGTTGCGGATCAGGATCGCCGGCCGGTCCTCGACGAAGCCCAGCGCCAGCGTCCAGTCGTTCATACGGTCGTAGTTGCCGAAATAGGTCGAGGCTTCCTTCTTGCCGCTGAGGCGGGCGCGGTTGACGACGTCGACCTGGATGTCTTCGGCGATCAGCATCCTGACACCGTCGAAATCGCGTGCATTGAACAGGTCGACATAGCGGCGCAGCCGGCGCTCCTCCTCAAGGTCGAGCTTCGGCATGGTCATGTCGTCGGGCAAAGCCGCCAACGCCTTCAACTCCGTCCGGCCGCGATGCAGCGCCGCCTTGCTGGCGGCTAAAGTCGCGCCCGTCACCTCGCAGGTTTCATGCAGGCTAAGGCCGAGCACGTCGACCAGGATCACGGCGCTGCGCTGCGCCGGCGTCAGCCGCATGAAGCTGCGCAGGCTCGAGGCAGTCGCGAGCCTCGTCTCGGCGCTGGCGGAGAGGTCCGCTATCGCGGTCATGTCGGCCTCGCTCATTCGCGAACGCTCCCGCTGGCGGCGGCGCAGATGATCCTGCGCCGCATTGTGGGCGATGCGGAATAGCCACTGCTCCGGTCGCTCGACCTGAGCGCCGCCGTCATATGCGGCAAGCGCCTTCACCACTGCTTCCTGCACGATGTCCTCGCCCTCGATCGCCGAGCCGGCCATGCGGGCGGCATAGCGGTGCAGTTTCGGCCGCAGGCCGACGAGCATGGCTTCAAGTTCCGCTCGGCCGAACCCTGCTGAGCTCATCGTCCTCTTTCTCGCCTCGCCGATCACAAGCCGTGCCTCGGTCAGGCGGGCACGGCTTCATCGGCCTTGGCCAGCATACGATAATTGCCGATGATCTTCGCCGGCGACCTAGCTAGCGGTGTCGACCGCCGATCGGCGTGATTGGCGCCGAAAACCTTGAAAGCGTCGAGTTCGGTCAGCGCCGAACTATCCCTGTCGTAGCCGACAAGGTGGACGAACTCGCCATTCTCCAGTTCGAGCACCAGATAGCGCACGGATTGCGGCTGCGTTTCGTCCAGCGCTTCGAACACCTTTGCCACCAGCGCCCGGTTCTCGGCGATGCCGGCATCCTTCACGCCGTAGCGGATGAGATTGTAGGTCATGGTCGTCTCCTGTTTGCGGATCTGCTTGAGGAAGACGTTCCACGGGCTCGAAAGGATTCTCGGGATCGGGTCGATCTTTTTGATCGTCTCCAGCTATCAGCCGGGTCCGCCGATCATGGAGACGATCATGTCGTCGCCGGCCGATTGCGGTCGCATCCGGCCGCTGGCCAGCTCGACCGACAGTTTGCATAGGGCCGAGTTGACGGGCGTAGCCATGCCGTGAAACCGCCCGAGAAGGACGATCTCGCCATTGAGGAAGTCTGTTTCGAGGGAGCCGGTCCCGCGCACGATGCTTTGCAGCGTCGAGGAACCCACGCGCGTTCGACCCGAGATGGCGGTTATGGTCAATTCTTCACGGGCCATGGCATCGGTCTTGTCCCAGTCGATCCCGGCCGCGCTTAGCACGGCCTCGGCCTCGGCGCGTGCCTTCGCATACCATTTCCGCTGAAGCTCGGTGTCGCCCAGCGCCGCGTCGATGATGTTTCGAAGGTTGGCCAGCAACTTGCGGTATTTGCTGCTCATCACATTGTCCCTGGGGTCGACGATGAAACCGGACGCCTTGAGAACCCCGCACAGTTTCTCGACGGTGTCGTCGGTTCCGGACGGATAGCGGCCGATGTCGAAGGCGCCGATCTTGGGCGCGAAATAGGCAGCGACCTCGCCGGGCGTGTCGTAATCGGCCGGCAGCATGACTGTCGCGCCATAGACATTGGCGAAGAAACGCAAGGCTAGCGGCTCGTTGGCGACGCCGTTCTGGAAACAGAACACCGGCAGCGCCGCCGCACCGGCGGCGTTGAGCCGCTGCAGCGCGCCGAGCGTATCGGGGGTCTTCATCGTCAGGAGCACCACATCGTCCGGCCTGAAGGAAATCTCCGCCGGGTCGGCATGGACGGGAAAGCGCGCGGTCCTGGTGCCTTGCGGGGTGGAAAGCGTCAGCCCCGAGGCGCGAATGGCGTCGAGCTGCCTGCCGCGGGCAATGCCGATGACTTCATGTCCGGAAAAGCTCAGCTGGGCCGCGATGGCGCCGCCGATTGCGCCAATGCCATAGACGATGATGCGCATTCTATTCTCGTTTTGATTGGGACTTCGGTCGACAGCAGTTGATCGAAAAAGCCTACAGCGTTGTCGCTCAACCGGCGATCACCCGTACCCTCCATTCACGCAATCGTGGCCGCTGCCGCCCGTCCCGCGCCGCGCCCCGAAAAAATGCATCCGCCGAGGAAGGTGCCTTCCAGCGCCGCATAGCCATGCACGCCGCCGCCGCCGAAGCCGGCGGCCTCGCCCACGGCGTAGAGTCCCGGCACCGCTTGTCCGGCGGCATCGAGCACGCGGCTGTCGAGGTCGGTCTGCAGGCCGCCCAGCGTCTTGCGGGTGAGGATGTTGAGACGCACGGCGATCAGCGGGCCGTTGGCCGGATCGAGCATCTTGTGCGGCTTGGCCGTGCGGATCAGCCTGTCGCCGAGATAGGCGCGCGCGCCGCGCAGCGCGGTGACCTGCGCATCCTTGGAGAACGGATTGTCGAGTTGCCTGTCGCGGGCGCGGATCTCGCGCTCGACCTGGGCGACCTCGAGAAGCGGCTCGCCGCCGGCCAGAGCGTTCATGCGCGCCACCAGCTTCGAGAGATTGGCCTCGACAATAAAATCCTCGCCCTTTTCCATGAAGGCTTTCACCGGGCCGGGAATGCCCGATGTCGCGCGGCCCAGCACCTGCCGCCAGCTTTTGCCGGTGAGGTCCGGGTTCTGCTCGGAGCCCGACAGCGCGAACTCCTTCTGGATGATCTTCCTGGTCAGGATGAACCAGGAATAATCGAAGCCGGTGCCCATGACGTGGCTGAGCGTGGCTAGAGTGTCGAAGCCCGGATAGAGCGGCACCGGCAGCCTTTTGCCGCGCGCGTCGAGCCAGAGCGAGGACGGGCCGGGCAGGATGCGGATCGCATGCTCGGTCCAGATCGGCGCCCAGTTCTTGATGCCCTCGACATAATGCCACATGCGGTCGCGGTTGATGATCGAGCCCCCGGCCTGTTCGGTGATCGCCAGCATGCGGCCGTCGACATGGTCCGGCACGCCGGTGATCATCCGCTTCGGCGGCACGCCCAGGCGCTGCGGCCAGTTTTGGCGCACCAGCTCGTGATTGCCGCCAATGCCGCCGGAAGCCACGATCACCGCCTGCGCATGGAGCTCGAAGTCTCCGACGACTTCCCGCGAGCTCTTGCGGCCGCGCTCGGCGCTGCTGGCTTCGAGCACATCGCCGCGCACGCCGGTCACGGTATCGCCGGCGCGGATGATCTCGTTGACCCGGTGGCGGAATTTGAACTGGACCAGCCCGCGCCTCTGCGCCTCGAGCACGCGCAGCACGAACGGTTCGAGCACGCCGGGCCCTGTACCCCAGGTGATGTGGAAGCGCGGCACAGAATTGCCGTGGCCGGTCGCATTGCCGCCGCCGCGTTCGGCCCAGCCGACCACGGGGAAGAATTTCAAGCCGCGTTCCATCAGCCAGGCACGTTTCTCGCCGGCTGCGAAGCCGACATAGGCCTCAGCCCATTTGCGCGGCCAGAAATCTTCCGGCCTGTCGAAGGCGGCCGTACCCATCCAGTCCTCGAGCGCGAGGTCGTGGGAATCACGGATGCGCATGCGCCGCTGCTCCGGCGAATCGACCAGGAACAACCCGCCGAACGACCAGAAGGCCTGGCCGCCCAGCGACTGCTCCGGCTCCTGGTCGACGATGATGATTTTCTTGCCGGCGTCGGCCAGTTCGGCCGCGGCGACGAGGCCGGCCAGCCCCGCGCCGACAATGATCAGGTCCGCGTCAGCCATCTATTCCTCCCAGAAATTAGCCGGCAGCTTGTTGCGAAAACTCAGACGGGCTCCCAGCCGTCCTTTTCGCCGGCGCGGAAGATAGCGTCGATGACCTTCTGGTTGAGCACCGATTCCTCCAGCGTGAAGACGCGGTCCTTGCTGCCCTGGGCGGCGCGCACGAAGGCCTCGCACTCCAGCCGGTATTGCTGCGTGCCGGGGAAGCGGAACACCTGCGCCTCGGTGTGGTTCTGGTTGTGCAGCTCGATGCGGTGGTGGTCGTAGAGCCCGGCATTGAACGGGGCGAAGACCTCGATGAAGCCCTTCTCGCCGTGGAACACCATAGACTGCCGCGCCGCCATCTGCGTCGAGAGATAGAAGGATAGTTCGAAGTCGCCGAAATCGGCGCGGATCGAGGAATAGATGTCGGTGCCGAAGGTCTTGTCGCGCTCGATCGTCGCCTGGACGCGGAGTGGCTCCTTGCCGGTCGAAAAGCGCGTCGACACGGTCGGATAGACGCCGATGTCGGGCAGCGCGCCGCCGCCGAGGTCGAGCTGGTTGCGCATGTTCTTGGGGTCGACATTGTAATAGGAGAACGCGCCCTGCACGTGGCGCAGCCGGCCGATGGCGCCGCCGGCGATGAGGTCGCGTACCTTGATCCATTGCGGGTGGTAGACGACCATGAAGGCCTCGCAGACCAGCACCTTCTTTTCGTCGCGCAGCTTGATCAGCGGCGGGATGTCCTTGGCGTCGAGCGCGAGAGGCTTCTCGACCAGCACGTGTTTTCCCGCCTCGATCGCCTTCGCCGCCCACTCGACATGCTGCGATGTGGGCAGCGGGATATAGACGCCGTCGACCTCCTTGGAGGCGAGCAGTTCCTCATAGGAGCCAAAGGCATGCCGGGCGCCGAACCGCTCACCCAATGCCTTGGCCTTCGCCAGGTCGCGGCTGGCGATCGCCGACAGGATGCCGTTCTCCGACTCCACGATTGCCGGCAAAAGCTGCTCGCGGCCGATCTTCGCCGTCGACAGAACACCCCATCGGAACATCACGCTTCTCCATGTCGGTTTTTCAGGCGACGAGGTTTGCCCGAAATCGACGGAAAAGCCAATGCGCGGTACTTCCTCGCCCCACGCAGTGGGGAGAGGTGGCCCGGCGAAGCCGGGACGGAGAGGGGTGTTCGTAGAGGACTTGCTTCGAAGTCGAAGTTGCTGATAGCTGCCAACTTCTCTGACGGCTCTGCGGTCGCGAAGGGCGTCCCCCGCTCCGTCTCGGGTTTCGCCCGAGCCACCTCTCCCCCGCCTTCGCGGGGGCGAGGAAATCAGGCCGAGCTACCCCCTCTTACCCATCAGCGTCATGTCGAAGTCGACGACGTTGGAATAGAGCGGCGTGCCGACATCCATGCCGTAGCGCGACCGCAGCACCTTGCCGGTGACATGGAACTTGATGGTTCCGCCTTTCAATCCACCCAACTCGGCGGTGAATTTTTCAGGAAACGTCTTGCCGCGCGCCGTCAGCCGGCCGGTCACCAGCGCCGTCGTGTCGCCGGTGCGGGTGACGCTGGTCGAGCGGAACTGGATTTCCGGATTGTTGGCGGCGTCGAACACCGCGTCGGAGCGCAGGAAGGCGTCGATGCGGCCCTGTCCGGTGCCGACGCTTTCGGGATAGATGGTGAGGTCGACCTTCGAGCGGCCGACATCGCCATTGTCGATGCGGATCGTGCCCTTGAAGCGGCCGAAGGCGCCGTCGAAGCCACCGCCGCCGGCCTTGCCGATGGTGAAGCGGATCGAGGAGCCCGACGGGCTGATCGTGTAGCTGCCGGCGGCGTCGCTGAGCGCCACCGCCGCATAGACAGGCATGACAAGGCAAGCGGCAAAAGCCGCCAATCCAAGGATGCGCATTTTCATTGGTTTCTTCCTTCCGCAGATACGCTTCTTCTGCGTTCTCGCCCCACCAACGAAGGACGGGGCGGTTCTATTCCCCGCCTGACGAAGGTGTGATCATGCGCCTGAGCACGCTGTCGCGCAGCAGGAAATGGTGGCGCAGCGCCGCCGCCACGTGCAACGCGACCAGCGCGATGCCGGCATAGGCGAGATACCAATGCGCGGCCGACCAGAAGCTTTCCGCGGCATCGGATTCGGCCAGCGGCAAATTGGGCATCACGAACAGGTCGAACGGCATGGTCGGGATCTCCAGCGTCGACACCGAGACCAGCGCCCAGCCGGATAAGGGCAGCGCGATCTGGAAAGCATAGAGCGCGAAGTGGGCGAGGGGCGCGGTCCGGCGCTCCAGCGTTCCGACAGAGCGCGGCAGAGGCGGCGGCGCATTGCCGAGCCGCCAGGCGATGCGCAGGACGATCAGCCCGAGCAGCAGGAAGCCGAAGGATTTGTGCAGCTGGATCAGCTCGAAGGACGTCCGCTGGCTTGTCGTGCGCACCATGACGAAGCCGAGCACGAACTGGCCGATGAAGACGATACCGATCAGCCAGTGGAGGACGATCATCGCCCAGCCATAGCGGGTTGGGGTGTTGGCGAGGGATTGCATGCGAGGCGAACGAAGCCGGCGCCGGCTTTCTTCCGGCTGAGATCACACCCTGCCTATCCTCGAATTTAATTCGGAGAGGAAATCCTCTCAATGCCGGCTGCAAGTTGCGGATCAGCCCTTAGGCAATAGTCCCGCCGCGAGCTAACCACTCACCTTGAAGAAATCCACGAACGCCCTCAGCGCCGGCCGCATTTGCCGGCGGCTCGGATAGTAGACGAAAAAGCCGTCGAAGGACGGGCACCAGTCCTCCAGCACGCGGATCAGCCTACCGTCGGCGAGCGGCGCCCGCACATAGGGCTCGAAGACGAAAGCAAGCCCGGCGCCGTCGACCGCCGCCTGGGCGATCAGATGGTCCTCGTCGAGGATCAGCGGCCCTTGCGCGGCGATCTCGATCTCCTCGCCGTCCTTCTCGAACTCCCAGCGGTAGAGGATGCCGCTGGAGAAACGGAAGCGGATGCAGCGATGGTCCGCCAGCTCGCGCGGATGGCGAGGCTTTGGCATAAAAGCGAAATAGGATGGCGCCGCGACCACCGCGCCGCGAAGATCGGGGCCGATGCGTACCGCGATCATGTCGCGCTGCAGGCTTTCGCCGAGCCGCACGCCGGCGTCGAAACCGCCTTCGACCACGTCGGTGAAGCGGTCCTCGATGACGATCTCCAGCACGATCTCGGGATAGGCGGCGGCAAAGGAGCCGAGCCGTGGCGTCAGCGTCAGATGCGCAGCCGTGCGCGGCACGGTCAGCCGCAGATTGCCGGCCGGCCGGTCGCGCGCCTCGACCGCCGTTTCCAGCGCCAGGTCGATTTCGGACAATGCCGGCCGCAGCCGTTCCAGCAGCTGCGCGCCCTCCTCGGTCGGCGCGACGCTGCGCGTGCTGCGGGCAAGCAACCGCACGCCGAGCCGCGCCTCCAGGCTGGAGACCGCGTGGCTGACCGCCGACGGCGCGATGCCGAGCTCGCGCGCGGCGCCGCGAAAGCTGGCGCATTGGGCGACGGTGGCGAGGACCGCGAGCTGCGAAAGATTGGTTCGGTTCATTGTTCTATTTTATAGAGCAAGCCGTGCGAAAGAGAACCGATTATCGAACGGAGTGCAAGAGGCTATCTCCTTGTCATCGCAACAAGGAGATGCGTGATGAAAACCCGCAAACTCGGAACTGAACTCGAAGTCTTCCCCGTTGGCCTCGGCTGCATGGGCATGAGCTTCGCCTATGGCGGCCAGCCGGAAGCGGAAGCCATCGCCACGCTGCGCCGCGCCGTCGAGATCGGCGTCACCTTCTTCGACACGGCCGAAGTCTATGGCCCATTCGAGAACGAAATCCTGCTCGGCAAAGCCCTGAAGCCGGTGCGCGATCATGTCACGATCGCCACCAAGTTTGGCTTCAAGATTTCCGAGCACGGCTCGGGCATCGACCGCATGGTCGGCGTCGACAGCCGCCCCGAGCACGTCAAGGCGGTAGCGGAAGCCTCGCTGAAGCGGCTCGATACCGATGTGATCGACCTCTACTACCAGCATCGCATCGATCCGAACGTGCCGATCGAGGACACGGTTGGCGCGATGGCCGAGCTGGTGCGGGAAGGCAAGGTGCGCGCGCTCGGCCTGTCGGAAGTGAGCGGCGCGACGCTGCGCCGGGCCCACGCCGTGCACCCGATCGCCGCTGTGCAGAGCGAATATTCGCTGTGGAGCCGCGATCCGGAAGACGAAGTCATCGCCGTTTGCCGCGAGCTCGGCATCGGTTTCGTGCCCTACAGCCCGCTCGGCCGCGGCCTGCTCACCGGCGCGATCGCCAAGCCCGACGCGCTCGGCGCCGACGACTGGCGCCTCACCTTGCCGCGCTTCCAGGCCGAGGCGATGGCAGCCAACAACGCCGTCATCGCGATGCTGGAGAAGATGGCGGCCGAAAAGGGCGTGACACCGGCGCAACTGGCGCTCGCCTGGGTGCTGCACCAGGGCGATTTCATCGTGCCGATCCCCGGCGCAAGGAAGATACGACACCTGGAGCAGAACACGGCGGCAGCCGGGATTGAGCTGAGCGTGGCGGAGGTCGCGGCGATTGGTGATGCGCTGTCGCCCGACAAGGTGGTCGGCAAGCGCTATACGGAGGAATTGCTGGCGCTGGTGAATGGGTGAGCACGCCGCACGCTGAAATGAAGGGGCGCTTTGGCGCCCCTTTTGTTGAATGGTCGGCGCGAGGCCCCCCTCTCTGTCCTGCCGGACATCTCCCCCTCAAGGGGGGAGATTGGCAGTTTCGATGACGGCGCTCCCCTTGCAACGCCGGTGATTGGCGAAAGCGACCGCGACATCGATCTCCCCCCTTGAGGGGGAGATGTCCGGCAGGACAGAGAGGGGGGCCTCGCGCCGACCTATCTTATCTCCGCACCGCTACCAGGCCACCACCCTAATCTCCGGCCAATACTCCCGCGCCCGCTTCCCCTTCACCTCATGCGTCCGCTGATTATCCAGAGCCCGGTTCGGCGTGATGCGGAACGAAAAAATATCGTCGAGCCCGAACGGCGCCACCAGATCAAGATACCCGCTGGAATCGAACCGCACCCCGACCGCATGCGTCTTCGACGCAAAATAGCTCACCGACTCGCTGGAACTCGCGTATCTCGGGCATTCCTGCCCGAACTTCACCGGATACCACAGATGCACCCGCGCCTGGTTGCGCACCTCGACCGGCAGCTTCAATCCCTCGAAATGCCTCGCCGCCCGGCGGATCACCGCATCCTCGGCCTCGTAGGACAAATCGGCATCGTCGAAATAGAACAGGTCGACATCCTTGATGCCGTATCCCGGCGGCTTGCCGGTCAGATGGTTCCAGATGCTGTTGTAAAGCGCGCCGGACACCACCAGCCAATCCGGCAGCGCAAGCTTCCGTACGCGCGCAAGCGTCTCGGCTAGCAGCGGATCGGCCGCGACGATCCTTAAGAACGCCGCGCGCTGTGCTTCGAAGGGAAGGCCGGAATAGCGGAGATGGTCCATCGCCCTTTGGAGGGCGATTCGCCATCGCTCCGCAATCTGCCAAAGCAATTCCAGGAAAAGTGTCGAGCGGTTTTCCGTACGGAATTGCCTAAGACATGCTTTGAGCGGCGTTGAGCCGCTCTAAGCGCGCAGCACGCCGCCCGTCTGTTTGTTGACGTTCTCGACGATCCGCTTGGCCAGCGCCTCGAAATCCTCGTCGGTCAGCGTCTTTTCGACCGGCTGGATCGACACTTCGATGGCGATCGACTTCTTGGCCGCGCCCAGTGCCGCGCCCTCGAAGACGTCGAACACCGAAACGCCGGTGACCAGCTTCTTGTCGGCGGCCAAGGCTGCCCGCACCAGCGTGCCGGCCTCGACCGTCCGGTCGACGACGAAGGCGAAGTCGCGCTTCACCGCCTGGAAGGGCGACAGCTCCAGCTTCGGCTTGGTGCGCGTCGGCTTGGCCTTCGGCTCCGGCACGGCGTCCACGAAAACCTCGAAGCCGCAGATCGGACCCGACGCGTCGAGCCCGTCCAGCGTCTTCGGATGGAACTCGCCGAATGTGCCGAGCACCGTCTTCGGTCCGAGCTTGATCGTGCCGGAGCGGCCCGGATGATACCAGGCCGGGCCGCCGGGCTCGATCTGCAGCCGGTCGACCGGCGCGCCGCAGGCTTCAAGCGCCGCGATCGCGTCCGCCTTGGCGTCGAACACGCCGACAGGCCCGGCATTGCCGGCCCAACTGCGGCCGGAACCATCGAGCTTGGCGGTGCCGCGCCGCACGCCGGCGGCGACACGCCGCTGCTGGTCGGCGCCGTTGCCTTCATAGGTGCCCGAAACCTCGAACAGCGCCACGTCGCCGATGCCCTTGTCGGCATTGCGCTGCGCGGCCGCGATCAGCCCCGGCAGCAGCGAAGGCCGCATGTCGGACATGTCGGCGGCAATCGGGTTGGCGAGCTTCAGCGCCGCCTGGCCGCCGCCGAACAGCTCGGCGTGTTTCGCCGGAATGAACGACCAGGTGACGGCCTCCATCATGCCGCGCACGGCAAGCGCGCGCTTGGCCGCGCGGGTGCGCACCTGCAGCGTGGTCAGGATCTTGCCGTTGACCGCGTCATGCGAGGTCAGCGGCTGGGCCAAGATGTTGTCGACGCCATGGATGCGCATCACCTCTTCGACCAGGTCTGCCTTGCCGTCGACATCCGGCCGCCAGGACGGCACCTTCACCTTGACCGTGTCGCCCGAGCCCTGCGGCTCGAAGCCGAGGCGGGTCAGGATGCGCAGCGCCTCGGCCTTCGGCACCTCGATGCCGGTCAGCCGCTTCACTTCCGACAGCGGGAAGGTGACGACCTTCGGCTTGTGGCCGGTATAGCCAGCCACCTCGATTTCGCTCGGCGTGCCGCCGCAGAAATCGAGCACCAGCTTGGTCGCCAGCTCGATGCCCGGCACCATGAATTCGGGATCGACGCCGCGCTCGAAGCGGTAGCGCGCGTCGGTGATGATGCCGAGCGCGCGGCCGGTGCGGGCCGTGGTGATCGGGTCCCAGAGCGCCGATTCGATCAGCACGTCGGTGGTGTTCTCGTCGCAGCCCGAATGCTCGCCGCCCATGATGCCCGCGATCGATTCCACGCCATTGTCGTCGGCGATGACGCACATCTCCGGCGTCAGCGTGTATTCGCGCCCATCGAGCGCCAGCACGGTCTCGCCGTCCTTCGCCCGGCGCACCACGACGTTGCCGGCGACCTTCTTCGCGTCGAACACATGCAGCGGCCGGCCGCGATCGAAGGTGACGTAGTTGGTGATGTCGACCAACGCGCTGATCGGCCTGAGCCCGATGGCGATCAGCCGCTGCTGCAGCCATTTCGGCGACGGGCCGTTCTTCACGCCCGTCACCAATGCCAGCGCGAAGCCCGGGCAGAGTTCCGGCGCCTCGATCGTGACCTTGATCGGGCAGAGGCCTTCGCCGGCATGCGGCATGATCCCGCCGCCGATAAGCCGGCCGAGCCCGCTTGCCGCGAGGTCGCGCGCGATGCCGTAGACGCTGGTCGCATCCGGCCGGTTCGGCGTCAGGTTGATCTCGATCACCGGATCGTCGAGATGCGCGTAGGCAGCGAAGCTGGTGCCGACCGGCGCGTCTTCGGGTAGGTCGATGATGCCGTTATGCTCGTCGGAGATTTCCAGCTCGCGCTCCGAGCACATCATGCCATGGCTTTCGACGCCGCGTATCTTGCCGACCGAGAGCGTCACGTCGATGCCGGGAACATAGGTGCCGGGCGCAGCGAAGGCGCCGATCAGGCCCGCGCGGGCATTCGGCGCCCCGCATACGACTTGAACAGGCGGCGTGCCGTCGCCGGTGTCGACGGTCAGCACGCGCAGCCGGTCGGCGTCGGGGTGCTGCACCGCCGTCAGCACTTTGGCGATGACGAAGGGCTTCAGGCCGGCCTTGTCGTCGACATGTTCGACTTCGAGGCCGATCGCGGTCAACCGCTCGACGATCTCGGCAAGCGAGGCGTCGGTCTCGAGATGGTCCTTGAGCCAGGAGAAGGTGAATTTCATGACTGTCTTCCGTCGGGTCTTTGTTCTTCGGGCCGGGGTACGCTGGTCTTCAGATGTCTGGGCAGATCGTCCGGCATGTGCAGGAAGGGCAATTGCTCACGCACATAGGCATGCAGCGTCGGCTTGAAATAAGCCGGCATGTCCATGGCGCCGAGCATGAAATAGATCTGGTTGTCGAGCCGCTTGTCGGTATAGGCGATCGGCGAGCCGCAGATACCGCAGAAGCTGCGCTCCACCGGACCGTTGCGGTAGCTTTTCAGCGATTTGCCATTGAGCGCGGCCTGGTCGGCCAGGAAGCCGACAAAGGCCGACACCGGCGCGCCGCTGGCGCGCCGGCAATCGCCGCAATGGCAATAGCTGATGTGGTGCGGCTCGGCTGATGCCTCGAACCGCACCGCGCCGCAACGGCAGCCGCCGGTGTGAGGTGCCGTCATGCAGAGAGGCCCCCGAACAGCGTCGGCAGGTCGAGCGGCCTGAAGCCGTAATGCGACAGCCAGCGCACATCCGCGTCGAAGAAGGCGCGCAGGTCCGGCATGCCGTATTTCAGCATGGCGATGCGGTCGATGCCCATGCCCCACGCAAAGCCCTGATATTCGTCGGGATCGAGCCCGCCGGCGCGCAGCACGTTCGGATGCACCATGCCGCAGCCCAGGATCTCCATCCAGTCGGAGCCTTCGCCGAAGCGCACTTCGCCCGGGCGCGAGCGGTCGCACTGGATGTCGACCTCGAGGCTGGGCTCGGTGAACGGGAAGAAGGACGGGCGGAAGCGCATCTTGACGCTCGGCACCTCGAAGAAGGCCTTGCAGAACTCCTCCAGCACCCACTTCATGTTGGCGACGTTCGCGGTCTTATCGACCACGAGCCCCTCGACCTGATGGAACATCGGCGAGTGGGTGGCGTCGGAATCCTGCCGGTAGGTTTTGCCGGGGATGACGATGCGGATCGGCGGCTTCTGCCGCTCCATGGTGCGGATCTGCACGGGCGAGGTGTGCGTGCGCAACAGCTTACGCTCACCCTTCTCGTCCGGCTGGAAGAAGAAGGTGTCGTGCATCTCGCGCGCCGGATGCCCTTCGGGGAAATTGAGCGCCGTGAAATTGTAATAGTCGGTCTCGATGTCCGGACCTTCGGCGATCGAGAAGCCGAGGTCGCCGAAGATCGCGGCGATCTCATCGATCACCTGGCTGATCGGATGGATGCGGCCGCGCTCGGCCGGCGACTGGCGAACGGGCAGCGTGACGTCGACCTTCTCGGCCGCGAGCCGGGCGGCGATCGCCACATCCTTCAGCTCCGCCTTGCGCGCGGTGAGCGCCTCGGTGACGCGGTTCTTCAGGCCGTTGATCGCCGGGCCCTTCACCTGGCGCTCCTCGGCGCTCATGGCGCCCAGCGTCTTCAGCATTTCGGAGACCGAGCCCTTCTTGCCCAGCGCCGAGACGCGCACCGCCTCGATCGCGGCCTCGTCGGCCGCGGCCGCGATTTCGGCCATCAGCGAAGCTTCAAGGGTTTCAAGATTTCCAGCGGTGGCGTTCACGGCGAAACTCTCTCGATTGGATGACTGGCATTGCAGAGTGCGTCACCATTTTGGTTACGCGGGTGCCATTTTGGTTACATCAGGCATAAGAAAAACCCGCGCCAGCCGTGCCAGCGCGGGTTCCCCAAATCAGTACTAAAAATGCTTGGGAAGCGCTGGGCTCGGAGCCCGATCCCGAAAAGTTGCAGACTTTTCGGAAAAGATCGCGCTCCTCGCTAAATTCCCCTGGAGCATGATGTTGTCCAAAAAGTCAGAAACTTTTTGGCATCATGCTCTAGGCGACAGCGCTCTCAAAAGCATTCGGCGTGGTGTTCTTCAGGTATTCGAGCGCGACCTTGGCCTTGGCGACCAGCGCGGCGAAAGCCTGCGGCTCGTGGATGGCCATGTCCGAAAGGACCTTGCGGTCGATCTCGATGCCGGCCTTGTTGAGACCGTCGATGAAGCGGCCATAGGTCAGGCCGTGCTCGTGGGTCGCCGCGTTGATGCGCTGGATCCACAGCGCGCGGAACGAGCGCTTGCGGTTCTTGCGGTCGCGGTAGGCGTACTGCAGCGACTTCTCCACCGCCTGCTTGGCGATGCGGATGGTGTTCTTGCGGCGGCCGTAGAAGCCCTTGGCGGCTTTCAGGACCTTCTTGTGCTTGGCGTGGGCGGTAACGCCTCTCTTTACGCGTGCCATGTCATGATCTCCTTAAAAACGCTGTTCCGGAACCGAATGCTCAGAGGCCGTTCGGCAGAAAATTCTTGATGACCTTCTTGCCGTCCGGTTCAGCCAGAACCATCGTGCCGCGGGCATCGCGAATGAACTTGTTGGAACGCTTGATCATGCCGTGGCGCTTGCCGGCGGCAGCCGACAGCACCTTGCCGGTGGCAGTAATCTTGAACCGCTTCTTGGCGGCCGATTTGGTCTTCATCTTGGGCATTTTGCTACTCCGTATTGGTGGCGCACCATCGCGCTTCTTTTCTCGCTTCGGGCCGACCAAAGCCCGAAAAGCAAATGAAACCGCCACGGCATGCCCTGCCGGGCGGTTTTTGTTTTTTGCTCTGCGTATCGTGCTTTCCGTAAATCAGGGATGACTTCCGGGCCGATACGCGGAACGGCGGTCCTATAGATCAAAGACGGCGCGGGCGCAACACCCCAGGCCAGGTCGTTGCGCCGAAGCCCGGCGACCCTCAACAAGAAGCAATTGCCAATGATCGTGGCCAGCCGGACCTATGCGTTTGCGGGTACGACCTTAGGCATAAGAATTAGAGGTACCTAATATGCTATAAGCATAGATCGAGGGGTCTAATCCATGTCTTGGGTTCAACCGAACTTAGCCGTTATGTGCCTTGTATTGGCTGGTGATGCGTGCGCTCACGGTTGGTACACGGGCAAGACCGATCCTATGCTTCATCTCAAATGCTGCGGCGATCACGATTGCCATCCTGTCAATTCCAATGATGTCAGATCGACTGTAGAGGGCTACTACGTCAGACAACCGAAGCCCTATTCCCGCAACGATCCGCCAACCGGAGAGTGGTTTATCCCAAGAGATCGCGTTCAGGCTGCGCCGGATGATCAGTATCATATCTGCGAAACGCTATACCCGACGTTTCGAGTTGGCAGATACAGGATGCGCTGGACGTGCTTCTTCGCGCCGCGCGGGACCAGTTCAATTTCAAACTGAGGCACTACCGGCCATGCGACGCTCTCGTTCAGGGCAGCGTGAACCACACCGGCAGCATCCCCGATTGCTGCATGCCGTCGATAAGCTCGAAGGCCGGCAGCGCCACCAGGAACACCAGCCCGTCGAGCAGCGTGTTCAAGAGCAGGCGCGGCTTGAAGCTGCCGGTATCGCCTTCCTGGTAGAGCCTGAGGTTCGGGAAGAAACGTGGCACGGCGGCCAGGTAGGCCGCATAAGGCGCGCCGAGCAGTTCCTTGAGGTAACGCTCCTCGCGCAGGATGACGATATGGAAGGCGCCGGCGCACAGCAGCGCGAACAGGATGATACCGGAGAACGAACCGATCTGCGCGCCGACGCCGGCGGCGGCCACCGTCGAGAACACATAGAGCGGGTTGCGGGTGATCGAATAGGGCCCGCCGGTGACCACTTCGGCCGATTTGCGCCCGCCAATATAGAGCGTCGACCACAGCCGTCCGACAATGCCGAGGAAGATCAGGAGCACGCCGAACATCTCGATCGACTCATGCACGGGCGTGTTCGGCGGAAAGGAAGACTGACCGAACAGAAGGGCGCAGAACAGCACCACGATCAGCACCGCCAGCACAATCCGGCGCATGTGCTGATAGCCGCCAAGGCCTTCCGTTTGCCCGGTGGGCTGGGACTTCACTTCATCGGCCATGACCCATCCGATCGTCGATTTGTTCGCGATCGCGAAGCGATCGTCGATTGGCTCGCGATCGGGAGGCCCCGATCGTCGAGGTTACTGGCGATCGGATAGAAAACAGGCGCCCCGCCGATCGTCGGGACGCCTTTCACCATGATTTTGGCGGGATTTTAGCGCGGCGCCAGAACCATCATCATCTGGCGGCCTTCGAGCTTCGGCTCCGCCTCGACCTTGGCGATCGTCGCCACTTCCTCGCGCACCTTGTTCAGAAGCTGCATGCCGAGTTCCATATGCGCCATCTCGCGGCCGCGGAAGCGCAGCGTCAGCTTGACCTTGTCGCCTTCCTCGAAGAAGCGCCGCACGGCCTTCATCTTGGTCTCGTAGTCATGGCTGTCGATGTTCGGGCGCATCTTGATCTCCTTGATCTCGATGACCTTCTGGTTCTTGCGCGCTTCGGCCGCCTTCTTCTGGTTGGCGTATTTCAGCTTGCCGAGATCGAGGATCTTGACGACAGGCGGCACCGCATTGGGCGATATCTCGACCAGATCGAGCCCGGCCTCTTCGGCGAGCAGCAATGCGTCGTTGATGGAAACATCGCCTCGGTTCTGGCCCTCGGCGTCGATAAGCTGGACCCGGGGCACCCGGATGTCTCGGTTGGAGCGCGGCCCGTCCTTGGTGGGTGCCGCTGCTTTGAAAGGTCTGCGAATGGTCGTGGTCTCCTCGGCCGTTTCGTTCAGGGTTTCGTTAGACAAAAATACGTGGACGCGCCTATGTGGTGAGCGCGGGGCGGGAGTCAATAGCATAGCCGCGCCGCAAAATCACCTGCCGCTTGGCAATTGTCTGCACCAAGCAATCAAACGCCGCGAGCACTTTTCGTTGAACCCCCGCCTGTGCCAAAAGACCGGCGGGGAAGGACAAGTTCATGGCCGCCAGCGCTCCGGTTTTCATCGATGTGGACGGGTCGAACATCGCCGTCAGGCAGATAGCGGGCGCGGCGCCCGGCATCGTCTGGCTCGGCGGCTACAAGTCCGACATGCTGGGCACGAAGGCGGAGACGCTAGCCGCCTGGGCCAGCGGCGAAGGCCGAGCCTATCTGCGTCACGATTATTCCGGCCATGGCGAATCTGGCGGTGCCTTCGCCGACGGCACGATCTCCAGATGGCTGGCCGAAAGCCTTGCCGTCTTCAGCCGGTTCAGCAAGGGCAAGCAGATCCTGGTCGGCTCCTCGATGGGGGCGTGGATCGCGCTGCGCATGGCGCAGGAACTGCGCAAGGCGGGCGACACAAGGGTTGCGGGCCTGGTGCTGCTCGCCCCGGCGCCGGACTTCACCGTCGAGCTGATCGAGCCGGTGCTGACCGACGCGCAGCGCCGCGATCTTGAAGAAAAAGGCTTCTTCGCCGAGCCGTCGGACTATTCGGACGAGCCCTATATCTACACGCGCGCGCTGATCGAGGACGGCCGTGCCAACCGGGTCATGACCGGGCCGATCGACACGCATTGCCCGGTGCATATCCTGCAGGGCTTGGCCGATCCAGACGTGCCTTCGGGCCACGCGCTGAAGCTGGCTGCGATGCTGCCCGCCGACGACGTGACGCTGTCGCTTATCCCGGACGGCGACCATCGCCTGTCCCGCCCCGAGGATCTCGATCTGCTCAAGCGAGCTGTCGGCGACATGGTCAAGCGGGCTACCGCATAATGCGCATCTCCATCCCGGTATCCGCCTTCGTCGCGGCGATTGTCGGTTTCGGCGGCACGCTGGCCCTCGTCATCGCTGCCGCCAAGGCGGTCGGCGCCACGCAGATCGAGACCGCAAGCGGCGTGACGGCGATCTGCCTGGCCATGGTCGTTGAATGCCTGTGGCTCTCCTGGCGCACCAAGATGCCGGTCATCACCGCCTGGTCGACGCCCGGCCTGGCGCTGATCGGGGCCTCCAGCGGTTTCACGATGCCGCAGGCCGTCGGCGCTTTCATGGTCACCGGCATCCTTTTGGTCGCCACCGGCCTGTTCAAGCCGCTGACCCGGCTGATCGCGCAGATCCCGACCTCGGTCGCGTCCGGCATGCTGGCCGGCATTCTGGTCAGTTTCGCCGTCAATGCGGTGAAGGCCATTCCCGCCGATCCCTGGCTGATCCTGCCGCTGATCGCCGCCTTCTTCGTCATCCGCCTGTTCAATCCGGCTTTGTCGGTGCTGGTGGTGCTGATCGGCGGCGGTCTCGCCGCTTTCCTCACCGGCCGCGTCGGCAGCCTGCCGGCGCCGGAACTGTCGACATTGACGTTCATCGCGCCGCAATTCACTGCATCGGCGATCGTTGGCCTTGCCCTCCCGCTCTATCTGGTCACCATGGCTTCCCAGAACCTTTCCGGTCTCGCTGTGCTGCGCGCCGCGGGCTACCATCCGGAACCCGGTCCGCTGATCGGCGTCACCGGGCTGTTTTCGCTGCTCTCGGCGCCGTTCGGTGCCGCCACCACCAATCTTGCGGCGATCTCAGCCGCTATCTGCACCGGCCCCGATGTCCATCCCGACCCGGCCGAACGCTGGAAGACCGGGCCGTTCTACGCGCTCGCCTATCTGGTCTTCGCGATCTTCGGCGCCTCGCTGGTGGCGATCTTCGCCGTCCTGCCGCAAAGCCTGATCGTGCTGGTCGCCGGGCTCGCCTTGACGGCGCCTCTGGCCAACGCGCTGTCGATCGCGCTGAAGGACGAGGCCGAGCGCATGCCGGCCACCGTCACCTTCGCCGTGACGGCTTCGGGGCTCACACTCTTCGGCGTCGGCGCGGCATTTTGGGGGCTGGTTGCTGGAATGGCAGTGCTTTTCCTCGAGAAACTCAAAAAGCGATAATCATTTCAGGCGCTTCGCCGGTTTTGGCGGGATTTGCCTTGAATCGCCGATTTCGCCTTCCCATTTCGATTCCACGCAGCCGGTTTGGCTGTCTCCAACGGAAGGATTGGGAGAAATGAATACGAGTGCATTGATCCGTCCGGCCTGGACGCCGGCCACCATCGCGCTGATGGTCATCGGCTTCATGGTGTTCTGGCCGCTCGGCTTCGCCATGCTCGCCTACATCATCTGGGGCGACCGGCTGGAAGGCTTCAAGCGCGACGTCAACCGCGCCACGGACGGCATCTTCGCCGGCTGCCGCCGCGGTTCCGACAAGGCGGCCCGCTGGGGCCACGGCTCGGCCCGCACCGGCAACGTCGCTTTCGACGACTGGCGCGAGAAGGAACTCGAGCGCCTCGCCGAGGAGCGACGCAAGCTTGACGAGATGCTGAGCGAGTTCGACGATTACGCTCGCGAACTGCGCCGCGCCAAGGACCAGGACGAGTTCGACCGCTTCATGGCGAACCGCAACAAGTCGACGGCCCCGACGACCACGGAGTCGTCCAAGCCGGCGACCCCGAAGCGCGGCAAGGGCTCGAACCTGCTCGACGACTGAGACCACGCGCATGACCCCGAAAATCGATGCCGATTTTCGGAAAAGGTCATGCGCAAACTCAAAGTGCTGCAGCGTCCTTTGCGCGTCCAAAGGACGCGCGGCGCTGCAGGGACAGGTCTCGGCATGATATGCGGCGTCGCGTCTAGCGGCGCCGTTTCTTTTTTGTTCTCTTTGTAGCTTCCCTCCACTGGCCGTTTTTTTCGAATCGCGTATCGTCCAGCCATGACCCTCGGCTTCTTTCGCAACCTGACCAAGCCCAAGGCCGCGCCTGTCGTGGAGCGCGAACATTGCGTCGCCGGCCGCACGCTGCCGCTGAAAATCGTCGAAAGCGCCCGCGCCCGGCGGCTTACGCTGCGCATCGATTCCGGCGGCCAGGGCCTGCGCATCACCGTGCCGCCCGGTCTGCGCCGGGGCGAGGTGGAGAAATTCCTCGACCGCCACCAGGACTGGCTGGAACAGCGGCTGGCCAAGGTGCCGACCAGGCCGCAGGTGCGGCCGGGCATCAGGATCCCGATCCGCGGCGTGCCGCACCGCATCGTGCATGAGCCTTCGAAGCGCGGCACCGTCACCGTCGCGCGCGACGAGCGCGGCCCGCTCCTGATCATCCATGGCGAGCGCATCCATTTGCCGCGCCGCATCGCCGACCACCTCAAGCGCGAGGCCAAGAAGGAGATCGAGAGGCTGGTGGTCAAGCACACCGAGGCGATCGGCAAGCGTGCCAAGGCAATAAGGTACAAAGATACCTCCAGCCGCTGGGGGTCATGCACCTCGGAGGGCAATCTCTCCTTCTCCTGGCGCATCATGATGGCGCCGCCGGCGGTGATAAACTACCTGGTGGCGCATGAGGTGGCGCATCTGAAGGAGATGAACCACGGCCCGAAATTCTGGAAGCTGTGCGAAAAGCTCTGCCCGGACACCGACCGCTGCAAGGACTGGCTGAAACGCAACGGCGGCGCCCTGCAGGCGATTGTGTTCGAGTAGGGTGTCTGCCGAACGGGGCACCCCCGCTAGCCGAGCAACGCTGGAGATTAGCCGGGCCATCTCAGCATCGTCATTCTAGGGCGGAGCAAGGAGCGAAGCGACGCGCGCAGACCCTAGAATCCATGCCGTGACGCGTGAGCACCGCAACCGTTCAAAAAGTGGCTATGCCATTGAACGAAAAAGGCAAATATTCTCCACCGCCGTGTCGCCGGCCGAGGTAGGATCCTCGGGTCAAGCCCGAGGATGACGACAGCGTGGTTGCCTCGCCCTGCGTAACCCCTCAATCGTCATTCGCCGCGTTCAGTTCCTCCGGCCGCAATCCTTCCTCCGAATGCGGCCAGGGCAAAAAATTCCGGTCGAAGGCATCGCTGCCGAAATAATCCAGCGCCCGGTGCGCCTCGGCGCCATTGTAGGCGGCCTTGTCCATCAGATGCGCGATCACCTCGCGCGCCTGCGCGATCTTCTGCCTGAGTTCGGCGACGGTCTGGTCGGCCATGCTTATCGTGCTCCCGCCTGTGGTTCCTATATCAACGTAGTGTTTTCCGCAGAGCCGGCAACAGCATGCTTTTTCTCGACTCTTTCCCCGTTTCGTGCCAATCCCGCGCCATGACGCCCGACATCAAGATCTGCGGATTGAAGACCGACGCCGCGATGGCCGCCGCGCTTGCCGGCGGCGCCAGCCATGTCGGCTTTATTTTCTTCGCCAAGAGCCCGCGCTATGTCGAGCCTGTCGAGGCCGGGCGCTTGCGCGAAGCGGCGCGCGGCAAGGCCAAGGCAGTCTCCGTCACCGTCGATGCCGACGATGCCTTTCTCGACGAGATCGTCGCGAAAATGCAGCCCGATATGCTGCAGCTGCATGGTTCGGAGACGCCCGGGCGTGTGGCCGGGATCAAGGCGCGCTACGGCCTGCCAGTGATGAAGGCGCTGTCCGTCAGCGAAGGGGCGGATCTCGACCGCATAAAGCCCTTCGTCGGCATTGCCGATCGCTTCCTTCTGGATTCCAAGCCGCCGAAGGGATCGCAACTGCCGGGCGGCAACGGCGTCGCCTTCGACTGGCGCGTCCTTGCCGGCCTTGACGCCGGCGTCGATTACATGCTTTCCGGGGGGCTCAACGCCGCCAATATCGGCGACGCCCTGAGACAGGCCAATCCGCCCGGAATAGACATCTCGTCCGGCGTGGAAAGCGCTCCGGGCGTCAAGGATCCGGCGCTGATCGAGCAGTTTTTCCGGGCCGTCGGAGCCGCGCGGGATAATCGCGCTGCCTGAGGAGTTTTCGAACCCGAGCATGCCCCGGAAAAGTGGGAACCGGTTTTCCGACAAGGACAGGCTCGCAAGTCAAGATTTAGGAGATCGGCGATGAACAAGCCGGCAATGCCCAATTCCTTCCGCACCGGACCCGACGAGCAGGGCATGTTCGGCATTTTTGGCGGCCGCTTCGTCGCCGAGACGCTGATGCCGCTGATCCTCGATCTGGAGGACCAGTGGAACAAGGCCAAAACCGATCCCGAGTTCAAGGCCGAGCTGCAGAACCTGTCGACCCACTATGCCGGGCGGCCGTCAAAACTCTATTTCGCCGAGGGCCTGACGAAACATCTTCGTGACGTTTCCTCGGCGAAGGGCCTCGGGGGCGGCGCCAAGGTCTATTTCAAGCGCGAGGACCTGAACCACACCGGCTCGCACAAGATCAACAATTGCCTCGGCCAGATCCTGCTCGCCAAGCGCATGGGCAAGAAGCGCATCATCGCCGAGACCGGCGCCGGCCAGCATGGCGTCGCCTCGGCCACTGTGGCGGCGCGCTTCGGCTATCCTTGCGTGGTCTACATGGGCGCCACCGACGTCGCCCGCCAGAGCCCCAACGTGTTCCGCATGAAGCTGCTCGGCGCCGAAGTGCGGCCGGTCACCGCCGGTCACGGCACGCTGAAGGATGCCATGAACGAGGCCCTGCGCGACTGGGTCACCAATGTCGAGGACACCTATTACCTGATCGGCACCGCCGCCGGCCCGCATCCCTATCCGGAGCTGGTGCGCGACTTCCAGTCGGTGATCGGCACGGAAGCCCGCGCCCAGATACTGGAGCAGGAGGGCCGGCTGCCGGATGTCATCATCGCCGCCGTCGGCGGCGGCTCCAATGCCATCGGCCTGTTCCATCCCTTCCTCGACGACAAGGACGTCCGCATCATCGGCATCGAAGCCGGCGGGCGCGGCCTCGACGGCGTCGAGCATTGCGCCTCGATGAACGCCGGCAAGCCGGGCGTGCTGCATGGCAACCGCACCTATCTCCTGCAGAATGCCGACGGCCAGATCCTCGACGGTCATTCGATCTCGGCCGGCCTCGATTATCCGGGCGTCGGTCCGGAGCATTCCTGGCTGCGCGACAGCGGCCGCGTCGAATATGTGCCGATCCTCGACGACGAGGCGCTGGAAGCCTTCCAGCTCACCACCCGGGTCGAAGGCATCATTCCGGCGCTGGAATCGGCGCATGCCATCGCCCATGCGGTGAAGATCGTGCCGAAGATGGACAAGGACCAGATCGTCATCGTCAATTTGTCCGGTCGCGGCGACAAGGACGTGCACACGGTGGCGAACATGCTGGGCATGGAGATCTGACAATGACCACCCGCATCGACCGCCGCATGGCCAAGCTCAAGGCCGAAGGCCGCCCGGCCTTGGTCACCTATTTCATGGGCGGCGACCCGGATTACGACACCGCCTTGGCCATCATGAAGGCTCTGCCGGGCGCAGGCTCCGACGTCATCGAGCTCGGCATGCCCTTCTCCGATCCGATGGCCGATGGTCCGGCGATTCAGGCGGCGGGTCTTCGGGCGCTGAAGGGCGGCCAGACGCTGGCCAAGACGCTGAAGATGGCGTCCGAATTCCGCGCCGGCGACGACGAGACGCCGATCGTTTTGATGGGCTACTACAATCCGATCTACATCTATGGGGTCGACCGCTTCCTCACGGATGCCAAGGCAAGCGGCATCGACGGCCTGATCGTCGTCGACCTGCCGCCGGAGATGGATGAGGAGCTTTGCATTCCGGCGCTGAAAGCCGGCGTCAACTTCATCCGCCTGGCGACGCCGACCACCGACGACAAGCGCCTCCCCAAGGTTTTGGAAAACACCTCCGGCTTCGTCTACTACGTCTCGATGACCGGCATCACCGGCTCGGCCCTCGCCGACACCACCAAGGTCTCGGCGGCGGTCACGCGCATCAAGGGCCATACCGCACTTCCGGTCTGCGTCGGCTTCGGCGTCAAGACCGCCGAGCAGGCGCGTGTCATAGGCGCCTCGGCCGACGGCGTCGTGGTCGGCACGGCGATCGTCAATGCGATCGCCAATGTGCTGGGGCCGAAAGGCGAGAAAACAGCCGATCCGGCGGAGGCCGTCGCCACTTTGGTCAGCGGCCTCGCCCAGGGCGTCCGCTCGGCCCGCCTTGCTGCCGCCGAATAGCCTGACTATTTGTTCTCAAGCAATTCCGGCCGGAAAACCGCCACAGACTTTTCCTGGAATTGCTTGAAGTCCTTTCCAGGACAGGAGCCGAAGCCATGAACTGGATCACCAATTACGTCCGCCCGAAGATCAATTCGATGCTCGGCCGGCGCACCGATATGCCGGAAAACCTCTGGATCAAGGATCCCGAGACCGGCGAAATGATCTTCCACAAGGATCTCGAATCCAACCAGTTCGTCATCCCGGCGTCCGGCCACCACATGAAGATCTCGGCCAAGGAACGGCTGAAATACTTCTTCGACGACGGCAAATACGAGGTGCTGGAAAACCCCAAGGTCGTCCAGGATCCGCTGAAGTTCCGCGACGAGAAGCGCTACACCGATCGCCTGAAGGAGGCCAAGGCCAAGACCAGCCTCGAGGATGCGATCCTCAACGGCGCCGGCACCATCGACGGGCTGCCGGTCATCGTCACCGTGCAGGACTTCGCCTTCATGGGCGGCTCGCTCGGCATGGCCGCGGGCGAAGCAATCGTGCATGCCTTCGAGGTTGCGCTGCAGCGCAAGCGGCCGCTGATCCTGTTCGCCGCCTCCGGCGGCGCCCGCATGCAGGAAGGCATCCTGTCGCTGATGCAATTGCCGCGCACCACGGTCGGCGTCGACCGGCTGAAGGAAGCCGGCCTGCCCTATATCGTCGTGCTCACCAACCCGACCACCGGCGGCGTCACCGCCTCCTACGCCATGTTGGGCGATGTCCAGATCGCCGAGCCCGGCGCGCTGATCGGCTTTGCCGGCCCGCGCGTCATCGAGCAGACCATCCGCGAGAAATTGCCCGACGGTTTTCAGCGCGCCGAGTATCTGATGGAGCACGGCATGGTCGACATGGTCGTCTCGCGGCTCGAAATGCGCCAGACCATTTCCCGGCTGTTGAAGATGCTGCTCAAGATGCCGGAGGCCGAGAAGCCGCTGGAGCCGGAGATCCTGCCGCCGGCGATCGTCAATGCCGAGGCGCGGCCGCAAGCCTGACGCGATATCGGTCTGACGCGACATCGCTCGCCGCGAACCGCGATTTGCGCCGTCCGTTCTGTGCTGTAGCCTCTGATTTGCGCATGGCCGTTCCGAAACCGATTCCCGGTTTCGAGGCCGTGCGCCAAAGCAATTCCAGGAAAAGTGTGAAACGGTTTTCCGTTCGGAATTGCGTCAACAAAAAGAGAGAGCGGTTCTGCATTCCATGAAATGATGAACCGCTCTAGGATTCCGCCATGACAACGCTTTCCGCCGAACGCGAAATCGAACATCTGATGACGTTGCATCCGAAAGGCTTCGACCTTTCGCTGGATCGCGTCACGCGGCTTCTCGAACGCCTCGGCAATCCGCAGGACCGGCTGCCGCCGGTCATCCACATCGCCGGCACCAACGGCAAGGGCTCCTGCGCCGCCTTCTCCCGCGCGCTGCTGGAAGCGGCCGGCCATCTCGTCCACGTCCATACTTCGCCGCATCTGGTGAACTGGCACGAGCGCTACAGGCTGGCGGCCGAAGGCGGCGGCAAGCTCGTCGACGACGACGTCTTCGCCGAGGCCATCGCGCGCGTCGCCGAGGCCAATGGCGGCCAGAAGATCACCGTCTTCGAGATCCTCACCGCCGTCACCTTCATCCTGTTCTCGGAGCATCCAGCGGAGGCGGCGATCGTCGAGGTCGGCCTTGGCGGCCGTTTCGATGCCACCAACGTCATCAGGCAGCCAGCGGTTTCGGTGATCATGCCGATATCGATGGACCACGAAGCCTATCTCGGCGACCGCGTCGAGCTGATCGCCGCCGAGAAGGCCGGCATCATGAAACGCGGCTGCCCGGTGGTGATCGGCGCCCAGGAAAGCGATGTCGCGCTCCAGGTGCTGATCGAGACGGCCGAGCGGCTGGATTGCCCGACCGTGGTCTATGGCCAGGATTTCCTCGCCTTCGAGGAGAATGGCCGCATGGTCTATCAGGACGAGGATGGGCTGATGGACCTGCCCTCGCCGCGCTTGCCCGGGCGCCATCAATACGCCAACGCGGCGGCGGCGATCGCCGCCGTCAAGGCGGCCGGCTTCGAGATCAGCCATCGCGCCGCCGAACGGGCGATGACCCATGTCGCCTGGCCGGCGCGCATGCAGAAGCTGACGCAGGGCAAACTGGTGGACCTCGCGCCGAAGGGCGCGGAGATCTGGCTGGACGGCGGCCACAATCCAGGCGCCGGCATCGTCATCGCCGAGGCCCTGGCCGAGCAGGAGGAAAAGAACCCGAGGCCGCTGGTGCTGATCTCCGGCATGATCAACACCAAGGACCAGACCGGCTATTTCAGCGCCTTCAAGGGCCTCGCCCGCCATGTCTATACTGTGCCGGTGACCAGCAGCGATGCCGGCGTGCCGAATGACGAGCTGGCCTTGCGCGCAGAAGAGGCCGGCCTGTCGGCCGAGCCGGTCAGCTCGGTCGCCAGCGCGCTGATGCTGTTGCGCGACTCTTGGGACGGCCCGGCGCCGCGCATCCTGATCGGCGGCTCGCTCTATTTTGCCGGCGCCGTGCTGGCCGAGAACGGCACGCCGCCGACTTAAAGCCAATTCAAGATAGCGCTGCGGATTCGGCGGGGGCCGAAAGGAACCGGCCATGATCAAGGTGAAGCAGCTCGCCCATGTCTGCATTTTCGCGCATGACCTGGAGGCGACGCGACGCTTCTACAGCGACGTGCTCGGCATGGACACACGGTTCAATTTCCTGCGCGACGGCAGGATCTTCGGCTTCTATCTCGATTGCGGCGGCCGCAGCCATGTCGAGGTGTTCGAGAAGAGCGAGGCCCGCTACAGCGAGGCGAACCAGATCAATCACTTGTGCCTTGAGGTGGAAGACATCGATGCAGCCATCGCCCATTTCCGATCGAAAGGCGTCGAGGTCACGCCGAAGAAGTTCGCCTGCGACGACACCTACCAGGCCTGGGTCCGCGACCCCAACGGCGTGAAGATCGAGCTGTTCGAGTATACGGACAGAAGCGCCCAATTCACCGGCGGCGATCGCATCGCCGACTGGTGAGCGACAGCTATTTCAGCTCGATCTCGATGAATGCGTATTCGCCGTCATTGGCGTTGATGACGTCGTGCTCGACGCCCTCCCGGCGGAAATAGGGCGCCCCCTGCTTCATCTCGGCAAAGGATTCGCCGTCCTTGGTCACCAGCCTCACCTTGCCGTCCATCAACGGCACGACGACATAGTCGTGGCCATGGCGGTGCCAGCCGGTGTTGGCGCCCGGCGCGAACCGGTACTCGGTGACGATGACGCGCTCATTGTCGACGTGAACTGTGGCCTTGGCTGTCCCGGTCATGGCGCTCTCCTTTTTTTCTGAAGCAGAGAGTATGACGTGCCTGCGTGCGAGGGCCAGAGCGCCATGAGCGATGGCGCCAAAGAAAAGCCCGGCGCGACGGCCGGGCTCGTTCATTGAATATTCGGATTGGCTCAGGCGAGGTTGCCGTTGATCCAGTGCGACAGCGCGGTCTTCGGCGCGGCGCCCACCTTCATGTCGGCCAATTCGCCGCCCTTGAAGATCATCAGCGTCGGAATCGAGCGCACGCCAAATTGGGCGGCAAGCTCGGGATTCTCGTCGATGTTGAGCTTGGCGATCTTGACCTTGGAGCCGAGCTCGTTGGCGATCTCTTCCAGCGACGGACCGATCATCTTGCACGGACCGCACCACTCGGCCCAGAAATCCACCACGACCGGCTCCTTGGCGTTGAGCACATCGGCCTGGAAATTGCCCTTGTCGACCTTGACGGTGGCCATGCTGAAATCCTTTCGAAAACTCGGGTTGCACCAAATGTGGTGGTTGTGGTGGCGATGTTCAAGCAGTTCTTGTGTCACGCTCCCGTGAGTCGGGCAAGGGCGTCGTCCATGGCCGCCGCCGGCAGCTCGATCAGGCGTGGCGCCTCGGTGAACAGCAGCGCCGCCGTCACCTCGCGGCCCGGATAGAGCGGCTGAAGCAGCGCGCGGTAGAGCGCAAGCTGCAGCATATAGGCCGGTGGTACTTCGGCCAGACTGGTCGGCGCAGGCCGGTTGGTCTTGTAGTCGACGATCGACACTTTTTGCGGCGTGACGGCCAGCCGGTCGATCTTGCCGGAGATCGAGCGCAGCTTGCCCTTCACCTCGAGGCTGCCCATCACCGCGACTTCCGCGCGCGAGGACGGCGAGAACAGCGTGCCGAAGCGGCTATCGGACAGGATCGACAGCACCGCTTCCAGCGCCTTGTCGCGCTCGCCGTCGGGCCAGCCGGCGCCGGCGCGCGCCAGATAGCGTTCGGCCGCGCTCCGCCTATCCGCCTCGGCGATGCCGGGCAGCATCTGCAGCAATTTGTGCAGGGCAAGGCCGCGCATGACCGCGAAGCCGGGTTCGGCGGCGGCATCGAGCACCGGCGAGCGTGTGTCGGGGACGGCGTCCTTCGCTTCGTCGATCAGTGCCGAGGCGCCGGAAGGCGAAAGCGGTCGCGGCAACTCCTCATAGGGCGGCAGCGGCCGAAACAGGCCGTCCGGCAGCGGCGCGGCGTGCTCGAACAGTCCAGCCTTGTCGACGCCGGTCGGCGCCACCGGCGGCAATCTGGTCATGTGGAAGCGATGCACCGTCACCTCGGCCGTCGCGGGATGCCGTCGCTCGGAACTCTCGGGCGCACCGAGCAACGCGCGGCTGACGATCGAATGCCAGGTGCCGGGGCTGGGCTGACGCTTGCCGTGGTAGCCGCAGACGATCAGCCGGTCCTCGGCGCGTGTCATGCCGACATAGAGCAGCCGCCGGTATTCGTCGTCCGCCAGTTCGCGCGCTCGGACCGAAGCCGCCCTCGAGATGCCGTTGGCGACGTCACTGGCCGAGCGCCACAGATAGCCCTTGCCTTTCCATTGCCCGCCCGAGCTCTCGAACGGCATCAGCCGCGGCAGGTGCTGGTCGCTGAACGGCGCCGAGCCGCCATCGACCAGGAAAACCACCGGCGCCTCCAGGCCCTTGGCGGCATGCACGGTCATGACCCGGACCTCGTCGCGCGTCTGGTCCATCTCGCGCTTGATCTCGGGGCCGGCATTCTCCAGCGTCGACAGGAAGGATTCCAGCCCCGGCAGTCCGGTGCGTTCCTCGGCCAGGCAAAAACTCAGGAACTCGTCGAGGATGTCGCCGGCTTCGGGTCCGAGCCGCGCCGTCATCTTGCGGCGCAAGCCGTCACGCGCCAGCATCGCGGCATAGAATTCGAACACCGGCTTGAACGCCACTTCGCTCGCCCAGCCATCGAGCCGGCTAACGACAGCGGCGAGGGCCACATCCTCGGCCGCGTGCTGCCGCAGCGATGCGATCAGTGACTGGCCTTTCGGCCTCGAGCCGGCGAGCGCCAGCAGCGTTTCCTCAGGAACCTCGAGGATCGGGCTGCGCAGCACCGCGGCCAAGGAAAGATCGTCTTCCGGCTGGATCAGGAAATGCCCGAGCGCGATCAGGTCCTGCACGGCGATATGGCCGGGCAGGCTCAGCCGGTCGGCGCCGGCGACCGGGATCTGCCGGTTCTTGAGGCTGCGCGACAGCGCATGGACGAAGCGGTCGCGCTTGCGCACCAGGACGAGTATGTCGCCGGCGGTCAGTTTCCTGCCCTTGCCTTCGATGACCTCGCCATTGCGCAGCCAGTTCTGGATGGTCGTCGCGACATGCTCGGCGACGCGCACGGCCGGCGCGCTGGCATGGTTGACCGGCAAGGTCCAGTCGTCAGGCTCCTCGACCATTTCGGCGCCGACCGAGGGCCACACCTCGACATAGCCCGGCGCGTCATTGCGGATCGCCTTATGGCTCAAAGGGTCAGGGTCGTGACTGATGCCGCGCCTGACACCCGGTTCGGCGAAGACACGGTCGACCGCGGCCAGCACGTCGTCGCTCGACCGGAACGACCAGGTGAGCTTGAGATTGGCGAAGGCGGCTTCTGCATCGCGCACGCGCCCGGCAAACAAAAGCCGGCTTTCGGCAAAGGAATCCGGCGCCGCGCCCTGGAAGGAATAGATCGACTGCTTCTCGTCGCCCACGGCAAAGATCGTGCGCGTCACCGCCTCGCGCTGGCCGAGCCCGGCAAAGAACTCTTCCGTCAGCTTCTTCACGACCTCCCACTGGTCCGGGCTGGTGTCCTGCGCCTCGTCGAGCAGGATGTGGTCGATGCCCTGGTCGAGCTTGAACTGCACCCAGGGGCCGGCATCGGGCCGCGACAGGAGGCTGACGGTGCGGGTGATGAGATCGTTGAAGTCGAGGAAGCCCCGCCCACGCTTCAGCTGCTCGTAGCGCGCGATCAGCCAGCCGGCGACGGTCAGCGCCGCGGCAGTCCCTTCCAGCATGCGGAACAGCGCCAGCCGGTCGGTTACCTCGAGGATCGCCTTGGCCGCGGCCAGATAGCGGTCCGGCAGATCCGGCAGCCGGTCGA
Source organism: Mesorhizobium humile (assembly GCF_033977215.1). Taxonomy (NCBI): domain Bacteria; kingdom Pseudomonadati; phylum Pseudomonadota; class Alphaproteobacteria; order Hyphomicrobiales; family Phyllobacteriaceae; genus Mesorhizobium; species Mesorhizobium humile. The sequence goes on from NZ_JAVIIV010000001.1 coordinate 176,867, forward strand.
CAAGCGCCTTCTTGAAGATCTTGGGCGGCTCATAGGGGTCGCCGTCGGCCTTGAGAAAGGCCTTCGCCAGCAGCCGCAACCGCCGGATCGGGTCGGCTTCGGCGAACGCTCCCCGCGCATAGGGGATGACATTGTTCAGCACCTGCCGCGCGTCGGCGGCCTCGGCGGCCTGGGTGAATTCGGCGAACTGGCCGGGGCCAAAGCCAGGCAGCGGCCACAGCGAAGCGGCGATGTCGTCGGCGGTCTGTCCGGGCCTGAAGTTGAATTCGGCGAACAGCGGCCGGAAATCCCGATCCTTGCCGAGCTTGGCGATGAAATCGCGCAGCTCGTCGCGCTTGCCGACGATTTCGCCAAGCAGCGTGTCGAGCCCGAACTCGCCGCCGCGTTCCAGCACGGTGGCGAAGGCCTCCGCCAGGCCCTCGACGCCGGCGCCCGCCCCCGAGATCATGTCGCGGCGGGCATCGCCGAACAGCGAGGCTTCCATCTGCGGATCGAGCATCTCGAAATGCGCCGGGATGTTGGCTTCGAGCGGGAACTGGTGCAGCACGGATTCGCAGAAGGCATGGATGGTCTGGATCTTCAGCCCACCCGGCGTTTCCAGCGCCTCCGCGAACAATCGCCGTGCGCGCCGCATCATGTCGCGGTCGGCGCCGTGGCTGTCCAGCGCCGCGATCCTGATCGCCAGCTCCGCATCCGGCAGCGCCGTCCATTCCGACAGGGTCGAGAACACGCGGTTCGACATGTTGGCGGCGGCCGCCCGCGTATAGGTCAGGCACAGGATCTTCGACGGATCGGTGCCGTTGAGCAGAAGCCGGATGACGCGCTGCGCCAAGACATGCGTCTTGCCAGAGCCGGCGTTGGCCGACACCCAGGCGGAGTAGGCGGGATCCGAGGCGCGCGCCTGGCTGGCGGCGGTATCGGAGGGGATCGGATATTTCATCCGTCCGCCTCGTCTTCGCTGGCCCCACCGGCCGACCATTCCAGCACGCGCGCCAGATGGTCGTAGTCGCCGTCCGCCTCGCCCTCGCGGAACGGCAGCGCGCGCGACAGGTAGCCGGTGGTCGGGTCGGCATAATGGAACAGCAGCCGCTCCAGCCGCGCCCAGGCTTCCTCGGACAGATCGTTGGCAGTGCGGGGCTTGCGGTTGTATTCGAGGATCGATTCCTCGAACACCTCGCCATTCGGCTTCAGCCGCACGAAGGCAAGCTGCGATGGCTCGCGAATGCCGAGCTCCTTGAAGGCGCCGCGCCTGAGCAAGGCGCCTTCCAACGCAAGCTGCGGCGCCAGCAGCGTATGCGCCTGCGCCTTCGAGGGCGAGGAGCCGGTCTTGTAGTCGAGTATGTCGGCCATGCCGCCGGCAAGCAGGTCGACGCGGTCGGCATAGCCGGACAGCGTCACGCCGGTGCGGCCGACCACCGTCTTGTCGGCACGTTCCTCGGCGTAGCGTCGCGTGACCGCATCGGCGCGGCCATGCTCCCATTCGATGATGTTTTCGGCGAGCTTTTCGAAACGCGGCCACCAGACAGCCTCGATATCAGGCGGAAGCTTTGCGTCGGCAAAGCAAATCCGTCCGGCTTCGATAAGGCTTGCCAGTGCATTCGGTGCCCTTGGATCCTCGACCCGCCGGGAGAACAGATGCAGAATCTCGTGGAACAGCGTTCCACGCTCGGCGGCGCCTGGATCGCGGATCAATGGCTCGAGCGGCGAAAGCCCCAGGATGCGCCGCGCGTAGACCGCGTAGGGGTCGCGGCGCAGCGTCTCGATCTCGGTGACCGAAAAATGCTGCGGGCGCATGCTGAGCGGCGGCTTGGGCTGCGGTCGAGGGGCAAAATCCTTCTTCTCGCCGGCATCGAGAGCGCGCGCCCAGCCAAGCAGCGCGTCGCCACGCCCGCGCAGCGCTGCCGCCGGTTCCTTGCCGATGAAGGTCAGGATGCGCTGCAGCCAGCGTGACGGCACCGCCGGCGCGTCGCCCGAACGGGCCGACCGCGTCAGCACCACTTCGCCGGCGCCCGTCGCCATCTGGAAATCATGCGCGGCAAGGCCGATGCGCCGTTCCGGCGGCTCGAGGTCGATGCCGGTCTTCATCAGCCGCGACATGAAGCGGTCGCTCTCGGGCTTGCGCGGCCAGATGCCTTCGTTGAGCCCGCCGATGATCAGCGCGTCGACGTTCTGCAATCGGGCTTCCAGCGCGCCCCAGATGGCGATGTTGCGGTCCGTGCCTTGCGCCGGCTTCACCGTCTCCGGCGCGATCAGCGCCTCCATCACGTCGGGCCATTCCGAAGCGGCGAAGGTGAAGGGCGAGGCCGCCGCCACCAGTCCGCGCAGCAACTCGGCCAGCTTGTCGCCGGCATCGCCGGCATAGAGGCCGGCCAGACCGCCATCGGCCGTGCGGCCCAAATCCTCCAGCGCGACGACGCTCGCCTGCGTCAGCGTCGCGATGTCGGCGCCGTTCTCGTCGCGCATCGCGGTGAGCGGCAACAGCGCATCTGTAAGGCGGCTAAGCATGCCGCGCGCCTGCTCGATGCCGCGCACGGTCAGGCGCGAAAACCAGAAAGGCTGCCTTGTGTCGCCGCTCAGCTCGGCGAGCCGTGTCTCGAAAAGCGCGCCGAGCGAGGCGACATCGGGCCGGCCGGTGCCGCCGCGCAGCGCGACCAGTTCGACGAGTTCGGCCGCCTTGCGCACGATCTCGCGTTCCAAACCGAGCCCAAGCAGCGGATGCTTGAGCAAGGACAGCAGGCTTACCGGATCGCCGGGCCGGAACGCCGCGCTCAGCGCGAGCCTGAGCAGGCTGGCGGCCGGCGTGTTGATGAGCGGCGCGCCGCCGGAATCGTCGGCAACGACACCGAAACGCAGAAGCTCGGCCGAAACCCGCCGCGCCAGCGCCCGGTCGCCGGTGACGAGTGCGGCGCGCCTGCCCGGGATCTCCACGGCGCGCTTCAACGCGATGGCGATTGCCGCCGCCTCGTCGCGTTCGTTCGCCGCTTCCACCAACGTTACGCCGGCAAGCGCCCGTTCGATGTCGTGTGCCGTGAAGCGGGGCCGCGTCTCGGTCCAATATTCGGTGGTTTCGGCCGGCCGCAGCGCCTCGCCGACAAGGGCCGCGCGCAGCGCAAGCGGCGGCGGCGCGGCGGCGACGTCCTCGACATCGCGGCGCGCAATGCCAATGCCGCCGATCAGCTTGGCGAGGCCGTATTGCGGATGGCCGAGCGTTGCCGGGCGCGCGCCGGGTGCGGTGATCGCCGCAAAGGATGCGTCGTCCAGCTCGCGGTCGAGCCCGGGCAGCACGACCGCGCCATTGGGCAGTCCGGCGATCACGCCAAGCAGTTCGGCGGTGGCGGGGATCGAGCCCGTCGAACCGGCGGCGATCACCGGTCCGGCCGGTGGATTGCGCTTCAGCCGCGCCGCTTCCAGCCGGATCAGCGCGCTGCGATGCGCGGCCGGATTGGAGCGGTCGCGCTCCTTGAGCAGGTCCGGCCAGTTGTCGGTGACGATGCCGAGGAAATCGAGCGTCACCTGCCACCAGCCGGCGAGATTGCCGGTGACCAGCGTCGCGAGCTTCGCCCAGTCCGTGCCTTCGGTCTCGATCTCGTCCATCAGCCGGGCGAGGTCGCGCGCCAGCCAGATGGCGTCGGCGGCCGAGGTCGGCACCACGAATTCCTCGTTGAACCGCTCTCTGACATGCGCCGGCAGGTTTTCCTTCCAGGCGCGCACCAGCGGCGCCAGCAACAACAGCCGCTCCTGCGCGGCGATCGGCGGCGCAAGCTCTATTGCAGGTGCCGCCTCGGCGTCGAAGGCCGCCTCGTCCTCGTCGAACTCGCCGAGCGGCCGCACCGTCGGCAGGATGGCCGAGCGTTTTCCCCCGTCCATTTCAGAGAGAATGTCGACGAAGGCGCCGCGCAGCGCCCGCGCCGCGCGGCGCGTCGGCACATAGATGGTGGCGTCGGCGAGCTCCAGCGGATCGCCGTCGAAGCGGAAGCCGGGGATCAGACGCCCGTCGAGCAATGCTCCGGCCAGCGTCGGCAGGAACGGCGCTCCGGGCGGGATGGAAAGAACGCGGCGCGCGCCGCTCATACCGCTTTCGCGAGCGCGCCGGCCACCGCCGCTTCGGCGGCGGGGATCGCGTCCGGCGTGCCGACGGTGATCCAGCGCCCGTTCATCTTTATGCCGAACAGGCGCCCGGCGCCGATCGCCTTGTCGAAATAGACATTGAGCGAATGCGAGCCGGAGGGTGCATCCTTGAAGATGCGCGGATGGATGATGGCGGCGCCGGCATAGATCAGGCCGGCGGGGTCGCCTTTCGAGCGCGTGAGCGCACCGTCCGGCGCCGCCAGGAAATCGGTGCCGACGCAATGCCCGGTGGCTGAGTCGAGATCGGTAAGCATCAGCAGAATATCCATTCTGGCGGCGTCCCATGCAAGGGCAAGACGCTCGAGGCTGGGTTGGCCGCTGTCGATCCAGAAGGTGTCGGCATTGATGATGTAGAACGGTTCGCTGCCCAGTAGCGGCAGCGCCTTGACGATGCCGCCCGCCGATTCCAGCAGCGCCTCGCGCTCGTCGGAGATGACGATCTTCGGTGCGCGCCGAGCGGCGACATGGGCGACGATCTGCTCAGGCAGGTAGTGCACGTTGACGATCGCCTTGGCGATGCCGGCGGCCTCCAGGCTGTCCAGCCCCCAGTCGAGCAAGGTCTTGCCGGCGATCTTCACCAACGGCTTCGGCATCGTGTCGGTGATCGGCCGCATGCGCTTGCCAAGCCCGGCCGCCAGCACCATCGCGGTCGTCGGCTTCATGGGACCCGTTCCTCGAGCAGGCCGTGGGCCATGTAGAAATCCTTCAGGCCAGCCAGCGCCGGATGCGCCAGAGCCCGCCTCAGATAGTCGCGGATGCGCGGCAGGTGTTTCAGATAGTAAGGCTTGCCGTCGCGCTTTTCGAGCCGCACGAAGATACCGAGGATCTTCGAATTGCGCTGCGCCGCCATGATCGCATACGCCTCGGCGAAGCCGGCCTCGTCGAACGCGCCGGCCGCGTGCCGGGCCGCGACATAGGCCGCGACCGTCCGTCGCTCGATCTCGGGCGAGACGGTAACGCGCGCATCCATGGCCAAGGAGGCGACGTCATAGGCCGCCGGCCCGATCAGCGCATCCTGCACGTCGACGATGCCGAGCCGGTCGAGGCCGGACCGCTCCGCCCGCCAGATGATGTTGGGCGAATGGAAGTCGCGCAGCATCAGCGTGTATTCGCTGCCGGCAAGGCGGTCGAGAAGGGCATTCCATACCTGGTGGTAGCCGGCCCGCAAAGCGTCGTTTGCCGGATCGCCGGTGATCCATGGCACATACCAGTCGACCAAAAGGTCGGCCTCGATCAGCATGGCTTCCCGATCGAAAGGCGGCACATCGTGGAATACGCCCGGTGCCGCTTCCATGCGCGTGGGCCAAGCCTTGCCATGCATCATGGCCAGCAGTTCCGCCGCCGCTTCGTAGCGCTTCGCGATGGGCTGGCCGTCGCGGCCGAGGAAACCTTCCGAGCCGAGATGTTCGATGAGCAGAAAGCCCTGGTCGAGGTCCTGGGCATGGATCGCCGGCACGCTGACGCCGGCCGCAAGCAGCGCCCGGTCGATGGCGACGAAGGCGGTGACGGACTGGGCCGTATGGGCGATCACGGCATAGGGCTTGCCGTCGCGCACCGGCGGCCCGAGCACGAGGCGCGGCGAGTTCATCAGCACGCGCGGCGCCTTGCCGGGCAACGAGACGATCTCGTAGGAGCGGGCGGAGGCATCGCCGACGAAATGGCGGCGGCTGGCTTCGCCCCATCCGGCCGAGGCCAGGAAATCGCGCATGGCCAGCGATCGAGCGACGCGTTCGTAGACCGGCCCCTGCCCCGACAGCCTTGCCACGCGGCCCTCGCCATGTTCGGCAAGGTCGACCCACAGCGCGCTTGCCGGCAATCGGTCTGCGGCCCGTTCCGGCCATTCGACCAGCGCCGCGCCTTGGCTGAGCGCATCGTCGAGGCCGAGCTCGTCGAGCTCGTCCGGTGAGGAGAGGCGGTAGAGGTCGAAATGATGCACCGGAACGCGCGTCTCGTAGCTCTGCACCAGCGTGAAGGTCGGGCTCGGCACTTCGAGGCCGGTATCGTCGGCAAGCGTCCGGATCAGCGCGCGGGCCAGCGTCGACTTGCCGGCGCCGAGATCGCCGTTGAGCGCGATCGCGTCGCCGGCGCGCAAAGCCATGGCGAGGTCCTCGCCAAGCCTTGCCGTTGCCGCCTCGTCGGCGAGAAAACGCTCCAGCACCGTTCCTGCCATCGGGCCGCGCTACTCGGCCGCGTCGCGGATGCCCGCCGGCGTATCCGGGATTCCGGAAGGCTTGTCCGGGAAGGTGCAGATCACCGTGGTGCCCCTGTCCTCGCCGGTCTCGATGCGCACGGTTCCGCCATGCAATTCGACGAAGCTCTTGACGATCGAGAGTCCAAGCCCGGCGCCGCGCCGCCGTCCGCCATTGGCGCGCGGCTCGAAGCGGCGGAAGACCGATTCCAGCACGTCCGGCGGCATGCCGGGGCCGTCGTCATGCACCGAGAACTCGACGCTGTCGGCCAACCGGCGGCAGGTAAGCGTGATCGTGCTTGCCTCCGGCGCGTAGTTCGCCGCGTTACTAAGCAGGTTGTAGAGGATCTGGCGGATACGGATCTCATCGCCATGGAAGCTCGCCGGCGCCTCCGCCGCATCGATATCGAGCTTGATCCGGTGCTCGTCCAGCCTGTCGGCGACCAGCTCGGCGGCCGCGGCGATGGTCCGGTCGATGTTCATTTCGGAGATGTCGAGCTGCATGATGCCGGCATCGACGGTGGCCAGGTCGAGGATATCGTTGACGATGGTGAGCAGCACCGACGACGACGAGCCGACATGCTCGACATATTCGCGCTGCTTCGGTGTCAGTGGCCCTGTCGCGGGCAGCGACAGAAGCTCGGTGAAGCCGATGATGTTGGTCAGCGGCGAGCGCAGCTCATAGGACACATGCTGCACGAATTCGTTCTTCAGCTGGTCGGATTTCTCCAGCGCCTCGTTCCTGTCCTTCAGCGCCCGCTCGACATTGACGGTGTCGGTGACGTCGACGAAGGTGATCATCACCTGGCCGTTGGGCAGGTGGATCACCGCGTAGCTCAGCACCGTGCCGTCGACGAGTTCGATCTGGCCGCGGCGGTCGCGGCGCTCGTCGTCGAAGCCGGTGATCGCGGCGACGAAGCCGCCCCACGGGCTGTTCGCGGCGCGCTGGTTGCACAGGTCGCGGATCGCCGAGACATGGACGTTCGGCTTGACCGCTTCCACCGTCAGGCCCCACAGCGCGACGAAGGCCGGATTGGAAAGGCGCAGCCGGCCGTCCGGACCGAACACGACCACGCCTTCGGCGAGGTTGTCCAGCGTCTCGCCCTGCACCCGCACGGCGGTCTGGTAGCGGCTTTCGAGGTCCATCTTCTCGGTCAGGTTCTCGAACACCCAGGTGACGCCGCCCTTCGGCTGCGGGTTCGCCACGACGCGGATCGTCTTGCCGTCCGGCAGGTGCCACCAATGCTCCTGCGATTCGACGGCGCGGTAGGCGCTGAGCAGGTTTTCCTTCCAGCGCCGCCATTCCGGCTGCTCGGCAATCCTGCCTTCTGAGCGCAGCCGGTCGAGCAGCAGCGTGTTGGAGGGAGCGCTGAGCAGGAAGCCCGGGTCGAGACCCCACAGCTTCTGGAAGGCCTGGTTGAAGAAGCGCAGCTTTTCCTCGGTGTCGAAGATCGCCACCGCGGTGTTCAACTGGTCGAGCGTGTCGGCATGGCTGCGGACGGTCCGCTCATATTCGGCGCGGATCGTCTCGACCGCGCTGGTGTCGCAGGCAAGACCCGCCGAGCCGTCGGCGCCGGCAAAGTCGGTGACCGCGAACATGCGGCGGTCGCCCTCGATCACGGTGGAAAGCGTCTGTTCGAAGACTGCGCGCGTCTTGTGCTGCTCGGCGATCTGCTCGCGCGCCTGGCCGCCGAGGAATTCCTTGGCGTCGCGCAGGGCGGCGGCCGGGCTTTCGGCTTCCACCGCCTCGGCATAGGCGCGGTTGACCCATTGCAATCGCCCGTCCGCGCCGCGCAACCATGCCGGCATTTTCAACGCGTCGAGCAGGCCGACCAGCGTGTCGTGGTCGGCGCTAAGCCGCTGGTTCTCGATCTTGAGCCTGGCCTGGTTGCGCAGTGTCTCCGACAACGAGACGAAACGCACCAAGACATGCGCCGCGCTCTTGCGGCCATGCACTTCCAGCGGCACGCCGGCCTGCGTTTCGATGACCAGGTCGAAGGCCTTCGACTGTTCGCGCAGCGCCGCAACCGCGTGTTCCAAAGCCGCCGCCGAGCGTGGCATCAGCCAGCGGCCGAAGGCGAGGAAGGCCGACCTGTCGTCGGGCGCGCCGCTTTCCAGCGGCAGGTTGCCGATGAGTTCGGGTTTCTTGTTGTCCATTGCCCAGACGATCAGCCGCTGGTCGCGCAGGTTGAGCAGAGCCTCGGAACGCTGCAGCGCCGCGTTGACGTCCGCGATGCGGCCCCTGAGCTGGACATTTTGCGCGGCGGTGCGCGCGCGCTCGCGGATCAGGAAGATGGCCGAGACAAGTGCCGCGCCCATGACACCGACGAACATGGCGAGCTGCATGACCTCGACGGTGCTGACCGGCGCCGTGGCTTTTCCTGGAAGGCTTGTCTCGGCGTGCGCGGCAAACGCGAGCAGCGGGCTGGCGAGCGCCGAGGTGGCAAGCAGCGAGGCCAGCCGCAAGCCGCCACGAAAACCGCCGCCGCTCACGGCGGGGCCGGCCTCGTTCGAATCCTCATGGCCGCCGGAAACGGCCTTTCCCGCGCGTAGCGGGTAATCCCCCGGCATGTCTTGGTCCTCTTCGCCGCTTGAATGCAAGACCGCCCTGAATGCGTCCCCGGCCCAACATGTCCCCGGACCGCGAATCACAACAATAACGCCTGCCGGAATCGGCGTGAAGAATCATTGGCGCAAAAAATAAGCCGGGCGGAAAGTCAACCGCCCGGCTTCAATATCTGGTAGATAATTTCGCTTTGGTTAATAGCGGTAGTGTTCCGGCTTGTACGGTCCCTGCGGCGTCACGCCGATATAGGCGGCCTGTTCGCCCGACAGCTCGGTGAGCTTGGCGCCGAGCTTGTCGAGATGCAGCCGCGCCACCTTCTCGTCGAGGTGCTTGGGCAGCACATAGACCTGGTTCTCATACTGGCCGTGCTTGCTGAAAAGCTCGATCTGCGCCAGCACCTGGTTGGTGAACGAGGCCGACATGACGAAGCTCGGATGTCCGGTGGCGTTGCCGAGGTTGAGCAGGCGTCCCTCGGACAGAAGGATCATCCGCTTGCCGTCCGGGAAGGTGATCAGGTCGACCTGCGGCTTGACGTTTGTCCATTTCAAATTGCGCAGCGACGCCACCTGAATCTCGTTGTCGAAGTGGCCGATATTGCCGACGATCACCATGTCCTTCATCGACCGCATATGGTCGAGCGTGACGACATCCTTGTTGCCGGTGGTGGTGATGACGATGTCGGCGGTGGGGGCCGCGTCTTCCAGCGTCACCACTTCAAAGCCGTCCATCGCCGCCTGCAGCGCGCAGATCGGGTCGACCTCGGTGACCTTGACGCGGGCGCCGGCGCCGCGCAGCGAAGCCGACGAGCCCTTGCCGACGTCGCCATAGCCGCAGACCACCGCGACCTTGCCGGCCATCATCGTGTCGGTGCCGCGGCGGATGCCGTCGACCAGCGATTCCTTGCAGCCATACTTGTTGTCGAATTTCGACTTGGTGACGGAATCGTTGACGTTGATCGCCGGGAAGGGCAGCAGGCCCTTCTTCTGCAGCTGGTAGAGGCGGTTGACGCCGGTGGTGGTCTCCTCGGTGACGCCGCGGATCGCTTCGCGCTGCTTGGTGAAGAAGCCGGGTGAGGCCTTCAGACGCTTCTTGATCTGGGCGAACAGGATTTCTTCCTCCTCGCTGCCGGGATTGGACAGCACGTCCTCGCCGGCCTCGGCGCGGGCGCCGAGCAGGATGTACATGGTAGCGTCGCCGCCGTCGTCCAGGATCATGTTGGAGGTGCCGCCGTCGGTCCACTGGAAGATGCGATCGGTGTAGTTCCAGTAGTCCTCGAGCGACTCGCCCTTGATGGCGAAGACCGGGATGCCGGCCTCGGCGATCGCGGCGGCCGCGTGGTCCTGTGTCGAGAAGATATTGCACGAGGCCCAGCGGATGTCGGCGCCAAGCGCCTTCAGCGTCTCTATCAGCACCGCCGTCTGGATGGTCATGTGCAGCGAGCCGGTGATGCGCGCGCCCTTCAGCGGCTTCTTGGCGCCGAACTCCTCGCGGCAGGCCATCAGGCCCGGCATTTCGGTTTCGGCGATCTCGATCTCCTTGCGGCCCCAGCCGGCAAGCGAGATGTCGGCGACCACATAGTCCTTGCTACCCGTCATGGCAGTGCTCCGGTGTGATTTTTTCTCAAAGGCGCGCCAACGCCGGGAGGCGCATGGGAGGGCGCGATTGCCGGCCTGACTAGCAGATCGGCCGTGACACGACAATGGGATATAAAGAAATCTTTATGCGCGCATGTCTTGGGAGGGCAATCAGCGCAAACGCTGGGGATTGGCTGAAGCCGCCCCAACCCTCGTCATTCTATGGCGGAGCAAGGAGCGAAGCGACGCGGCGCAGACCATAGAATCCGTGTCGTGCTTTCGAAGCGCCGCCAGGGTTGCAGAATTTTGCTCCGCTACACTCTTTGGCGAAGGTAACGGCATGGATTCCAGGGTCTCCGCGACGGAGCTTCGCTCCTGCTCCGCCCTAATGCATGTCGCGCAAAAGTGACCTCGGTTTTGCGGCAACGACATGCATCAAACAAAGGACCTAAAGCGCGTCGCCTGAATCCGTTTCAGCGCGACGCGCTTTAGAATGACAATCGCGATGGACGTTTCGACCAATCTCCAACGCATGCCACCTGCCAAAGCAAAAAGAGCCGGCCGGTCAAAATCCTGTGCTGAGAAACTAGATTTCCTCGCCGAAGCGCGAGGCAACAAGCCGCTCCAGCGCGTCCATCGCCGGCACGGCTTCGGGGCCGCTGGCGATGACGCGGATCGAATAGCCCGGGCTCGCCGCCAGCATCATCAGGCCCATGATCGAGGTGCCGCCGACCTTCACGCCGTCCTTCTCGACGTGGATGGTGGCGTCGAAGCCGCTGGCGACCTGGACGAACTTGGCCGAAGCGCGCGCGTGCAGACCGCGCTGATTGATGATCGGGAACTCCCGCACCACCTCGTCCGTCTGCGACGCCGATACGTTCATTTGCTGCTCAGGAGCTGGCTGGCGACGTTGATGTATTTGCGGCCCGCCGCCTGCGCTTCGTCGAGCGCGGCGGCCATGTTGTCGCCCTTGCGGATCGAGGAGAGCTTGATCAGCATCGGCAGGTTCATGCCGGCGATGACCTCGGTGCGGCCGGATTCCATCACCGAGATGGCGAGGTTGGAGGGCGTGCCGCCGAACATGTCGGTGAGCACGATGACGCCGGTGCCTGTGTCGACGCGCGCCACGGCGTCGACAATGTCGGCCCGGCGCCGCTCCATGTCGTCATCGGCGCCGATCGCCACGGTTTCGAAATTGTCTTGCGGCCCGACGACATGCTCGACTGCATGCCGGAACTCGGTGGCGAGTTGACCGTGCGTCACGAGCACGAGTCCGATCATTCTCTGGTGGCTCCCGTCATCGCCGCTTCACAGGCGTATCTTATGTTCGCCGGCCATTCCAGGCGGCGGGAGCGCTATCTTGTCGACGCGCGGCCGGTTGACAAGCCCAAAATTGCGGCAGCCCGGGCCATTTTGACGCATCGCAACAAAAAAACCCCGGCCCGATCACGAAAAAGGCTGGATCGACAACCGCGCCATTATCGCCGGCAAGGCGGTGGCTGCGTTGCGTTCGGCAAGGTCGATACGCGGCACCGGGCAGCCTGCCACCGGCTCGCTGGTTTCCTCCTGGAAACGGGACATCTCCGTCTTCGGCACCAGCCGCACATTGAGGTCGATTACGCCGCCCGGTTCGAACGGCAGCCGGCGCGGCATGAAACCTGGCACTTCGGCGAGGCCCGCTATCGTCGTCGGCACGCGGCAGACAAGCCGGCCGGCATGGGCCACGGCAAGCACTCTGTCGTCGCCGATCAGCCGCGAGAACAGCTCGCGCGTGCGGCAATGGTCCAGGAGGGTCAGCGCCAGCGTCGTTTTGCCGGCGCCGGACGGCCCGGTGATAAGGATGCCGCGATCGCCGATCAGGATTGCGGTTCCATGGATGTTTTCAGGCTTCGCGGCGGGGTCGGACATCATCGGGTCGGCGCCTGGGCTCAGCCTTCGGCCGGCAGCGTCACCACGAAACGCGCGCCCTTGATCTCGCCGGGCTTGGTGCCGGGGATGTTCTCGGCCGTCAGCGTGCCGCCATGCGCCTCGACGATCTGGCGGCTGATCGACAGCCCGAGCCCGGAGTTCTGGCCGAACGCCTCGCCGGCCGGCCGGTCGGTGTAGAAGCGCTCGAAGATGCGGTCGATGTTCTCGGCCCGGATACCCGGGCCGTTGTCGTCGACGGTGATGATGTTGAACTTGCCCGCGCGCGCCAGCGAAATGGCGATGTGGCCGTGCTCGTCGGGCACGAAGGAGCGTGCGTTCTCGATCAGGTTGGTGATGACCTGGCCGATCCTGAGGTCATGGCCGACGACGAAGAAGCCTTTTGCGCCGGCCGGCAGCTTTGCCACCTTGAACTCGATCTCGACTGCCTTCTTGTTGCGCGTCGTCTCGCGTGACACGGCGACGAGGTCGGTGATGAACTTCTTCAAATCCACGGTGCCGGCATCCTCGCGCGCCAACTCGGCGTCGAGGCGGGAGGCGTCGGAGATGTCGGTTATCAGCCGGTCGAGCCGCCTCACATCGTGCTGGATGATTTCCATCAGACGCGCGCGAGAAGCATCGTTTTTCGCCAAAGGTAATGTCTCGACGGCGCTGCGCAGCGACGTCAGCGGGTTCTTCAATTCATGCGACACGTCGGCGGCGAAACTCTCGATCGCCTCGATTCTCGCGTACAGCGCATTCGTCATGTCGCGCACGGCAATGGACAAATTGCCGATCTCGTCCTGGCGGTCGGAGAAATCGGGGATTTCCTCGCGGCTCTTGACGCCGCGCCGCACCCTGACGGCGGCCGCGGAAAGCCGGCGCAGCGGATTGGCGATGGTGGATGCCAGAAGCATCGACAGGATCGCGGTGACCAGAGCCGCCACTCCGAACACGCGCAGGATCGCCTTGCGCTCGGCCGCCACGATCTTGTCGATGTCGCCGCCTTCGGTGGACAGCATCAACACACCGAGCACGGCGCGGAAACGCTGGATCGGCACCGCGACGGAGACGATCTGCTCGCCTTGCTCGCTCACCCGCACGATGGTCGAGGGGCTGCCGGTCAGCGCCTTGACCACTTCCGGGAAGGCCGCGCCATTGCCACCGGGCTGCTCGTGGTAGACGGGCAGGTCCTTGTTGCGGAAGAAGTCGAAGACGAATTTCTCGACCCGTTCCAGGAGGTCCGGCTGTTCGTCCTCGACCGGCGGCAGGTCGTAGCGCAGGATCTGGCCGCGCGAATAGAGATGGCGCGAATCGAGCAGCAGGTTGGCGTCGCGGTCATAGATGCGGGCGCGGGTGCGCGTCGGCGAGATCAGGCGCCTCAGCACCGGCGCGACGCGCTCCGGATTGATCGGGAAATCGAGGTTGTCGAGCTGGTCGGAACCCGGCCCAAGGCTCTCGCCGGCCTGCAGCTCCAGCAGCTTTTCCGGGTCGATGCTGATCGAATCGGTCTCGACCGTCGCCGAGGCCGCGATCGCGCCGGCGATGATCTCGCCCTGCGTCATCAGGCTCTCGACGCGCGCGTCGATCAGCCCGTCGCGGAAGGTGTTGAGATAAAGGATGCCTGTCACCAGTACGGCAAGGCCGGCCAGGTTGAGGAACAGGATGCGCCGCGTCAGGCTGGAGAAGATGTGATGGCCGAGAAACCGGCGCATCGGCACCGTGACCTTCGACACGAAGGCGGGCACGATCCGCGACGGGCGCCTTGCCGCGCCCGCCCGTCTGCCTCGCTCTACTTCCACTGCCATCGAATAGCAGGCCCTGCTTAGTTAGTGAGTAGTGAGTAGGCAGTAGGGAATAGGTTGGCTGACTGCGGCTATGAGTGGCCGCTCGCATCATTCAAAACTGACTACTGACTATTCCCTACTGCCTACTGCCTATCTCATGCTTCCCGGAACCGGTACCCGACTCCGTAAAGGGTTTCGATCATCTCGAAGTCGTCGTCGACAGCCTTGAACTTCTTGCGCAGCCGTTTGATGTGGCTGTCGATGGTGCGGTCGTCGACATAGACCTGTTCATCATAGGCTGAATCCATCAGCGCATCACGGCTTTTTACCACGCCGGGGCGCTGCGCCAGCGAATGCAGGATGAGGAACTCGGTCACTGTCAGCGTCACCGGCTCGCCCTTCCAGGTGCAGGTGTGGCGTTCCTGGTCCATCACCAGCTGGCCGCGTTCGAGCGAGCGGGCCTGCTGGCTCGGCGCCTTGGCCGCCGCCTCGCGGGCGCTGGTGCGGCGCAGCACCGCGCGCACGCGTTCGACCAGAAGGCGCTGCGAGAAGGGTTTGCGGATGAAGTCGTCGGCGCCCATCTTGAGGCCGAACAATTCGTCGATCTCGTCGTCCTTCGAGGTCAGGAAGATGACCGGCAGATCCGACTTCTGGCGCATGCGGCGCAACAGCTCCATGCCGTCCATGCGCGGCATCTTGATGTCGAGGATGGCGAGATTCGGCGGCCGCGCCGCCAGGCCTTCCAGCGCCGACGCGCCGTCGGTGTAGGTTTCGACCCGATAGCCCTCGGACTCGAGCGCGATCGACACCGAGGTCAGAATGTTGCGGTCGTCGTCGACAAGCGCGATTGTTGCCATTTCAAGCGGCTCCCTCATGAGCTGTCCCTTCTGTCGTCGAGAAGGGGCTTTTGCAGGACAAATTGGGTACAAAATGTGGCACGGGCCTTGTCCGAAGTCACGCTCGGCCTGCCGTCACACGCCATCGCACCCATATTGGGATTGGACGAACCAAGCCTGCCAATCCTTTGGGCAACCTCTGCGGTTTTTTGCACATATAAACGATTTAAACAACTTTCAAATTTTTTAAATCGATTAATGATTTGATATCATTCGCCTTTTCTGGTTCTGAACCTGGCGGCCCCAGCGCGGGCTCCGGGAAATCACCCGTCAGATGCGGCCAATCCAGAGAGGAAATTTGATGTCGGAAGCCGGCAAACGCAACCCCGACTGCGCCATTGACGCGATCGGCCTGAACACCACGGGCATGGTC
This sequence comes from Mesorhizobium humile, assembly GCF_033977215.1. Classification (NCBI taxonomy): domain Bacteria; kingdom Pseudomonadati; phylum Pseudomonadota; class Alphaproteobacteria; order Hyphomicrobiales; family Phyllobacteriaceae; genus Mesorhizobium; species Mesorhizobium humile. The sequence continues at coordinate 192,284 of NZ_JAVIIV010000001.1, forward strand.
CGCTACAATTTCGGCGCGGCCGAACTCTATGAGGAAGCGATCCGGCGTGGCGAGGCGAGGCTGACCGCGCAGGGCGCGCTGGTCGCCGAGACCGGCCAGCACACCGGCCGTTCCCCGAAGGACAAATTCGTCGTGCGCGACGGAGCGACCGAGCCGCATGTCTGGTGGGACAACAACAAGGCGATCTCGCCCGCCCAGTTCGAGGCGCTGCTTTCCGACTTCCGCGCCCACGCGGCGGACAAGGACCTCTATGTCCAGGACCTCGTCGGCGGTGCCGACGCCGATCTGAACCTGCCGACCCGGGTCATCACCGAATTCGCCTGGCATTCGCTGTTCATCCGCAACCTCCTGATCCGCCCCGACGCCGCGGAGCTCGAGCGCTTCGCGCCGCGCATGACCATCATCGATCTGCCCTCCTTCCGCGCCGATCCGGTACGTCACGGCACCCGCACGGAAACGGTGATCGCGGTCGACCTCACCCGCAAGATCGTGCTGATCGGCGGCACCTCCTATGCCGGCGAGATGAAGAAGTCGGTGTTCACCATGCTGAACTATCTGCTGCCGGCAAAGGGCGTCATGCCGATGCATTGCTCCGCCAATGAAGGTCCGGACGGCGACACGGCCGTCTTCTTCGGCCTGTCCGGCACCGGCAAGACGACGCTTTCCGCGGATCCGTCGCTCACGCTGATCGGCGACGACGAGCATGGCTGGGGTCCGCACGGCATCTTCAATTTTGAGGGCGGCTGCTACGCCAAGACGATCAGGCTGTCGGCCGAGGCCGAACCGGAGATCTTCGCCACCACGCAGCGCTTCGGCACGGTGTTGGAGAACGTGGTGCTCGACGCCGGTCGCGTTCCGGATTTCAACGATGGCAGCCTGACCGAAAACACGCGCTGCGCCTATCCGCTGGACTTTATCCCCAACGCCTCGAAGACCGGCCGCGCCGGTCATCCGAAGAACATCATCATGCTGACCGCCGACGCCTTTGGCGTCATGCCGCCGATCGCCAGGCTGACGCCGGCGCAGGCGATGTACCACTTCCTGTCGGGCTATACCGCGAAGGTTGCCGGCACGGAAAAGGGCGTCACCGAGCCGGAGGCGACCTTCTCGACCTGCTTCGGCGCCCCGTTCATGCCGCGCCACCCGTCCGAATACGGCAATCTGCTGCGCGACCTGATCGCCAGCCATGGCGTCGACTGCTGGCTGGTCAACACCGGCTGGACCGGCGGCGCCTATGGCACCGGCCGCCGCATGCCCATCAAGGTGACGCGCGCCTTGCTGGGCGCCGCGCTCGACGGCTCGCTGAACTCGGCCGAGTTCCGCACCGACGCCAATTTCGGCTTCGAGGTGCCGGTGGCGGTCCCGGGTGTCGAGAGCGCCATTCTCGACCCGCGCTCGACCTGGGCGGACAAGGCCGGTTACGACCGCCAGGCCGCGAAGCTGGTCAACATGTTCGCGACCAATTTCGAGAAGTTCGAACGCCACGTCGACGCCACCATCCTGGGCGCCGCGCCGCGCCTGCAGGAAGCAGCGGAATAGGTCGCCGTCTCAGGCATCCTTCCTCCAGGGCCCGGCCAGCGCAATTCCAGGAAAAGTGTGAAACGGTTTTCCGTCCGGAATTGCGTCAACAGAGAAAGCCAGAGAGGTCACCGTTTCCGTGAGGCGGTGAACCGCTCTGGCGCCGGGCCTTTTCTTTTTGCCGGAGCCGCGTCATGAGTGCAGGCATGGCGAGCGACGACGACATCATCATCTCCGGCGAAGCGGTCATCCGTGCGGGCGACTTGCATGAGGACTTCATCCGCTCGTCCGGCCCGGGCGGCCAGAACGTCAACAAGGTAGCCACCGCCGTGCAGCTGCGCTTCGACGCGGCGAACGCTTCCGGCCTGTCCGAGCGGGTGCGCGCGCGTGCCATCAGGCTTGCCGGCCAGCGCGCCACCAAGGACGGCGTCATCGTCATCGAGGCCGGCCGCTTCCGCACCCAGGAGCAGAACCGGGCCGACGCGCGGACGCGGCTGACGGCGTTGATCGCCAAGGCGGCCGAGCCGCCACCGCCGCCGCGCAAGAAGACCAGGCCGTCCAAGGGCGCCGTGGAGCGCCGCCTCAAGAGCAAGGCGGGCCGATCGACGGTGAAGAAGCTGCGCGGCCGGGTCGACAGCGACTGAGGCCGGCATACCGGCAAGCGAGCGGCCGTTTTCGGGTCGCGGAGCTGTTTCTTCGGTGGCATGCTCTCTGGCCAATTGATCGGATCGATCCATGCTCGTTCTGCCCAAAGGCGTTCGCCATATGCCGGGCTACATTACCCGCCCGGCCCAGGAAATGCTGGTCGAGGAGATCAGGCGCGTCGTGCAGGCGGCGCCCCTCTACGTGCCGGCCATGCCGCGCACCGGCAAGGAGATGAGCGTGCGCATGACCAATTGCGGCGCGCTTGGCTGGGTGACCGACAAGGAGCGCGGCTATCGCTACCAGCCCACGCATCCGGTGACGGGCGAGCCTTGGCCGCCGATCCCGGAAGCCTTGCTGCAACTGTGGCGCGAGGTCTCGGCCTATCCGCATCCGCCCGAGGCATGCCTGGTCAACTTCTATTCGGCGGACGCCAGAATGGGCCTGCATCAGGATCGCGACGAGCAGGATTTCGCCGCGCCCGTGGTGTCGGTCTCGCTGGGCGACGACTGCCTGTTCCGGGTCGGCCAGGACAGGCGCGAAGACGGCACGAAGTCGTTCAGGCTGAAGAGTGGCGACGTCGTCGTGCTCGGCGATGAAGGACGCCTCGCCTTCCACGGCGTCGACCGCATCTATCCCGCGACGTCGGCGCTTCTGAAGAATGGCGGCCGCATCAACCTGACGCTGCGCCGGGTGACGGTCCCGGCCTGAGCTGCTTGGCGCCGAGGCAACGCGATCTTAAGGACACCGCGACTAAAAGGTCGGTTGCGAAATCGAGGTCGCCATGCAGCCGGACTGGATCAGGACCAGAAGCCTCTTGGACGTAGCCATCGTCACGGTGGTGTCGATCGTCGCGCTTTGGATGACCGAGGTTTACCTGAGCAGTTTGTGGACCCTGAACAGCAAAGGATTTTCCGAACTTTCGCACAGGCTTCCCTATTGGGACTTCACCAATCTCTGGGCTGGTTCGCGCATGGCCATCGACGGCCATGTTGCTACCCTCTTCGATGTGGACGCCTACCGCGCGGCGCTGCGCGCCATGCTCTCGCCCGATCTTCCCAATCAGGAATGGAGCTATCCGCCGAACATCCTGTTGCTCGGCGTTCCGCTTGCCACCTTGCCGATCTTGCCTGCCTACCTGGTCTGGACGGTCGGGACCGTACTTTGTCTGTGGTTGGCGATCCGGCCGCTGAAGCTCGGAGCGGCCCTCGAACTGGCGATTGTCTTGAGCCCCGCGGTGATCTGGAACTCGGTATTCGGCCAGAACGGCGCGCTGACCACCGCGCTGTTGATCGGCGGCCTCGCCGTGGCGCCCAGGCGTCCGCTGCTGGCCGGGATCCTGTTCGGCCTGCTGACGATCAAGCCGCATCTCGGCATCCTTGTGCCCTTCTGCCTGCTCGCCAGCGGCAACTGGCGCGCCATTTTCGCGGCCATCGGGACCGCGGTCGTGATCGCCGTCGCCACCGGCCTGTTCTTCGGCTTTGATGTCTGGCGTCTGTTCCTGACCGAAACCCGTCCCTTGATGACGGCGATCATGCAGGCGCCATATCCGCAACCCTATCAGTACAACGCCATAACGGTGTTCTTCACGGCAAGGGCTGTCGGGCTCGGGCTGCCCCCCGCCTATGGCATCCAGGCTGTCGCGACCATCGCTTCCATCGCCGCGGCGATCTGGCTCTGGTGGCCGCGGCGCCTGGTCTCGCATCAGGAACGCGTGGTGCTTACCGCTGTCCTTGCGATCCTTGCCACGCCCTATGGGTACACCTACGACACGATCGGTGTGGCCGTAGCGGTCGCGATGCTCGCCGCGATGGTTTCGAGGCCGCCTCGACTGATCCTGGCGATTTGCTGGCTCGGGCCTTTCGTCGTGCATTTTTTCACCTGGGGCGGATATTGCGTCGCCGTCCTGATCCCGCTGTTTGTTGCCGCGTGGATGCTGCATTCGATATGGACGACAGGCCACAAGGCTGAACTCTCGGGAGAACCGTCCCTGGCCTAAAGCATTCCAGGATACGTGCGCAGCGACGGGCTCGGCGACTTCGCCGCAGCCTTCCGTCCGCCGCGGGAATTAAAGCATGTCTCCCGTAAGTGAACCCGGTTTCGGGACAAAGACATGCTTAACATCAAAAACTTAGAGCAGGTCGCGTGCGCGCAAAAGTGACCTCGGTTTTGCGATGACGACGTGCATCAAACAAACACCTAAAGCGCGTTGTGTGAATCCGTTTTCACGCGACGCACTTTAGACGCGTCGCCTGAATCCGTCTCAGCGCGACGCGCTTTAAACCTTCCGCAGCGCTACCTCTTCGACCAGGTGGTTGGCGCCCTTGCGAAGGATGAGGTCGCCGCGCCCGCGTCGCTTCGGTGAAGTTGCCGAGACTGACCGCTCATACTTTTCCTCGCGACCTACCCAAAAAAGGGCGGCAACGGATCACTCGGCCTGGCCAGTTCCTGGATTGCGCAGCAGCACCTGAAGGTCGTCATTCTCGGCAATCTGCTGGTAGCCGCGCAGGAAGTTAACGTAGTCCTGCCGCCGGACAAGCTCCGCAATCCAGCCCCTGTCTTTTTTCTCGATGATGATCACGGCGGGCTGTTTGGTTTCGAGTTCGGCGAGCTTGCCCTCGACGTAGCGATCGACGATCTGCCGGTAGTGCGATGCCGTCTCCCTGTCGCCCTCCAGGGTTGCGAGGCCCGAAAGATAACGCGCCGAATAACCCAGCCAATCGCTGCAATCGCGTGAAATCCACGTCCCGCCGAGCATGCGGGTAAGTGGATGGCCCCCCGAGATGTCGGCGCCGACAAGCGCGACAGTCGGCCGATCGGTCGCCGCCTCGATCTTGGCGACAAACTCGGCATTGAGCTTCTGTGTTTGCATGAACGGGATGGCGGCGGCGGCAATGATGGCAGCCAGCAGCGTCTTGCACCCCAGTTCCATTGCCGTCCCCGGCGACTTGTAGGTTGCCGGGGCCGCTTGCGCCATCCTCAACAGGAGCGCCGCCAGAATCAGGCTGAAGGCCGGAAATGCGTGATAGGCCCAGCCTTTTGCCTGGTAGATCAGCGGCACGGTCGCAGCCAGCGAAGCAAGCGTGAATACGCTGACCAGAGGCGACAAAGGCAATCCCGGCCGAACGAAGCGCAGCGCCACGAGCGCGACCACATAGATCGGCACATAGGTCGTCAGCAACGCATACATTTTCTGCATCCGCATATAGGTGTCGGCCAGCACCGGGTAGATGACGCTCAGGAATTCCGGATGGAAATACTGCACGGCGACGACATACGCGACGCACACCAGGCCGATCACCCAGTACTCAACGGCGAAAAGCGTCCGGATCGACCGGCGGCTCCACGCTGCGTAGAGAGCCGGAACGAGCACGACCAGTGCATAATAGGGCTTCACCAGAACCAGGATGCTGCCGCTCAATCCGGCAAGGAGGGCCACCGGCAGGCTGGGTGTTCGACCGTCAATTGGCGCCGCGCGCCAGGCCGTCAACATGAGCAACGGCAAATACAGCGCGATCCCAAGATGCTCCCGCTCGCTGAAGGCATTGCCGGGGAAGATGACCAGCAGCGCCAGAAACAGGGGCAACATCGCAAACAGAGCGCGGTTCTCGGCAAGACCGGCCTGCCTGGCGATCCATGCGGCAAGGCCCAATCCTGCCAGGCAGATCGCATAGCTGTAGACATGAACCGCGATTTCCGGCGAGATACCGATCTTGTGCGCGAGCGCCACGGCCGGCATGAACATCCAAGGCGTGAAAGGCGGATTGACTTCGAAAATGTCGACATAGAGCCGTGACCCGGCAAGCATCTTCTCGCACAAGGTGATTACCCAGCTCGTGTCGGGTATGACGCCCCATCGCATCTGCCAGGGAACGGCGGCTGCCAGCACCAGCAAGCAAAGAACCACCGTCCATGTCCGCGTCTTGCGCGCTTCGCCGATTGGCGCGTCCGCAGATGAGCTGTCCAGAACGGCGGTCATCGGCTCCTTCCTTTGGTGCAGGGGGAACTGCTGGAGCTCATGGGACCGCTTCCCGTGAAGACAAACTTGCGACGTTCAGCACCGGCACCAGGATGGAAGCCAGCGCCAGCACCGTCTCCCAGTTGGAGTCCGGCTGGCGAAGCTAGTCGGGATTGCCTAAGACGCCGTTAAGCGGGTCACAATTTCCTTAACGCCACTTCCTCGATCAGGTGGTTGGCGCCTTTGCGCAGGATGAGATCGGCGCGCGCCCTGGTCGGCAGGATGTTCTCGCGCAGGTTCTTCAGGTTGATGTTGGCCCAGAGCCCTTCGGCGATGGCCCGCGCGGCATCCTGCGAAAGCTGCGAATAGCGATGGAAGAAGGAGTCCGGGTTGCGGAAGGCGGTTTCGCGCAGGCGCATGAAGCGCTGGATATACCACTGATGGATCAGCTTCTCGTCGGCATCGATATAGATGGCGAAATCGAAGAAGTCGGACAGGAACGGCACGATCTTGCCGTCCTTCGGCAGCTTTCCCGGCTGCAAGACGTTGATGCCTTCGAAGATCAATATATCCGGACGGTCGATGGTGACGAACTCGCCGGGGATGACGTCATAGGTCAGGTGTGAATAGACCGGCGCGATGACGCTGCTTTGCGCCGACTTGATGCCGGACAGGAACCTGAGCAGCGCGCCGACGTCGTAGCTCTCGGGGAACCCTTTGCGCTCCATGAGGTTCTCGCGGCGCAGGATCTCGTTGGGCAAGAGGAAACCGTCGGTGGTGATGAGGTCGACCTTCGGGCTCGACGGCCAGCGCGCCAGAAGCTCCTTCAGCACGCGCGCCGTGGTCGACTTGCCGACCGCGACCGAGCCGGCAATGCCGATGATGAAGGGCGTCTTGACGACGTCCTGCGCCTTGAAGAAGGCCTGGCGCTGCCGAAACAGCAACTGGCTTGCCTCGACATGGGCCGAGAGCAGCCGCGACAGCGAGAGGTAGATGCGCTTGACCTCTTCGAGGTCGACCGGGTCGTTGAGCGAGCGCAGCCGGTCGATCTCGTCTTCCGTCAGCGTCAGCGGCGTGTCGGCGCGGAATTGCGACCATTGCTCGGCGGAGAAGAAACGATAGGGGGAATACTTCTCGGTCGGAGCCAACTGGTCCATCGGGTTTCCTACCCTCTTACCGGTCAGCCCTTTGACCGGGACGCCTTTTCGACAATGCCCGAGCGGCTGGTGCGGCCTTCGAGCTCTTTCAGCACGTCGTCCAACGGAATGCCCGCTATGCCGAGGACGACCAGCCAATGATACAGAAGATCGGCACTTTCCGAAACGAGCGCCTGCCTGTCGCCACGGATGGCGGCGATCACGGTCTCGACCGCTTCTTCGCCGAGCTTCTGCGCCGCCTTGTCCATGCCCTTGGCGAACAGTTTCGCCGTCCATGAGTCAGCGTCGCCGGAATGGGCGCGCTGATGGATGATCGTTTCCAGCTCGGCGAGCGAAAATTGAGCCATAGCAGTGGTTTAAGTCCGATGGGCGGCCGAGTCCAGCCGCATCGGCAGGCCGGCTTTGGCCATATGCGCCTTGGCCTCGGCGATCGTGTAAGTGCCGAAATGGAAGATCGAGGCGGCAAGCACCGCGCCGGCATGGCCGTCGCGGATGCCTTCGACCAGGTGATCGAGCGTTCCGACGCCGCCGGAAGCGATCACCGGCGCGCGCACGGCATCGGCGATCGCGCGCGTGAGCGCAAGGTCGTAGCCGGCCTTGGTGCCGTCGCGGTCCATCGAGGTCAGCAGGATCTCGCCGGCGCCGCGATCGACCATCGTCTTGGCGAATTCAACCGCGTCGATGCCCGTCTTCTCGCGCCCGCCATGGGTGAATATCTCCCAGCGGTCGGTCTCGCCTTGCGCGGAGACCTTCTTGGCGTCGATCGCCACGACGATGCACTGGTTGCCGAACTTGTCGGCGGCTTCCGCGACGAAGTTCGGATTCTTCACCGCCGCCGTGTTGATCGATACCTTGTCGGCGCCGGCCAGAAGCAGCTTGCGGATGTCGGCCACCTGGCGCACGCCGCCGCCGACGGTGAGCGGCATGAAGCACTGCTCGGCCGTCCTGGCGACCACGTCGAAGATCGTCTCGCGATTGTCGGACGAGGCGGTGATGTCGAGGAAGCAGAGCTCGTCGGCGCCGGCCGCGTCGTACGCCTTGGCGGCCTCGACCGGGTCGCCGGCATCGATCAGATCGACGAAATTGACGCCCTTGACCACGCGGCCGTTCTTGACGTCGAGGCAGGGGATGACGCGGGCCTTGAGCATCACTTGCCTTCCAGGGTCGAGAGCAGGTCGACCACCAGCTCGCCGACCAGCGGCGGCACGTCGCCCTTGGGGTCGAAGGCCGGATCGTAGGCGGAAATGGTCAGCCCGGCGATGGCGAGCGGCCCGGCGAGGCCGCACATCGCCATGCGCATCTGCTCCGGCGCCGGGCCGCCGGGCGTGGTGTAGCGGTTGGCTTGCAGCTTTTCGGGGTCGTGCACGTCGAGGTCGACATGCATATGCACCCGGGTTGCGCCGTCGACCTTCAGCCGTTGCGCAGCAGCCTTCCAGTCCGGGCACTCGGTCCGGATTACGGGCAGCGTCTTCAACAGCGCCTTTTCGGCTTCGTCGAGGTCGCGCGCATTGACCAGAACGCAGCGTGATGGATCGACCGGCTTGAAGCCGGGGATCTGGTTGGCCATCGGCCGCCAGCACAGGCCCAGCGCGACAGCCAGCGCCATGCCGTCGAGAAAGCCCGTCGTGGTGGTTTCCGGCGTGTTGAGGTCGCCATGCTGGTCGGCCCAGATGATGGCGTCGGCGCCGGCGCCGGCCACGGCGCCCGCGGCAGTCAGGCAGTTGCCCGCCAGCACGATCGGAAACCGCTTCCTGTCCAGCGCAATGCGGACCTGGCCGGAAACGGCGTTGCAGACGGCGAATCCGGTGCTGATCTCGCGCTCGTCTTCGTCCTCGACCACCTTGCCGATGTCATGCACCTCGACGTCATGGCCGGCGAGCTTCAGCGCCTCGGCCAGTCCGCCTGAGATCAGCGCGTCCGGGCCCTGGCCGCAGCCACCGTGGAAATGGCCGCTGTCATAGGAGGCCAGGATGATGGAAATGTTCACGCTCTTGCCTCCGCCCGCTCGCCGCGCAGGATCGCCAGCGCCTCGGCCGGGTCGATACGTCCGTCATATAGGGCGCGGCCAGAGATCGCGCCTTCCAGTTTCTTCGCGTCGGGCATGGTCATGCGCACGATGTCGGCGATCGAGGCGAGGCCGCCGGATGCGATCACCGGAATGGACACCGCCTCGGCGAGGTCGATGGTCGAATCCCAGTTGATGCCGGTCAGCACGCCGTCGCGATCGATATCGGTGTAGACGATGGCGGCGACGCCGGCCCCCTCGAATTTCTTCGCCAGTTCGACGACGCCGAGCTCGGAGGCTTCGGCCCAGCCTTCCACCGCGACCTTGCCGCCCTTGGCGTCGATGCCGACGGCGACCTTGCCCGGGAAAGCCTTGCATGCTTGCTTCACCAGCTCAGGTTCGCGCACCGCGACCGTGCCGAGGATGACGCGGGCGAGACCGCGATCCAGCCAATCCTCGATCTGCGGCAGGGTACGGATGCCGCCGCCGAGCTGTACCGGGTTCTTCGTCGCCTTGAGGATGGCGCCAACCGCGGCGGAGTTGACGCTCTGGCCCTTGAAGGCGCCGTTGAGGTCGACGACATGCAGCCACTCGAAACCTTGGTCCTCGAAGGCCTTCGCCTGCGCGGCGGGATCGTCATTGTAGATGGTGGCGGTGGCCATATCGCCGTGCTTAAGGCGCACGCATTGGCCGTCCTTGAGGTCTATCGCCGGAAACAGGATCATGGATCAGGCGCCCTCGACGATGACGAAATGGCCGGTCGAAGCGGCGAGCCGGAATTTTGAGGCTTCCTGGTATTCGGGCGACTCGTAGCAAGCGAGCGCCGTCTCATAGGACTCGAATTCCACCACCACATGGCGGTTGCCTGTCGGCCCCTCCGGACTGGTGTAACGACCGGGCCGGACCGGGAACTTCGCGCCATACTTGGCGAAGGCCTTCCCATTGGCCTCGATGTATTGCCTGTAGACGTCTGGATCGTGGACATCGATCAGCGCGATCCAATAGCCCTTCTTGCTCATCTCTAGGGCCTCCATTTCAGGAAATTGGTGATCAGAGCCAGGCCGAGCGCCTGGCTCTTCTCGGGATGGAATTGCGTGCCGGCAAGGTTGTCGCGGGCAACGGCGGCCGTCACCGGCCCGCCATAGTCGGCGGTCGCCAGCACTTCGGCGGGATTCTTCGCTTCGAGATGATAGGAATGGACAAAATAGGCATGCAATCCCTTCGCGCCGGTCTCGATGCCGGAAAACAGCGGATGCGGGCGGGTAACGTCGATCGTGTTCCAGCCGATCTGCGGGATCTTCAGCGCCGGATCCGACGGCGTGATCTCCTTGACGTCGCCGGCGATCCAGCCGAGGCCCCTGGTGACGGTCTTTTCGAGGCCGCGTTCCGACATCAGCTGCATGCCGACGCAGATGCCGAGGAAAGGCCGCCCCTTGGCGATGGCCGCCTCCTCCACCGCCTCCCACATGCCCGGCACCGCGTGCAGGCCGGCGGCGCAGTCGGCATAGGCGCCGACACCCGGCAAAACGATGCGGTCGGCGGAACGCACGCGCTCCGCGTCGGCCGTCAGCTCGATGGTCGCGGCAAGACCCGCCTCCTGCGCGGCGCGCTCGAAGGCCTTGGTGGCCGAGCGCAGATTGCCCGAGCCGTAATCGATGATGGCTACCCGCATGTCAGGGCCTTCCAGGCGTATGGGTCAGCCCCAGCGCCATGCCGGTTTGCGGCGGACGGGCGAGCGATGCGTCCGGCACGATGCGCGGCATCGGTGCCGCCTCCTCGCCATCCTCGCCGGTTTCCAGCGCATGGCGCGTCTCGGCATCGCCAAGATTGCCGGCCTCGACGACGCCCCATTCCCGCCAGCCGCGCCGCCGCAGCGCCGCGATGCGCAGGGCCTGGCCTTCGAACCCGATATAGAGCGAGACCAGCAGCGACAGCAACGACCCGGCCCCTTCGAGTCCGAGCTTCTCGCCGGTCACCGACAGGATCGCCATGACGACGAAGGTCAGGGCCGCCTCGATCCACAGACGGTGCCAGGCGAGCCAGAGCGGCGCCGCCAGGAAGCCCAGCCAGGTGAAGCTGTCGCGCACGAAAATTGCGTCCCTGGCTTTGTTGTCGCCGGCCGGCGGCTGCATCACGACATAGATCGCCATAGGGCTAGCCTTTCAGGGATCCCTTGGTGGACGGCACCGCGTCGGGCTGGCGCGGATCGGGCTCCAGTGCTGCGCGCAGCGCCCGCGCCACCGCCTTGAAGCAGGTTTCGGCGATATGGTGGTTGTTGGCACCGTAATGATTGGTCACATGCAGCGTGATGCCGGCATTCTGCGCCAGCGCCTGGAAGAACTCGCGCACCAGTTCGGTGTCGAACGTGCCGATCTTCGGCGACGTGAAGGCGACGCTCCAGACCAGGAAGGGCCGGCCGGAGACGTCTATCGCCGCCCTGGTCAGCGTCTCGTCCATGGCAAGCTCGATCGAGGCATAGCGCATGATGCCGCGCCGCTCGCCCAGCGCCTTGCTCAGCGCCTGGCCGACCGCGATCCCGGTGTCCTCGACCGTGTGGTGGTCGTCGATATGCAGGTCGCCCTTGGCCTTGATCTTCATATCGATCAGCGAATGCCGCGACAGCTGGTCGAGCATATGGTCGAAGAAGCCGACGCCGGTCGAAATATCGGCTTTGCCCTTGCCGTCGACATGGACCGAGACCGAAATCTCGGTTTCCTTGGTCTTGCGGCTGACTTCGGCGGAACGCGTCATCGCTCTGTCCTTGTTGCCCGTTCGGAGCCCCGGGGGCTTGAAAACGAGAGCCTTCTATCAGCATGATCCGGCGATTGCCAGTTGCCATTCCGGTCGTTATCGCCCTTGCCGGACGGCGGTTTGCAATCGTTCGCCCTATGCATACATATGGCCGATCAAAACTCACTCGTACCGCGCCAATCGCCTTCAAGGGATAGCGCGAATCGGAGCAGAAAATGTCGAATGAACTCACCATGCACGCCACGACCATCATCAGCGTGCGCAAGGGCAACAAGGTGGTGATCGCCGGCGACGGCCAGGTCAGCCTCGGCCAGACGATCATGAAGGGCAATGCCCGCAAGGTACGCCGCATCGGCAAGGGCGGCAGCGTCATTGCCGGCTTCGCCGGCGCTACCGCCGACGCCTTCACCCTGCTCGAGCGGCTTGAGGCCAAGCTCGAACAATATCCCGACCAGCTGACGCGCGCCTGCGTCGAGCTCGCCAAGGACTGGCGCACCGACCGCTATCTGCGCCGCCTGGAAGCCATGATGCTGGTCGCCGACAAGTCGGTCTCGCTGGCGCTGACCGGCAATGGCGACGTGCTGGAGCCCGAGCATGGCGTCATGGCCATCGGCTCCGGCGGCAATTACGCGCTGGCCGCGGCCCGTGCCCTCATCGACACCGACAAGGATGCCGAGGAGATCGCCCGCAAGGCCATGCAGATCGCGTCCGACATCTGCGTCTACACCAACAACAATTTTGTCGTCGAAACGCTCGATGCCGCTTGAGCGGCTATGATCCCGAAAAGTGGTCACGGGTTTTCGGAAGAGATCATGGTCAATCAGGAACATAGCTACGAATTTCGGCCGGTGACCGAAGAAGACTTGCCGACGATTGCCCGGTGGCTGCGCGAGCCGCATGTCGCCCAGTGGTGGGACGATCCCGGCAAGGAGATCGCCGAAATCAGAGAGCATATGGATTCGGTCTCGGTGGAGCCGCTGATCGTCGAGCTGGACGGCAGGCCGATCGCCTACCTGCAGAGCTACGATCCGCATATGGAGGACGATCATCCCTATGCGGACCAGCCCTTCGGCACGCTGGGCATCGACCTCACGATCGGTCCGCCGGAGCTGGTCGGCATCGGCCATGGCTCGGCCATCGTGCGCCAGTTCGTCGAGGAGCTTTTCGAGGAAGGCGCGCCGCGTGTCATCATCGATCCGCATCCCGACAATGGCCGCGCCATCCGCGCCTATGAGAAGGCGGGCTTCAGGCCGATCGGCCGCAGGCAATCGCAATATGGGGACGTCGTGCTGATGGCCGTCGACGCCGATGACGACGACGAAAATCTGGGGGACTGACTGGATGATCGCGCCTGAAGGGGACAAGACGCTTTCCGCTTACGAAGACAGCTGGCGCATGGGCCTGCTGCTGGTGCTCGCCCTGGTCGTTTTCCAGGCCGGCGTGCTCTACGGCATGGGCCATCCGCCGATCTGCACCTGCGGCTACGTGAAACTCTGGCACGGTGTGGTCAACAGCTCGGAGAATTCCCAGCACATCGCCGACTGGTACACCTTCTCGCATATCATCCACGGCTTCCTGTTCTACGCGCTGGCGACATTCCTGTTTCCGCGTTCGCCGGTCGGGCTGAGGCTGGCTTTCGCCGTCCTCATCGAGGGCGGCTGGGAGATCCTGGAAAACAGCCCCTTCATCATCGACCGCTACCGCGCCGGCACGATCTCGCTCAACTATTACGGCGATTCGATCATCAACTCGGTGTCCGACACGCTGTTCATGGCGCTGGGATTTGTGATGGCGCGAAAGCTACCTATATGGGTGATCGTGGCCCTGGCGCTCATCTTCGAGCTCGGCACGGGCTACATCATCCGGGACAATCTGACGCTCAACGTGATCATGCTGCTGCATCCGTTCGAGTCCATCAGGCAGTGGCAGAGTGGAATTTGAGTCTTATGAGCACCTTTTCTCCCCGCGAAATCGTTTCGGAACTCGACCGCTTCATCATCGGCCAGAAGGACGCCAAGCGCGCCGTGGCGATCGCCTTGCGCAACCGCTGGCGCCGCCAGCAGCTGGAAGGCCAGATGCGCGAAGAGGTGATGCCGAAGAACATCCTGATGATCGGCCCGACCGGCGTCGGCAAGACCGAGATCTCGCGCCGCCTGGCGCGGCTGGCCGGCGCGCCCTTCGTCAAGGTGGAGGCCACCAAGTTCACCGAGGTCGGCTATGTCGGCCGCGATGTCGAGCAGATCGTGCGCGACCTCGTCGAGGTCGCCATCGGCCTGGCGCGCGAAAAAATGCGCGGGGACGTCGGCGCGCGCGCCCAGGTCAACGCCGAGGAACGCGTGCTGGAAGCCCTCGTCGGCAAGACGGCGAGCCCGGCCACCCGCGACAGCTTCCGCAAGAAGCTGCGCGACGGCGAGCTCGACGACAAGGAGATCGAGATCGAGGTGGCCGACACCGGCACCGGCGGCATGCCCGGCTTCGAGATCCCCGGCATGCCGGGCGCCAATGTCGGCGTGCTCAACATCAACGACATGCTGTCGAAGGCGATGGGCGGTCGCAAGACCAAGACCCGCAAGACCACGGTGCGCGATTCCTACGCGCTCTTGGTCAATGACGAGTCCGACAAGCTGCTGGACCAGGACGAGGTGGTGCGCAGGGCGCTGGAATCGGCCGAGAATGACGGCATCGTCTTCCTCGACGAGATCGACAAGATCGCGGCCAGGAGCGACATTTCGGGCGGCCCGTCACGCGAAGGCGTGCAGCGCGACCTGCTGCCGCTGGTCGAAGGCACCACGGTTGCGACCAAATATGGGCCGATCAAGACCGACCATATCCTGTTCATAGCTTCGGGCGCCTTCCACGTCTCCAAGCCGTCCGACCTTTTGCCGGAGCTGCAGGGCCGCCTGCCGATCCGTGTCGAGCTGCGCGCGCTGGAGAAGGCGGATTTCATCCGCATCCTCACCGAGACGGAAGCGAGCCTCATCAAGCAGTATATCGCGCTGATGAAGACCGAAGGCGTCGAGCTGACCTTCACCGACGACGCCATCGATTCGCTTGCCGGCATCGCCGTCGACCTCAATGCCAGCGTCGAGAATATCGGCGCGCGGCGCCTGCAGACCGTGATGGAGCGCGTGCTGGACGAGATTTCCTACGACGCCCCGGACCGCAATGGCACCGCCGTCACCATCGACGCCGCCTATGTCGAGAAGCATGTCGGCGACCTGTCGCGCAACACCGACCTGTCGCGGTTCATCCTTTAAGCCTGGTGCCGATTTCGGGCTGGCCTTCGAGCTGGCCCGAAAAACGCGCACACCATCAAGGTGTGGCCAAATGGAAGCATCTGGCCACCATTTTTGGTCGCCGTCGGCAGCCTTCTCTCGACTCTGGCGGGCGCTTTACCTAGGTTGCCGCGCATTCCGAAAGCAATTTCAAGAAAGCGGTTTTCCGTCTGAAATTGCGTTCAATCAAATGGTTGGGGTGGATCGGCGATAGCCGAGCCGCCCCAAGGCGGCGGCGAATGAAGAAGTACCTGTTTCTCCTTGTTGGTCTTGCGCTGGCGGCGGCGGTGGCGATCGCCGATGCCGCGACCATGGTGCCGCCGGGCAACCGCAACGCGGTGCAGCCGGATATTCCGGGCGCCTCCAGCCGGCGCACCCAGGCCACCAACACCACCTTCCAGGCCAAGTACCGCAAGGTCTACGCGCTGCTGCAGAACGATGCCGAGCTGCGCGGTAAGATCAGGAAGGTGGCTGCGGCTTACGGCATCGATCCTATGCATATCGTCGGCGCCATCGTCGGCGAGCACACCTACAATGTCGACGCCTATGACCGGCTGCAGACCTATTACGTCAAGGCGATGTCGTATCTGTCGAGCAAGCTCACCTTTGCCTATGACGGCGAGGATGTCAGCGATTTCGTCCAGCGGCCGGAATTCAAGAAATGCGCCGGCACGGACGACAGCTACGACCTTTGGGAATGCCGCGAGCAGGTCTGGAACCGCTCCTTCCGCGGCAAGACCGTCGGCGGCGAGGATTTCCCCAACGACCGCTTCGGAGCCACTTTCTTCCAGCCTTATTATGCCGGCCAGACCTTCGGCCTCGGCCAGTTGAACCCGCTGACGGCGTTGCAGATGAGCGACCTGGTGCACAAGGTCTCGGGCCTGCCCAGGCTCGACGTCGGCGATCCCAACACGGTCTACAAGACCATCATGGACCCGGATCTGACGCTGCCCTACGTCGCTGCCACCATCAAGAAGTCGATCGACGCTTACCGCAACATCGCCGGCTTCGACATCTCTAAAAATCCGGGCCTGACCGCCACGCTCTACAATGTCGGCAACCCCGAGCAGCGCGCCTATGCGCTGAAGGCCGAGAACGAAAAACGCCGCGCTGCCGGTGAACCGGAAAAGCTGCCCGAAGAGAACTATTACGGCTGGCTGGTCAACGACAAGCTGGATGAGCTGAAGGCGCTGTTTTAGAGCGTCAGGCTTAGGGAGGGAAGCCAGGTTTGAGCTCAATTCAACCGTGTTTGCGCTGTCCCGCCAACCTTTCCTTCGTCATTCTAGGGTCTGCGCGCGTCGCTTCGCTGCTTGCTCCGCCCCAGAATGACGAAGGATAGGTCGCCGCCTTACCCACGGCGCCCCCCTGTCGACCTTTGACGATATCTCCAAGATGTTGGCACCGCGTATGCAATTGTCACGCCGGGGAGAAGATACCTGCAGGCAGACGAGGGGCAGCGCCGAGATCAACAGTTGGCGCGACAGCTTACGCCGCCAGCAGCGACTTCAGCTTGACCGCCTGCGAGCCGAGCGCCTCCGGCGCCGGGCAGGCCCGCTTGGCGATCAGCATTTCCGCCAGGCGGATATCGCGCGCCACCGCATTGCCGGGGCCGATGCCGCTGGCCGCGACCAGCCTGCCGTCCTCGGCAAGGTGGAACAGGATGAAGGCGCCGTCATCGAGATCGCGCCTCACCGTCGAGCGGCCTTCGTCCGACAGCCCGGCGATCTGCAGCGTCAACTCGTACTGATCGGACCAGAACCATGGCACGGCGGCATGGGGCTCATTGGCGCCCAGCATGTTCTTTGCGGCGAGTGCGCCCTGCTCCTGCGCGTTGCGCCAGGCTTCCAGCCGAACCCGCCGCCCGCCATAGACCGCAAGCGGGAAGGAACAGCAATCGCCGGCGGCGAAGATATCCGGGTCGGCGCTGCGCAAATGTTCGTCCACGGCGATGCCGTTGTCGACCGCAAGTCCTGCCTCGGCGGCGAGCGCCGTCACTGGCACCGCACCGATGCCGATCACCGCGAGATCGGCGACGACCTCCTGCCCGTCGGCAAGCGCGATGCGAACCTCCTTGCCGTCATCGGCAATCGCCGTGATGACCTGGCCGGTGAGGACCTTCACGCCTTCGGCTTCATGCGCCTTGTGGATGATTTCGGCGATCTCGGCCGGCACGCCGCGCATCAGGATGCGCGGCTGCGCCTCGATGACCGTGACCGCGGCGCCAAGCCTGCGCGCCGCAGCGCCAAGCTCGAGACCGATGAACCCGCCGCCGATGATGGCGACACGGTTGCCAGCGCTGAGATGCGCACGGATGGCCAAAGCATCGTTGAAGGTCCTGAGATAGACGCAGCGGCCGCCCAGGCCCGGCATCGGCAGCTTGCGCGGCACGGACCCGGTCGCCAGCAGCAGCTTGTCGTAGGAAAGGGAGGATCCGTCCGACAGCTGCACGAGATGCGCGGCGCGGTCGATCGCGACGGCCCGGACGGAATGGATGTGCCGGATCGAGCGTTCCGCGAAGAGCGCGTCGCTGGCGATCGCCTTGATGGCCGGCGCCTCGCCGGTCATCGCTTCCTTCGACAGCGGCGGCCGCTCATAAGGCAGATGCGGCTCGTCGCCCACCAGCGTCACCGGCCCTTCATAACCGAGATCGCGCAGCGCCAGCGCGGCGCGGCCGCCGCATTCGCCGGCGCCGATGATCAGCATCCCCGCCATCGTCGTCACCCGATCTGGACCAGGACTTTGCCGGCGTCGACCTTGACCGGATAGGTCTTGAGGTTGACGCAGACCGGCGCGCCACGCGCGTCGCCGGTCTTGTAGTTGAAGCGGCCATTGTGCTTGGGGCACTCGATGATGTCGTCCATCACCAGCCCGTCGGCCAGATGCACCTTTTCATGCGTGCACAGGCCGTCGGTCGCGAAATATTCGTCGTCCGGGCTGCGGTAGATGGCAAAGGTGTGGCCGGCATGGTCGAACCGCATCACGTCCTCTTCATCGATGTCTCCGGCCGCGCAGGCCTCGACCCAGTCGCTCATCTCGTCCTCCAGCGAATATCCTTGAATTTCCTTCGGCCTCACTCCGCGGCGGCAGCCATCGGAATGTCGTTATGCAGTTCCTCGCGATAGGGCTTCGCCGTCGGCGGCAGCGCCCGCTTGAGGAAATAGTCCTCGTTGCGCAGCTGGCGCAGGAAGGCCGGGATCATCTCGCGATAGCCGGCCAGGATCGAAGGCGTCGGCGCCGGCAGGTCGTGCTTGATCATCGCATGCAGCTTCGGCAGCGCATGATAGGGCACCATCGGGAACATGTGATGTTCCACATGGTAGTTCATGTTCCAGTAGATGAACCGGCTGATCGGATTCATGTAAACGGTGCGGCTGTTCAGCCGGTGATCGGTGACGTTCTCGGCAAGCCCGCCATGCTGCAGCAGGCCGGTCAAGACGTGGTGCCAGGCGCCATAGAGCCGGGGCAGGCCGATCAGCATCAGTGGCAGCCAGGAGTGCAGGTAGAGGGCCAGGGCGATGGTCGCGATGTAGATGGCGAGCCATATGCGGGCCACGCGGATCGCCTTCGGCTGCTCCTGCTCGGGAATGAATGTTTTTTCGGCGGCGCTGATGACGCCGGCGGCGTTGCGCACCATGTCGACCATCGCGTGCCAGGCGTCGAGAATGCCGAAGAAATTCAGCACCACGCGCGCAAGGTCCGGCGGCCGCATGACGGCGATCTCGGGGTCGCGGCCGATGATGATGGTATCGGTATGGTGGCGCGTGTGGCTCCAGCGCCAGGTCACCGGGTTGCGCATGATCATGAAGCAGGCGAGCTGGTAGACGGCGTCGTTCATCCACTGCGTGCGGAAGGCCGTGCCATGGCCGCATTCGTGCCAGCGGGAATCGGTCGAGGAGCCGTAGAGCGTGCCATAGACGAACAGGAACGGCACGCACCACCAGCTGCCCCAGAACCAGATGCCGCCCGCGGCGCTGACGATGAAGGCGGCCAGCCAGGTGATGGTGTCGCGGATCGCCGGCTGGTCGGAGCGCTGCATCAGCTCCTTCATCTGCTTGCGCGGGATCTCGGTGTGGTACCACTCGGCCGCCGCCAGCCCGTTCTCGACCGCGCGTTTTGCATCGCGGCCGGTCAGGCTGTAGTCGCGCGGCGACGCCGCCGAAGACGTCATGGCCGTCATTGAGGTTCCTCCAACAGCGCCTGGCGAACGGCTCCCGCAAGTCCGGGCTCGTCCATAGCCGGCTTCCACCTCAACATACCGCCAGCCTATGATAGTCTCAACATCAGGAAGATAGTTTCTATCATTTCCTATCAGATTGAGCTATCCTGAGCCGGATAAGCGATGGAGCATTCATGGCAAAGCGGCCGACCATTACCGATCTCGCGCGCGTCTCGGGCGTCAGCGTCGCCACCGTCGACAGAGTGCTGAACA
Source organism: Mesorhizobium humile (assembly GCF_033977215.1). Lineage (NCBI taxonomy): Bacteria > Pseudomonadati > Pseudomonadota > Alphaproteobacteria > Hyphomicrobiales > Phyllobacteriaceae > Mesorhizobium > Mesorhizobium humile. The sequence continues at coordinate 212,019 of NZ_JAVIIV010000001.1, forward strand.
GCCGCCTGCGGGTGCGCGAGGAAACGGCGCGCCGGGTCTACGAGGCGGCCACCGAGATCGGCTATCATGCGGCCGGGCTGATCAAGCAGCGCATGCGCCAGGAATTGCCGGAATACCGGCTCGGTTTCCTGCTGCTGAGGGGCAATGATGTCTTCTATGGCGATTTCGCCAGGGAGCTCGAGCTGGCGGTTTCGCAGTCGCAACGTTTCCGCGGCACCGCTGCGATCGACTTCGCCACGTCGCTGGCGCCCGATGAGATCGCCGACCAGATGCGCAAACTGGCGGCCAAATCGAGAGCCGTCGCCGTCGTCGGCCCGGATCACCCGACGCTGACGGCGGTCGTGGAGGCGCTGAAGGCGAGGGGGCAGCCGGTCTTCTCGCTGCTGTCTGATTTCGCCGCCGGCATCCGTGAGGGTTATGTCGGTCTCGACAACCGCAAGGTCGGGCGCAGCGCCGCGTGGATGATCGCCAAGGCGGCCAGGAAACCGGGCAAGGTCGCGCTCTTCGTCGGCAGCCACCGCTTCCACGGCCATGAACTGCGTGAGATCGGCTTCCGCTCCTATTTCCGCGAGCACGCGCCGGATTTCACCGTGATGGAGACGCTGGTCAACCTCGAGGCCAATGACGTGACGCATGACGCCATGCTCGATCTTCTGGCGCGCCATCCCGATCTTGCCGGTTGCTACGTCGCCGGCGGTGGCATGGAAGGCGCCGTCTCGGCGCTGAGGACGGCGCGCCCGGCCGAGATGCCGGTCGTCATCTGCAACGAGATCAACGCCGTCTCGCGCGCGGCGCTCGCCGACAACATCCTCACCATGGTGATCTCGACGCCGCTCGCGGCGCTCTGCCGGGAACTCGTCGGGCTGATGGCGCATGCCATCGAAAGCGGCGCGGCCAATGCGCCCGGACAGACCTTCCTGCCCTTCGACATCTACCTGCCTGAAAACATCTAGGTCTCCAGCACAGGGGTTTTGATCGGTCGGCTCTGTTTGCGTTGGCAGGCGGCATTCCTTGGAGATTGGCCGAAACGCCCATCGCGATCGTCATTCTAGGGCGGAGCAGGAGCGAAGCTCCGTTGCGAAGACCCTAGAATCCATGCCGTTACCTTGGCCAAGGCGTGCAACGGAGCAAAATTCTGCACAGTGGCGGCGCATCCAAGTCACGGCATGGATTCTATGGTCTGCGCCGCGTCGCTTCGCTCCTTGCTCCGCCATAGAATGACGAGGTTGGGGCGGCTTCAGCCAATCCCCGGCGTTTGCGCTGATTTCACGGAAATGAACGAAAAATCTTGCACCAAGACAAACGGCAACCTTTCAAAAATCCCTGCGTCTGGGAACTGACCCCGGAGCAATGTGAAAGAATCCATCAGACTGATGGATTCTTTCATGGCGGTTTGCGGCGATTCCAGCCCATCATGGTCTTCGTCACGTCGATAGTGATCGAAAAACCGGCCGCCTCGGTCGGAATCACCCTTGACGTTTCCAAGCGAAATGGAATAAATATTTCACTAGCTAGGCTTTTTGGTTCTTTCGTTCCGAAGCGTCTGTTTCGAACGGAGGACGAGGCGCTCCATCGAATTGGCAGCGCCGCATGGCCGCAGGGAGAGATTCCCCGGGCAAACCGGGGATTCCGGTTCAAAATGGGTGCAGCCGGACACCAAGTGGAGGAGAGATAAAATGAAGAAACTGCTTTTGGGCGTCGCGCTTTCGGCGCTGATGTGTTCATCCGCCTTCGCCGCCAAGATCGGCGTCTCGATGGCGCGCTTCGACGATAATTTCCTGACCGTGCTGCGCAACGGCATGATCGCGCAGGCCAAGGGCATGAGCGGCGTCGAGCTTCAGGTCGAGGACGCGCAGAACGATGTGGCCAAGCAACTCGACCAGATCAAGAACTTCGCCGCCTCCGGCGTCGACGCCATCATCGTAAACCCGGTCGACACCTCGGCCACGCAGGCGATGTCGGACGCGGCCGCCGCTGCCAAGATCCCGCTGGTCTACGTCAACCGCGAGCCGGTCAACGTCAACTCGCTGCCGGACAACCAGGCCTTCGTCGCTTCGAACGAGGCCGATTCCGGCACTCTCGAGACCAAGGAAGTCTGCCGCCTCTTCAAGGAAGCCGGCAAGAAGGAAGCCAATGTCTATGTGATCATGGGCGAGCTTTCCAACCAGGCCGCGGTGCAGCGGACCAAGGACATCGACAACGTGATCGCCACGCCGGAGTGCAGTTTCATCAAGATCATCGACAAGCAGACCTCGAACTGGCAGCGCGACCAGGCGCAGAACCTGATGACCAACTGGCTGTCGACCGCCAAGCCGTTCGACGGTGTCATCGCCAACAACGACGAAAGCGCCATCGGCGCCATCCAGGCGATGAAGGCCGCCAATATCGACATGAAGACCATGATCGTCGGCGGCGTCGACGCCACGCAGGACGCGTTGGCCTCGATGCAAGCAGGCGACCTCAAGGTGACCGTATTCCAGGATGCGGCCGGCCAGGGTGCTGGCGCGCTCGACGCGGCGCTGAAGCTCGCCAAGGGCGAGAAGGTGGACCACAAGGTCTACATTCCGTTCCAGCTCGTCACGCCGGCGAATATCGACAAGTTCCTGAAGAAGAACTGAGGCCACGGGCCGGTTCATAAGGAGCGGCGCTTCAGGATGGCGGGCCGAACCAGGCGTCCGAAGCCGATACACGAAGAACAGTGCCGCTCCTCGCTTCCACCCGCCCTCTCGGGCGGGTGGGCGAACGCGGCCCAAGGAGGAGAAAATCGTGGCACAGACATCGCATGGCGTTGGTGGGCTCACCTATGATGCCAAGAAGCGCCCTTGGCCGCCCGAGTTCAACGTTCTCCTGGCGCTCGTCATCCTGGTAGGGCTGTTCGAACTGATTGGCCGGGTCTTCCTCGGCGACAGCTTTCTGTTCAACACGCGTCCGAACGTCGACGCGATCTTCAACGAGCAGCGCCTGCAGATCATCATCCTGCAGGTGTCGATTGTCGGCATCATCGCCATCGGCGTCACGCAGGTCATCATCTGCGGCGGCATCGACCTGTCCTCCGGCTCGGTCGTCGGAGCCACCGCCATGATCGCCATGAGCTTCGCCCAGGTGGCGACGGTCAACGGCAACCCCAACCCCAAGGCCATGTTCCTGTCGTATGGCTGGATCGACCTTCCGGTCATCGTGCCGTTGCTGGTCGCGATAGGCTGCGGCCTCATCGCCGGCCTGGTCAACGGCCTGCTGATCGCCTACACGCGCATCCCGCCCTTCATCGCCACGCTGGGCATGATGGTCACCGCGCGCGGCATAGCGAAGTGGTGGTCCAAGGGCGAGCCGATCTCGTTTCCGACCGAAAGCTTCGCGGCAATCGGCAAGGGCCTGATGCCGGTCGTCATCTTCATTTCGCTGGCAATCCTGTTCCAGCTGATCCTGACCTACACCAAATACGGCAAGCACTGCTACGCCATCGGCTCCAACGAGGATGCCGCGCGCATGTCGGGCATCAAGATCGCCAACCACAAGGTGCTGGTCTACGTCATCGCTGCCATCCTCGCCTCGCTCGCGGCAGTGGTGCTCTGTTCCAAGAACCTCACCGCCCAATCCGGCATGGGCGTGATGTATGAGCTCGACGCCATCGCCATGGCGGTCATCGGCGGCGTTTCGCTGTCGGGCGGCCGCGGCTCGATCATCGGCACCGTGATCGGCTCGCTGATCTTCGGCGTCATCATTTCCGGCTTCACCTTCCTGCGCCTCGATGCCTACTATCAGGAGATGGTCAAGGGCGTGATCATCGTCGGCGCGGTCGTTCTCGATCAATGGCGCCAGCGCCGCCGCGCGATAGGAGCTTGACCATGTCCGACATCGTTCTGAAGACCGAAAACCTCACCAAGCATTATGGCGGCGTGCACGCGCTGCAGGAGGCGAATTTCGAGCTGCGCAAGGGCGAGCATGTTGCCATCATGGGCGACAACGGCGCCGGCAAATCGACCTTCGTGCGCCAGATCACCGGCGTCGAGCAGCGCACAGACGGCAAGATCTGGTTCGACGGCAAGGAAGTGAACTTCGCCGGCCCGATCGAGGCGCGCGAGGCGGGCATCGAGACCGTGTTCCAGAACCTCGCGCTGGCCGACGATCTCGACGTGCCGTCGAACCTGTTCCTCGGCCGCGAGAAGGTGCTTTTCAATCTCGGGCCCTTTTCGATCCTCGACCGCAAGGCGATGCGCAAGGCGACGGAGGCGGCACTTGTCCGCACGGCGGTGAAGATCCCGAACCTCTCCAGCACCATCCGCCACATGTCCGGCGGTCAGCGCCAGTGCGTGGCGATCGCCAGGACCGCGACCTTCGCCTCCAAGCTGATCATCATGGACGAGCCGACGGCGGCACTCGGCGTGCAGGAGACGGCGCAGGTCGAAAACATCATCCGCACGCTGAAGGAAAACGGCGAGCCGCTGATCCTGGTCAGCCACAACATGCGCCAGGTGTTCGACCTGGTCGACCGCATCGTCGTCTTCCGCCGCGGCAAGATCGTCGCCAACCTGCGCAAGCAGGACACCGACGGCAACGACATCGTCGCCTACATCACCGGCGCCAAGACCGGGCAGGCGGAGCTTCAGGCCGCCTGACGGGCGCCGCGACGGGATTACCAATCATCCGCGCCAAAAGGCGCGGACATCTTTCAGAACCGCCCTCAAAGGACATTCCATGACACTCCGCTTCGCTCTTCTCGGCGCCGGCCGCATCGGCAAGGTGCATGCCCGCGCCGTCGGCTCAAATCCGCAGGCCAAACTGGTCGCCGTGGCGGATGCCTTCGAGAAAGCGGCGATGGAACTGGCCTCCGCCTATGGCGCCGAGGTGCGCACCATCGATGCCATCGAGAAGTCCGAGGACATCGACGCCGTCATCATCTGCACGCCGACCGACACCCATGCCGATCTGATCGAGCGCTTTGCCAAGGCCGGCAAGGCGATCTTCTGCGAGAAGCCGATCGATCTCTCTGTCAAGCGCGTCGAAAAATGCCTGGCGGTGGTCGAGAAGACCAAGGCCACGCTGATGGTCGGCTTCAACCGCCGCTTCGACCCGCATTTCGCCGCCGTGCGCAAGGCGATCGACGACGGCGCCGTCGGCACGGTCGAGATGGTCACCATCACGTCGCGCGATCCCGGCGCTCCGCCGCTCGACTACATCGCCAGGTCCGGCGGCATTTTCCGCGATATGACCATCCATGATTTCGACATGGCGCGCTTCCTGCTCGGCGAGGAGCCGGTTGCGGTGAGCGCCCACGCCTCGGTGCTGGTCGACAAGAAGATTGGCGAAGCCGGCGATTTCGACTCGGTCAGCGTCATCCTCGAAACCGCCTCCGGCAAGCAGGCCGTCATCTCCAATTCGCGCCGCGCCACCTATGGCTATGACCAGCGCATCGAGGTGCATGGCTCCAAGGGCATGGTCGCGGCCGAGAACCAGCGGCCGGTGTCGATCGAGCTCGCCAACGACAAGGGCTACACCCGCCCGCCGCTGCACGACTTCTTCATGACCCGCTACATCGACGCCTATGCCAACGAGATCGCCTCCTTCATCGCCGCGGCAACCGCGGGCAAGAAGGCGGCGCCGAGCGGCAAGGACGGGCTGATCGCGCTGAAGCTGGCCGACGCGGCGCTGAAATCGGCCAAGACGGGCAAGACCGTCCGTATCGATTGACCCGACGAGGCAGGTATTTCGATGGCGGTCGGATTGTCTGTCTCTAACGGTTGGCGATTAGCCGGAACGCTTATCAGGTCGTCATCCACGGGCGGAGCAGGAGCGAAGCGACGCGCGCAGACCCGAGGATCCATGCCGTTACATCGGAGCGGTGTTAACGGTGCAGAATTCTGCTCCGCCGGGTTCTTCCGCCGGGTCACGGCATGGATCCTCGGGTCTTCGCGACGGAGCTCCGCTCCTGCTCCGCCCTAGGATGACGAAGTTGAGGACGCTTCGACCAAGTTAACGACGTTGCGGCAAGACATCGGGCAACCGATCGGAACCTCAATGAATCTTGAAAATGCATTGGTAGTCAAAAACACAGGAGCACAGCGATGAGCGGTTTGGCCGGTCGCAATTCACAAACGCGCGCCATCGTCACCGGCGGCGCGCAGGGCATCGGCTTCGCGGTTGCCGAGGCCTTGGCGGATGAGGGCTGCCGCGCGCTGGCGCTGATCGGCCGCTCGCAGGAGAAGGGCGACAAGGCGGTTGCAGTGCTCAAGAAGAGTGGCGTCGACGCCATCTTCATCAGCGCCGATGTCGCCAAGGTTGCCGACTGCAAGCGTGCCGTCGAGACGGCGATCAAGCATTTCGGCACGCTGAACGCGCTGGTCAATGCCGCCGCCACCTCGGCGCGCGGATCGCTGGTCGAGACGTCGGAAGAGCTTTTCGACCAGATATTCGACACCAATGTGCGCGGGCCGTTCTTCCTCATGCAGGGCCTCGTCGCGCATCTCCTTGAGCGCAAGGCGCCGGGCTCGATCGTCAATGTGCTGTCGATGTCGGCGCACGCCGGCCAGTCCTTCCTGACGCCCTATTCGACCAGCAAGGGCGCGCTGATGACGCTGACCAAGAATGTCGCGAGCTCCTACCGGAAGAACCGCATCCGCTGCAACGCCGTGCTGCCCGGCTGGATGGACACCGAGGGCGAGGATATCGTGCAGAAGAAGTGGCACGATGCGCCCGACGACTGGCTGGCAAAGGCCGAGGCCGCGCAGCCCATGGGCCAGTTGGTCAAGCCCGCCCAGCTTGCCCGGCTGATCACCTATATGGTCAGCCCTCAGGCTGGCGTCATGACCGGCTCGCTGGTCGATTACGACCAGAACATCGCTGGCGTGATTGGCGAGTGAGCAATTTCAGGAAAAGTGTGAAGCGGTTTTCCGTTCGGAATTGCGCCAAGCAAAGAGAGAGTGACAAACATCTCCGCATCGACTATATGAGCCGCATGATCCACCTGACCGCCTCGTTTTGGTACTTTAGCTACGGTAGCTCGCTGGCGGCGGGAGGATTGCGCTCGATCTGAAAATTCCAGATCAAAATCCGACAAGCCGCCAGACCTGGCGGCTTTTTTGTTTCAGCCGGCAGGTCTCCTAACCAGGAGCAGAAAGCCGTGTTGACCACCACAGACGACCTTCGGGTCAGAGAACTCAAAGTCCTGAGCACGCCGGACGAGGTGATGCGCGAGATCCCGCGCTCGCTTACGGCGACACGCACCGTTGCCGCTTCGCGCAACGCCATCCATTCCATCCTCACGGGGGCCGACGATCGACTGGTAGTCATCGTCGGCCCTTGTTCCATCCACGATCCGGTCGCCGCCGTGGACTACGCCAGCCGTCTGGCGGCGCTGCGCGAGGCCCTGGCCGACCGGCTCGAGATCGTCATGCGCGTCTATTTTGAGAAGCCGCGCACCACGGTCGGCTGGAAGGGTCTCATCAACGATCCCGACCTCGACGGCAGCTTCAACATCGACAAGGGCTTGCGCATGGCGCGCAACGTTTTGTCGGCCGTCAACAATCTCGGCCTGCCGGCAGCGACCGAATTCCTCGACATGACCACGCCGCAATACATCGCCGACCTCGTCGCCTGGGGCGCCATCGGCGCGCGCACCACCGAAAGCCAGATCCATCGCGAGCTGGCCTCGGGTCTCTCCTGCCCGGTCGGCTTCAAGAACGGCACCGACGGCAATCTTCGGATCGCCGGCGAAGCCGTGAAGTCGGCCGCCCAGCCGCATCATTTCATGGCGGTGACCAAGGACGGCCGCAGCGCCATCGCGGCGACCACCGGCAATGAGGATTGCCACGTCATCCTGCGCGGCGGCATCACGCCGAACTACGATGCGGCAAGCGTCGAGGCCGCGGCTGCCGAGCTCGGCCGCATTGGTGTTGCGCCGCGGCTGATGATCGATGTCAGCCACGCCAACAGCGCCAAGAAGCCTGAAAACCAGCCCAAGGTCGCGCATGACGTGGCGGGGCAGGTGGCGGCGGGGGACGAGCGCATCATCGGCGTCATGATCGAGAGCAATCTCGTCGCCGGCCGGCAGGATGTCGTGCCCGGCAAGCCGCTCACCTACGGCCAGAGCATCACCGACGGCTGCATCGACTGGGCGACCACCGAGACCGTGCTGCACGGCCTTGCCGGCGCCGTCGAATGGCGCCGGTCGGTGAAGCGCGAGCTGCTCGCCAGCCGGCAGGGCGCGGCCTGAACAAAATCGAGAGGGCGGCGCTCACGCCGCCCTCAATCCTTCCCAGGCCGTGAATACCGAAACCGCGAACAGCAGCAAGCCCGCCGCGCGGCCTGCGAGTATGGTCGCTTGCGGATTGTCGACCAACAGCCCCCGGCTGCGCCCGGCCGTGACGGCAAGTCCGCCATAGACCGCGGCCTGGGTGGCGACGGTCAGCAATCCCATGATGGTCGCCTGCATCCAGATCGGACCGTAAGCCGGCTTCAGGAATTGCGGATAGACGGCAAGGATGAAGAGATAGGCCTTGGGATTGATCAGGCAGGTGATCATGCCTTGCCGAAAGGCCTTCCAGGCCGAGCGGCTCCCCGCGGGTCCGTTGTCGCCGACGGTGATCGAGCTGCGCATCAGCGAAATGCCGATATAGGCCATATAAGCGGCGCCGGCGAGCAGCAGCGGCGTGAACAGCATCGGCACGAAATGCATGAGCAGGCCGACGCCGATCGCCCCGTTCAGCGTATGCACCGCGCCGCCCAGCATGATGCCGGCGGTCGCCGCCAGGCCTCGGTTGCTGCCGCCGGTCAGCGCGTTGGCGAGCACGAACAACATGTCCATGCCCGGCACGGCGATGATGCCGAACAGAAGCACGAAGAACAGCCAGAGGTTTTCAGCATAGCTCATGTCAGTTGCCCGTCGCATGACCCGCTCGCGCAAAAAGGAATCTGTTGATTTTCAAGCGGGTAGGCGGCCCTATAGGTCACCCCAACTGACGGGGATGTGTCAGTTGCGTTTCGGTCGGATGGAAAAATGCGCAAGGCTTCGCGCCTGTTCGAAATCATCCAGATCCTGCGTCTGGCCAGAAAGCCGGTGACCGCAGCCGCTATGGCCGGACAACTGGAGGTGACGGTGCGCTCGGTCTATCGCGATATTGCGGCGCTGCAGGCGATGCGCGTCCCGATCGAGGGCGAGCGCGGCATCGGCTACATCCTGCGCCCCGGCTTCGACCTGCCGCCGCTGATGTTTTCCATCGAGGAGATGGAAGCGATCGTGCTGTCGCTGGCGCTGCTTGAACGCACCGGCGACGACGAGCTCAAGCAGGCCGCGAAGCGCGTCGGCGCCAAGATCGCCGGCGCCGTGCCGCCGCCTTTGCGGCAGACCCTCGATGCCAACGCAATCCATGCCTGGGGCTTTGCGCCGCCGTCAGCCGCCGCTGTCGATCTTGCGCTGGTCCGCCGCGCCATTCGCGACGAGGAGAAGCTCGACCTTTCCTATCGCGATGAGTCGGGACGGGCGACAGACCGCATCATCCGTCCGGTCGCGCTGATCTACTATGCCGAGACCGCCAACATCGTCGCCTGGTGCGAATTGCGTCAGGCGATCCGCAATTTCCGCAGCGACCGTATCGAAGACTGCCGGCCGGCGGGCCAGTGGTTCAAGGGTGAGGGCGACCGGCTGCGGCAGGTATGGGTCGACGGCTGGGAGATCAATGCCTCGGCCGCCGGCAACTGACGCTTTGCCGGCTTCGCGATGCAGTGCGCCGCACACTCGACGTGGATTTCAGGGCACGATGCCGCGACAGGCCCAGGCGACATTGGCGAAGGATCGCGGGCCGTCGGGCCGGCCGGCCTGATAGGCATCGCGGACGGCGGCCTCGATGCGGTCCCGCTCGGTGGCATCCAATGTCATATATCTGCCGAGCGGGCCTTCCCCAGCGCCGATCGGCGCCCAGAAGTCGTCGAAATTCTGGTAATCCATGCGGATCATCAATTCGGCTTCGCTGACGTCGGCCAGGCCTTGCTCGGCAAAGGCCCGCTTCATCTCGCCCGGCTGCATCATCGGCTGGAAGCAATAGCGGCTGCGCATCTGGCGCCCGCTTTCGCTGAGCGCCGCCACTGTATCGATCATCATGCGCATGCCGGTCATGCCGCCATAGTGATCCCAGACCACGGCCGCGATCACGCCTCCCGGTCGCACGACGCGGCGCATCTCGGCCACCGCCTTGTCGGCCTCCGGCACGAAGTGCAGCACCAGCAGCGCCAGCGCGCGGTCGAATGCGTTGTCCGGGAAAGGCAGCGCCGTGGCGTCGGCCTGGCTGATGGTGACGCGCGGATCGCTGTTTTTCTCCTTAGCCGCCTCGACGAACACCGGCGAAAAGTCGATGGCCTGGATCTCGGCAAGATCGGCCGATTTTGCCAGCTCGAAGGTCAGGCTGCCGGTGCCGCAGCCGACATCGAGGATTTTTTCGCCACCGGCCAGACCGGCGAAGTCGATGAACTTGGGCGCGAGCCTGCGGCTCCAGCGCCCCATGAGCTGCTCGTAACCGGATGCCGCATGGACGGTGAAGGTGGACGTCATCGGAGCCTCCCATTGATGAGCTTAGGCTAAACGACGGCGCAACTGCTGCATAGGCGCCGGGTGATCTGTAACATCGGCAGCAAAGGTAGCCTGACTGGGTCGGCGCTTTATGTGGGCGATCTCACGGTCGCGACCGACTCCCGCTCCACGAGCGGGCACTCCAGCTTGGTGATGGGATACCGGCCGCGGCCGGGCGTCGGCGGCGCTTCGAGCTGCTCGATTGCCCATTGCCCCATCGCCAGATGTGGCAGGATGGAGGTGGTCAGCGGCGGGAAGAGGTGGCGGGCGATCTCCTCGTCGTCATAGCCGACCACGGAAATGTCCTGCGGGATGTGCAGGCCGGCCTCCTTCAGCGCCTCGTAGCAGCCGATCGCGGTGCGGTCGTTCTGGCAGAAGATGGCAGTGGGCCGCTCCTTGAGTCCCAGCAGCTTGACCGTCGCGGCATAGCCGGCGCTGGCCGACCAGTCGCCCTCGACCACCAACTCGGGGTCGAACGGGATGTCGGCGGTGGCCAAGGCGCGGCGATAGCCTTTCAGCCGATCTTGCGCGGCCTGCATCCACGGCTCGCCGGTGATGGTGGCGATGCGGCGATGGCCATGGCCGATCAGGTGCCTTGTCGCGCTCTGGCCGCCGGCGATCTCGGAGGGAACCACCGCCGGGAAGGCATAGTCGGCCGTATAGCAGTTGAGCAGGATGACCGGGATATCGAGGCTGTAGAGGAAATCCGGCGCCGTGATCTCGCGCGTGAAGATGGTCATATAGATCAGCGCCGAGATGCCGCGCCGCGTCAGCGCTGAAATCGCGCGCGGCTCCATCACCGCGTCGCCCATGGTCTGCGCCACCAGAAGCACATTGCCCGCGTTCCACGAGGCCTGCCGCGCGCCCTCGATGGCGACCACCGCCTCGGGGCTGGTGGCGAGCTGGTCGACCGCGAAGCCAATGACGCCGTCCAGGCCTTCGAATGGCGTCACGGGCGGCCTGAGCGCCGAAAAGACCGGTGGCGAATAGCCCAGCGCCCGCGCCGCCTCGATCACCCGGTCGCGTGTCTGCTGCGACAGCCTGATACCTGGCGAATTGTTGAGCACGAACGAGACCGTAGCCTGCGAGCAGCCGGCGGCGCGCGCAATGTCGGTCATGGTGACGCGCCCCTTCGGCTTGGCCCCCGGCTTGCGGCGCCTGGAGGCTCCGGGGGGATCGCGCAGGTCCGTCGGTTCGCTCATGGTCGTTTCCCAAAACCCAGCCGGCTCTAAAGCAAAGGCGGCGGTAACGGCAAGATGGTCCAGGCCGTTGCGTTTATCGAGGCTGCGCCAGACTAATACATATTAGCAGGCAACACATGCAAATCGCCGGCTAAGCCGCTGCGCGACGAAACCAGTCAGACAAGGTCAGCAACGCTGACAATTCAGGTATTTCCCGCGCGGCCATAGACTCTGTCGCGCTCGCTCTCCTCACTCCCGGCGCGTCCTTCGACAAGCGTCTCCTCCGCATCGAAATCGCGCCTGGCGGCTTCATAACTAATAGTATTTACTAATAGCCGTAAGCGTTCTACTGTCAACTCGTCGTAACCGTCCGGGCTTCCGCTCGGTGCCGGCAGTGCGAAGGACGCTTGCCCGGAACTCGGCGGCATGCCGGATCGGGCGCGCACTCCATCTCACGAAAATGTCAGACAAATCGGACTATTTACGAACGCCACATGAGTGTCTAGTGTCTCGACCGCGGCCGGATCGGCACCGTTCTTAAGTCGGCGGACCTTTGCGCCACACCCTTGAGGAGGAGGGTTATCCAGGCCGCAGCCGAGACATCAGCGACGAGTTCCACAAGGCAAGTTCTACAAGGGAGGTTGAACTATGAAATCCACAATCCGTAACGCATCTGTCGCCGCGGCGGCCTTGCTCATCGGCCTGTCGGTAAGCGCCAGCGTGCGCGCCGACGACAAGCCGACGCTGGCCTTCGTCGTCAACGGTGCGTCAGACTTCTGGAAGGCGGCGGAAGCCGGCGTCAAGAAGGCGCAGGGCGAACTGCCCGACTACAATCTCGAGCTCAAATATCCGGAACAGTCCTCGGTCGCCATCCAGCAGCGGCTGATGGACGACCTGGTGACGGCAGGCGTCAAGGGCATCATGGTCTCGGCCGTCGATCCCAAGACCTCGACCGACGGGCTGAACAAGATCGCGTCGCAAACGGCGCTGTTCACCACCGACTCCGACGCCCCGCAGACCAAGCGCGTCGCCTATATCGGCTCGTCCAACGTCGACGCCGGCAAGCAGGCGGCCGAGATCGCCAAGAAGGCGATGCCGAACGGCGGCAAGTGCCTGGGCTTCGTCGGCCTGCTCGGCGCCGACAACGCCAAGGAGCGCATCCAGGGCATGAAGGACGGGCTCGCCGGCAGCAAGATCGAGCTGGTCGACGTGCGCGGCGACGACATCGACCAGGCGCGCGCCAAGAAGAATGTCGAGGATGCGCTGGTCGCCAGCCCCGACATCACCTGCATGGTCGGCTTCTACTCCTACAACACGCCGCGCATCTATGAAGCGCTGCGCGACGCCGGCAAGCTCGGCCAGATCACCGTCGTCGGCTTCGACGACGATCCGATCACGCTGGGCGGCGTCAAGGAAGGCACCGTTGCCGCCACCGTGGTGCAGCAGCCGTTCGAGTGGGCCTATCAGGGCATGAAGCTGATGGCCGCCTATCTCAAGGGCGACAAGTCGGGCATCCCGGCCGGCAACCTGATCATCATCCCGACCAAGATCATCGGCAAGGATGACGTCGACACCTACGCCGCCAACCTGAAGGCGATGCAGGGCAAATAAGCCCAAAACAGTCGCGCCGGCTCAAGGGTCCGCCTTGAGCCGGCGTTCGTATTGACGGACCTGCCAAGGCCCTTCAGTCTGTGGGCCACCGGCTGCTGCCCCGTGCGGTAAACTATGGCGTGATGACCTCAACCGACACCACTCAACAGATCGCCGCTCCGTTCCTGAGCCTGGAGGCCGTGCGCAAGACCTATCCGGGTGTTGTGGCGCTGGACAGGTTCTCGATGGAGGTCCGGCCCGGCGAGGTCATCGGCCTTGTCGGCGAAAACGGCGCCGGCAAATCCACGCTGATGAAGATCCTCGGTGGCGTGACGCGGCCGGACAGCGGCACCGTCACCGTCGATGGCGTGGCACATGACGGGCTGACCGTCGAACAAAGCATCGGCTCCGGCATCGCCTTCGTGCACCAGGAGCTCAACCTCTTCGAAAATCTCGATGTCGCCGCCAACATCTTCTTCGGCCGCGAGCCGCTGCGTGCCGGCCTGCTGAAGCTGGTCGACCGCGCGAAACTGCGCGAAATGGTGGCGCCGCTTTTGAAGCGGGTCGGCGCCAATTTCTCGGCCGACGCGCCGGTCGCATCGCTGTCGCTCGCCCAGCAGCAGATGGTCGAGATCGCCAAGGCGTTGTCTATCAAGGCCCGCCTGGTCATCCTCGACGAGCCGACCTCCAGCCTACCGATGGCGGAGACCGAAAAGCTGCTCGACGTCATCAAGGGGCTGAAGGCTCAAGGCATAAGCGTCATTTTCATCTCGCACCGCCTGCATGAGATCGAGCGCGTCGCCGACCGTGTCGTGGTGCTGCGCGACGGCACGTTGGCCGGCACACTGGCGAAGGACCACATCAATCACGACGAGATGGTCAGGCTGATGATCGGCCGCATGCTGAAGGAGCGCGAGAAGGCCGGCGAAGCCGCCCGCGCGCCGGGCAGCGTGGCCCTGTCGGCGGACGCGATCCGCACCAGCACCTATCCGGATCGTCCGGTCAGCCTGGAACTGAGGCGCGCAGAGATCCTCGGCCTCGCGGGCCTGGTCGGCTCCGGCCGCACGGAGCTGGCGCGCGTGCTGTTCGGCATCGACGAGCGGCTGGCCGGCAGCGTCACGCTCGACGGCAAGCCGCTGAACGTGACATCGGCCGCCGACGCGGTGGCGAACGGCATCTTCCTGGTGCCGGAGGACCGCAAGCTCACCGGCATCCTGCTCGATCTCTCGATCGCGCAGAACATCTCGCTGCCCAACCTGCCGGCCCACGCCAGGCGCTCGCTGGTTTCGACCGGCGCCGAGCTCGCGACGGCCGAAAAACAGAAGAAAAACCTCGGCATCAAGGCGCCGTCGGTGCTGACCCGCACCGGCACGCTGTCGGGCGGCAACCAGCAGAAGGTGGTTCTGGCCAAATGGCTGGCGATGAACCCCAAGGTGATGATCCTGGACGAGCCGACGCGCGGCATCGACATCGGCGCCAAGGCCGAGATCTACGGGCTGATGCGGGCGCTGGCCGATGCCGGCGTCGCCGTGCTGATGATCTCCAGCGACATGGAAGAAGTGATCGGCGTGTCGGACCGGATCGCGGTCATGCATGAGGGTCAGATCTCCGGCATCCTCGACAAGGACGATTTCAGCCAGGAGAACGTGCTCTTGCTGGCGGTCGGCAAGAAGCCGAAACTGCTGCAAGCGGCGGGAGGAGTTGAATGAGCAAGAAAGATCTCGGCCTGCTGATCCTGATCCTGGTGGTCGGCGCGGTGGTCACCGCCATCAATCCGCGCTTCCTGTCGGCGATCAATCTCGCCAACACCTCGAACCTGGTCGCGCTGTTCGGCATCCTGTCGATCGGCCAGGCCTTCGTCATCATCACCGGCGGCATCGAATTGTCGGTCGGCTCGCTGATCGCCCTGCTCGGCACGCTGTTCATCGACTTCATCGCGGTGCGAGAGGTGAACTGGCCGCTGGCCTTCGTGCTGATCCTCGTGCTCGGCGCCATCATCGGCTTCGTGCATGGCTGGCTGATCACGCGGCTGAAACTGCAGCCCTTCGTGGTGACGCTGTGCGGCCTCTTGATCTATCGCGGCGTGGCGCGCTTCTACACCGCCGACGGCACGGCGGGTTTCGCCTTCGGGCAGAATTTTCCGACGCTCGAATTCCTGACCGCCGGACGGTCGGGCGGCCTGCCGAACAGCTTCATCGCGCTGATCGTCATCGCCATCGTCATGTGGGTGGTGCTGCACCGCTCGGTGTTCGGCCGCTATCTCTATGCGATCGGCAAGAACGAGGAAGCGGCGAAATATTCCGGCATCCGCACGGGCCGCGTGATCATCGCGGCCTATGTCATCTGCGGCGTGCTGACGGCGCTGTCGGCGATCTATTTCGCCATGTACACGCGCTCGATCTCGCCGGCGAGCCACGGCCAGTTCTACGAGCTCTATGCCATTGCCGCGGCGGTGCTCGGCGGCTTCTCACTGCGTGGCGGCGAAGGCTCGCTGGTCGGCGTCATCCTCGGCACCGTGCTGTTGCAGGAGCTGCAGAACCTCGTCAACCTGCTCGGCATCCCGTCCTCGCTCAACTTCGCCGTGATGGGCGGCGTTATCCTGATCGGCGTGCTGGTCGACCAGCAATGGGGCGTCTTCCGCGCGCGGCGCCGGATGATCGAAGCGACGCGCCAGAACGTTGCTGGCGCGCCGGCGGAGTAGCTTCGCTTCTCCATTCACGGTCCCGATTGGATCGATGCTCGCGGTGAAGCCGCCGGGCAAGCCCGGGCTCGTGGGCGGATGCAACAACGCGTGAACCGGAAAACTGCCCTTGTCGCAGAATTGGGGCTGGGCTAAGCAATTGGTATCAGAGGGTTCCAAGAACAAAATACGGGAGACACACCTGTGACATCATCACGTTGGATCGCGCTCGCCGCGCTGGCATTGACTTGCTCGACCCCGGCACTGGCCAAGGACTGGAAGACCGTGACGGTCGCCATGGAGGGCTCCTACGCCCCCTGGAACCAGACGGACGCCAGCGGCAAGATCGTCGGCTTCGAGGTGGACATCCTCAACGACGTCTGCGCCCGGGCCAAGCTCGAATGCAAAATCGTCGCGCAGGATTGGGACGGCGTCATTCCCGGCCTCACGGCGGGCAAGTTCGACATCGTCATGGACGGCATGTCGATCACCGAAGAGCGTATGAAGACCATCGACTTCTCGATCCCCTACGCCTCGTCGCCGGTCGCCTTCCTGGCCGACAAGAACGGCCCGCTGGCCAACCTGTCCAACAGCGGCAAGATGATCGACCTGTCGAAGGACGACGCCGAATCCAAGGCGGCGCTCGACACGCTGCGCAAGGAGCTCACCGGCAAGAATGTCGGCCTGCAGGTCTCGACCACCGAGGCGACCTTCGCCGACAAATATCTCAAGGACGTCGCCAACGTCCATGAATACAAGACCACCGACGAGCACGACCTCGACCTGATGGCCGGCCGCATCGACGTTGCCTTCGCCGACACCACCTATTTCCTCGGCACGCTGGCCAAGCCCGATGCCAAGGACCTGGAATTCGTCGGGCCGCAATTCAAGGGCGGCCCGATCCTCGGGCCGGGCATCGGCGCCGCTTTCCGCAAGACCGACAAGGATCTGCAGGACATCTACAACAAGGCGCTCAAGGCCGCGCTCGACGACGGCTCGGTGTCGAAATATTCCATGCAATGGTTCAAGATCGACATTACCAAGTAATGTCGCAACGGGAGCAGCCAAGGCTGCTCCCGTTTTGCATTGCATGTCGGCCAAAAGTGCGCAGCGGTTTTGGGAGAACGACATGCATCAAGGCAAGGCCTAAAAGCGCGTCGCCTAATCCGTTTTGACACGCGCTTTAAGGCGGGCAACCCGTCGATGCCTATCTCGGCGCCCGCAGGAGCCGTAAGTGGAGTTTCTCAACGATCTCAAGGACCAGGTGTCGACGGCCTATGAGCTGTTGGCCGCCGGCTGGGGCGTGCAACTGCTCTGGGGCATCGGCTGGACGCTCGCCGTTACCCTCGTCTCGATGCTGATTGGTGCGGTGCTGGGCTCGCTGGTGGCGGCGGCCAAGCTTTCGCATCGCGGCGGACTGAGGTTCATCGGCGAGAGCTACACTACCGTGTTTCGCGGCGAGCCGGAACTGCTGATCATCTACCTGTTCTACTATGGCGGCACGCAGGTTCTGACCGGCGTGGCGAGGTCCACCGGCTCGATCGGCTCGACAGACATCTTGAACATGCCGAGCTTCCTCGGCGGCGTTCTCGCGGTCGGCATCATTTCCGGCGCCTACCAGGCCGAGGTTTTTCGCGGGTCGTTCCTGGCGATCCATCGCGGCGAGCTGGAAGCGGCCCGCGCCTACGGCATGTCGGCCTGGCTGCGGTTTCGCCTGGTGATCGTGCCGCAGGTCCTGCGCCTCGCGGTACCGGGGCTGGGCAATGTCTGGCAATTGACCATCAAGGATTCGGCGCTGATCTCGGTCACCGGCGTCGCCGAGCTGATGCTGACCGCGAACAAGGCGGCGCGTTCGACGCATCATTCGCTGCTTTTCTACACGGTCGCCGGCATCCTCTACCTGGTGATGACCTCGGTCTCGACGCCGATCTTCGAGAAGGCCGAGCGCTACACCTCGCGCAGTTTCACGCGGCCGAAGTGAGAGGTGGCGGTGGATTTCGACTTCTACCTTTCGACCATGTGGAGCGTGCTCAAGGCGCTGCCGCTGACGCTCGAGATCTGGTTCTTCGGCATCGCCTTCGGGCTCATCATCGCCTCCGGCCTGACCTGGCTGCGGGCTTCCGGCTACAAGTTCGGTGAATATTTCACCCGCGCCTATGTCTTCGTCTTCCGTGGATCGCCGCTCTTGGTGCAGCTCTATCTGATCTATTTCGGGCTCTCCCAGTTCGATTTCGTGCGCCACAGCCCGATCCTGTGGCCGATCCTGCGCGATCCGATGTATTGCACGATCGTCGCCATGGCCTTGAACACAGCCGCCTATGAGAGCGAAATCTTCCGCGGCGCGCTGCGGGCGGTGCCCGTCGGCCAGATCGAGGCGGCCAAGGCGTTCGGCATGTCGGCCTTCACCCGCTTCCGCCTCGTGACGCTGCCGATCGCGCTGCGGCTCGCCTTGCCGGCCTATTCGACCGAAATCATCCTCATGACCAAGGCGACCGCGCTCGCATCCGTCGTCACCATCATGGAGATGATGGGAACGGCGCAGAAGATCCAGCACGACACGTTCCGGCCGATCGAGGTGCTGACCTGCGCCGGCGTGATCTACCTCCTGCTCAACCTGTCGATCGCCCGGCTGTTCGCCTGGGTCGAATACCGGCTTTCACCGCATCTGCGCCCGCCGCCTGAGCAGAGCCAGCAAATCAAACCCGTCCCGGAGGTGTTGTGATGTCGGCAAATGTCGCCGCTGCCGCCCAAGCGGCATCGTCTCCGGACGACAAGGCAGCCATCAGCGTCAAGGACCTGCGCAAGTGCTTTGGCGATCATGAGGTGCTCAAGGGCATTTCGCTCGAAGCCCACAAGGGCGACGTGATTTCGATCCTCGGCTCCTCGGGCTCCGGCAAGAGCACGATGCTGCGCTGTATCAATCTCTTGGAGACCCCGGATTCCGGCGAAGTGCGGGTGGACGGCGAGCTCATCCAGATGAAGCGGAGCCGCGACGGCCACCAGTTGCCGGCCGACATCCGCCAGGTGGAGCGGATCCGCGCCAATCTCGCCATGGTTTTCCAGAGCTTCAATCTCTGGTCGCACATGACGGTGCTGGAAAACCTCGTCGCCGCGCCGACGCATGTGCTGAAGCGGCCGCGCGCGGAGTGCCTGGAACAGGCAGAGGCCTTGCTGAAGCGCGTCGGCATATGGGAGCGCCGCAACTACTACCCGCCGCATATGTCGGGTGGCCAGCAGCAGCGCGCGGCGATTGCCCGCGCGCTGGCGATGAATCCCAAGGTGATGCTCTTCGACGAGCCGACATCCGCGCTCGATCCGGAACTGGTCGGCGAGGTGCTGCGCGTCATGCGCTCGCTCGCCGAAGAAGGGCGCACCATGTTGGTCGTCACCCATGAGATGGGCTTTGCCCGCGACGTGTCGAGCAAGGTGATGTTCCTGCATAAGGGCGAGGTGGATACGGTTGGCGAACCGAAGGAGATGTTCGCCAGGCCGCCAACGCCGCAGTTCAAGCAGTTCATCGCCAACTTCAACAAGTGAGCGCGCCTTCCCCTTCTCCCCCTGTGGGAGAAGGTGTCGCCGAAGGCGACGGATGAGGGGTGTTCCAGGGAACGCCGGCGTCTCACTCCGCTGGAACACCCCTCATCCGTCTCGGCGCTGCGCGCCGATCCACCTTCTCCCACAAGGGGAGAAGGACAAGGCGTTAGATCATGTCCGACAGGTCCGAGAACGCCATCGCCCTGCGCAGCACCTCGGCGAAGCGTTCGCCGGCGACCTCCTTGTCGCCGCCATTGTCGATCGACGTGACGTCCGGTCCCGTCAGCTTGACGTTCGTGCTGCGCGCCAGACGGGCAAGCACTTCGCCGCGCGATTCGCGGCCGCGCGCCGCCAGCCGCTCGGCGAGGATCTCCGGCGCCGCCGTGATCTCGACCACGGCCAGATTGGCGTAGCGTTCGCGCAGCGCCGGGATGACCGCGCGCGACACGTTGGCGACCGCCACATGGCCGTTCGCCACGGCCCAGTCGACATCGGCCGGCAGGCCGTAGCGCAGGCCGTGCGCGTCCCAGCACAGCGAGAAGGCGCCGTCGGCCTCGGCTTCGGCGAAGGCGGCATCGGCCAGCGTGTCGTGGTCCTCGCTTGCCGTGTCGCTCGGCCTGGTGATGACGCGGCGCACGAATTCCAGCCGCGTCTCGTCGGCAAAGCGCTGCTTGGCGTAGCCGATCACCGTATCCTTGCCGGCGCCACTCGGGCCAACCACCGCGACGAAGACGCCGTTGCGGATCGGCAGGCTCTCGGCCAGCTCGCGCTCGATGAGGGCCGACACCATCATGCGACCCGGCGGCCCTGGCGCCACACGGTGCGCACGACCGGCACGTGGTCGTCGACGCGCACGCGCACCAGGTCGGCGCGTCGGCCCGGCTCGATGACGCCGCGATCGGCAAGGCCGACCGCTTCGGCCGGGTTCTTGGAGACCATGGCGACCGCCTGCGGCAGCGAAATCCCTTCGACGACATCGCCGAGGAAGAAGGCCGACTGGATCAGGCTGAAGGGGATGTAATCGGAGGACAGGATGTCGAGCAGGCCATCGGCGGCGAGCGTGCGCGCCGAAACGTTGCCGGAATGCGAGGCGCCGCGCATGACGTTCGGCGCGCCCATCAGCACGCCGAGGCCTGCGGCCTTCGAGGCCTTGGCCGCCTCTTCCGTCGTCGGGAACTCGGCGACCCGCACACCTTGCTCGATCGCTTCGTTCACATGGCCGGTGGTGGCATCGTCATGGCTGGCCAGCACGATGCCGCGCTCCTGGCAGGCGGCCGAGATGAAGACGCGGTTCGGACCGGAATTGCGGGCCGATTCCGCCATCCGCTTCTCGCAGAATTTCTTGAAGTCACGGTCCGTCAGCTTCAGTTTGCGCTGGTAGTAATAGGCATAGGTCTCGAGATTGACGAACTGGCGCTGTCCGGGCGCATGGTCCATCAGCGAGGCGAGCTTCACTCGGTCGTCGGTCTCGAAATTGGCGAAAGCCTCGAGGCAGTCCGGCGCCGAGACTTCGCAGCGCAAGTGGATGAAATGGTCGGCCCTGAGCCGATCGTGGCGCACGCTGTCCTCGATCGCGTCGGCCAGCTTGCGAACGTCGTCGGATTTCAGGTCGGCGTCCTCGTCCATGCCGACGCGCAAGGCGTCGAGCACGGTGGTGATGCCTGCGGTCGCCACCTGCGCATCATGGGCGAGCACGGCGGCGATCGGGTTCCAGCGTACTTTCGGGCGCGGCGCGTAATGACCTTCGAGGTGATCGGTGTGCAGCTCGACGAGGCCCGGGATGATATAATCGCCGCCCATGTCCTCGCCGGTTCGGGCAGCGCCCGGCTCGACGGCGGCAATCAGGCCGTCGCGCAACAGAAGCGAACCTTCGACGATTTCGTCGGGCAGCACGATGCGGGCATTGGTGAGAACGGTTTCGGCGGTCATCTCAGGCGGTCCTATCTCAAGCGGTCGGTCGGCGGTCATCCAGAGCAATTCCAGGAAAAGTGTTTTTGCGGTTTTCCGTTTGGAATTGCGTAAAACAAAGAGATAGGGCGGTTCAGCGTTTCCGCTGATCCGCCCTAGGCGGTCTTGCGGGCAGGGCTGCGGCCAAGCGCATGGTGGGAAAGCGCCATGAACGGCGCACCGGGCTCGCTTTCGACGAACAAGGTCAGCGCATCCACCGGCACCGGCTGGCGCAGGATGTCGGCGAACAGGCCGTCTATCGCTGCCCGAAGACGTGGGCTTTCCTGTGGCCCGACGCGCCCCGACAGCGTCATGTGGAAGCGGAACGTGTCGAAGACGTAAGGATAGCCCCATTGGCAGAGGTTGCGGAACTCGTCCGGCTTCAGCGCATCGGGGCTGCGGCGCTCGATCTCGGTCTCGGTCAGCGGCGCGCGGAACGGATCGAAGGCGCGCACCACCTCGCCGGCAAAATCGTTGAGTGGCGCAAACTGCGTTTCCGGCACCAGCGCGAAGAAGCCGTCGATCTGCCCGACGACCAGACGCGGGATGACGACCGGCGGCGTCGCCTCGGCGAAAGTGTCGAGCGCGGCGCGCAGCGAGGCTTCCGTCTCGTTCGCCGCCAGCCGGAACGGCGCCTTCAGCGTCGCGTGGAACCCGTAACGCCTGGCGGAGGCGGTGTGGAAGGCGACTTCCGCGGCCGACAGGTCGCCCACGGCCTCGACCGGCCGCGTCGCCGCGCCGAACGGGTCGCGGCCCAGCCAGTTGGCGGCAATGCGCGCCAGCTTCTCGTCCTGTCCCGGGGTGTAGTAGATGGCGTAGCGCATGGGCGTTCCTCGTCAAGCGCTGCGCGCCCCGAAGGATCATGCGACACGCTTCAAGTCATTGTCTTGGCAGGTCGTGGCCCCAAAAACGCCGGAGCGTTTACGGCGACATGCACCGGAACCGCTGCCATAGGTGATTTCCATGACGGATTGACGAAGCTTTCATGGGTTTTCGAAGGCAAGTCCAGCCGCCAGGTGCTTAGCCGACGATTTTTCTCAACTGGACCAACGGCTTTGCCGGCCTGCTTAGGGTGTGTTGAGATTCAGGTCAGGCCGAGTCGAAATGGCGGCTTCCGAGAACCGGAGCGGAGCGTACTTGAAGTACGTGAGCACCGGAAGCGCAGGAAACCGCCATTTGCAGGCCGGCATCACCTGAATATCAACCCCCCCAATCAGGCCTTCATCAGCCACTCATGCTCGGCGGCGTTGTGGAATTTCCACGTCCGCTTCGGTCCGGCCATGACATTGAGGTAATAGAGGTCGTAGCCGTGGCAGGCCGCGCAGGGGTGATAGCCCTTCGGCACCAGCACGACGTCGCCGTCCTCGATGGCCATCGCTTCGTCCAGCTCGCGCACGCCGTTGCGGTCGGCATCCGTGTAGACGCGCTGGAAGGCAAAGCCCTGCGGCGGGTTGAGCCGATGGTAATAGGTCTCCTCGAGATAGGATTCCGCCGGCAGATCGTCCTGGTCGTGCTTGTGCGGCGGATAGCTCGACGTGTGGCCGCCGGGCGTGATCACCTCGACCACCAGCAGCGAATCCGCCGGCTTGCCCTCGGGCAGGATGTTGGTCACGTAGCGCGTGTTGGTGCCCTTGCCGCGCACCTCCTGGCCGAGATCGTCAGGCCCGATGACGCGCACCGGCAGGCTGCCGCTTAAGCCAGGCGCCGAGCAGACGGCGAGCTCCAGCTCGGTGTCGGCGGTCACCGACCAGTCGGCGCCTTGCGGCACATAGACCGACCACGGCTTGCCTTCGAAGGGCGACATGCGCTCGCCGAGCAGGCCAAGATCCTTGCCGCCTGCCGAGGCCTTGCCCTTGCCGGTGACGAAGACCAGGCAGACCTCGCGGTCGCCGGTCTTGCCGGACACCGTCTCGCCGGGCTTCAGCCGATGCAGATCGAAACCGACATAGGTCCAGCCGGCGCTTTGCGGTGTGACGTGAGCGACGTGGCCGTGGCCCTTGTCGGCCTTGACGAGCAGTTTCGACATTTTTTGTCTCCTATTCCTGGACGCCCGATTGGCGCAGCTAAGAATCCGATGGGCTATCGCGAAAACCTTGGAGATTAGCCGGTTCCCTCGCGACGTCGTCATTCTAGGGCGGAGCGACGCGAAGCGGCGCGCAGACCCTAGAATCCATGCCGTTACCTCGGTCGTAGAATGCAGTGGTGCAGAAAGAGGCTGTCTGGGCCGGCGTTCCGGCGCCATTGTCTACACCGTCGCAACACTTCAAAGTCACGGCATGGATCCTAGGGTCTGCGCTGCGTCGCTTCGCTCCTTGCTCCGCCCTAGGATGACGAAGCGAGGGGCGTTCCGGCCAATCGCCGACGCATGCGATCCGTCATGCACGTAGCATCCGGTACACAAAACCTCCGCGCCGTGCATCCCAATCATTCCTTCGGCTCGGCCGGAGGTTTGGCCTCCTCCGCCGGCTTGTAGAGATAGAAAAACTGCCACACGGCATAGCCGGCGAAGCCGAGCGCGATGACGCCCCAGAACGGCGTGCCGGAGGCGAACTCGATCGCCGACCAGATCAGGCAGACGGCGACGACGGCAATGCGCCGCCACAGCGGTCGGAAGAAGGGATGCTCATAGTCTTTCATCGCGCCAATCCAGGATTTGTCCAAAGCGCAACGGATAAACCGGGCGCCCCGACTAATCCACCGTTCAGGCCGGAAACCCTTGCGTCTCCACTGTGTAGCCGGCAGCCGTCATCACCCGCATCAGCTCCTTGTGGCCGACCTGCGCCATCTTCAGCGGCGGGTTCTTCTTCGGATCCTGCTCGGCTTCCACCACGAACCAGCCCTCATAGCCGTGATCGGCGAAGCGCTGGACGATAGCGCCGAAATCGAGCGAGCCGTCGCCGGGCACGGTGAAGGCCCCGAGCGCCACCGCATCGAGGAAGGACTGTTTCGAGCGGTCCAGCCCGTCGATCACGCCCATGCGCACGTCCTTCACATGGACATGGTTGATGCGCTTGTGGTGGTTGTCGATGGCGCGCAGCACGTCGCCGCCGGCAAAGGCGAGATGGCCGGCATCAAGCAGAAGCGGAATGCCTTCGCCGGAATGGCGCATGAAGGAATCGAGCTCCGGCTCGGTCTCGACCACCGCAGCCATGTGATGGTGGTAGGAAAGAGGCATGCCCTGTTCCGCGCACCATTCGCCGAATTCGGTGACGCGGCGGCCATAGGCCTTCATCTCGTCGCCGGTGAGTTTCGGCTTGGTGGCCAAGGGCTTGGAGCGGTCACCCTGGATCGAACGGCCAACCTCGCCATAGACGATGCAGGGCGCGTCGACCGCCTTGAACAGATCGATCATCGGCTGGATGCGGTCCTTGTTCCTGGCCAGGTCCTCATTGACCAGCGTGCCGGAGAACCAGCCGCCGCAAAGCGTGACGTCGGCTTCCTTCAGGATCGGCAGCATCACCTTCGGATCGTTGGGGAAGCGGCGGCCCATCTCCATGCCGGTGAAGCCGGCCGAGCGCGACTGCGCCAAGCATTCCTCCAGCGACACGTCATCGCTCAACTCCACGAGATCGTCGTTCCACCATGCGATGGGGGACATGCCCAGTTTGGCTTTCAAGTCGTCACTCCAATGTCGGTTCGTTGCGAGCCCGGTTCAGCCCTTTCGGCTGCCCACGGCTTCCTCGTATTTCTTGCGCGCGGCGTTGACCTGGGGCCGCGACGAGACTTCCGGTACGGCGACGTCCCACCAATGACCGCCGGCATCGGTCGAAACCAGCGGATCGGTGTCGATGACCAGCACGGTCGTCTTGTCGTTCTTCTTCGCCTTGGCCAGCGCCGTCTCCAGCTCGGCGATGGAGGCCACCTTCTCGGCGATGGCGCCGAGGCTCGCCGCATGCGCGGCGAAGTCGACGTCGGGCATCACCTCGTGACGGGCGTCCTTCAGGAGATTGTTGAAGTTGGCGCCGCCGGTCGCCATCTGCAGCCGGTTGATGCAGCCATAGCCGCGATTGTCGAGCAGTACGACGGTGAGCTTCAGGCCAAGCATAACCGAGGTCGCGATCTCGGAATTCAGCATCAGATACGAGCCGTCGCCAATCATGACGACGACCTCCTCGTCCGGCTTGGCCATCTTGGCGCCGAGCCCGCCGGCGATCTCATAGCCCATGGTCGAGAAGCCGTATTCGGCGTGGTAGGAACCCGGCGCGCCGGCCTGCCAGAGCTTGTGCAATTCGCCCGGCAGACCGCCCGCGGCATGCAGCAGCGTGACGCCCGAGCCCATGGCGCGCTGCACGGCGCCGATCACCTGCGCGTCGGACGGATAGGCGGCATTGGTCGAGGCCGTCACCTTGGCGGCGGCCGCCTGCCACTCCGTCTTGCCCTTCAGCGCATTGTCGGTCCAGGCGGCCGGCGCCTTCCAGCCCTTCAGCGCGGCGGAAAGTTCGGCAAGCCCTTCGGCCGCGTCAGCGACCAGCGGCAGCGCCCAGTGCTTGCCGGCGTCGAAGACCTGGCTGTTCAGGCCGATGATTGTGCGGCCGGCATTCTTGAACAGCGCCCACGACCCGGTGGTGAAGTCCTGTAGCCTGGTGCCGACGGCAAGCACCACGTCGGCCTCTTCCGCCAGCCGGTTGGCGGCGGAGGTGCCGGTGACACCGACAGCGGCCATGTTGAGCGGATGGTCGTCCGGCAGCGAGGATTTGCCGCCCTGCGTCTCGCAAACAGGAATGCCGGCGCCCTGCACCAGCTTGGCGAGCTCGCCCGAGGCCTGCGAATAGAGGACGCCGCCGCCGGCGATCACCAGCGGTTTCTTCGCCCCTTTCAGCGCCGCGACGGCCGCCGCCAGCTCATTGCGGTCCGGGCGCAGCCGGCGCGGTGTCCAGATGCGCTCGGCAAACAGGCTTTCGGGATAATCATAAGCCTCGGCCTGCACGTCCTGGCAGAGCGAGAGCGTCACCGGGCCGCATTCGGCCGGATCGGTCAGCACCTGCATGGCGCGGTTCAGCGCCGGGATGATCTGCTCCGGTCGCGTGATGCGGTCGAAATAGCGCGACACGGGGCGGAAGCAGTCGTTGACGCTCGCCGTGCCGTCGGAAAAATCCTCGGCCTGCTGCAGCACCGGGTCCGGCAGGCGGTTGGCGAAGACATCGCCGGGCAGGAACAGGACAGGCAACCGGTTTACATGCGCAAGGGCCGCTGCCGTCACCATGTTGAGCGCGCCCGGGCCGATCGAAGAGGTCGCGGCCATGAAGCGGCGGCGGAAATTCGCCTTGGCGTAGGCGATCGCCGCATGCGCCATCGCCTGCTCGTTATGGGCGCGGAAGGTCGGCAGCTCGTCGCGCACCTGGTAGAGCGCCTCGCCGATACCGGCGACATTGCCATGGCCGAAGATCGCCCAGACGCCGCCGAAGATCGGTACTGTCTTGCCGTCGATCACGGTCATCTGCCGGCTGAGGAAGCGGGTCACGGCCTGCGCCATCGTCAGGCGAACGGTCTTGCTCATTGTCGTTTCCTCCGGCTTTCGTTGACGCCGTTTTCTTATGCTGCCCGTGTTTCTTATGCTGCTTTACGGCCGCGCGCGGCAAGCCAGGCCTCGGTCAGCTGCTCGAAGCGCGCGGCCATGTCGGCCACCGCCTCGTCATCCGACATCTTGCCGGCCAGCCATTGTTCGGCGGCGTTGATGAAGATGGTGCGACCGACCGCAAATCCCTTGACGATCGGCGCATTGCTCGTCGCGGCAAAGGCCGCGACCAGCTCGTCCTGCGGCGCCTCCAGCCCGAGCAGCACGACGCCGCGGCACCATGGATCGTTCTTGACGATCACCTGTTCGATCTTTGCCCAGGCGCCTGCCGAAGCCTGCGGCTCCAGTTTCCACCAGTCGGGCTTGATGCCCAGCACATAGAGCTCCTCCAGCGCGCGCGGAATGGTGGTGTCGTCCAGCTTGCCATGCTTGCCGGCGATGATCTCGACCAGCAGCTCCCGGCCGACCTTCCGCGCCGCCTCGAACAGCGCGCGCAGCTTCTGCTGCTGCTCGACTTTAAGCGCTTCCGGGTCGTCCGGGTGATAGAAGCACAGGCATTTGATGCAGTGGTCGACCGGCCATTCGGTAAGCTGCGAGCCGATATCCTGCGAGAACTCGAAGCGCAGCGGCCGCGATCCGGGCAATTCGACCGGACGGCCGAGCCAGGCAAAGGGGTGGCGGGCGAATTCGAACATAGCGTCGCGGCCATATTTCTCGTCGATCAGCATGCCGTAGCCGTCGCGGCCAGCGGCGACCTTGGCCGCAGCCTTGACCGTCAGCACCTTGAAATCGGGAATGCGTGCAACGTCGGCGCCGACTTTCGCCGCGACGTCTTCCAGCTGGACGCGATGGTCGCAGGCCAAAGCCATCAGCGAGGGTATGTCGCGCCGCCGCGTCGTCGCCCAATGGATGTGGTTGATCGCCTCGTCCTTGCGCAACGCCAGATGCTTGCTGCCGTGCTTGAGGAAGAACTGCAGCTCCTCGAAGGTCGGATATTCCGGCGCGCAGAGCAGGCGCGAGACGGCAAAGGCGCCGCAGGCATTGGCCCAGGTGGCGGCGGTGGCAAAACTCTCGCCGCCCAGCCAACCGCGCAGGAAGCCGGACATGAAGGCGTCGCCGGCGCCCAGCACATTGTAGATCTCGATCGGAAAACCCTTGCCGACGATGCCGTCCTCGAGGTCGTCGCTGATCGGCCCGTCATAGACGATGCAGCCCTTGGCGCCGCGCTTGAGAACAATGGTGGCCGAGGACAGCGCGCGGATCGTCTTCAGCGCGCTCAGGCAATCGTCGGCGCCCGACGCGATCATGATCTCTTCCTCGGTGCCGACGATGAGATCGCAATCGGGCAGCACCGTCTTCAGCTGCGCCGATACCCGGTCCGACTTGACGTAACGCTCGAAACCCTCGGCATGGCCTGCAAGGCCCCAGAGGTTCGGGCGGTAGTCGATGTCGAACACCACCTTGCCGCCCTTGGCTTTCATCAGGCGGATCGCCTTGCGCTGCGCGGCATCGGAATTGGGACGCGAGAAATGCGTGCCGGTGACGACCACCGAGCGGGCCGAGGCGATGAAGGCCTCGTCGATATCCTCTTCGGCGAGCGCCATGTCGGCGCAGTCCGAGCGATAAAAGATCATCGGCGAGACGCCTTCGCTCTCGACCGAGAGCAGCACCAGCGCCGTCAGCCGTTCCTTGTCGGTCTTCAGCCCGTCGACCGAGACGCCCTCGCGCCGAAGCTGTTCGCGGATGAAGCGGCCCATCTGCTCGTCGCCGACGCGCGTCAGCAGCGCCGAGCGCAGGCCGAGCCTCGCCGTGCCGACGGAAATATTGGCCGGGCAGCCGCCGACCGACTTGGCGAAAGAGGCGATGTCCTCCAGCCGCGAGCCGATCTGCTGGCCATAGAGATCGACCGAGGCGCGGCCGATGGTGATGACGTCGAGCGGCGGGTATTTCCCTTCCACGGCTTCGCCCATTCGAACCTCCCATCAGCCTTGTTGTGCAGAGCAGCGTCGTTTTGGACAGCACGCGCCAAGGGCGGCGTGGTGCCGTCAATATGAAATATTAATTCCAATCCGTAGTCAATATGGAATGAGCGTTCCCGTGCCGAAAAGCGCTTCCCGGCGAGGGCTCAGCCCTTGCGCCGGCGTCCGGCTTCGCGGCGCTTCTCGCCGACGGCGACGGTCAGCGCCATGGCCAAAGCCATCGTCGCCGAAATCGAACGGAAGCCGCCGAAATCGGCCTCGGCCACCTCGAACCAGACCTTGGCGAATTGCGCCAGCGGCGAGAAGGACGAGTCGGTGATCGCCACGATCGGCACGCCCTGTTCCGCGATCGAGCGCGTCTCCTCGATGGTCGCCGGTGCATAGGGCGAAAAGCTTATGGCGATGACGGCGTCGCGCGGCGTGGCGAAGCCGATCATCTCGGCATTCAGCCCCGCGGCCGATTCCACCAGCTGGTTGCGGATCTTGAGCTTGCCCAGCGCATAGGCGATGTAGGAGGCGACCGGATAGGAGCGGCGCTTGGCCAGCACATAGATGGTCTCGGCTTTCGCCAGAAGCGCCACCGCCTCTTCGAAATGCGCATCGTTGAGCGAGCGCGAAATGTCGCCCAGCGAGGTGCTGGCGGCGGCGACGAAGCCGTCGAAGATCGCCCGATGGCCGCCGCCGTCCTCGGCCTTGGCGCGCAGCGCCGCCAGCCGCTCGTCATAGGAGGAATTGCGCTCGCGCAGGCGCTCGCGGAAAACCTGCTGCAGGCTGGTGAAGCCGTCGAAGCCGAGCTGCTGGGCAAAACGGATCAGCGTCGAGGGCTGGACGCCGGCCGAGGCGGCAATGCTGGCCGCTGTGCCGAAGGCGATGTCGTCGGGGTTGTCGAGCGCATAGGCGGCGATCTGCGCGATGCGCTTGGGCAGGCTCGCGCGCCTGTCCAGGATCGTCGCGCGCAGTGTTTCGAAATCGCGAGGCACCCGTTCGTCCATCGTCGCTCCGCCTACGCCCATAAAGATCTGTCCCTCTCCTGCCTCATCATAGCGAGTTCACGCAAGAACACCATAAAAAATGATTTGGATGTTCCATTCTCAGGTGAAATGGACTAATTCATCCATATAGACTTTCCCCTCTATTCTGGAGACAATCGACATGGTCGCAGTGGGCCTCATCGGCACGGGCTTCATGGGCAAGTGCCACGCCATCGCCTGGAACGCGGTGGGCGCGGTCTTTCCCGATGTCGAGAAGCCGCGACTGGTGCATCTGGGCGAGGTCAATGACGAGCTTGCCCGGCGCAAGGCCGGCGAGTTCGGCTTCGCCAAAGGCTCCGGCGACTGGCGCGCCGTGGTCAACGACCCGGAGGTCGACGTCGTCTCGCTGACCACGCCCAACCAGTTCCATCCGGAGATGGCGATCGCCATCCTCGAAGCCGGCAAGCATCTTTGGTGCGAGAAGCCGATGGCGCCGAGTTTCGCCGAGGCCGAGACCATGGCGGCCGCGGCGAAGAGATCCGGCAAGGTCGCCGTGCTCGGCTACAACTACATCCAGAACCCCGCAATTCGCCACATCGGCGCGCTGCTCGAGGAGAAGGTCATCGGCGACGTCAACCTCGTGCGCATCGAGATGGACGAGGATTTCATGGCCGATCCGGAAGCGCTGTTCTTCTGGAAGCACGAGGCTTCGTCCGGCTATGGCGCGCTCGACGATTTCGCCGTCCATCCGCTGTCGCTGATCAAGGCGCTGTTCGGCCGTGTCAGCCGCGTCATGTGCGACATGGTCAAACCCTATGCCGATCGCAAGACCGCTTCCGGCGCCCGCCGCGCGGTCGAGACCTACGATATCGCCAGCGTCTTGATGCATCTCGAGAACGGCGTTGCCGGCACGCTGCTGGTCAACCGCTCGGCCTGGGGCCGCAAGGGCCGCATCGCCATCCAGATATTCGGCTCGAAGGGCTCGATCCTCTACGACCAGGAGCGGATGAACGAGTTCCAGCTCTACCTCACCGCCGACCGGCCGACCGAGCAGGGCTACCGCACCATCCTGGTCGCGCCGCATCACAAGCCCTATGATTCGTTCCTGCCGGCACCCGGCCATGGCCTCGGCTTCAACGACCTCAAGATGATCGAATGCCGCGAGCTCCTGATGCGCATCGCCGGCAAGCCGGCCCGCATCATCGACTTCGACGAGGGGTTGGAGATCGAGCGCACCGTGCATGCCATGGCGCGCTCGTTCCAGGAGCAGCGCTGGGTCGATGTGAGGTGATCGAGCCAAGCGCTCAGACTGGTATGGTGGCCCGCGGTGACCGGCCAATGCAAAATCGGATCTGAGCATTCAGGCCAGGTTGATGGCGACATTGCGCAGCAACGCCACGGATTTGCGCATGCCTTCCATCGGCGACAGCATCATGTCCTCGTGCTCGATCGACAGCACGTCGTCATAGCCCGCCTGCTTCAGCGCCGTGCAGAACTGCCGCCACCAGGTTTCACCGTGGCCGTAGCCGAGCGTGATGTAATTCCAGGCCCTCTCGGCAAACAGCGTCGGCGGGCGCGCATCGAGTGTGCCGTCGATGCCGGCCGGCACCGGCTCGACGCGCGTATCCTTGGCGTGGACATAGTAGATCGCGGAGCCAAGCCTGCGCACGGCGGCGATGGGATCGGCGCCCATCCACATCGGATGGCTCGGATCGTAGTTCGCGCCCACAGTCTCGCCGACGGCATCGCGCAGGCGGAACAGCGTCTGGACGTTGTACACAGCCTGATGTCCATGCAGTTCCAAGCAAAGCTTCCTGATACCGAGATTGTTCGCGAACCTGACCAGATCACGCCAGTAGGGGATGATGCAATCATCCCACTGGTAACGCTGGATGTCGGCGCATTCGGGCGGCCAGTCGGTGATGATCCAGTTGGGGTTGGCGTCGCCGGGGCCGCCGGGCAGCCCGGACATCATCACCACCCGGTCGATGCCCATCAGGCTCGCCAGCCGGATCGTATCCTCGGTCACCTGGCGGTGCTTCTTGCCTTGCGGTCCAGGATGCAGCGGGTTGCCCGAGCAGTTGAGCGCCGCGATCGTCAGCCCCTGGTCGCGGACCTTGGCGACGAATTCGGCGCGGGTCGCAGCACTTTCTAGCATTGCCGCGAGGTCGATATGCGGCGCTGACGACCAGTTGCCGCAGGCGAACTCCAGCGTCTCCAGCCCGAGCTCGGCCGAGGCGCGCAGCATCTCGTCGAAGGACAGGTTGCCTAGGCTGTCGGTGATCATGCCAATCTTCATTTTGGGGACTCCCGCTTGCCTTCAGACCGTCCGCTCAGAGTTTTACCGGCTCGAACCGGCCGGACCGCGCCGACGCAAGAGCCGCCTCGCAAAGGATCATCGCCTTGCGGCCGTCGCTCGCCGTGACCGCCGGCGTCCTGCTCGTTTCGACGCAGGTGATGAAGTGATCGATCTCGGCGGCGTAGGACTCCGCGTAGCGTTCGACGAAGAAGTAATAGGGCTTGTCGCGCGATATGCCCTTGCCGCCATACATTTCCACGGAGGTCGGCAGCCGGTTGCCGGCCTGCAGCATGCCGTCGGCGCCATGCACCTCGATGCGCTGGTCGTAGCCATAGGCAGCCCTGACGCTGTTGTTGATGTGGCATTGCCGGCCCGACGCCGTTCGCAGGACAAACATCGCGGTGTCGTAGTCGCCGAGCTTCCTGTACTGCGGCGCCACCAGCGAGGAGCCGGTTGCGAACAGTTCCACCGGCTCCTCGCCGAGCATGTTTCGCGCCATATCGAAGTCGTGGATGGTCATCTCGCGAAAGACGCCGCCGCCGCCTGCCAGCGCTTCCTCGGTCTCGGGCTCGGGGTCGCGGCTGGTGATGATGACCTGCTCGACGGCGCCGATCTCGCCGCCGTCGAGGCGCTCTTTCAGCGCCCGGAAGCTCGGATCGAAGCGGCGGTTGAAGCCGATCTGGAACGGCACGCCGGCTTTCGCGACAGCGGCTAGGCACTCGTCCGTGCGCTTGAGGTCGAGATCGATCGGCTTCTCGCAGAAGATCGCCTTGCCTTTCGCCGCCGCGGCCATGGCGAGCTCGGCATGGGTGCGCGTCGCCGAGGCGATGAACACCATTCTCACCGACGGATCGTTCATCACTGTCTCGGTGTCCGCGATCTCGGCGCCGGTAACGGCGGCGACCTTTTCCGCCGCCTCGCGATTGGGATCGACGATGTAGCGCAGCCGCACCTTTGGATGGCGCGCCAGATTGCCCGCGTGCACGCGGCCGATCAGCCCCACCCCGAACAGACAGACATCCATCATGCGTTCGACTTTCCTATCGGGCCGCGCCATCGCGGCACGGCCGGTTCAGTGTTGCCCGCGCGGTGGTTCATTTCACCGCGCCCATGGTCAGCCCGCGCACCAGATGCCGCTGCACCAGGAGCGCGAAGAAGACGATCGGCAGCGCGCCGATGACGCCGGCCGCCGACATCGACGCCCAGTCGGTATCGATGCGGCCGATCAGCGTCGCGGTGCCGCGCGGCATGGTCATGGCGCGCGGCGTCGCCGTCAGCGCCAGCGCGAAGAGGAACTCGTTGAAGGTGACCAGCACGGCGAAGATGGCGGTGGCCGCGAGCCCGGGTGCCGCCAAAGGCAGCGTGATGCGGCGGAAGGCGCCGAAGCGCGAATCGCCGTCGACCATCGCGGCTTCCTCGAGATCGACGGGGATCTCGCGGAAGAAGCTCTCCATCATCCAGACGCAGAAGGTGACGTTGAAGGCGGTGTAGGTGGCGATCAGGCCGAGCCAGCTGTCGAGCAGGCCGAGGCTGAGCATCAAGAGATAGACAGGGATCAGGATGACGACCGGCGGGATGATGCGCAGCGTGAGCAGGAACAGGCCGACCTTGCGCTCCGCGGCGAAGGGCAGGCGGAACCTGGCGATCGCATAGGCGCCCATCGCGCCGACGATGAGCGCGATGGCGACCGAGAAGAAGGTCACCACCAGCGAGTTCGTCAGGTAGGAGCCGAACTGCTTTTCGGTGAACAGCCGCACGTAGTTGTCGAGCGTCGGCACATGCGGGTAGAGCGTGCCTTCCTGGGTGATCTCGCGGTTCGATTTGAGCGAGGTCGAGACCAGCCAGTAGATCGGCAACAGCACGACGGCCAGCACGAAGACGGTGGTGAGGATGCGGGCCAGACGGTTGCTCATGACGCGTCGATCCTGCGCAGGAGCCTGATGGCGCTGAAGGCCAGCGCGAGCACGACGAGGCCGATCGTCACGAACAGCGCCGCCGCGTATCCGGTCTGCTGGAACTTGAATGCGGTGTCGTAGCCGTAGATCGAGATCAACCTCGTCGCTTCGCCCGGCCCGCCGCGGGTCAGCACGAAAACCTGGTCGAAGGTGCCGAAGGCGTCGATGGTCCTGAGCACGATCGCCACCGCCAGCACCGGCCGCATCATCGGAAAGGTGAGGTCGGCAAAGACGCGCCAGGCACCGGCGCCATCGACGCGCGCCGCCTCGAACGGCTCGTGCGGCAGCGATTGCAGCCCGGCAAGCAGGATCAGGAACATCAGCGGCGTCCATTCCCAGACGTCGAGCGCGACCAGGCCGATGAAGGCATTGAGCGGATTGCCGAGGATCTGCACCTCGCCGCCGCCCATGGCCTTAGACAGCGCGGTCAGCATGCCGGCGTCGCTGGCGTAGATCAGTCGAAAGACGATGGCGACGACGACGGGCGTGACCACCATGGGAATGATCAGCACGGTCCTGAGCAGCCGGATGCCGCGAAATTCGTTCAGGCAAAACAGCGCCAGCGCGAAGCCGAGCACCGCCTCGAAAGACACCGACAGCGCCACGAACTTCACCGTGACCCAGAGCGCGTTGAGAAACTGCGCATCGCTCCACAGATGCAGATAGTTCTGCAAGCCGACATCGGCGACCGGCGAGCCATAGCGGTAGGCCCTGGTGCTGGCGCGCAGCCCATCCCAAAGCGGATAGACCAGCACGCCGAGCACGATCATCAGGCCCGGCGCCAGCATGAGATAGGGGAGGGCGAGGTCGAGCCCCGCCCCCTGCAGGCGATATTTGCGCGCCTGCGTTGCCCCTTGCATCAGTAGTAACCGGCCGTGGTCAGGTAATCCTTGACCTGCTTGGCCGCCGTGTCGAGCGCGGCGCCGCCGCCGGAACCGGCCTGCAGCGCCTTGTTGAGTTCGATGCCGAGCAATTCCTCGACCTTCGCCCAGTCCGGCGTGCGCGGCCGCGGCAGCGCGCCGGCGTCGAGCTGCTGGAGCGCAACCGGGATCAGCCGGTTGCCCGGCTTGGCGATGCCGAAGGCGCTGCGCTTGACGGGAATAGAGCCCGCTTCCGAGAGCTTGGCCTGGGTTTCTGCGCTGACATACCACTTCAGGAACTCGATCGAGTTCGCCTTGTTGGGCGCCGATTTCGGCACCCCGGCGATGAAGATGCCCATCTGCGCGATCGCCTTCTGCTGCTTCGGCACGACGCCGAAATCGAGCTTGCCGGCGACCTTGGTCTGCGCCGGATCGTCGGCTTTCAGCGCATTGCCCGAATACTGGATGATCGCGCCGGCATCGCCGCCGAGGATCGCAGCGCCCTCCTGGTCGGAGTCGAACTCGACCACCCCGCTCGGCGCGTTCTGCTTCATCGTGCCGACGAAGAAATCGGCTGAAGCCTTGCCTTCGGCCGAATTGAAGATCGGGTTCCACTTGTCGTCGAAGAACGAGCCGCCGAACGACAGGAAGATCGGGTACCAGCTGGTGACGATCGGGTTGCCCGAGACGCCGCGGAAGACGACCGGGTATTTGATCTTTCCGGCGGCCACGCCTTCCTTGCCCTTGGCGATCACCTCGTCCCAGGTCTTGGGCGCGCCGCCGGTGAAGACGTCGTTGCGATAGGTGAGCGTCTGCAGGTCGCCGACGAAGGGTACGCAGATCAGCGTCGGCTTGGCCTTCTCGAAGCCCTTGACGCGCGGCCCCTGCTGCGGCGGCCAGTAGCCCATGTCGATCATCGAGCCGATCCAGTCCTTGTCGGACCCGTCGATGCCGCCGGCGCCGAGATCCTCGAGCACGTTGGCGGCGCCAAACTGCGGCACCCATGGGTCGTCGAGCAGATAGAGGTCATACTGGCCGGCGCCGCTCTGGGCATCGGCGAACCACTTCTCCAGCGTCACGCCGTATTCGTCCTCGAGGAACTGGATGTCGAAACCCTGCTCCTTCGCCAGCGGTATGATTTTTTCCTTGAACGGCGTCAGCCCGCCATCGGCAAAGGCGCCGATGATCACCTTCTTGCCGGCGGCGCGGGCCGGCATCGGCAGGCCGAGCGTGGTGAGGGCGGTGGTCGCCAAAGCCAGGCCAAGCCCGCCCTTGATGACGGAGCGGCGAGTAAGTCTGCTGGAATGCATCATGTCACTCTCCCATTGTTGTTGACCCTGTGGACGGCGGTGAGGCCGGCCGAATTGAAGAAACAGGCGTTCGCCGGGTCGAAGGCGACGCCGATGCTTTCACCCACCACACCCCTGAAATCGCGGCCGGCCCGGACCGAGACGTTGCCGCCTTCGAGGCGGACATTGACCAGCGTCTCGTTGCCCATTGGCTCGACGACATAGATTTCGCCGGGCAGCGCATCCGGCGTGTCGGCCGGGGCGACGCTGCAGTCCTCCGGCCGCAGGCCGATTTCAGCGATGGAGGCGGCATGGCAGGCGGCGAGCCGCCCGGCCTCTAGCGGGATGGTCTTGCCAGCCACCATAACGCCTTGCTCGGAGAGCCCGGCCGGCAGGATGTTCATTGGTGGATTGCCGACGAAGGTGGCGACGAAGCGGTTGGCCGGGCGGTCGTAGATGTCGATGGGCGGCGCCATCTGCTGCAACTCGCCGCCATGCATGACGGCGACGAGGTCGGCCATGGTCAGCGCCTCGACCTGGTCATGGGTGACGTAAATGGTGGTGGCGCTGAGACGCTGGCAGAGCCGCTTGATCTCGCCGCGCATGGTGAGCCGCAGCCGCGCGTCGAGATTGGACAGCGGCTCGTCCATGAGAAAGGCCGCCGGATCGCGCACGATGGCGCGGGCCAGCGCCACGCGCTGGCGCTGGCCGCCGGAGAGCTGCCGCGGCCGGCGGTCGAGCAGATGGCCGATTTCGAGGATGGCGGCGACCTCGCCGATCTTGGCCTTGCGCCCGGCGTCCGGCGTGCCTCGGATCCACAGCGGGTAGCCGATGTTTTCGGCGACCGTCATCTGCGGGTAGAGCGCATAGCTCTGGAACACCATGGCGATGTCGCGGTCGCGCGGTTGCAGCCGGGTGACGTCGCGCTCGCCGATGAAGACCTTGCCCGCGGTCGGCATGTCGAGCCCCGCCAGGATGCGCAGCGCCGTCGTCTTGCCGCAGCCCGATGGACCGAGCAGGGCGAGGAATTTATGGTCCGGCACGGCGAGGTCGAGCGATCGCAGCACGTTAAGCGCGCCGAAATTCTTGACCACGTTTTGATACAGGACCGAACTCATCGCCCTCCCCGGCCCTCCATTCCGCCTTCAGGCCTTGCGCTCGTGCGCGTAGAAGCCCGCGCCCTCGGCCAGCCTTTTCAAATTGCGATACCCCATCGTGGCATAGGTCAAGGGGTGCGCCTTGGCCGGGTCCTGCTCGGCCTCCACCACCAGCCAGCCGGAATAGCCCTGGTCGGCGAGGATCTTGAGCAGCGTCGGGTAGTCGATCGCGCCGTCGCCAGGCACCGTGAAGATGCCTTCCATCACCGCGCCCATGAAGCTCATGTCGGCCTCGCGCGCCTTCTTCAGCATCGCCGGGCGCACGTCCTTGCAATGGACATGCACGACACGCTCGACATGCCGGCGCAGCAATTGCTCCGGGTCGCCGCCCGAAAAGGCGCAGTGCCCGGTGTCGTAGAGCAGGCCGACCGCCTCGCCGGTCGTATGCAGCAGCCTGTCGATCTCCGCGTCGGTCTCGACGATCGTGCCCATGTGATGGTGGAAGGCCATGCCGACGCCGAAATCGGAAAAGCGCTCGGCGAGCCTTGTGATCTTGGCGCCATAGGCCTTCCATTCCCCGTCCAGCAGCTTCGGCCGCTGCGAGATCGGGTCGTGGATCGCGCCATGCCGGCCGCGCGAGGTGTCGGCATAGACGACGCGCCTGGCGCCGAGATCGCGCAATAAAGTCAGATGCGGCCGGATCGCCTCGAATTCCTCGTCGACGTCCTTCTCGCAAATGCGCCCGTCATACCAGCCGGAGACCAGCGCCAGCCCGTAATGGTCGAGGATAGGCCTGAGCGTGCGGCTGTCGCGCGGAAACTTGCCGCCAAGCTCGGTGCCGGCATAGCCGGCTTCCGCGGTTTCGCCGAGGCAGGTCTCGAGCGGCGTGTCGCCGCCCAGTTCCGGCACGTCGTCGTTGGTCCAGGTGATCGGATTGATGCCAAGTCGAACTGTCGTCATTGCTCGCTTTCCGCCCCGCAGCCGGGATGGCTGCGGGGTGTCTGGTCTCGGGAGGAGATGGCTGCGATTGCTGGCGACAGGGCGAAAACCCTGCCGTCTTCGTTCGGCAGGACGCCCTCCCAGCATCCCGCCTCACATGTCCCCGTCTTCATGTCTTTGTCGACGTCCTACCCCAACGTCAGTAAGCGAAGTCTACCCCGCTCTGTCTCCCTCGCGAGGGCCAGTTTTGAAGGAAATGAAGGAACCAGTTTGTGCTGGAAGGTGGGTGTGGCAGGATGGGAGAATGGGAGATCTGGAAATCATCAAGCGGTGGCGCGAGGCCCCCCTCTCTGCCCTGCCGGGCATCTCCCCCTCAAGGGGGGAGATTGGCAGCTTCGCCGTCGCGCCCCCCTTTGCGACGTTGGCGATTTGCGAAGGCCTCCGCGCCATCCGATCTCCCCCCTTGAGGGGGAGATGTCCGGCAGGACAGAGAGGGGGGCGAAGGAACTCGGCCTTCAAAGCCTGCTCCACGCAAATGCGCGCTATGCGTGGAGCAGCGTGAAATGCGCCCCCACCCCAAACCCCAACCCTTCCCGCTCGACATGCTCACCGTGAACCGCGCCAGCCCCGAGCACCTGTCACGCCAGCTCTATCACGGCCTCGTCGCCATCATCCGCAGCCGCGCGCTCCCACCCGGCTCGGAGCTTCCCTCCACCCGCGCTTTGGCCGCCGAGCTCGGCCTTGGCCGCAACACCATCGTCGCCGCCTACGACCAGCTCGTCACCGAAGGCTATCTCGCCAACCGCCAGGGCGCGCGCCCGGTGATCGTCGACCTGCCCGACGGCCCGCGCGAGACGCCGGCCGAGGCGCACCCCGAGCCGCTGCGATCACCTTCGCTGCGCGGCCAGCTTCTGCTCAGCCAGCCCTATCATCACGGCAGGCCGGGGCACGTCGCCTTCCATCCCGGCATGCCGGATGCGCAGAGCTTTCCCTTCGGCGTCTGGGGCCGGCTGGTCGCGCGTCGCGCCAGCCATGGCGGCGAGACGCTGTTCGGCACCTACGACGTCACCGGCCATCCGGCGCTGAAGGATGCGATCGCCGGCTATCTTTATTCCGCGCGCGGCGTGCGCTGCAGGCCGGAGCAGATCGTCATCACCACCGGCGCGCAGGCCGCCTTCGATCTTCTGGCACGCCTGCTGCTCGACCCCGACGACACGGTGTGGATGGAGGAGCCCGGCTATTACGGCGCCAAGGCCGCCTTCACCGTGGCCGGCGCCAGGATCCTGCCCATCCCGGTCGACCAGGAGCGCGGCTGGTATTTAGAGCATGATCCCGAAAAGTGGGGACCGGTTTTCGGACAAAGATCATGCTCAGGCAAAGAGCTAGAGCGTGATGGCGATTCAACGAAGCGCCATCGCGGTCTGGCGCCGCCGGACCCGTTGCCCCGTCTCATCTATGTGACGCCCGCCTGCCAGCATCCGCTCGGCATCACCATGCGCATGGAGGAGCGGTTGCGCCTGCTCGACATCGCCGAGACCGCCAATGCCTGGGTGATCGAGGACGATTTCGACGGCGAATACCGCTTTCAAGGTAGGCCTGTGCCGGCGATCCAGAGCATGGACCGCTCCGGCCGCGTCATCTATGTCGGCACCTTCGCCAAGCTCCTGTTCCCGGCGCTGCGCCTGGGCTTCATGGTGTTGCCCTCGGAGCTCGCCGTCCGCATCGTCAACGCGCTCTCCACCACCGGCCAGTTCGCGCCACTGCTGTTGCAGGCAGCGCTCGCCGATTTCATCACCGAAGGCCATATGAGCCGGCATCTGAAGCGCATGCGCCGCATCTACGCCCAGCGCCGCCAGCTCTTCCGCGACATCGTGACCGAGCGCCTGCGCGACGAGATCACGCTCTCCCCCGCCGAAGCCGGCATCCAGGTGGTGGGCTATCTGAGGGAAGGCATCGACGACATCAAGGTCAGCCAGGCGGCGGCGAAGCGGGCGATCAACGTCTCGCCGCTGTCGAAATATTTCCAGAACACGGCGCCGACCCAGGGGCTGGTGCTGGGCTATGCGGCCTGTGACGCGGCGCAGATGAGGGACGGGGTGGAGCGGTTGGCGGCGGCGATAGGGGAGGTGCTGGGGTGAGAAACAACTCAGGTCCCGAGCGGAATTTCTGCGTTGGACCACTTCCCCTTGTCATTATCTGTTGGGATATGTGGCGCAATCTGCGCCACGGTCCGAACGTATAACGTTGGAGGCTCTTTATGCATGTCCCAAATATGGAAGAAGTAAGCGTGCTTTGATTTCAACGCTTGGTTCCATTCGTTCCGGGTCACAAAAAATCTCATTGGCGAGGCGACGGTCGACTTAACTTCGATAAGCTTGTTTGTGTTCTCAGGAACGCCAGGTTCATAGGACAGTACGTCATACCCTGCCGTGTTGTCGTCTAGGCCGACCCACACCGGATCTGTGTCGATCCCTAAGTCTAACAAGCGCTGTTTTTCAAAATCCCAAGACAGTTTTTCCGCTGCGCGGGCCTGGGCCATCTTTTCCAGATCAGCCTCTAATTTTACCTCATGGCCGATCGTGTCCCACCACTCGACAACGTCAGCGCTGGGAGGGTTCACAAGCAATCCCGCACTATCAAATATCGTGTAATCATCTTTCTCGAGCTTCGCAGCAAACACCTGTCGACCAAGTCTCATTGTTTTAACCCATATCGGAAATCGGGTCAGAACAACGCCGCGAATGCAATGCCGGTAAAATTCGTGACTATCCAAATCGCAAGGATCAACGATGTCATGAAGCTCACGCGATGCTTCCAGATCAAGGGATTGAGCGTCCGGTTCGGTCAGCCAGATTGCGGTAACGATCTCTTCAATAGACAGATGTGGAGTCTCGCTCAGATTTCGACGGATAAGCCTCATACCTTCGAAAGACGACATCGTGAACAAACGTTCTGTCGTAATCACGACTACGCCTCTTCGGAGGTGGAGTCGGCGTTACCCTCCAACTCTGCGACAAGATCAACCAGATCTTGGAGTTCGACGCTGTAGTCGATTGGATCGTCTGCGTTTTCCTCATCGTATGCGAGCAAATGCAGGTCTGGATCACCAAGCGTTTGCTCAAGGCCCCTAATTTTTTGCGCTAAACGTCGGCTGACAGACAGGTCAATGCTTCCAACCTGAGCCGGAGCGCGTGTTCTGTAGATATGAATGTGAGTTTCTTGATCAGCAGGAAGACCTAAGCGGTGGATACGATCAATCGACTGTAAATAGTGGGTCGAGACGTAACTGCGATCGGCGTAAATGGCGTTGTGGCAAACGGTATGAAGCGAGATTCCCTCCCCTGCCGCGGCAGGGTTAGCGACGAGCACAAAACACCTTGGGTCGTTGTGGAATCTCGCTAACTTGCCTTCCCGCGTGTCTGGGTCTGTTTCTTCGCCGGTCTGCACACCGCCATGGATAAAAACCGGATTTAAGTCAGCCAGCGTTGTCACTAACTCGCGGATAGTGTCGGTAAATATTGTCCATATAACAGTTTTATAACCTTCCGAGGCCAATCTGCGCGCGTGATCAGCGACCGCCAGAATTTTGGCAGACGTACCTTCTTCAAGCACTTGGTCGACGATGCCAGAAGAAATGTTCCCATCATTCGACATGCCTGTGACGGCGAGCGACGGGTTCACGGAGAGTTGCAGGAGGCGCATGACCGACTTCCGCGCCTTTATAAATTCCTGACCGATGCGTCCAGACGAGACGACTTTGGTGAATTGGCGTAATGCCTCGCTGCGCACAACCGAATACAAAGCGAGCTGCCCAGGCGCCATCTCTACATCGTAGAAGTGTCTTTCTGCAGGCGGCAACCCAAGTTCCGTTTTTGTCGTCCTGACGTATAGATTTCCCAGGACATCGCGCGGTGCCTGCCCCCTCTGTATGCTCAGGTCATAACCGTGACCTGGCCAGAGAAAGCCAAGCTGAGAGGCAAGATCGCTCGCAGCCTGCGGCATAGGCGTTCCGGATAGAATATCCCGGCGTACGGGAAGCGTCGCTGCCGACAAGAGAAACGCTCCGCGCTGAGACGCTAGTCCCGCCTTCATCCGATGAGATTCATCTAGGACTAGGTGGACGGAATTTCTCGCCATATAGGCCGTTAGAACGCTCTGCTGACGAACGGCCAAATCGTAAGAAATCAGAAATCTTGTAGAGCCAGATCGAAGCTCCTTATCGATATCAAAGCGCGAATCAAGAACCTTGAACGGCTCGTCTCCGCCGTTCGGCGCGCCGGGCTCCATGCATTCTTCGACCACGGCGCGCCACGCCGGGAATGCCGACTTAGGTGAAATAATAATAATGTGACTGTCTGGCGATCTCGTCAAAACATGCAATGCAAAAGTGACGGTGGTTTTGCCAGCGCCCGGAACGGAGAAATTGGCTCCATTCGGCAAGGCAAGCAAATTCTCCAGATCACGAAACTGGAAATCCTTGAGCGTACGTCGTGTGAAACCGGCCGCGCTTAACCGTCGCTGGATTTCCTCACGATCAATTTCCTTTTTTAATGCGCCTTGGCTGGCTCTAGCTTTTCGAAAGCCGTCAGAAAACTCACGGATGCGTTCAACAGCTTCTCCTTGAGGGACAAATCTAAATCCAAGGGAGGTTTGAAACGCCTTTGTGCCGAACTCGCGTATCAGCGTTAGAGCATCGGGCCAACTCACGTTGATTGATAAAGGCTCGACCGAAGCGTCCATTCCTAGCTCGATTGAACGAAGCTTAAGGCGGTCGAGAATAGATGAGGTTGGCGCCGGTTCCGTCGAGAATGTACCCGTGACGCCGTTTTTGTTGTACGATATGTTTATGCTGTCAGTCACAAAGCCCAATCTTTACGCGCCGTTTGGTTTCTTCGCCGAGTCGTTTATCTTGTCTTTTAACTTTGTAACCAGCGCCGAGATCGACTCTAGTTGCTTGAGCATTCCAGGGCGCGTGTTTGGGGCCGCGGTAGACACATCAACCGAGGCAAGCTTCGAGTGAGCTTGGGTTATCGCCTTTAATGCAGCTTTAGTAGAATTCTTACCTGCCTGTGCATCAATCGCTGCCTGGCACGCTTCGACGAGCGTATCGACAGCCTCATCTTTCGTAGCGTCAGCTTGGAGTCGGTCTATTAGCGCGGTATAATTGACCTCATTCTCTTCACCGAAATCAATCGCAAATCCGCCGCCGTTTCCTTCTTCGAAGCCCGCCGTAATCGGAACGTCAAGCTCTTCAGACAGCCTTTCCAATACATCTGCCGCAAGCTTGCCAATTGCGGGATTAAACGCATATATCCGCCCAGGGAGCTTATCGCGGTTCTCGAAAAGCGACCATGCAATCGCACGACTTCCTTGTTGAAGCGCCTGGTCTTTTCCCGCAACGAGCTTCGGCAGATCTTTGAACAGTTGCCCCGCGTCGTCTCGAACGCGACTATACTCTCCTGGAGCTGCCGCCCAATCGCGCAGATAGATGTCCGCTTCGGCGAGGGCCTGAAGGGCGTTCTTGATGTCGTTTTCACCCCGATTAAGTCGATCTGCAACGTCTTTTGTAGAACGTCCCATGTGGATCAGGCGGTTAATCAATTGGGCGTCGCCAATCCAATCATAATCCAGCTTTGTCTCTGGCTTCGCTTGGAGGTTCGCTTCAATGTCGACAATCTCGTCGGCTGTCGCATCCGCCGGAAGAACCATGCAATCGACGTATTCCGTCCCGAGCTCGCGAAGCGCCGCCAGGCGACGGTTTCCGTTGATAACGACGCCGGTGCTGGAAATCAGGATAGGTTCTCGCTGACCATCCTTCTCTAATACATCGATGATCGGCCCTTTGGCCGAGAGCCTCTTGAGAATTTCGTGCTGTTGCTGCTGCACAGTCTGAAGCTCCTGCCCCTTCAGAAAGTAGTCAGCGTCAAGTTTTTCCTTCGCGATATGCTCTTGCTGATCAGTGTATGTGCGAAAATTCTCCATCCGATAAACGGGGAGATTAATGTCAACACGAATGACTTTAAGTTTTGTTTTC
Organism: Mesorhizobium humile; assembly: GCF_033977215.1. Classification (NCBI taxonomy): domain Bacteria; kingdom Pseudomonadati; phylum Pseudomonadota; class Alphaproteobacteria; order Hyphomicrobiales; family Phyllobacteriaceae; genus Mesorhizobium; species Mesorhizobium humile. The sequence goes on from NZ_JAVIIV010000001.1 coordinate 256,447, forward strand.
TGGCTTCGAAAATCGTAAAAATCCTCTTCACCCTGCGGGGATGCAAGGTGCTTTTTGATCATCGCTTCGCGGTCAGCGCGGGGTAGTATCTTAACCGAATACGTCATGCTCCCAGTACCCTCTAATCAAACGCTACGACTAGCACCGGGACCGTAACGACCTTTTCGAACAATTGGAGTTCTCGGATTACGCGTTCGGCATTGGCGATGTTATCGCCCATCATCTTGGCGGCTTTCACTGTGGGAAGAGCAATCGCAGCTGCGTTAATTTTTCCGCTTGTGCAAAGATATTGCATTTTCAACAGGTCGTATGGCGCTCGACTCATATTCCCCGTTTGAAGTTGAAACGCCACATCGTCTTTCATCGCAGTAACACGGAGGTTTGCCTCTTGGTCGAGGCGAGCTTCCATGGCCCAACCCTCGTTGAGAAACTCAGTAGTAACGTGTTCTTTGATTAGACCGGTGGTACCCCGCTTGACCGGAACGCCCGGTGCCTCGAAAACGTCGGTTAGCCACTCGTAGAGGTCACGGCGTTCCCACTCGTGACCCGCGCTGTGATGCTCTGTATAAGTGAAAGCGAGCTTCATTCAATCTCTTTGGTGTTCGGATCATAAACAGGTTTGTTCATTGGTCTGGTGCGCAACTCGCCGGCGCGAAGTTGATGCACTCTCTCCCAGGCAATATCAATATAGGACTTGTCGAGATCGCAGCCATAAGCATTTCGATGGTGCTTTAGCGCTGCGATCGCGGACGATCCGACGCCAATATACGGATCCAGAACGCTATCACCAAGATTGGTTAAAGACAGCACCAACCGCTCAACAAGCCCAACCGGAAATTGGCACGGATGATCCGCCTTTTCGACGTGGTTCGATTTGACGTTAGGAATGTCCCACACGTCGCTGGGATTCTTCCCTAATGGATTGCTAGAAAGCTTCCCTTTATTTGGTCCTTTAAAATGCTTTTTTTCCGGATACTTCGACGGGATACGTACCGGGTCGAGGTTAAATGTGTATTCATCGGACTTTGTGAACCACAAAATTGTTTCGTGACGCCCGGAAAATCTCTTTTGACAATGAAGTCCGTGGCCAAAAGTCCAAACAATCCGATTTCTGAGCTGTAGCCTATGGTTTTTGAACAGCGTATAAAGAACAATATCGAGAGGAAATATCTCTCCGTTTTGAACGTGATTACCGACCTGCCAGCAGATAGAGCCTTTTGGGTGTAATACTCTAACAGCCTCGGCAATGCACGCTGCCTGCTCTTCGATATATTTCTCTTGAGATATTTTCTCCTCGTACTCTTTTCCAATATTATAGGGTGGTGAAGTGACTATCAAATGCATGGACTCGTCTTCGAGCTTTCGCATGAATTTCAGATTGTCTTGGCATTTTATCTCGGCGTGCGCGTCGCGTTGTAAGCGTGCGACAAGGCTGGTGTCCGGCACGCCCTTGGGGGTGCTCTCTTTTGCGCTCGTCCTCAAAATGGTGCCTCACAGGTTCACGAATTGTTCCGGTGCCATAATGCATGATTTTGCACCGTTCCGGAAGCGAAAATAGTTCTATATTCAGTACTTTTGACGCGGACTGGCACAACATATGCCCATAGGTCCGAGGTATCTTCGAAGGAGGCAATTTGAATTTCAACGCCGGTCAAGGCGGTTGTAACGTGGACATTGACTAGCTAGGTGGCGCGATCTGAGCACAGAAATATTTTGGCGCACCCGACAAGATTCGAACTTGTGACCTCTGCCTTCGGAGGGCAGCGCTCTATCCAGCTGAGCTACGGGTGCTTCCCGGAAACCGGAAAACGAACCAGCCGGTGAGCCGGCCAGCCACGGCTTCTTAGCGGAAGCCGCTTCGGGCTTCAACGGGCAATTGGGTGGCGGCGACCCTGATGGGTCGATTGTCTTGCCGATAGGCTATCGGATAGGGCGCTCCCCTCTCCGTCTCGGCTTCGCCGAGCCACCTCTCCCCACTTTGTGGGGCGAGGAACAGCCTCACCCCTCCGCCCCGCTCTTCGCCGCCTTGCGCCTCACGGCCCGCCTTGCGGTGTGCTTCTGCTTCTTCGCGGTCAGCTCGTTCATCGCGTCGAGCTGCATCTGCTGCATCTCGGCCAGCCGCGTCCACTGGCGCGAGATCAGGTAGTCGAGCTTTTCGTGCAGGTGCCGCACTTCGAGCTCGGCCTTGAGGTTGACGCGGTATTCGTTGAAGGAGCGCAGGCGGTCTTTCACCTCCTGGCGCTTCTGGCTCATCATGATCACCGGCGCCTGGATGGCGGCGATGCAGGAGAGCATCAGGTTGAGCAGGATGAACGGGTAGGGGTCGAACGCCTTGGATGCGCCCTGGACGAGGTTGAGGCCGATCCATACCAGGAGAATGGCGGCGAAGGAGATCAGGAACCACCAGCTGCCGCCGAACTCGGCCATGGTGTCGGAAACGCGATCGGGGAAGGAGCGGTGCTCCTCATATTCCTCTTCCGAGTTTTCCGAGATCGTGTCCTGCTTCGCGATCGATTCCACCACCTGACGGTCGAGCTCGGAGAATTCGCCGTGCTCCTGCTGCAGCAGTTCCTCCATGTAGCGCATGCGGTAGCGGCCGAGCTCCTCGCGGCTGACGCGGGCGCCGCGCGGCAGGTCGGGATGGTCGGCGCGGATGCGGTCGGCGAGGCTGGGCCGCAGGTCGTCGATGCGCACCAGGTCGCGCTTGCGGAACTTGCGGCCGCTGATCGCCGAGGGCTTCTTCTTCGGCTTGACCCTGGTCGTGCCCGGAACATGCGGCTCGGAATCCGGCACTTCCGGCGCTTCGAGGATTTCGTCGGCGGCGGCTTGCGCATCCTCCGGCACGGTTTCCGCCTCGAGATATTCGCCGGCGATGTCGTTCTCATTGTCGGCCTGGACTTGCGCGGATGTCTTCGGGTCGCCTGCCATGGTCGGTGCTCCTGTTCGCGGGCTTTGCGAGGTACGATACGCCAAGCCGGCGCGGCATATCCATGCTGAGTGTGAATCTCGTGTGACAGAACAAGTTCTTGTGATGGGGGCGGGGCGGACTGAGGCAACGCACAGGTCGGCGCAGCCCCCTCATCCGGCCGCTACGCGGCCACCTTCTCCCCGGTGGGGACCGGTGGGGAGAAGAGACTGGCGCCGGCGCCGACAATCTCCTCTCCCCTGGGGGAGAGGTCAGCCGAGCGAAGCGGAGGCTGGGTGAGGGGGAGCGCCGTTGGCGATTTCTCGCCCCCTGGCGCAATCGTCGCCGTCGCCTGGCCTTGATCCACATCAAACTGGCCCCTGTGGGAGGCCTGGTAGGCTGACTATATCGAAGCCAGGCCTGAGCGTTCAGGCTCCCGCCACCTGGGGCGCGTCGCCCCGCAAATGAGGGATCGCCACCATGTACAAGAAAATCCTGATCGCCACCGACGGCTCGGAATTGGCCCAGAAGGGCGTCGCCCATGGTCTCGAACTGGCCAAGGGCCTCGGCGCCGCCGTGGCCTTCGTCACCGTCTCGGAGCCGTTCCCGGCGCTCGCCTGGGGCGGCGCCATGGCCGGCTATGTCGCCGCCGACGAACTGGTCAATTACGAGGAAAGCGCGCGCAAATACGCCCGCGAGGTGCTCGACAAATGCAAGGCCGAGGCCGCTGCGAAGGGCGTCGAGGCGAAGACCCTGCATATCGAGAACCGTACGCCCGCCGAGGCGATCCTCGAGGTCGCCGGTGCGGAAGGCAGCGACCTCATCGTCATGGCCTCGCACGGCCGCCGCGGCATCGGCCGCCTGGTGCTGGGCAGCCAGACCGCCGAAGTGGTGTCGCTGACGCAGATCCCGGTGCTGGTGGTCAGATAAGCAACGGCGGGGAACCCTCAGAACGAGATAGGCAGCGTTCCTTCGCCCCTCTCTGTCCTGCCGGACATCTCCCCCTCAAGGGGGGAGATCAGCCGTCACGGCTGCCTTCGCCAATCGCAGCCGTTGCAGGGCGAGCGCCGTCGCCGAAGCTGCCAATCTCCCCCCTTGCGGGGGAGATGTCCGGCAGGACAGAGGGGGGCGCTGTCCCGCCGACGTCTCAGACTTCCCCCTCGCTCCGCCGCCCTACTGCGCCGGTGGCAGCAGTGGCGCGCCGGGCGATGCCAGGTCCGGCGACGGAAAATCGGATGCCGGCTGGCTGGGCTGCGGCGACGCGGACGCCACGGAACCGGGCGGAGGCAACCCTGGCAAAGCCGAATCCGCCTGCGGCAAGCCGGGAAGCGGCGCGGCAGAGGGCTGTTGCCCGGAATACATCAGCCTGGGCTGGCTTGCATCGGCGGTCGTCGGCCCCAGGCTCCTCTGGATCAGCGCCTCGACATGGTCGTTGCGCTGGCGCGCCGAGTCGGCGCCCATCACCACCACGATCAGGTGCCGCCCGTCGGCATTGTAGGAGGTGACGATGTTGTAGCCGGAGGCGCGTATATAGCCGGTCTTGATGCCGTCGACGCCGCGCACGCGCCCCAGCATGTCGTTATGGCCGCGCACCAGCCGGCCGCGGAACATGAAGTCGCTTTCGGAGAAATAGTGGAAATGCTGCGGGAAGCGCTTTTCCAGCGCCATGCCCAGCACCGCCATGTCGTGCGCCGTCGTCACCTGGCCGTCGTCGGGCAGGCCGCAGGCGTTGCGGAAACTGGTACCGCTCATGCCGAGCGAGCGCGCCTTGGCGGTCATCATGGCGGCGAACTGGTCCTCCGAGCCGCCGCCCAGATATTCGCCCACGGCCACCGCCACGTCGTTCGCCGACTTCACCACCATGGCGCGGATGGCGGAATCGACGTCGATCGTCTCGCCGCGCCTGAAACGCAGTTTCGTCGGCGGCTGTGAGGCGGCGTGGTCGGAAACCGGGATCCGCGTTTCCTTGCTGACACGGCCGCTCTCCATCACCTCGAACAGCATGTAGAGCGTCATCATCTTGGTCAGCGACGCCGGATAGCGCTGCGATCTCGAATTGACCTCGAACAAGGTCTTGCCCGACGAGGCGTCGACCACGATCGCGGCATATTTCTGCGGCTGCGCCGGCACGGCGAGCACGCTTTCCGGCGGCGCGGCCGTCGTGCAGCCGGCGACCAGCGCGAGCAATGCCAATATGGCGATGAGTTTCTGGAGGAAAGGGAAGGGACGGGGCAAGAACGTTTCTAAAGCTGTTGCTGAGACGCGGCGAAGCTAACGTAACCCATGTGCCGCGTCCAACTGGTTAACGGGGGGCAAGAAGGCATTTGCCCAGCTTTCGGAGGTTCGCGCCGCTGGCAACGCTGTCAATCTCCGCTCCTTGCGGGCCCTCAAGGGATGGCCGACGCCGCGCTACCGCTCTCGCTCCTTCAGCTCCAGCCGCCGCGCGTGCAGCACCGGCTCCGTATAGCCGTTGGGCTGCACCGTGCCCTTGAACACCAGGTCGCAGGCGGCCTGGAAGGCGATGGAATTGTCGAAGTCAGGGGCCATCGGCCGGTAGAGCGGGTCGCCGACATTCTGGCGGTCGACGATGGCGGCCATGCGCTGCAGCGAGTCACGCACCTGGATCTCCGAGCACACTTTGTGGAGCAGCCAGTTGGCGATGTGCTGGGAGGAGATGCGCAGCGTGGCGCGGTCCTCCATCAGGCCGACGTCGTTGATGTCAGGCACTTTCGAGCAGCCGACGCCCTGGTCGATCCAGCGCACGACGTAACCCAGAATGCCCTGCGCATTGTTGTCGAGCTCGCGCTGGATCTCATCCGGCGTCCAGTTCGGCCGCACCGCGACCGGCACCGAGAGAATATCGTCGAGCTTCGCCTTCGGCCGGCTCTTCAGCGCCGCCTGCACGGCGTGCACATCGACCTTGTGATAGTGCGTGGCGTGCAGCGTCGCGGCTGTCGGCGACGGCACCCAGGCGGTGTTGGCGCCGGCCTTGGGGTGCGCGATCTTCTGCTCCAGCATCGCCGCCATCAGGTCGGGCATCGCCCACATGCCCTTGCCGATCTGGGCGTGGCCGGCCAGCCCGCATTCGAGGCCCGTATCGACATTCCAGGCCTCATAGGCGGAGATCCAGGCGGCCTGCTTCATGTCGCCCTTGCGGATCATCGGGCCGGCTTCCATCGAGGTGTGGATCTCGTCGCCGGTGCGGTCGAGGAAGCCGGTGTTGATGAACACCACGCGCTCCTTCGCGGCGCGGATCGCTTCCTTGAGGTTGACGGTGGTGCGCCGCTCCTCGTCCATGATGCCCATCTTGATGGTGTTTTTCGCCATGCCGAGCAGCGCCTCGACGCGGTCGAAAATCTCGACGGCGAAGGCGACCTCTTCCGGCCCGTGCATCTTCGGCTTCACCACATACATCGAGCCGGCGCGGGAATTCGCGCGCCGGCCGTTCTCCCCGACATCCTGCAGCGCGATCAGCGCGGTGAGCGCGGCATCCATGATGCCTTCCGGCACCTCGTTGCCGTCGCGGTCGGTGATCGCCGGATTGGTCATCAGGTGGCCGACATTGCGCACCAGCATCAGCGAGCGTCCGGGCAAAAGCAGCTGGCCGCCATTCGGCGCCGTGTAGCGGCGGTCCGGATTGAGGGTGCGGGTAAAGCTCTTGCCGCCCTTGGTGATCTCTTCCGCGAGGTCGCCCTTCATCAGGCCAAGCCAGTTGCGGTAGACGACGACCTTGTCCTCGGCATCGACGGCGGCGACCGAATCCTCGCAGTCCTGGATGGTGGTGAGAGCCGATTCCAGGATGACGTCGGCGATGCCCGCGGCATCGGTCCTGCCGATCTGGTTGGCGCGGTCGATGACGATCTCGATATGCAGCCCGTTCTTGACCAGGAGCACGGCTTCGGGATTGGCGGCATCGCCGCGATAGCCGGCGAACTGTTTCGGGTCGGCGAGCGTCGTGGCGCCGGCGCCCTCGCCCAGCTTCAACGCGCCGTTCTCGACCGTCAGCCCATTGACGCCGGCCCATCTGCCCGTGGTCAGCGGCACCGACTGGTCGAGGAAATCCCTGGCCCAGGCGATCACCTTGGCGCCGCGCGCGGGGTTGAACCCCTTGCCCTTCTCGGCGCCGCCGGTCTCGGGAATGGCGTCGGTGCCGTAGAGCGCGTCGTAGAGTGAGCCCCAGCGCGCATTGGCGGCGTTGAGCGCATAGCGCGCATTCATCACCGGCACGACGAGCTGCGGCCCGGCGACGACGGCGATCTCGGGGTCGACATGATCCGTGCTGACACTGAAGGCCGGGCCATCCGGCACCAGATAGCCGATCTCCTTCAGGAAATTCTTGTAGACTTCCATGTCGATCGGCGCGCCGTTTTCGCGATACCAGCCGTCGAGCTTTTCCTGCATGGCGTCGCGCTTGGCCAGCAGCGCGCGGTTCTTCGGCGCGAGGTCGTGGACGATCTCTGAAAATCCGGTCCAGAATTGTTCGGCGTCGATGCCGGTGCCGACTGCGGCCTCTTCGGCCACGAAGTCATGGAGCTCCCGGGCAATCTGCAACCCGGCGATCTCGATGCGGTCGATCATCTGCACGTCTCCAGATAGGTAGCTTGCCGGGCCTTTGGCATGTTTGGGGTTGCGGGGTCAATTCGGCTTAGGGTGTAGGGAGCGCTGCCTTCTCCTTCTCCCCTTGTGGGAGAAGGTGTCGCCGAAGGCGACGGATGAGGGGTGCTCCAGGGAAAACCAGCGTCTCACTCCGCTGGAACACCCCTCATCCGTCTCGGCGCTGCGCGCCGATCCACCTTCTCCCACAAGGGGAGAAGGAAAAAGGGCGCCCTCACACCGCGATCCGCGGCCGTCCCGACGCCACGGCCACCACATGCGCCTCGATGAACATGCGCTGGCCCTCGATGGTCGAGACCTTGAACTCGGTGGCGACGTCGATCTCGGCGCTGTCGGTGCCGGCGTCTTTCGCGCGCTCGGCGGCGATCGCGCGTACATCGGCCTTGGCCGCCGCTATCGCCTTGTCCTCGTCGATGAAGTCGCGCACCGTCTGGCCGGAGGCAAGGCGGAACAGGCCTTCCTTGGGCTGGCTGACGCGGGCTTCGGCCGAGACGCGAACCTGGCCGACCACGGCGCCGAGCGCGTTGGCGACGTCGGTGTCTTCCGGCACGATGCAACCATTGCCGACGAGCGGCGGCAGGCCTGCATAATGCAGCGGCGCCGACGCCCCGAGGCCGATGACCGGGCGGTCGAGCGCGACGGTGAAGCGGGCGATGCCCGGATGGGCGTCGACCGCGCGCTGCACCAGCGCGTGCGCGACGGTGGCGGCGCCGTCCAGCCCGTCCTCGGCGAAGGCAGTTTCGAGGATGTATTCGGCCGACCAGCGGGTCAGCGTGACGAGCACGCGCTCGGCCAATGCTTCCGGCGTCGCCGCAATCGCCTGGCCGCGGCCGTCGCGGCGGCGCGCGAAGAGCTCGGCGCCGAGGCGCGCGGTGGCGGCGTCCCAATTGGCCTGTTTTCCCAGCACATGCGCGGCATCCGACGGAGTGAAGCCGCTGATGTGCACGAGACCACGCGCCACCAGCCGGTTCAGCGTGGCGTTCTGTGCGTTGGAGGCGAGCAGCCTATCGAGCGCCAGCGGGGTGGCGCCGATCGTCTCGTAGAGTTTTGCTTCCGGCGCGGTGAGGCCGGCGGCGAGCCGGTCCGGCACGCCGGTGCGGACGGCAAAGCGCCCGTCCATGCGACCGGGGTTCGGCGCGCGCAGCTGGCGCTCCAGTTCCGACGTCACCGCCTCGCCATGCACCATGCCGGAAAGCGCCAGCGGCACCAGGCGGCGCGGTCCAAGCAGGATTTTCGGGTCGAGCGCGCCGTCTTCCAGCGCCACTTCCGAGTCGCCGCCGAGGCCGAAGGTGCGCATGGCGACCGCTTCGACCATGGTGCGGAAACCGCCGACCGTGGCGCCTTCCGGGTCGAGGCGCGGCCGGCCGCCATCGAGCACGGCGACGTCGGTGGTGGTGCCGCCGATATCCGAGACCATGGCGTCGTCCAGCCCGGTCATGTGGCGGGCGCCGACAAGGCTGGCGGCGGGGCCGGAGAGGATCGTCTCGATCGGCCGCTGGCGGGCGAAGGCCGCCGACACCAGCGCGCCGTCGCCGCGCACCACCATCAGCGGTGCCGCGATGCCGCGTTTGGCGAGGAAACCTTCGGTCGCCGCGACCAGCCGGTCGATCATCGAGATCAGGCGGGCGTTGAGTAGGGTGGTGAGCGCGCGGCGCGGGCCGCCGAGCTTGGCCGACAGCTCATGGCTGGCGGTGACCGGCAGGCCGGTCTTCTCGCGGACGAGATCGCGGGCCGCAAGCTCATGCGCCGGGTTGCGTGTGGCGAAATAGGCGCAGACGGCGAAGCCCGACACCGAGCCGCCGAGTTCGGGGAGCGCCGCCTCGAGGCCTGAAAGGTCGAGTTTTGCGGCATTGCCATGCACGTCATGGCCGCCGGGGCAGAACACCACGGGATCGGTGCCCAGCGCGGTCTTGAGCCCATCACGGGCAAGGTCGGCCTCGGAAAAGCCGATCATGACCAGCGCCACGCGCCCACCCTGGCCCTCGACCAGCGCGTTGGTGGCTAAAGTCGTCGACATCGAGACCAGCTTGATGGCGGCCGGGTCGGTGCCGGATTGCTGAAGCACCGCGTCCACCGCTCCGGAAATGCCGACGGCGAGATCGTGGCGCGTGGTGAGCGACTTCGCCTTGGCCAGAACTTTTCCCTTGGGCCCACCTTCCTCGGACCACAGCACGGCGTCGGTGTAGGTGCCGCCGGTGTCGATGCCGAGGAAGAGAGGGTGAGGTTTGGCGGTCATTTGGGGCGGCAGTCCGGGCAAGAGGTTTGATGTCTGCCCCTTAGCCGATACGCGCTGGCGGATAAAGGAGGGAGGGATGGGCCAAGGATGCGGCGTTGGGCGCTAAGAAATGTCGGCGCGAGGCCCCCCTCTCTGTCCTGCCGGACATCTCCCCCTCAAGGGGGGAGATTGGCAGCTTCAGCGCCGGCGCTCCCCTTGCAACGTTGGGGAATTGCGAAAGCCGGCGTGACATCTGATCTCCCCCTTGGGGGGAGATGGCCGGCAGGACAGAGAGGGGGCTGTCCTGCCGACGTCTCAAGGCTTGGGTTGCGGGCGCCCTCAGCGCCGCCTACTTCGCCGTGACGGTGCCCTTCATCGAGCTGTGGATGGCGCAGTGGAATGGGTGCGCGCCGGCGGCTGTTATCTTGACCTTGGCGCTCTTGCCCGTGGCGAGTTGGCCGGTGTCGAAGGAACCATCGAGCGCGGTGGCGGTGTGCGTCATCGGATCGGCATTGGTGAAGGTGATGGTGTCGCCAACGGCAACGCTGACCTTCGACGGGTTGAATTTCATGCCCTTGATCTGGACCGCGTGATTGGCGGCATAGGCGGGCATGGCCAAGGCAAGCAAAGCAAGGACGAGCATGGTGCGCATGATGGATATCCTCCCGAGCGCGAAACCTCATCCTTAACTAACGCCGGCGCGGCGCTTGTCATCCCACGAACCCCACCTTTTTATGGCTCCCATCGCAAAACGGCTTGTTGGCCGAATGCCCGCAGCGGCAGAGGAAGACCTTGGTGGTGCGGGCGATGGTGTGGCCGGTGCCGGTGACGATCTCGGCATTGCCTTCGACCTTGAGCGGGCCGTTGACGGTGGGCGTGACCTTCAGCGGGCCATCCCGTGCTTCCAGCACCTGCGCTTCCTTCAGCGGCGGCTCGCCGGTGGCGGTGAAGCCGCCCTTGATGTGGCTGTTGTCGCAGAACGGCTTGTTCTGCGACAGGCCGCAGCGGCAGAGCGTGGCGCGCAAGAGGGTTTCGTCGCCCAGCACGATCTCGGCATGCACCGCCAGCGGGCCGTTCTCCCTCAACCGCACGGTGTTGACCACCGGCGGCTTCTCCTGCGGGCCGCCGTCCTTACGGTTGTAGGTGATGGCGCCGGACGGGCAATTCTGCGCCAGCGCCACGACCTGCTCGACGCTGGCCGCCTCCGGGTGGATCCACTCGCCCGGAGCGTTGGGCACGAAGACATGCGGGTTGCCGAGCACGCAATTGCGCGAATGGATGCAGCGCTTGCCGCTGAAAGAAACGTCGATCTTCTCGCCTTCGACCGTGCCTGCCATGGGGCTCTCCTCTGGTGGGTTGAGGCAAGGCTAGGGCGGCGGTGCGAAGGGCGTCAAGCTGGGAGGATGGGCAGCCTTTCCCTTCTTCCACAAGGGGAGAAGGGGAAACGCCTCCCGCTACTGCTCCAGGTCGATCTCCTCGGTCTGGCCACCACTGCAGGTGTAGCAGCAGTCTTCGCAGGTTTCCTTGTTGTTCGGACCGACGCCCCAATAGGTGCTCTCGTCGCCGTCGACCCAGGCGCCGTAGCAGATCTTCTCGCCCTCGTTGCAGGAGATCGGCAATTGCTTGGTCTCTCCGTCGTCGAGGTAGAAATCCTTGCCCTCGCCCGGCCAGACATAGTCGCGGTCCTGGCTGTAGAGCTCGACGCGCATGGCGTTGGGATGGTTGTTCTTGATCTGGAACGTGACGTCGCCGGCATGAGCGGCGGGTGCGAACGGCACGGCAAGCAAAAGCGCGACGGCAGCGCGGCGCGCGAAAGAGATGGACATGAAGACCCCCGAGGTAGAATCGGCCTCCACAGCCGATGCGCGATGATGGCATGGCGCCAGCCAATGCCAAGGGGTGGGGATGAAAATAGCTGAGTGAATTTGGTTGGCGAGGCGGAGGCGCCGGCTGATCTCCCCTTGTAGGCCCCTTGGGGGAGATCGGATGCTGGTTAGGCTTTCGCCAATAGCCAGCCCCCGCTTTGCCATCCCCGCCCCCTTGCCGCTATGATGGCGCATCGATTTGGGGGGATCGGCATGTCGGAAATCGCCACGGGTACGACTTCGCTGCTCAGGGCCTCGCTCAGCCGCACCGGCAAATGGGCGGCGAGCTTTGCCTTCATCAGCGGCGCGGTCGGCGACGTGCTCAACCCGCTCGGACCCTTCGCCGCCTATATCGCGCTCGGCGCCGCGGTCGCGGCTTTGATCATCGCCATCGCCATGGTGCTGCGCCTGGTGCTGGCGGCAAAAGCCATGCCGGCGCTGATCTTCGCCACTAGCGCCGCGGCGATCGCCGGCGGCATCTACGGTATCCAGCAGGAAACCAATTCGCAGAACGGCGTGATCGCCAATCTCGTGCCGGCGGTCGCCGAGCTGCAGCAGTCGCTGGGCATCGTCTCCGAAAAAGTGGCGAAGATCGAAAAGACCGTCACCGAAACGCAAAAGACCGTCGAGGACGTCAAGAAATCCACCGACGCGGTGGCAAAGACGACCGAAGAGATCGCGCAGACGCAGACCAGGCAGACCGCCCAGGCCGCCGAGACGCAGAAGACCGTGGAGGCGGTGAAGCAGGCGACCGATACGGTCGCGCAGAAATCCGAGCAGATCGCCTCCGCCCAGCAGCAGCAGGCTGAGCAAGGCGCTCAGACACAGAAAACCGTCGAGGCGGTCAAGCAAACCACCGACACACTCGCCGCGGGCCAGCAACAGCAGCAGGCACAGGCCGAAAAGCTGCAGGCGACGACCGAGCAGATCGCCGCTTCGATCGACACGATCGCCAAGGGCTTTGCGCAGCTTTCGGCCCAGGGAGGCGCGATCGCCGATCCGAAGCGTCCGGACGAGTTCTACCACAATGCCCGCGTCTATGAGCTGGCCGGCGACATGCTCAACGCCCGCCGTTCCTACCTCGCCTTTGCCGGCTTCGATGTCGACGCCATCGATCCCTATACGCGCTTCGCCACGCTGCTCAGGGTCCAGGACGGCAAGGCCGGCGCCCGCGAAGTGTTCGGCTCACTGGCCGAAAAGGCCAAGGCGCCGTCGATCAAGCTCGTCCACCTCCTGCAGTTCGACGATGCCCAGCGGCTCGACAAGCTCAACGCTTTCATCGCGGTCAATCCGGATTACGCGCCGGCTTACTTTCTGCTGGCGCAGGAGTTCTCCGAGGACCGCCTGGGCAGCCAGACGCTCGCCGACAAGCGCAGCGAGGCGCAGGCGTTGACCAAATTCGCCTCCTACGAGAAGGACGGCGGCCTGCTCAAATATTTTGTCGACCAGACGCAATTGGCCGACTGGCTCGACCGCAGCCGCAGCCGGCTGACCGCGCTTGGCGACGTGCTCGACCCATCGCGCTTCGTGCCGACGCTGACGCCTATGCGCTCCAATGCCGGCTGGTCGATGACCATCTCGCTGCCCGAGCCCGCGACGGCGATCTCCTGGCGCCTCGGCGATTCCGGCCCGTTCACCGACACCGGGGCTATGGCGATGAACGACCAGCGCACCGGCAAGCCGATGCCCAATCCGAGCTTCGAATTGCCCGACAGCACCGCCGCGTCCACCATCGCGATCAAATATCTCGACATCCGGGGCCGCGAGACCGGTCCCTTCGCCATCCGCTTCGACCCCGATGCCGCGCTGCAGCAGGAGAACAAGCAGATCCTCGACCAGTTCTGGACGTCATGGATCGCCTTCGACTCCGGCGGTAATCACGGCCTCGTCTATTTCACCCAGATGCTGTCCTACCGCTGCGCCATCAAGGAACTGCACTACAGCCTGAACGGCACGGGGCTCGATAAGGAGATCAAGATGCCGCCTTGCGACGCCAAGGACCCTTACGCCATTCCCTCCGACTACCAGCCCTATTTCAAGGTCAAGGACGACGTGAAGTCGATGGCGGTGCAGGTGACCTATACCGACGGCACGAAATCGCCGGTCAGGGAGTATAAGAGGCAGTAGTATGCCTCTTTCTCCCCGTTTACGGGGAGAAATGCCCGGCAGGGCACTAAGGGCAAGCGTCTGCGACCACAAGTGGCGGCTCCGGCCGCGTCTGATGCAAAATGCCGATTGCCCCGCTTGCGCGCCCTCAATCGGACAGGCTTTGCTACCCTCAAAGATTCGCGGGAGGCATTCATGGATACGGTCACGATCGGCGCAAAAGGCATCTCGGTCTCGCTCGATCTCGCGGTCGGCCATATCGCCGCGATGGATATCGAGGCCGACGGTCGCGTTCTAAAACCCCTGCATCGCGCCCCCTGGGTCGGATCGCCGCGCGAAAGCCTGCCGGAAAACCTGCCCGAAGGCACGGTCCGCCTGTCCGGCGATTTCCTCTGCGCGCCGTTCTCCACTAGCGATGTCGAGGCGGCACCCCTGCATGGGTGGTCGGCCAACAGTGCGTGGGACGTCGTCGAGAACGGCGCCATCGCGGGCGGCTGGCGCGCCGTCTTCCGGCTGCGCCGCAAGGTCATAGGCGCCACCATCGACAAGGTCTTCACGCTGCGCGACGGCCACCCCTTCCTCTACCAGGAACACATCTTTTCCGGCGGCTCCGGCGCGATCTCCGTCGCCCATCATCCGATGACGGTGATGAAGGGCGGCGGCCGGCTAGCCTTCTCGCCCAAGCGCATGGCGGTCACGCCCCCGACGCCGCCGGAGCCGGATCCGGCGCGCGGCCGGTCCATGCTGGCCTATCCGGCCCGCGCCGGCGATCTCGCGCGGTTCCCGCTGGCCGCCGGTGGCACCACCGACCTCACCGATTACCGCATGGAAGACCGGCGCGAGGACTTCATCACCCTGGTCGAGGCGGATCACGGCGGCCCGGGCTGGACGGCGATCGCCCGCCGCGCCGAGCAGGACCTTGTGCTGGTGCTGAAGAACCCGGCCGAACTGCCGGTGACCATGCTGTGGTTCTCGAATGGCGGTCGCGACTACGCGCCCTGGAGCGGCCGCCATATCGGCGTGCTCGGCGTCGAGGACGGCCGCACGGCCGTCGGCCACGCCGCCTCGCTCGGCGACAACTGGCTGAAGCATGAAGGCGTGGCGACGGCCTTCGCGCTCGCCGAGGGGCGGTCGGTCTCGTTCCGCCACGTCATCGGTGGGGTTCCGTTCGACGAGGCCGAGCCGCCGGGCGGCCTGGAATCGGCGCCTGATCGCCTGCGCGTCCTCGCCGCCGGCGGCGCGGCGCGGGAGCTGCCCTTCGACGGTGGCTTCCTGCGCATCGGGCGTTCTGTTCCGGCGTAGGGCCCGTTAGTTCGTCATTCCAGGGCGGAGCAAGGAGCGAAGCGCTTCGCTCCTTGCTCCGCCCGTGGATGACGATGGGATGGGCGTCTCGGCTAATCTCGAAGGCGGGAAAGCGGTCGATACTTCGGCATCAAGAAACCAGGTTTGAAATTTCCATCCATACCCGCCAAGATGCCAGCCGAACCGCAGCCGGAAAGCCGCCGATGTCCGAGATCGCCCATATCACCGCCGCCATCTTCAAGCGCGCCGGCAAGGCCAAGCGCTTCGTCGTCGCTATCGCCGGTCCGCCCGGCTCCGGCAAGTCGACACTGTCCGCTTCACTGCATGAGCTTTTGCCGGAGGGCTCATCCGAGGTCGTGCCGATGGACGGCTTCCATTATGACGACATCATCCTCGACCGTCGCGGCCTGCGCCCTCGCAAGGGCGCGCCGGAGACCTTCGATTTCGCCGGCTTCGAGACGCTGTTGAAGCGCATCCGCTCGGGCGAGCCCGACATCGCCATTCCGGTCTTCGATCGCAGCATCGAACTGTCGCGCGCGGCCGCCGAAATCGTCGGCGCCGACGCCAAGTTCATCCTGGTCGAGGGCAACTACCTGCTGCTCGACGAGGAGCCGTGGTCGCGGCTGGCGCCTCTGTTCGATTTCACCATCTTCGTCGACGTGCCGCGGGCTGAGCTCGAGCGCCGCCTGATGGAGCGCTGGCGCGAGCATGGCAAGTCCGACGAGGACGCCCGCGCCTGGATCGCCTCCAACGACATGCCCAATATCGAGCGGGTGCTGGCGCGGCGCCGGCAGGCCGACATGGTCATTGGTTAATGACTGGTCATTGGTTAACCTGCTCAATTTTCAATAGTTTCCGGCGGGAACTTTAAGGTTTTCACGCCGTTATGCCCCTATCCCGAATTGTCCGGCGCCGGAGCAATTCCAGGAAGGCGAGCAGCGCTTTTCGTCCGGAGTTGCGAAAAGAAAAGAGCAGGAGCCGTCAGATGGCAACCAACAGCAGAAAACCCGCGCCCAAGAAAGGCAAGGCCAACCAATCCAGGACGACGCAGGCCAAGGCTGGCGCCGGCCCCGCAATCGCGGAGCGATCAAAAGACGCCAAGCCGAGTTTCGGCAAGGCGACGCCCAAGAGAGTGACGCCCGGCGCGGTCCACAAGGTCGTGGCCAAGGCCGCGAAGCACCCCAAGCCGGCGGCAAAGAAGTCAGGGCCGATCCGCACCGTGGCAGGCGTCGCCACAGGAGCGGTCGTTGCTACCGCACGGCTCGCGGCGTCCGTGTTCGGCCGCGGTGGCGCCAAGGCCAAGGCGAAATAGCCCTTTTACGCGATTCCGGACGGCGAAGTCGCCGAGCCGGACCTTCGCGATTGGCCGCCACGACAGCTCGGTCGTAATTCTAGGCGGAGCAAGGAGCGAAGCGACGCGCGCAGACTCTGGAATCCATGCCGTGACGCTAAAGCATTGCTCTGGTTGCAGAATTCTGCACCGTTGCCCTCTACGGCAGAGGTCACGGCATGGATACTCGGATCAAGCCCGAGTATGACGACGGGGGTTTCGGCTAGTCTTCAACGTGAGCGCTAGCCGCGCCCACCGCCACCTTCCAGCCAAAGCGCCTTTTTGCCGAGCGTCGAAACCAGTCCGGCATGGGCCGCGCGATCGACCTCGGTCAAGTGCGCCCGCAGGGCTTTTTTGTTCCCACCACCGCACGCCTTTACCGGAACCGCCTTCAGCCCTTCGCCGGGATGGTGAGGCCCCGCTTCACCGCCGGCCGCGCCAGGCCGCGCTCCAGCCACTCGGCAACGATCGGGAAATCGTCGAAGCCGACCAGTTCCCGCGCCTCGTAGAAGCCGATCAGGTTGCGCACCCAGCCCAGCATCGACACGTCCGCAATGGTGTAGTCGTCGTCCATGATCCACTTGCGGCCCTTGAGGCGCGTCTCCAGCACGCCGATCAGGCGCCGCGATTCGTCGCGGTAACGCTCCAGCGGCCGCTTGTCGGCAATCTCGCGCCCGGCGAATTTGTGGAAGAAGCCGACCTGTCCGAAGATCGGGCCGATCGCCGCCATCTGGAAGAACACCCACTGGATCGCCTCGTAGCGCCGCGCCGGATCGGCGGGAATGAGCTTGCCGGTCTTGTCGGCCAGATAGAGCAGGATGGCGCCGGATTCGAACAGTCCGATCGGCTTGCCGCCAGGGCCGTCCGGGTCGATGATCGCCGGTATCTTGCCGTTCGGGTTGAGCGACAGGAATTCCGGCGTCCAGCTCTCATTCTTGCCGATGTCGACGTAATGCGGCTCATAGGCAAGGCCGATCTCCTCCAGCGCGATCGAGACCTTCACGCCATTGGGCGTCGTGGCGGAATAGAGCTGCAGGCGGTCGGGGTGCTTGGCCGGCCAGCGCTTGGCGATCGGAAAGGCGGACAGGTCGGTCATCGGAAACTCCGGATGCGGATCGGCGCCGGGCGGCGCTCATGGCGGGTGAGCAAAGAGTTAGGGTCCCGCCCGGCCCGGATCAATACACCGGCAAGCGGCTTGCCATGCACGCACAGTCGACGGACCGGCTGCGATCAGACCGCCTTGAAGGCCAGCACCGCATTGGTTCCGCCGAAGGCGAAACTGTTGCTGAGCGCGGCGCGCACCTTGCGTTCGCGCGCCGTGTTCGGCGTCACGTCGAGGTCGCATTCCGGGTCCGGCTCGCGGTAATTGGCGGTCGGCGGCACGATGCCGTCGCGGATTGCCATCACGCAGGCGATCATCTCCAGCCCGCCGGAAGCGCCGAGGCAATGCGCATGCATCGACTTGGTCGACGACACCGAAAGCGAACGCGCATGCTCGCCGAAGACGCGCTTGATCGCCGCGGTCTCGATCTGGTCGTTGGCCTTGGTGCCGGTGCCGTGCGCGTTGAGATAGTCGACATCTTCCGGATTGAGCCCGGCATCCGCCAGGCAGAAACGCATGGCCGCCTCCGGTCCCTCGACGGTCGGCGCGACGATGTCGGAGGCGTCGGCCGAAAGCCCGACGCCGGCGATCTCGGCCAAAATGGTGGCGCCGCGCGCCATCGCGTGATCGTAGCTTTCAAGCACCGCCATGCCGGCGCCTTCGCCGAGCACCAGGCCCGCGCGATCGGCCGAGAACGGCCGGCACGTGTCGGGCGAAAGCACCCTGAGCGCCTCCCAGCCCTTGAGCACGCCCCACACCAATGGCGCTTCGGTGCCGCCGGCGACCATCACGTCGGCGCGGCCGAGCCTGATCTGGTCGACGGCCGAGGAAATCGCATGGTTGGCCGAAGAGCAGGCTGAAGTGGCGCCGAAGACGGGGCCGCGCAGCCCGAGCGCCATGCTGACCTGGCCGGCGGCCGCGCCCGGCATCACTTTCGGCACGGTGAAGATGGCGGCGCGGTTGCGCCCCTCGAGCAGGATGGCGCGGTAATTCTCTTCGATGGTCTCGAAGCCCGCGACGCCGATACCGACGATTGCGCCCATCCGGTAGGTGTTGTCGGCATGCGCCGTCAATCCGGACTGCCGCATGGCCTCGCGCGCGGCGATCACCGCCAGCAGGCTGAAGCGGTCCATCGACACGACCTGCTTGCGGTCGATGCCATGGTCAGGCAATTCCTTGATCTCGCAGCCGGTCTTGACCTTGAGGTCATGCAGCGACGGGTTGTCGATGGGGCCGATGGCCGAGCGGCCGGCGCGCATGGCGTCCCACATCGCCGGCACGCCATTGCCAAGCCCGCAAATCCCGCCAATGCCGGTGATGACGACGCGTTTCTGCATGAAGTCAGGCTTTTTTCGCGATCAGTTCGCGAACCGCCTCGACCATGTCGCCGACGTTCTTGAGATTGCTCCAGGCGTCGACCGTGTTCATCTCGATCTCGATGCCGTATTTTTCCTCGAGATCGAAGATGATCTCGGTCAGCTCCAACGAATGGATGCCGAGCGTGCCAAGATCGGTGCTGGTGGTGATTTCCTCGCCGCCGGTATCGGCGTGCGCTTTGATCTTTTCGATGATCTCGGTCGTCAGTTGGTCAGCCATTCGGTTCCTTCCCCTGTCGTTGCCCGACGCCAACTGATCAGCGCCCCTTTTTGATTCCCGGACCCAACAAACACCGTCGCCCTTACCTCGCCAGGTACCGCGCGACCGCTCCAAGGTGGCTTCCCTCTATAGAAACCGAAACGATGTCAAGCAACAAGCGATATCGACAAAGCCGCCGGAGTGCTTAACCTGGATCATGGACATGATCGACGACACCTTGACATCCCAACCTGCCTCGCCCTTGGCACCCCTTTCCTTGCTTGCCGCGCAACGTGTTGCCGGCTTGGGCAGGCTTTTCTGCGGCAAAAACGACGGTCGGACGCGCCTGCAGCGGCTTTACCAGGACGGATCGGCCAAGATTCGCCTGCCGGCGGTAGAAGGCGATCCGCTCGAGGCGGTGCTGATCAACACGGCTGGCGGGCTGACCGGCGGCGATCGTCTCGGCTGGACGGTCGAGGTCGGCGCCGACGCCTCCGCCGCCATCACCACCCAGGCCTGCGAGAAGGTCTATCGCGCCGCCGCCGACAGGGCCGAGACAAGCGTCCGCCTGCGGGTCGGTCCAGGTGGCCGCTTGGCCTGGCTACCGCAGGAAACCATCGTTTTCGACCGCGCCGCCTTCGCCCGTACGCTGGATGTCGAGCTTGGCGACGATGCCGAGGCATTGGTGCTGGAAGCCGCGCTGTTCGGCCGGCTGGCGATGGGCGAGCGGACGGTTCGAGGCCGTTTCCATGACCGCTGGCGGGTCCGCCAGGGCGGCGCGCTGATCCATGCCGAGGATTTCCGGATCGGCCCGGATATCGCGGCAACGCTCAAGCGGCCGGCGGCGACCGGCGGCGCGCTGGCCGTCGCCACGTTGCTGCTCGTTTCGCCGCGGGCTGAAAGCCTGCTGGAGCCGGCCCGCGCCATCATCGGCGATCCCGCCATCGGTGGCCCCGTTATCGGCGGCGCCAGTTTCTGGAGCGTCGGCCGATCTGGCAAGCTTCTTGCGAGGCTTTGTGCCGGCGACGGTTACCTGCTCCGCAAGCGGCTGGTTCCGCTCGTCGAACTGCTCAATGGGCGGGCGGGTCTGCCTAAATTGTGGTCACTCTGATTTGGAATACCGGGACATCGCATGAACCTGACGCCGCGTGAAAAAGATAAGCTGCTCATCGCCATGGCGGCGATGGTGGCGCGCAAGCGGCTGGAGCGCGGCGTCAAGCTCAACCACCCCGAAGCCATCGCGTTGATCACCGACTTCGTCGTCGAGGGCGCGCGCGACGGCCGCCCGGTCGCGGAACTGATGGAGGCGGGGGCCCATGTCGTGACCCGCGCCCAGGTCATGGACGGCATCGCCGAGATGATCCACGACGTCCAGGTCGAGGCGACGTTTCCCGACGGCACCAAGCTGGTGACCGTGCACGAACCGATCAGGTGAGGAGAACGACCCGTGCTGGAGCTCAGGCCGAATTGCGAATGCTGCGACAAGGATCTGCCGCCGCAGGCGGCGGATGCGCTGATCTGCACCTTCGAATGCACCTTCTGCGCCGACTGCGTCGACAATGTGCTGGGCGGCGTCTGCCCCAATTGCGGCGGCAATTTCGCGCCGCGGCCGATCCGGCCGGCGGCCAGGCTGACGAAGTATCCGCCATCGACCAGGCGCGTGCTCAAGGCCGAAGGCTGCGGTCCGCGCAAGGCCGCTTGAACAGGTCAATTGGAAGGGCAGAAAGATGATCCCCGCTTCGACGAAACGTACCACACTTGCCGCGATCCTTTTCCTGGCGGCCGCCATGCCGGCCTACGCCCATGTCGGCGCAGGCTCCACCTCGTCTTTTGCCGCCGGCTTCGCGCATCCGCTGTCCGGCCTCGACCACATGACGGTCATGATCGCCGTCGGCCTGTGGGCGGCGCTCAAGGGCGGCAAGGCGATCTGGGCCTGGCCGCTTGCCTTTGTCGGCGTGATGCTGCTCGGCGGTGGGCTCGGCATGCTGCATGTGCCGGTGCCCTTCGTCGAGCCGGGCATCCTCGCTTCCGTCGTGGCGCTCGGCCTGCTCGTGGCGCTGGCGATCGACCTGCCGGTCTCGGCCGGTGTCGCCGTCATCGGCCTGTTCGCGTTATTCCACGGTCACGCCCATGGCACGGAAGTGCCGGAAAACGCCGGCGGGCTGGACTATATGGCGGGCTTCGCGGTGGCCACGGCGCTGCTGCACGGCATCGGCATCGCGGCCGCTCTCGGCCTCGGCCTGCGCTTCCGCCGGCTGGTGCGCGCCGCAGGTGCGGCATGTGCTGCGGTCGGCGTCGGCCTCGCCTTCGGCGTGTTGTGAGGGCGCGATGATCCCCGGCGAAGTCATTGCGGCCAAAGGCGAGATCGAGCTCAACAAGGGGCTGCCGAAGGTGACGCTCAAGGTCGCCAACAGCGGCGACCGGCCGATCCAGGTCGGCAGCCACTATCATTTCTTCGAGACCAATGAGGGCCTGAAATTCGACCGCGAACGCGCGCGCGGCATGCGGCTCGACATCGCCGCCGGCACCGCCATGCGCTTCGAGCCGGGACAGGAGCGCGATGTCACGCTGGTGCCGCTGGGCGGCAAGCGCGAGGTCTATGGTTTCCAGCAGAAGGTGATGGGCAAGTTGTGACGGTGGCCGGCGCGCTCAAATCACTTCGGCGGCCATCACTTCGGGGGTTTGGCGGCGGCATAGATGACGATCCTGCCGGGATTGTCGAACTCCACCGCGAGCACGTCCTCGGCCTGCAGGCGCCGCGAATCGATCGCGTTGAAGAGCAGGGCATTCGCCTCGATCTCCTGGCGCAGTTCGGCCACATCGTCCTTATGCTGCTTGACCTTGTTCTCGATGGCCGGCGGCGGCCCGCCTTCGCTGCGCGCCGCATCGGTCAGGAACACGATGTCGACCGTGTCGAGCTTGGTGGTCTTGCGCACCGTGCCGATATTCTCGCGGGTGCGGTCGATAGCCGTTATGACCTTTCCGGCTTCCGTGCTGGAGAGCGTCTCTTCCTGACGGATGTGGGAATCGACGATCACCGCGGCAGGCTTGCCGCTGTCCAACGGCTGCGCCGCGGGTGCCGCGTGGGGCGCGGCCACCAAAAGCGCGGCGGCAGCCACGCAACTCCATTTTGCACGGCACTTCGCCATCGCTCGCTCCTGACTGAACTCGTGACGGGGCGAAAACAGCGAAACGGTCCTGCTTGGCCGCAGGTTCCCTTCAAAAGCGGGCAGGCGGCCCGCATTCCCTTCAAGATATGGTTGGCGGACCGCGATGCGGCCCGCCTGGGCGCGCAATCAGCTCGCCTTCTTGGTGATCAGCGTCAGCGCGCCGTTGGGCTGCATGCTGGCCGCGATCACCTGCGCGGAGGTCACGCCCTTGGCTTGAAGCGCGGATTTCACCTTGGGCGTCGAGTCGATCGACTTGCGCAAGGTCTGCAGGCCGGCATCGCCGCGCTGCGCCACGATCTGGTTGACCTGTGTCTGTGTGTCCTTGGGCAGTTCGGTGATGTCGACGACGTTGACGCTCTGGATCGCCGGCACCGCGGGCTGAGCTTTCGGTGCAGCCGGAGCGGTTGGCGCCGGGCTGGGCTGCGGCGTCGGCTGCTGCTGGGCATTCGCGGCGCCCGCCATCATCAGGGTGGCGGTCGCGGCGAGAACTATCGCTTTGCGCATGGATATTCCTTCCATCGGTTTTGGAGTGGTTTCGCCCGCCTCAAGCGCCCGAGAGGAACGTCCAAATGGGCGCTCAAGGTGTCGCCGAGCGGGTCATTGCGTGACCATTGGGTGGCGACAATGTGCAGCCCGCGCCCAAACAACGTTGGTTTTGGCAAGCTGAATTTCGGGAGCAATCGCTGATGGCCAGGATTAGCCGTGTCGCCTACGCGCAGATGTATGGACCGACGGTCGGCGACAAGGTGCGGCTTGCCGACACCGAGCTGTTTATCGAGGTCGAAAAAGACCTCACCGTTTATGGCGAGGAAGTGAAATTCGGCGGCGGCAAGGTCATCCGCGACGGCATGGGCCAAAGCCAGGTCACGCGGGCGGGCGGCGCGGTCGATACCGTCATCACCAATGCGCTGGTCGTCGACGCGCTCCTCGGCATCGTCAAGGCCGATATAGGCCTCAAGGACGGCCGCATCGCTGCGATCGGCAAGGCCGGCAATCCGGACACGCAGGCTGGCGTCACCATCATCATCGGCCCGGGCACGGAGATCATCGCCGGCGAAGGCAAGATACTGACCGCCGGCGGCTTCGACGCGCATATCCACTTCATCTGCCCGCAGCAGATCGAGGAAGCGCTGATGAGCGGCGTCACCACGATGCTGGGCGGCGGCACTGGCCCGGCGCATGGCACTTTAGCCACCACCTGCACGCCCGGCCCCTGGCACATGGCGCGCATGATCCAATCCTTCGATGCCTTCCCGATGAACATCGGCCTGTCCGGCAAGGGCAACGCGTCAAAGCCGGCGGCGCTGGAAGAGATGGTGCTGGCCGGCGCCTGCTCGCTGAAGCTGCATGAGGACTGGGGCACGACGCCGGCGGCGATCGACTGCTGCCTGTCGGTCGCCGACGCCTACGATGTGCAGGTGATGATCCACACCGACACGCTGAACGAATCGGGCTTCGTCGAGAACACGGTGGCGGCCATCAAGGGCCGCACCATCCACGCCTTCCACACCGAAGGCGCCGGCGGCGGCCATGCGCCCGACATCATCAAGGTCTGCGGCCTGCCCAACGTCATCCCGTCCTCGACCAATCCGACCAGGCCCTACACGGTCAACACGCTGGCCGAGCATCTCGACATGCTGATGGTCTGCCATCATCTGTCGCCGTCGATCCCGGAGGACATCGCCTTCGCCGAAAGCCGCATCCGCAAGGAGACGATCGCCGCCGAGGACATACTGCACGACATCGGCGCCTTCTCGATCATCTCCTCCGACAGCCAGGCCATGGGCCGTGTCGGCGAGGTGGCGATCCGCTGCTGGCAGACCGCCGACAAGATGAAACGCCAGCGCGGCGCGCTGCCCGGCGAGACCGGCGACAACGACAATTTCCGCGTCCGCCGCTACATCGCCAAATACACCATCAATCCGGCCATCGCGCATGGCCTATCGAAGGAGATCGGCTCGATCACGGTCGGCAAGCGCGCCGATCTGGTGCTGTGGAATCCGGCCTTCTTCGGCGTCAAGCCGGAGATGGTGCTGGTCGGCGGCTCGATCGCCGCGGCCCCGATGGGCGATCCCAACGCCTCGATCCCGACGCCGCAGCCGATGCACTACCGGCCGATGTTCGGCGCCTATGGCAAGGCGCTGACCAATTCATCGGTCACCTTCGTCTCGAAGGCCGCCCTCGACGCCGGACTGCAGGGCAGGCTGGGTGTCGACAAGGCGATGATCGCGGTCGAGAACACGCGCGGCGGCATCGGCAAGCGCTCCATGGTGCTCAACGACGCGACGCCGCATGTCGAAGTCGATCCGGAAACTTATGAGGTTCGCGCCGACGGCGAGCTGCTGACCTGCGAGCCGGCGACCGTGCTGCCTATGGCGCAGCGGTATTTCCTGTTTTGAATGTCCACCTGTCCTGTGCGGCATTTCTTTGCGATTTTCGCGAATTGGGGCATGATGCGCAGATGAACAGGATTGATCGTCTCAGGGCGTCGACGCCCTACGAAGCGGACTTCGTCCAGTGGTGTGCGGAGCAGGGCGCCCTGCTGCGCGAAGGACGTCTTTCCGAGCTTGACCGCGAGAATTTGGCCGAGGAGATCGAGAGCTTGGGGAGGAGGGACAGGCGCGAGATTCGCAGCCGTATGGAGGTATTGATTGCGCATCTCCTGAAATGGGAATTTCAGCCGGGGCACAGATGCCACAGCTGGCAGGCATCAATCTCCGAGCAACGCACCTGGATTGGCAATATCGTCAAGGACAGCCCAAGCCTTCGCCGATTTCCCGCTCAAGTTTTCGAAGAGGCGTACAAAGACGCTTTGCCCGTTGCAGTGCGAGAAACGGGATTAAGAAAGTCGCACTTCCCGATTGAACCTTCTTTCACGGCCAAGCAAGCGCTCGACGACCGATTTTGGCCCGGCGGACCGCTTTCGATGGATTTCCTGCGAGACTGACCTACCCGTGTCTCTCTTCCGCATTCCCAGCTAAGGCCATGGCTACCGAAATCGCCTCTCCGCACGATATCTTTCCGCATATCCGCATCGTCATGGGCATGGTGATCGGCCTCGGCGTCACCCGGCTGCTTTCGGGAACCGCCCGTATCGTCCAGCATCCCGGCCAGTACCGGATCTACGCGGTGCATCTCGCCTGGGTCGGCTCGGTGCTGCTGATGCTGGTGCATTTCTGGTGGTGGGAGTTCGGGCTCTACGCCATCGAGAACTGGACCTTCGGAAAATACCTTTTCATCATCTTCTACGCCATCACGCTGTTCCTGCTTTGCGCGCTGCTGTTCCCGGATTCAATGCTCGATTACACTTCCTACGAGGACTATTTCTACTCGCGCCGTGCCTGGTTCTTCGGCCTTCTGGCGGCGACCTATCTGCTCGATGTGGTCGACACGCTGCTGAAGGGGCCGGAGCATTTCGCCCGTTTCGGCAATGAGTATCTGTTCCGCACACCGGTCTTCGTCGCGCTCTGCGTCGCTGCGATCCTGGTCCGCGACCGCCGCTTCCATATCGCCTTCGTCGCGGCGACGCTGATCTACCAGATATCGTTCATCCTGCGGCTGTTCGACACCATCGTCTAAGTGGGATTGGGCCGATGCCTGCGTTGGTCTAGGATTGGGAGATGCAGGATTCAATCATGTACAAGGCCGTCGGATCGCGCGGCTCCCGCGTCAGCAGGGTGCTCTGGATGCTCGAGGAACTCGGGCAGCCCTACGAGTTCGTCGAGGTCAAATTGCGCTCGCCCGAGGCCTTTGCGCTCAATCCTTCCGGCAAGGTGCCGATCCTGATCGACGGCGACCTTGAGATTACGGATTCGGCGGCGATCTGCGTCTATCTGGCGGACAAGCACGCGGAGCAGGGCATGGGCGCCACTCCCGGCCTTGCCGGCCGCGCCGAGATGGATTCCTGGATGCATTTCGCCCAGAGCGAATTGGAAGCGCCGCTATGGAACAAGCTGCGCCATCGCTTTCTTTTGCCCAGGGACGTGCGTGTGGATGTCGGGCCAGCCGCGGCCTATGACTTCGCATCCGAAATAAAGGCGCTGGACCGCCGGCTCGGCGACAGGCCCTTTGCGTTGGGCGACCGGTTTTCCGCTGTCGATGTACTGCTCGGCGACATGGGCGGCTGGGCGCGCGCCGGCCGTTTCCCGATCGAATCCGAACGGGTCGATGCCTATTTCGACCGTGTGCTGTCGCGACCCGCTCGTGCCCGCGCCCAAGCCAATGCATCGGCCCGAAAATCGGAATCGATTTTCGGAAAGCACGATGCATAGATTCAAAAAGTGTTAGAGCGTCCTTTTGCGCGTCCAAGAGGACGCGCGGCGCTCTAATGGCGGAGCCATGAAATGAAGCTCAACATCAACACCGATTTCACCAAGTTCCCGCGCGCTGTGTCGGTTCTTGCAGCCGGCCAAGCCGGGGCAGCGAAGCCCTACGACAAGGCCGTGCTGCCGCATGACGAGCGGCATCTGCGCCGACGTGCTATCGAGACCGCGAGCGGCGACAAGGTGCTGGTCGACCTGCCCGAACCGGTCGCTTTAGCCAATGGCGACCGGCTGGTGCTGGAGGACGGCCGCCAGCTCGAGATCGTCGCGGCGCCGGAAGAGGTCTATGACATCCGCGCCCGCGACGCGGTTCATCTCACCGAGCTTGCATGGCACATCGGCAACCGCCATCTCGCGGCGGCGATCGAGGCGGACCGCATCCTCATCCTGCGCGACCATGTCATCAAGGCGATGCTGGAAGGCCTCGGCGCCACGGTAAGCGAGGTTTCGCAACCGTTCAGCCCGGTGCGCGGCGCGTATTCCGGCCATGGCCACGACCACGGCCATTCGCATGATCACCACGATCATGACCACCATGACCACTCGCATGACCATGACCATCACGATCATGAGCACGGCCACGAGCATCATGATCACGACCACCACGACCATGGTCACCACCATCGCCATGACTGAGCAGCCTACCACCGTCGCGCTGCTGCGCCTGATGGCCTGGCTGTCGCCGGCCTTTCCGGTCGGAGGCTTCGCCTACAGTCATGGGCTCGAGCGCGCCGTGCATGACGGACTGATCGCTGATCGGAAAGATCTCGCCGGCTGGCTGGAGACGCTGGTCGAGCTGGGGTCGGGCTGGAACGACGCCGTGCTCTTCGCCGAAAGCTGGCGGCGTGCCCGCGACGGTGGCGGTCTCGGCGAAGTTGCCGCGCTGGCCGAAGCGCTTGCCGGGTCGCGGGAGCGGCACATGGAAACCATGCTGCAGGGCGCGGCCTTTCTGCGGGCGGCGTCTGCCTGGTCGTCTCCGGCTTTGGAGCGTTTGCCGGCCGATTGCCCCTATTGCGTTGCGGTCGCCGCCGTTGCCGGCAGCAGCGGCATCGATCTTTCGCAAGCGCTGTCCGCCTTCCTGCAGGCTTTCTTCTCCAATCTCGTGCAGGCGGCGATCAGGCTCGGCGTCGTCGGCCAGGTCGACGCCGTCACATTGTTAGCCGGCTTCGAACCTCTGGCGCTGGCGACCGCATCGCGCGCCGCAGCTTCCAGTCTGGACGATCTGGGCGGCGCGGCCTTCATGTCCGACATAGCGGCGATGAGCCACGAAACGCAATATTCGCGGCTGTTCCGCTCATGACCGTCCTTGCTGTCATCCTCTCTTTCGTCCTGCTCTTGATCACCACCTTGCATGTCTACTGGGGCATAGGCGGCATCTGGCCGGGTACGGACCAGGCATCCTGCGCGCGCGCCGTCGTCGGCTTCCGTGGCGTCGACGAGATGCCCTCGACGGTCGCGAGCTTCGCCGTCGCCGCTTGCCTGGCATTGGCGACGCTCTGGCCGGTGGCGCTCGCCGGCGTCTTTGCCACGCCCTTTCCAAGAGAAGGCCTGGCCGCCACGGCGCTGATGATCGGCCTCGTCTTCCTCGGTCGCGGCATTGCCGGCTTCACGCTCTGGTGGCGCCGGCTTGCGCCCGAGCAGCCTTTCGCGCGGCTCGACCAGCGTCTCTATTCGCCGCTCTGCCTGCTGATCGGGCTGGGCTTCGCAATCCTTGCCATCACGGAGTTCCCGGCATGACGTCGAAAAACGGTCCTCTTCGCATCGGCATCGGCGGCCCGGTCGGCTCCGGTAAGACCACGCTGACCGAAAAGCTCTGCAAGGCGTTGCGCGACGACTTCTCCATCGCCGTCGTCACGAACGACATCTACACCAAGGAAGATGCGATGATGCTCGCGCGGCTACAAGCATTGCCTGAAGAGCGCATTGTCGGCGTCGAGACCGGCGGCTGCCCGCACACCGCCATCCGCGAGGACGCCTCGATCAATTTGCGGGCGATCGCCGAGCTGAACAAAAAGTTCCCGGACCTCGACATCATCTTCATCGAATCCGGCGGCGACAATCTCGCCGCCACCTTCTCGCCCGACCTCGCCGATCTCACCCTCTATGTCATCTCGGTCTGCCAGGGCGAGGAAATCCCGCGCAAGGGCGGCCCGGCCATCACCCGTTCGGATTTCCTGGTCATCAACAAGAGCGATCTGGCGCCCTATGTGAACGTCAACCTCGACGTCATGGAGTCCGATGCCGGCCGCATGCGCGGCAAGCGGCCCTTCGGCTTCACCGATCTGTCGCGGGGCAAGGGTCTCAAGGAGGTCGTCGACTTCATCGTCGAGCAGGGCGGGCTGCAATCGGAACGGCCTGCCGCCTGAACCGCTGACCTACCAGTTTGCGGTTGCTGGCAGCCGTCAGGCACGGCATTCTCACCCAAACAGGAGGATTTTCGATGAGCCTTGCCCGCCTGCACAAGGAACCGCTGAGCAACCTGCCCTATTACGAGGAGCGGGTCGATCTCGCCGCCGCCTTCCGCTGGACCGCCCGGCTCAACATGCATGAAGCGGTGGCCAACCACTTCTCGCTGTCCGTCAACGAGGACGGCACGAAATTCCTGATGAACCCCAACCAGGTGCATTTTTCGCGCATCAAGGCGAGCGACCTGCTTCTGATCGACGCCAACGATCCAGAAACGCTGTCCGGCCCCAACGCGCCGGACCCGACCGCCTGGGGCCTGCATGGCGCCATCCATCGCAATGTCCCGCATGCGCGCTGCGCCATGCATGTCCATTCGATCCACGCCACAGTGCTCGCCTCGCTCGCCGATTCGACGCTGCCGCCGGTCGACCAGAACTCTGCCATGTTCTTCAATCGCCATGTCGTCGATGCCAATTATGGCGGCCTGGCTTTCGAGGAGGAGGGCGAGCGCTGTTCGCAGCTTCTCACCGACCCGAAGGTCAAGGTGATGGTCATGGGCAATCACGGCGTCATGGTCATCGGCGACACTGTTGCCGACGCCTTCAACCGCATGTTCTATTTCGAGCGCGCCGCCGAGACCTACATCAAGGCGCTGTGGACCGGCCGCCCGCTGCGCACGCTCTCCGACGAGATCGCCGAGAAGACCGCGCGCGAGATGGACGACTATCCCGGCCAGGCCGAGCGCCATCTCGCCGAGCTGAAGGCGATCCTCGACGAGGAAGAGCCGGTCTATAGGAATTGACTTCGGCTTGTTCCTTCTCCCCCAGTTACGCTATGCGCATCTTCTGTGACTGGCGCGACTGATCGGGGCCGAGGCTTGATTGCCACGTGGTTCCCCCAATCCGTCGCTGCTTCGCAGCGCCACCTTTCCCCCCCCGGAGGGAAAGGAAGGGAGCGTTGCTGGACGAGCGTTGACGGCAAAAAGCTTGGCGCTTTCCTCTACCCCGTCGATCGGGGGAGAGGTGGCTCGGCGAAGCCGAGACGGAGTGGAGGTCGATCAGCGCGGCATTAGACAATGCACGCGCCAAGCTGAAGGGCGGACGGGGCGGCCCGGAATTAGAGTCCGAGCTGCGCCCGCAATTCCGCCGCGCTGTTGATGACGATGGCGCCGGGCGGACCTTCCATCGGCGCTTCCGGCCAGAAGATCGTCTTCATGCCCGCCGCCAGCCCGGCCATGGCGCCGGTCAGGCTGTCGTCGACGGCAAAAGCATCCGCCGGATCGACGCCGGCGAGATAGGCGGCGCGCAGGAAGGGTTCGGGAAGCGGCTTGCCGTCGATCACGTCGTTGCGGCTGACCGTCATCATGCCCGGATAGATGAGGCCGACGGCGCGCAGATTGGCATCGACGATCAGCCGGTCGGAGTTGGACACCACCGCCTGCTCGACGCCGAGCGCGCGCAATTCGTTGAACACTTCGATCGCGCCCGGGCGCGGCTTCAGCGTTTCGGCCAGCGGCAGATAGTGATCATATTTGCGCACGATCCAGTCGTCGAAGGGCAGGCCAAGGCCGAACTCGTCGCGCAGCATCTCGTAGACCGGCCATGCGGCGACGCCAAGCACACGCTCGTGCAGATCGACCGGCGGCGCGACGCCGACGCTGCGCAGCGCCGCCACAAGCGCCGCCTCATGCAGCGGCTCGCTGTCGACCAGCGTTCCGTCCATATCCCAGAAAACGGCTTTCGGCGTCATGCGCGGCTCCCTTCGCCGATCCCCTTAATGGGTTTCCCGGTTGAGATAAACCGTCCAGTCGGCAAATGGTTGGGCAAGCGGCGGATTGGTCCTTCGGCAGCCTGCGACACTCCCAAGCAATTGCCCTTTCGATAGACAATTGCGCGCTGGCATATTCGCTGTAAGCTATGGCGCCCGTTTCAGCATCGCGCGGGCTGGAGGCAGGACGTGAATTCGCGACAGGAAACCGGCAGCACCAGGTTGGACGACGCCGCGCGCGCCGGCTGGCTTTATTATGTTGCCGGCAACACGCAGGACCAGATCGCGGCCAAGCTTGGTATCTCCAGGCAGACGGCGCAGCGGCTGGTGTCGCTCGCCATGTCGGAGGGGTTGATCAAGGTGCGCGTCGATCATCCGATCGCCAACTGCCTGGATCTTGCCGCGCGGCTCAAGTCACGCTTCGCGCTCGACCTTGTCGAGGTGGTGCCGAGCGACCCGACATCGAACTCGACGACGATCGGCATCGCCGAGGCTGCAGCGGCCGAAATCGAACGCCGGCTGCGCTCGGAGGCGCCCATCGTCATGGCGATCGGCACCGGGCGCACGCTGAAGGCGGCGATCGAGCAGCTGCCGCCGATGGAATGCCCGCAGCACAAGGTCGTGTCGTTGACCGGCAACATCTCGCCCGACGGTTCGGCCGCTTTCTACAACGTCATCTTCACCATGGCCGACCGCGTCAAGGCGCGGTCCTTCCCGATGCCGCTGCCGGTCATCGCGTCCTCGCCGGAAGAGCGCGAGATGCTGCTCAACCAGCCGATGATCCAGCCTACATTGGCGCTGGCGGCCGAGGCCGACGTCACCTTTGTCGGCATCGGCGATCTCGGGCCTAGGGCACCCCTCTACGAGGACGGCTTCATTTCCGAAAGCGAGCTGAAGGCGCTGCAGAAGGCCGGCGGCATTGCCGAGATCGTCGGGTGGGTCTTCGACCGCGAAGGCCGCATGATCGAAGGCATCACCAACGACCGCGTCTCTTCCGCCGCGCTGCCGTCGCGGGAACGGTCGCTGGTCATCGCTTTGGCCATGGGCGAGCGCAAGCTGCCGGGCATCCTGGCCGCCGTGAATCGGCGGCTGGTCAACGGCCTCATCACCGACGAACGGACGGCCGAAGCCTTGCTTGCCGGCTGACTGCCCATAAAAAGAGCCGGCTATTGCGAAGGGCCGCGCGGGTCGTTGCCGTCGAGAAAACCCATGTCGCGCTGCAGATGCTCGGATAGTTCCCGAACATCGATATAGCCGCGCCTGCGGCCCG
Organism: Mesorhizobium humile; assembly: GCF_033977215.1. Classification (NCBI taxonomy): domain Bacteria; kingdom Pseudomonadati; phylum Pseudomonadota; class Alphaproteobacteria; order Hyphomicrobiales; family Phyllobacteriaceae; genus Mesorhizobium; species Mesorhizobium humile. The sequence goes on from NZ_JAVIIV010000001.1 coordinate 288,396, forward strand.
AAAACCGTGCAAATTCCCGCACGAGCGTGAAAAGCCAGCCGCGTGCCGGGGTGGAAACGAGTTTTTCCTGAACCGTGACCATGATCGTCAGCCTTCGTTAGAGCAATTCCAGGAAAAGTGTGAGCGGTTTTCCGTCCGGAATTGCGTAAAATCAAAGAGTTAGAGCGATTTGCCGTTTCCGTGAAACGGCGAAGCGCTCTAGCGCTTGAACTGAATTGATCGTCGACCCCAGATATCGGGTTGGCCGGTTCGTGCTTCCAATTAAACCTCGATCATGACCCATAAGGAGGCCTTATGCCCGATCTCAGCTCTCCGCAGCTTGCGCCGCTGCCGCCACTGCAGGCGATCCGGGTGTTCGAAGCGGTGGCAAGGCACCTGTCGTTCACCAAGGCGGCGCAGGAATTGGGCATGACCCAGGCGGCTGCCAGCTACCAGATCAAGCTGCTCGAGGAGCGCATCGGCGCGCCACTGTTCCTGCGCCGTCCACGGCAGATCGAGTTGACCGAGCCGGGCCAGCGCCTGGCGCCCGCCGTCAGCGAGGCCTTCGCCATCCTGGGCCAGGCCTATGCCGCGGCGCGCGGCGGCGCCGACGGCCTGCTCTGCGTCACCACCGTGCTGACCTTCGCCTCGAACTGGCTGGCGCAGCATCTGGGCTCGTTCCAGATCGCCCATCCGGCACTTGCCGTGCGGCTCGACACGTCGAGCCGCCTGACCGATTTCGCGCGCGAGGATGTCGATCTCGCCATCCGCTCGGGCGGCGGCAAATGGCCGGGCCTCGAGGCGCACAAGCTGCTCGACGCCGATTTCACCCCGATGCTTAGCCCCAAGCTCGCGGCGAGCATCGGCGGCGTCAAGGAGCCGGCGGATCTGCTGCGATTGCCGATCCTCGACCCCGGCGACATCTGGTGGACGCAATGGTTCGAGGCCGCCGGCGTGAGCGGGCATGATCTCGCCAAACGGCCGGGCTCAAGCATGGGCGCGCAGGCCTATGAGGCGAACGCGGCGATGGCTGGCCATGGCGTGGCGATCCTGACCAGGGCCCTGTTCAAGAACGAGATCGCCGACGGTCGCCTGGTCCAGCCCTTCGATCTGGTTGGCGACGACGGCCATGCCTATTGGCTGGTCTATCCGACGGCACGCCGCAACGTGCCGAAGATCCGCGCCTTCCGCGACTGGATCCTGGCCGAGATCGCCTGCCCTTAAGCCGACTGCCCGTACCTTCCACCGCCAAAGTGACCGGCCGCGTCGCCGGGCCGGGTCACGTAGCGTCATTTCTGCTGCGTTGCAGCATAGATTCAGGGTTGACATAAATCACGGCAAGTGAGTAATTGCTCAAAGCCAAGGCAAATGCTCATCTTGGTTTATGGGAGGAATTTGATGAAACTTCGCACGCTCACCCTGGGCCTGTTGTCGGCAAGCGCTCTCGCTTTCGCCGCGCACGCCGAATCCATCACCATCGCCACCGTCAACAATGGCGACATGGTCCGCATGCAGAAGCTGACGGACGACTTCACCAAGGCCAACCCCGACATCCAGCTCAACTGGGTCACGCTTGAAGAGAACGTGCTGCGCGAGCGCGTCACCACCGACATCGCCACCAAGGGCGGCCAGTACGACGTCATGACCATCGGCACCTACGAGGTTCCGATCTGGGCTAAGCAGAGCTGGCTGCTGCCGCTCGACAAGCTCGGCGACGACTACGACGTCAAGGACATCATCCCGGCCATTGCCGGCGGCCTTTCGGTCGACGGCAAGCTCTATGCCGCGCCCTTCTACGGCGAAAGCTCCTTCGTCATGTACCGCAAGGACCTGATGGAGAAGGCGGGCCTCAAGATGCCCGACGCGCCGACCTGGGACTTCATCAAGCAGGCCGCCGACAAGATGACCGACCGCGCCAACGGCGTGAACGGCGTGTGCCTGCGCGGCAAGGCCGGCTGGGGCGAGAACATGGCTTTCCTGACCGCCATGTCGAACTCCTTCGGCGCGCGCTGGTTCGACGAGAACTGGAAGCCGCAGTTCGACCAGCCCGAGTGGAAGAAGACGCTGCAGTTCTATGTCGACCTGATGAAGGCCGACGGCCCGGAAGGCGCTTCGTCCAACGGCTTCAACGAGAACCTGGCGCTATTCCAGCAGGGCAAGTGCGGCATGTGGATCGACGCCACCGTCGCCGCGTCCTTCGTCTCCGATCCGAAGGCCTCGAAGGTCGCCGACAAGGTCGGCTATGCGCTGGCGCCCGACAATGGTCTTGGCAAGCGCGGCAACTGGCTGTGGGCATGGTCGCTGGCGGTCCCCGCCGGCACCCAGAAGGCCGCCGCTGCCGAGAAGTTCGTCTCTTGGGCAACCAGCAAGCATTATGCCGAGCTGGTCGCTTCGAAGGAAGGCTGGGCCAACGTTCCTCCGGGCACGCGCTCCTCGCTCTACGCCAATCCGGAGTACCAGAAGGCAGCGCCTTTCGCGAAGATGACGCTGGACTCCATCAACGCCGCCGACCCGACGCATCCGACCGTCAAGCCGGTGCCCTATGTCGGCGTGCAGTTCGTCGCCATTCCTGAATTCCAGGGCCTCGGCACCACCGTCGGCCAACTCTTCTCGGCAGCGCTTGCCGGCCAGTCGAGCGTCGACGATGCGCTGAAGCAGGCCCAGGACGCAGCCACCGCGGCGATGACCGAAGGCGGCTACATCAAGTAAGGCTCCTCCCGGTGCCGAACGCCGGTCGCGCATCATGACCGGCAGGTGGCCGCCCGAAACCCAGTTCGGGCGGCCACTTCTCAAAACCAGGAAAATTCTGGCACAACTCTTAATCCGGCTGACCTTGGGAGGGTGACCGTCATGGCTACTCAGCAAACCCGTTCGCTTGCGCGCTTCATGATGGCGCCATCGGTGATCCTGCTGTTTGTCTGGATGATCGTGCCGCTCGTCTTCACGCTGTGGTTCTCGTTCCAGCAGTACAATCCGCTGAACCCGATCCGTGACGGCTTCGTCGGTTTCTCCAACTACGCGCTGTTCTACTCCAACCCGGCCTTCCTCTCCTCGATCCTCAACACGCTGACCATCGTCGTCAGCGTGCTGGTCATCACCGTTGTCGGCGGCATCCTTCTGGCGATGCTGCTCGACCAGCCGATCTGGGGCCAGGGCATCGTGCGCATCCTGGTTATCTCGCCGTTCTTCGTCATGCCGCCGGTCGCGGCCCTTGTCTGGAAGAACATGATCATGCACCCGCAATACGGCGTCTTCGCCGATATCGCGCGCTTCTTCGGCGCCGAGCCGATCGACTGGTTCGGCCAGCATCCGCTGACCGCCATCATCCTCATCGTCGCCTGGCAGTGGCTGCCCTTCGCGACGCTGATCCTGCTCACTTCCTTGCAGTCGCTCGACGGCGAGCAGAAGGAAGCGGCCGAGATGGACGGCGCCGGCTTCCTCAGCCGCTTCTGGTATCTGACGCTGCCGCACATGTCGCGGGCGATCACCGTCGTCATCCTGATCCAGACGATCTTCCTGCTCTCGGTCTATGCCGAGATACTGGTCACCACCAATGGCGGCCCGGGCTACGCCTCCACCAATCTGCCCTTCCTCGTCTACCAGAAGGCGCTGCTGGAGTTCAAAATCGGTCAGGCATCCGCCGGTGGCGTGATCGCCGTCATTCTGGCCAACATCGTTGCCTTCTTCGCCATGCGCGCCGTCGGCAAGAACCTGGACAAATAGGGAGGACAAGATGGCCCGCGCAGTCACCACCCAGCACAAGACCATCGCCACGGCCGCGGCCTGGATCGTCGCCCTGCTGATCTTCTTTCCGATCCTTTATACGATCATCACCTCGTTCAAGTCGGAGCAGGAGGCGATCCAGGGCTTCAACCTGATCCCCTCCGGGACCTTCGAGAGCTATTCCGAGGTGCAGGCGCAGAGCGGCTACTTCAAGTTCTTCTTCAATTCTGTGCTGCTCTCGGTCGGCTCGACCATTCTGGCCTTGCTGGTCGCGGTCCCGGCGGCATGGTCGATGGCTTTCTCGCCGACCAAGCGCACCAAGGACATCCTGATGTGGATGCTGTCCACCAAGATGATGCCGGCAGTCGCAGTGCTTTTCCCGATCTACCTGATCTTCCGCGACACCGGCCTGCTCGACAGCCGCATCGGCCTGATGGTCATGCTGATGCTGATCAACCTGCCGATCGTGGTCTGGATGCTCTACACCTATTTCCGCGAGATACCGGGCGAGATCCTGGAAGCGGCGCGCATGGACGGCGCCTCGCTGTGGAACGAGATCATCTATGTGCTGACGCCGATGGCTGTTCCCGGCATCGCCTCGACCATGCTCTTGAACATCATCCTGGCCTGGAACGAGGCGTTTTGGACCATCCGGCTCACCACCACCAATGCCGCGCCGCTCACCGCCTTCATCAGCTCTTTCTCCAGTCCGCAAGGCCTGTTCTGGGCCAAGCTCTCCGCGGCCTCGACGCTGGCGATCGCGCCGATCCTGATCATGGGCTGGTTCAGCCAGAAGCAGTTGGTGCGCGGCCTGACCTTTGGCGCCGTGAAGTAAGAGCGCCCAAGCGGCGGACGACGAAGACCATCCCCGGGAGGAAACCATGGGAAACATCACGCTCAAGAACGTCTCCAAGTCCTTCGGGTCGACGGTGATCATTCCGAACATCGACCTCAACATCGAGGACGGCGAGTTCGTCGTGTTCGTCGGCCCATCGGGTTGCGGCAAGTCCACGCTGCTCAGGCTGATCGCCGGGCTCGAGGATACCAGCGGCGGCACCATCTCGATCGATGGCCGCGACGTCACCCGCGAGGCGCCGGCCAAGCGCAAGCTTGCCATGGTGTTCCAGTCCTACGCGCTCTATCCGCACATGACGGTCGCCAAGAACATCGCCTTCCCATTGAAGATGGCCGGCGAGGACCAGGCGACCATCGACAAGAAGGTGAAGGACGCCGCGCGCGTGCTCAACCTCACCAACTACCTCGAGCGCCGCCCCGGCCAGCTCTCCGGCGGCCAGCGCCAGCGCGTCGCCATCGGCCGCGCCATCGTGCGACAGCCCTCGGCCTTCCTGTTCGACGAGCCGCTGTCCAACCTCGACGCGGCTCTGCGCGGCACCATGCGGCTGGAGATCAGCGAGCTGCACCATCAGCTGAAGACGACGATGATCTACGTCACCCACGACCAGGTCGAAGCCATGACCATGGCTGACAAGATCGTCGTGCTCAACGCCGGCAACATCGAGCAGGTCGGCTCGCCGATGGAACTCTACAAGACGCCGAAGAACCTCTTCGTCGCCGGCTTCATCGGCTCGCCCAAGATGAACCTCATCGAAGGCGCGCCAGCGGACAAATACGGCGCCAAGACCATCGGCATCCGGCCCGAACACTTGAACATCTCGACCACGGCCGGCGACTGGAAGGCGACGGTGGGCGTTGCCGAGCATCTTGGCTCCGACACTTTCCTGCATGTCCAGACCGACGGCATCGGCACGATCAATGTCCGCGCCGACGGCGAGGTCGCGGTGAAGCACGGCGACACCGTCTACCTGACCCCCGACAAGACCAAGCTGCATCGCTTCGGCGCCGACGGCAAGGCGCTGGCCCAGTGACGACGGCAAAGTGAGGACGGGACAGTGAGGTTGAAAGGCAAATCGGCGCTGATCACCGGATCGGCGCGCGGCATCGGCAGGGCTTTCGCCGAGGCCTATGCGCGCGAAGGCGCGACGGTGGCGATTGCCGACATCGACCTCAAAGCGGCGGAAGCGACGGCGAAAGCGATCGGTCCACAAGCTTACGCTGTCCAACTCGACGTGACCGATCAGTCTTCGATCGAGGCGGCGGTGAAGGCGGTCGAAGCGAAGACCGGTGGGCTCGACGTGCTGGTCAACAACGCTGCGATCTTCGATCTCGCGCCGATCGTCGAGATCACCAAGGCAAGCTACGAAAAGCTGTTCTCCGTCAACGTTGCCGGCACGCTGTTCATGCTGCAGGCGGCGGCCCGTTCGATGATCGCGCGCGGCAAGGGCGGCAGGATCATCAACATGGCGAGCCAGGCCGGCCGCCGCGGCGAGCCATTGGTCGCGGTCTATTGCGCCACCAAGGCCGCCGTCATTTCGCTGACGCAGTCGGCGGGTCTCGACCTCATCAAGCATCGCATCAACGTCAACGGCATCGCGCCCGGCGTCGTCGACAGCGACATGTGGGACCAGGTCGATGCGCTGTTCGCCAAATACGAGAACCGCCCGAAGGGCGAGAAGAAGCGCCTGGTCGGCGAAGGCGTTCCCTACGGCCGCATGGGCAAGCCGGAAGATCTCGCCGGCATGGCGGTTTTCCTCGCCAGCGACGAGGCCGAATACATTGTCGCCCAGACCTACAATGTCGATGGCGGCCAATGGATGAGTTGACGGGGATGGGTTGAGGGGGGAGGCGCTTCTCTTCTTCCTCCGGAGAAGACGCCGCGGGGCAGGTGAGGGGCAGCATACTGGAACACCGGGTGTTGCCCCTCATCCTCGCTCTCCCGAAGGAGGCGTTAACAGTCGGGCTGCAGATCGGCCAAAGGGTGAATGAGATGACCGTGAAACTCTCCTCCTCGAACCTCGCCAGGCTGCCGGCCAAGGTCGCCGGCCCGAAATATGACCGCTCCGTCCTGAAGGCCGGCATCGTCCATTTTGGCGTCGGCAACTTCCACCGCTCGCACCAGGCGGTCTACCTCGACGACCTGTTCGGCACCGGCGAGGGCCATGACTGGGCGCTGATCGGCGCCGGCGTGTTCGAAGGCGAGAAGATCGGCCGTTCCAAGCTGCAGGAACAGGACTGGCTGACCACCGTCGTCGAGCAGGACCAGGGTCATATGAGCGCCCGTGTCACCGGCGCCATGATCGATTTCCTGACGCCCGGCGATGCCGCTGCGATCATCGAGCGGCTTGCCGATCCGGCGATCAAGATCGTGTCGCTGACCATCACCGAAGGCGGCTATTTCATCGACCCGGCCTCCGGCAAGTTCAACCCGGCTCATCCCGACATCGTCGCCGACGCGCAGCCTGGGGCCGTGCCGAAGACCGTCTTCGGCATCATCCTTGCCGGGCTGCTGCGCCGGCGCGCCGACGGCATCGTGCCGTTCACCGTCATGTCCTGCGACAACATCCCCCATAACGGCCACGTCACCTCCGACGGCGTCATCGGCCTAGCCCGGCTGATCGACGAGGACCTCGCCAAATGGGTGGAAGACAAGGTCGCCTTCCCGAACGGCATGGTCGACCGCATCACGCCGGCCACCAGCGACCGTGAGCGCAAGATCCTCGCCGACGATTTCGGGCTGGAGGACAACTGGCCGGTGTTCTGCGAGCCGTTCAAGCAATGGGTGCTGGAGGATCATTTCACCGCCGGCCGCCCGGCGCTGGAAAAGGTCGGCGTGCAATTCGTCAAGGACGTCTCGCCCTACGAATTGATGAAGATCCGCATCCTCAACGGCGGCCACGCCACGATCGCCTATCCGGCGGGGCTGATGGACATCCATTTCGTCCATGAAGGCATGCAGGAGCCGCTGGTGCGCGCCTTCCTGTCGAAGCTCGAGCATGACGAGATCATTCCGACCGTGCCGCCGGTGCCTAACACCGATCTGGAGGAGTACTACCAGCTCATCGAGCGCCGCTTCTCCAACCCCAAGATCGGCGACACCATCCGCCGGCTTTGCCTCGACGGCTCCAACCGCCAGCCGAAATTCATCATCCCGACGATCGCCGACCGGCTGAAGGCTGGCACGGGCGTCGCCGGCCTCGCGCTGGAATCCGCACTCTGGTGCCGCTACTGTTTCGGCACCACCGACAGCGGCGCCGTCATCGAGCCGAATGATCCCAGCTGGGATCGCATGCAGGCCACCGCGAAGGCGGCGAAGGGCGATCCGAAGGCCTGGCTGGCGATGGAGGACATCTATGGTGATGTCGGCCGCTCGCCCGTCTTCGCCGAGGCCTTCGCCCATGCCTTGAAGGCGCTGTGGGCGAACGGCGCGCGCGAAACCCTGACGCGCTATCTCGCCGGCAAGCTCTAGAGCGTGATCCCAAAAAGTGGGAACCGGTTTTCGGCAAAGATCACGCTCCGACAAAAAGTTGGATCAGGATGACGATCCAACGAAGCGTTATCCTGATCTAACCGCGCTGGAAGCAACGCCGCGATGACGCCTGAGCTGGTCATCTTCGACTGTGACGGCGTGCTGGTCGACAGCGAGGCGCTTTCGGTCTCGGCGCTGCTTGGCATGATCGAGCTCGCCGGCGGCACGGTCAGCGAGGACGCCGCCTACGAGCATTTCCTCGGCAAGAGCATGAAGAGCGTGCGCGAGATCCTCGGCCAAGAGTTCGGGCTGGAGATCAACGACCAGCATCTGACCGCCATGCGCGTCGACCTGATGCGCAAATTCCGCGAGGAGTTGAAGCCGATCCCGGGCGTCAAGGAGGTGCTGCCGAAGCTCGGCCTGCCTTGCTGCGTCGCCTCGTCCGGCACGCTGGAGCGCATCCGCTACGCGCTCGACGTCACCGGCCTGCTCCCCTTGCTGGAGCCGCATCTGTTCAGCGCCAGCATGGTCGAGCGCGGCAAGCCGGCGCCCGACCTGTTCCTGCACGCCGCCGCCAGCATGCGGGCGCATCCGCGCGCGTGCCTGGTGATCGAGGACAGTCCCGCCGGCGTTGCCGCCGCCCGCGCGGCGGGCATGCGCGTCCTCGCTTTCACCGGCGGCTCGCATGCCTCCAATCCCGCCCTCAAAGCGCGGCTTGCGTCGACGGAACCGGACTTTATATTCGCTGACATGCTGCAATTGCCCGATCTGATTGCAGGCCTGGGAGCGAGAGTAAAAGCATCTTGACGAAAAGTTTCGTTTGCGCGGTCGATGTCGGCACCGGGAGCGCTCGCGCGGGCATTCTCGACTCCGAGGGCAACCTGCTCGGCCGCGCCGATCATCCGATCGCCATGCATCAGCCCAAGCCCGATCATGCCGAGCATGATTCGGAAGATATCTGGTCGGCGGTGTGCAAATCCGTGCGGTCCGCCCTGCAGAAATCCGGCGTCGCCGCCGGCGATATCGCCGGGATCTCCTTCGACGCGACCTGCTCGCTGGTCGCGCGCGACAGGCAAGGCAACCAGATCAGCGTCTCGGTCAGCGGCGAGAAGCGCTGGGACACGATGGTTTGGCTCGATCACCGTGCCATCGCCGAGGCCGACGAATGCACGACGAGCGGCCACGCCGTTCTCGATTACATCGGCGGCGTGATGTCGCCCGAGATGGAAACGCCGAAGCTGATGTGGCTGAAGCGTCATCTGCCGAAGACATGGAATGAAGCCGGCTATCTGTTCGACCTTGCCGATTTCCTGACCTGGAAGGCATCGGGCTCGCTCGCCCGTTCGCAATGCACGCTGACGGCGAAGTGGACCTATCTCGCCCACGAGGAAAAAAGCTGGCGGCACGATTTCTTCGAGCTGGTCGGCCTCGGCGATCTTTTCGAGCACGGCAATCTGCCGGAAAAGGCAAGCCCGGTCGGCGCCGATATCGGACCGCTGACGGCGAAAGCCGCCGCCGCGCTCGGCCTGACCGAGAAATGCCGCGTGGGCGCCGGCGTCATCGATGCCTATGCCGGCGCGCTCGGCGTTTTGGGCGGCTTTGCCGGCGACGAGAAGGACATCAGCCGGCATCTGGCGCTCATTGCCGGCACATCGTCCTGCGTCATGGCGATGTCGCTCGACCCGCAGCCCTTCGCCGGCGTCTGGGGTCCCTATTACGGCGCGGCCTTGCCGACGCTGTGGCTCTCGGAAGGCGGCCAGTCGGCCACCGGCGCGCTGCTCGACCATATCATCCGCTGGCATGGCGCCGGCGGCGAGCCGGACGCGGCCATGCACATGAAGATCGCCCGGCGTGTCGCCGAGCTGCGCGCCGAGGATGGCGATGCGCTTGCTGCAAGGCTGCATGTGCTGCCGGATTTCCACGGCAACCGTTCGCCGCTCGCCGACCCGCACGCGGTCGGCGTCATCAGCGGCCTGACGCTCGACGCCTCCTTCGACAGCCTGTGCAAGCTCTACTGGCGCACCGCCGTCGGCATCGCGCTCGGCGTGCGCCATGTGCTCGAGGCGCTGAACGAGAACGGCTATCTGATCGACACGCTGCATGTCACCGGCGGCCACACCAAGAACCCGCTTTTGATGGAGCTCTATGCCGACGCAACCGGCTGCACGGTGGTCGAGCCGCTGGCCGACGAGGCGGTGCTGCTCGGCACCGGCATGGTGGCGGCGACCGCCGCCGGGCTCTATCGCGACCTCAACGCGGCCTGCGTCGCCATGCAGCAGGGCGGCAAGACCCGCGCGCCCAACAAGGAAGCCGGCGCCCGCTTCGACCGCGACTACCGGATCTTCCTCGAAATGCACCGCCAGCGGCAGATGCTCGACGCGATCGGGTAGAGCGCTTCCAGCGACGCTCTGGCCGTCTTATTGTCGGCGCAGCGACTTGCCGGTCTCGGCGGCGAACAGATGGATGCTGTCCTCGTCAAACGTGTAGCGGACAGGCGCGCTCTGCTCAGGGCATTCGCGGGCCGGCACCAGTGCGCTGATCTCCTTGCCACCGGAGCCGAACGTCACCAGCGCGTCATTGCCATGGAACTCGATGAGGTCGGCGGTGCCTTGCAACAGGTTTCCTGTGCCGGCTTCCGCCGTCTTCAGATCCGGGGGCCGGATACCGAGCACCACGCGATCGCCATGCTGCAGATGGAAGTCGCCGCCTTGCAGCGATAGCACCGTCCCGGCGCCGGTCAGCGTCCAGCCATCGCCCTTCCGGCCGACCATGGCCTCGATGAAATTCATGTTCGGCGTGCCGATGAAGCCGGCGACGAACAGATTGCCGGGACGGCGATAGATCTCCGCCGGCGAGCCGATCTGCTCGATCACGCCGTCCTTCAGAAGCACGATGCGGTCGGCCAGTGTCATCGCCTCGAGCTGGTCATGCGTGACATAGACGGTTGTCGTCTTCAGCGACTGGTGCAGCCTGGCGATCTCGACCCGCATATGGTTGCGCAGCTTGGCGTCGAGGTTGGACAGCGGCTCGTCGAAGAGAAAAACTTTCGGCGTCTTGATCATGGCGCGCGCGATCGCCACGCGCTGCTGCTGGCCGCCGGAAAGCTCGGTCGGCTTGCGGCCGAGATAGGGTTCGAGGCCAAGCGTCTTCGCGACGGCTTCGACGCGCTTCTTGATTTCGGCCGCCGGCACCTTCTGCCGCTTCAGTCCGAAGGCGACATTGTCGAAAATCGTCATATGCGGATAGAGCGCATAGTTCTGGAACACCATGGCGATGCCGCGGTCACCGGGATCGAGATCGTTCACCACCTTGCCGCCGATCGACACCTCGCCGCCGCTGATGTCTTCCAGACCCGCCAGCATCCGCAGAAGCGTGGACTTGCCGCAGCCGGAGGGCCCTAGGAACACGACGAATTCATGCTCCTCGATCGCGAGGTTGAGGTCGCGGATGACGGACGTGGCGCCATAGGCCTTGTCGACATGGGAGCAGGTGATCGCGGACATCCCTTAATCCTTCTCGCCGGTCAGCAGGATCTGCAGCTTCACGTCCTGCGGCTGGCCTTGCGCGGCGCGCTCGAACGCCTTGATGCTCTCGGAAAAATCATAGGTGCCGGTGATCAGCGGCTTGAGGTCGACCTTGCCGGAGGCGATCAACTGCAGGGCACGATCGAAGATGTTGGCGTAGCGGAACACGGTCTCGATGCGCACTTCCTTGGAGATCGCCGCCGGCACATTGAGCTCGACCGTTTCCACCGGCAGCCCGACCAGCACCACCGCGCCGCCCGGCCGCACGATGTCGAACAGATTGGCGAAGGCCTTCGGGCTGCCGCTCGCCTCGAACACGATGTCGGCGCCCCAATTGTCGGTCGCCGACCGCACCGCCTCGACCAGGGACTGCTCGCCGATATTGACCGGCACGATGCCGGTATACTGTGCGGCGATCTCCAATTTGGGGGCGGAAAAATCGGAGATCAGAACCTTGGAGCAACCGCCCGCCAGCGCCGCGAGCGCGATCATGATGCCGATCGGGCCGCAGCCGACGACGACGGCGACATCGCCCGGCACGATCCGGGCGCGCGCCGCCGCCTGCATGCCGATGGCGAAGGGCTCGACCATCGCGCCTTCGGCAAACGAGACATTGTCCGGCAGTTTGTAGGTGAAGGCCGCGGGGTGCACGGCGTAGGGCGCGAGCACTCCATGCACCGGCGGCGTCGCCCAGAAACGGACGTCCGGATCGACATTGTAGATGCCGAGCTTCGTCGCGCGTGATGAAAGGTTAGGCACGCCGGGTTCCATGCAGACGCGGTCGCCAACCTTCAGGCTCGTGACATTGGCGCCGACCTCGACGATCGTGCCCGACGCCTCATGGCCGAGCACCATGGGCTGGCGCACGATATAGCTGCCGATGGCGCCATGCGTGTAGTAGTGCACGTCGCTGCCGCAGACGCCGACCGTATGGATGGCGATCCTGACGTCGTCCGGCCCGACATCTTGCGGCAACGCGATCTCGCGCAGCGACAGTTCGCCTTTTTTCTCAAGCACCAGTGCTCGCATCGGGATAAGCCTCACTTCAACTTTTCTTTTGCCGGAAAACGGAATTCAGGAAGCCGCTCAAGACGCCGAGGAACAGCAGCGGTGGCAGCGACAGCAGCACGACCGAGGCGTTGAGGATGCCCCACGGCACGTTCATGCCTTGCTGGGAGAGTTCCGAAGCGACGATCGGCAGCGTCTTGGCGTTGGAGCTCGACAGCATCAGCGCGATCAGGAACTCGTTCCAGACCAGCACGAAGCTGAAGGCGATGGCGCCTATGAGCGAGCGCGCCGCCACGGGAAGCGCGATCCGCCAGAACACCGAATAGGCGCCGTAGCCGTCGACGAAGGCAGCTTCCTCGATCTCCTTAGGCACGCCCTGGAAGGCAGGAATCGCCAGCCACATGATCACCGAGATGGTCAGCAGCGAATAAGTGACGATCAGCGCCGGCAAAGTGTCGTAGAGCCCGACCTGCAGCCAGATCACCATCAGCGGGATGGCCACCGCCACCGGCGGCAGGAAGCGCAGCGAAAGCACGAAGAACTGGATGTCGCCGGCAAAGCGATTGGGATAGCGCGCCACCGCATAGGCCGCCGGCAACCCCAGCACGATGCCGACCAGCACCGCCGAGCCACAGGCGACGACCGAGTTGTAGAGCCCGGTCAGCACGCTGTCGCGGCCGAGGATGTAGCTGATATTGGCGAGCGTCGGCGTGAAGATCACCTTCGGCACGCGGGTGATGATGTCGACATTGTTCTTCAGCGCATTGAGCGCCGTCCACACAAGCGGGAACACGGCCAGGAATCCGGCCAGCGCCAGGACGGTTTTCGCAATCAGGCGGCCCGGTCTCAATCGATATTGTTTCATGCCTGCACCCGCTTCCAAAGCATGGTGAAGGTGATGACGGTTGCGATCATCATCAGCACCGCCATCGCCGAAGCGTAGGAGACCTTGCCGGACTCGATGAAGCCTTGCGAGAAGGCGTACATGTCGAGCGTCTCGGTCGCGACGCCGGGACCGCCGCGCGTCATCACATAGATCAGGTCGAAGGAGCGCAGCGACTCGATCATCTTGACGAACATCAGGCTGATCAGCGGCGCCTTGAGCATCGGCAGGGTGACATAGGCGTGGATCTGCCAGCGCTTGGCGTGGTCGAGCCGGGCCGCCTCGATCGGTTGCGGCGGCAGGGTTTCGAGCAGCTTCAGCACGATGACGGCGAAGAACAGCCCCCATTGCCAGACATCGACCGAGGCGACGGCGAACAGCGCGGTGCCGGGCTTGGACAGCGGGTCGAAGATGAGGCCGCCCGTCAGCAGCCGGTAGGGATAGGTGGCGATGCCGTAGAGCGGGTGGTAGGCGAACTTCCAGACGAAGGCGGCCGAGACGCGCGGCAACAGCACCGGGATGATGAACAAGAGGCAATAGAAATTGCGCAGGCGTGGGCCGGCCACCTCGAACATCAGCACGCCCAGCCCGATCGCCACCACCATCGTCGTCACCACGGTGACGATCTCCCATTTCACCGAGACCCAGACGGCGTTGAGGAAGCGGCGGTCGAGGAAGAGATCGGCGAAGTTCGAGAACCAGACCCAGGAATAGCCCGTCGTGCTCAGCTCGCGGTTCTGCAAGGCGATGACGACGGCGTAGAGCGTCGGCACCATCGACAGCACCAGCAGGATGGCTAAGGTCGGAACCAGAAATGTGACCGGCAGGGAAGAGCGTCGGCGCATTGCCTATCCTCGGATTGGTGCTGCTGTCTGGCGAAGGTCCCGCGGCGCGCAGATCCGGCATTCCTTCGAATGCCGTGGACCGCGCGCCACGGGCGGGAGGATTACTTCTTCTTCACCAACTCGTTGGCATAGGCCTCGAGCTCGTTGAGGCCGCCCTTGATGTCGGTGCGCGTGCCGGTGACGAGCTCTTCGAGGATAATGCCCCAGCGGTCGCCGAGATCGGGCCAGCGCGGATCCTGCCAGAAGTTCACTGCCGTCACCTTGCCGGTATCGGCCAGCGCCTTGCCGAGATCGGCGCCGTAGATGTCGGCGAATTCCTTGCTGGTGAGGATGCTGGTGCGGTTCAACTCGCCGAACTGATGCGCGTCGAGCCGGCGCTTTTCATTTTCCTTGGACGTTGCCCAGGCGATGAACAGGCCGGCGCATTTCTTCGCGGCGTCATCCGCATTGGCCTTGGTGCCGATGGCGAGCCCATGGCCGTAGCCGCCGCCGGGCAGTGGCGAGGGCGGCGGCAGGAAGCCGACCTTGCCGACAACCTGCGAGGTCTTCGGGTCGACCGCCATGCCCGACAGCGGCGTCGATTCGACGAGGATGGCGACCTGGCCGGACAGGAAAGCGCCGGTCGATTCATCCCAGCTGCCGGTCTGTGTGCCGGGCGCCGAGTCCTTGAACAGCTTCAAATAGGTCTCGGTCGCCTTGACGGCGGCGTCCGAATTGAAAGCCGGCTTGTCGCCGTCGAACCACTTGCCGCCATAGGCCTTGAAGAACGGCATCCAGCGCCAGACATTGGCGCCCGAGCCGCGCGCGCCGCGCAGCGCGATGCCGTATATGCCCTTGTCGGGGTCGTTCAGCTTGGCCACGTCGGCAATCAGGTCATCCACTGTCTTCGGCGGCTGGATGCCGGCGGCCTCCAGCACGTCCTTGCGATAGACCATCAGGTCGCCGCCGCCGGTCAGCGGCGCGAACCACACCTTGCCGTCATAGGTGGCGACCTTCTGGCGGCCCGGGTCGAAATCGGCATAGTCGTAGTCAGCCGGGTAATAATCGGTCAGAGGCGCGATCCAGCCGGAAGACGCGAACAGCGCCACATTGGCCTCGTCGACATAGTAGACGTTGTAGTTGCCGACGGTGGAGGCGTCGGCGCGCGACTTGGCGCGGCGGTCGTTCTCGTTGAGGTAATCGATCTGGAAGGAGGCGCCGGAGAGTTTTTTGAACTCATCCTTGGAGTCCTCCAGAAGCGTCAGGCCGTCGCGCGGCTGCGCCAGCACCTTGACCGGTGCCGAGCAGGCCGGCGCCTGGGCAAGTGCTGCGGTTGATACGGAAGCGGAAAGCACGAAAGCTGCACCGAGGCTGGCAGCGAGCCGGGTTGATTTCATTGATGTTTCTCCTCCAGCAACAAGCAAGTCTGTGGGCTAAGCGATCCTCACCGTCGCCCGCATGACTGCGACCCGCCGCCAAAATGAGGAGTTGGAAGGGGCGAGACTAGAAGCCCCGTTGCAGCAGACCTGTACTTTTATGCATTGTGCGGCGCAAAAAATGGCACAGGCAGAGTCTGCCCGTCACACGAGTATCAGTGCCATCAGAAGTGGTCGGACCCCGGCCAGATCAGGCTCGCATCGTCAGCCGTTGCCGCGACAGTTTGCGGTAGGAGGAAGGCGTCATCTTGTGCTTGCGCAGGAAGGCGCGGTTGAAGTTCGAGATGTTCATGTAGCCGACCTGGAAACAGATGTCGGTGATCGGGATCTCGGTGTCGGCGAGCAGCTTGCAGGCCTGCCAGAGCCTGAGCTTGGCGACATGGTCGCTGAAGGAGTTGCCGGTGTTCTTCTGGAAAAAGCGTGAGAATGTGCTTTCGCTCATCCCGGCCAATGCAGCCACGTCCGGCAGCTTCAAATCCTCGGCAAAGTGCTGGAACAGATAGGTCAGCGAGCGCTGGATGATATCGAGCGATTCCGCGTCGAGAAGCGGGGAAAAATCCGGCGACGACAAAAGCGCGTATTCGTCGGTGGTGGCCAGAAGGTCGAGCAGTTCGAGGAACAGGCGGAACCTCGCCAGCCCATGCACCTCTCCCATCCGCTCCATCAGCTCGGCGCCGTCGAGCGCCGTCTGGCCGTGGAAGACCATGCCGCGCAGCGACCGTTCCAGGAACGGTTCCAGCTCGCGCAGTTCCGGCAGCAGCCCGGACGAGCCGCGCAGCCGTTCGGGATCGAATTGCAGGACGATATCGCGGCCTTCGATCAGCTCGCCCGGCTGCACCGCGGTCACCCAGTCATGCGGCAGGCCGCCGCCGACGATCGTCAGATAGCCCGGGCCGAACTCGCCGATATGGTCGCCGACCAGCACCACGCCGGACGATTTCCGCAGAAGATGGATTTCGTATTCGGGGTGGAAATTCCAGACATTGCGCTCCCACGGATAGTCGTCCAGCCGCCACAGGAAACTGTCGCTTGCCTCGGTCACGATGTGCTCGAACGCGGGCACGGTGCGCGGGATCGCGGCGGTGTTCTTTCTGCGCCTGAACGGCATCATTTCCTCCCGGCACGCTGCGCCGGCTGCGCATGCCAAGGGCATCCGTAGCAGCCTGCGGCCGGCAAATGAAAGAGGCGTCGCGGATTCCCCGGCTCCGGCTGGATCAATCGCTAGCCGGACCTCCTCCCTTGCCAACATGTCGCATTTCGTTCACAAGGCGACGCAAATGGCGCCATTTTGCGCCGTTGTTGTACGGCTTCCGGCCCTTTGGCCGACGCGCCGTGTTCTGAAAGAGCGGAACAATGTCTGCGATCGAAGCCGGCGCTCGCGCGCCGGAAAATCTTTGGCGTCAGGAAATCAGGGCGACGATCGCGCTCGCCTGGCCGATGGTGCTGACCAATCTCGGCCAGACCGCCATGACCGCGACCGACGTCATGATGATGGGCCGCCTGGGGCCTGATACGCTGGCCAGCGGCGCGCTCGGCGCCAACCTCTATTTCATGCCGCTGATCTTCGGCCTCGGCCTGATGCTGGCGACCTCGCCGATGATGGCGACCGAGCTCGGCCGCCGCCGTCATTCCGTGCGCGACCTGCGCCGCACCGTGCGCCAGGGCCTATGGCTGGCGATCCTGATCTCGATCCCGATCTGGCTCGTCCTCTGGCATGGCGAAGAGGTGCTTTTGACCATGGGCCAGAAGCCGGAGCTCGCGCGGGAAGCCGGCATCTACCTGCACTGGCTGCAATGGGCGGTGCTGCCCTTCTATTTCTATATCGTGCTGCGCTCCTTCATCTCGGCGCTGGAGCGGCCGGGCTGGGCGCTGATCATCGTTTTCGTCGCGGTCGCCTGCAACGCCGTCTTCAACTGGGTGTTCATGTTCGGCAATCTCGGCGTCAAGTCGATGGGCATCGCCGGCTCCGGCCTCGCCACCACTTTGTCCAGCACGCTGATGTTCGTCGGCATGGCGGCGGTGGTGATCAAGGAGAAGAAGTTCCGCCGCTACCATCTGTTCGGCCGCTTCTGGCGTTCCGACTGGCCGCGTTTTCGCGGCCTGCTCAGGCTCGGCATGCCGATCGCCGGCATCCTCGCCTTCGAGGTGACGATCTTCAACGCGGCGGCTTTGCTCATGGGCCTGATCGATGCGGATTCGCTGGCAGCCCACGCGATCGCCATCCAGATCGCCTCGATCTCCTTCATGGTGCCGCTCGGGCTCAACCAGGCGGTCACGGTCCGCGTCGGCCTGGCGCATGGCGCCGGCAACCCGGAAGGCGTTTCGCGCGCCGGCTGGACAGCCTTCGTCATCGGCGTCTCCTTCATGGCGCTGATGGGCCTGGTGATGGTCCTGTGGCCGCATGCGCTGATCAGCGCCTTCATCGATCTCGCCGATCCGGCCAATGCCAGGGTGATCACGCTTGCCGTGTCGTTCCTTATGTTCGCGGCGCTGTTCCAGATTTTCGACGGCGCCCAGGCGGTTGCGGCCGGCATGCTGCGCGGCTTGCACGACACCAAGGTGCCGATGATCTATGCGGCGATCGGCTATTGGGGCGTCGGCCTGCCGCTCGGCGTGGCGCTCGCCTTCCATTTCGGCCTGAACGGCGTCGGCATATGGATCGGCCTGGCCTCGGGGCTGGCGGTGGTGGCGGCATTGCTGCTGGCGCGCTGGCTCAGGCGCGACCGCATCACGCCGGCGCTCTCCTTCGGGCATTGAAGCGGCGACGGTTCACGCTGCCTACTGCTTCAATACGGCGAGAAATTCCGGCACGTCCTTGAGCGCGGCCGCGCGGGCGGCCGGATTTAGGCCGGCATGGGCAATGCCGTTGTCATTGGCCGTGTAGGCCAGGCCATGCAGCTCGTGCAGCTTCTGCGCCTCGTTGTCGAAGTCATGATAGGCGCCGGGATAGAGGATGAGTTTTACCTTGTCGGGATTGGCGTCCGCCAGTTGCTTGCACGGCGCTGCCGGCGTCCAGTCGTCCGCTTCGCCCATCACGATGAGCAGCGGCACGCGTGTCGCCCAATCGCCCTTGTCGGCCATGGCGGTGCAGCCCGGATAGAAGGCGACCGCCGCGCGAAAATCCGGCGAGCCAGCCTTGGGCCTGTCCTTGGGACGGACCGTATAGAGCACGCTGGAGCCGCCATTCGACCAGCCGAGCAGGGCGATCGCGTCGGGTTTTACATAAGGCAGCGTCTGCAGATAGCGGCGGGCGGCGTTCGCATCTTCCACGCGTTCGCGAAAAGGTTCGACCCGCCGGTCGTCGTTTTTGCATTGCGGGCCGAGGTCGCGCGAGCCGTAGCTGTCGGGAAAGAGCACGACGTAACCGAGGGCGGAGAGCCGTTTGCCCCAATCGGCATGGCGCGGACTGAGTCCTATGTTCTTGCTGCTCCACAGCCCGCTGCAGCCATGCATGGCGACGATCGCCGGAAATGGCCCCTGTCCCTGCGGCTTGAACAGCATCGCGTCCAGCTTCGCCGGCTGGTTCTCGCCGTCGGCCGGGATGCTGACGCTTTCCGGTGTCGGTTCGGCGGCCGTGGCCGGCTGTGCAGTCCAAAGGGCTAACAGGCCCGCAAGCGCGACCAGATGTTTCGTCCACATCGCCGGATGCTCCCCCGAAAGCGGTCGGTGAGGCTCAGAGTGAAATGCATCGCGGCCGGACTGCAAATCACAGTTGCGTGGCGAATGGCCCGCGCACTGGCGAGCATTGCCTAGGTCTAGCGGGCGGCCACACGCTCGAGCCGCCGCGCATATTGCGTCAGCGGGAAGCACAGGGCGAAGAAGATCAGCGCCACCAGCCCGTAGACCTTGAACGGCTCGAAGGTCGCGTTGTTGATGGCGTTGGAGGTCCTGACCAGCTCCTCGAAGCCGATGATCGAGGTCAGCGCCGTCGATTTGATGAGCTGTACCAGGAAGCCGACGGTCGGCGCGCGGGTGATCGCGAAGGCCTGCGGCAGGATGATCAGCCTGAGCTCCTGCAGATAATGCAACCCGAGGCTGGCCCCGGCGTCCCATTGGCCGCGCGGCAGCGCGTCGACGCCGCTGCGCCAGATCTCGGCCAGATAGGCGCTGGCGAAGAAGGTCAAGCCCAGCGCCGCCGCCGTCCAGGGCTCGATGCGCAGCCCCAGCATCGGCAGGCCGAAGAACATCAAAAAGAGCTGCATCAACAGCGGCGTGCCTTGGAACAGCGCGATGTAGCCCGAGGCGATCCGCTTCACCCATTTGTTCTTGGCGATGCGGAAGAACAGCACCACCAGCCCGACCAGCGCGCCGCCGATGAAAGCGGCGAGCGACAACAGCACCGTCCAGCGCGCGGCGAGCAAAAGGTTGCGGACGATGTCCCAGAAGGTGAATTCGATCATGATACACCTGCCCCCAGCGCCCGGCGTCCGCCGGCAACCAGCAGCCGGCGCAGTCCCATCGACAGGCCGAGATAGACCATGGTCACGACGAGATAGGTCTCGAAGGCGCGAAAAGTGCGCGCCTGCAGCATGTCGGCCTCATAGGTCAGCTCGCGCACCGCGATCTGCGACACCACGGCCGATTCCAGCATCATGATGACGATCTGGCTGGTCAGCGCCGGGTAGATCACCTTCAGCGCCTGCGGCAGCACGATCTTGATGAACACTTGCCGGGGCCTGAGACCGAGCGCCAGTGCGGCTTCCGTCTGGCCGCGCGGCACGGCGTCGAGCCCGGCGCCGACGATCTCGATCGTATAGGCCGCCATGTTGAGCGTCATTGCCAGCATCGCGGCAAGGATGGGGTCGAGCCGGACGCCGAGGCTGGGCAGGCCGAAGAAGATGAAGAAAAGCTGCACCAGGAACGGCGTGTTGCGCATCACCTCGACATATGTGGCGATCGCCAGTTGAAGCGGCTTGGGGCCGTTTCTTTTGCCGGCAGCGCCCAGGATGCTGAGAACGGTTCCCACCAGCGTAGTGACGGCGATCAGCAAAACCGTCGTCGCCGCGCCGCGCGCGATCGCGCCCGCGGCACCCGCAAGCCAGCCGAAGTCCAGGCTGTAGCCCATGGCGATTGACCTTGTTGGAACAGTCGGAGCGGTTCAGCGCTTTGT
Organism: Mesorhizobium humile; assembly: GCF_033977215.1. Classification (NCBI taxonomy): domain Bacteria; kingdom Pseudomonadati; phylum Pseudomonadota; class Alphaproteobacteria; order Hyphomicrobiales; family Phyllobacteriaceae; genus Mesorhizobium; species Mesorhizobium humile. Next base: position 309,207 of record NZ_JAVIIV010000001.1, read on the forward strand.
GCGAGCCGAACCGCTCAAGAGATCAATCCTTGAGGTTGTCGGGATTGAGCGGCGTCTTCAGCCAGGCCTTCGAGCTCTCGTCGAGCTTGCCGTCGGCCAGCATCTTGGCGACGGCGTCGTTCACCGCCTTCTTCAGCCTATCCTCGTTCTTGTTGAGGCCGATATGCGAGGGCGAGGTGAGCAGCTGGAATTTCTGCTCCGGCTTCAGCGCGTCCTGCTTGGCCAGCACCTGGGCGCCGACATCGTTGCCGACCACCATCAACTGGGTCTGGCCGGAGATGAAGGCCTGGATGACGGAGTTGTAGTTGTCGAAGCGGCGGATGTCGGCCGAGGCGGGCGCTGCCTGCGTGAGCGAGGTATCCTCCAGCGTGCCGCGATTGACGGCGATCGACTTGTCGGCAAGGTCTTCCTTGCCTTTGACGGCAAGCGCGGCCGGGCCGATGACGGCGATATAGTAGGGCGCGTAGGCGGCGGCGAAATCGATCACCTGCTCGCGTTCCTTGGAGTAGCCGACGCTCATCAATATATCGACACGCTTGTCTGTGAGATAAGGGATGCGGTTCTGTCCGGTGACGCTGACCAGGTTGAGCTTCACCTTCAAGGCATCGGCGATCGCCTGCGCGACGTCGATGTCATAGCCCTTGATGCTCATGTCGGCGCTGGCCGAGGAGAAGGGCGGGAAGTCGGAGAAGATGCCGACATTGATGGCGCCGGCCTTGGTGATGTCGTCGACGGCGTCGGCTTTTGCTGCTTGGGTGGCGAGACCGAACCCTGCCGTGGCGAGCATCATCGCAGCGGCAATGGATGATTTGAACTTTGCATGAAGAGTCATTGTTATTCCCCTGCTGGAAGCTTGTTGTTGCATCCGGCCGCCGGCTCCAGCGCGGCGGCCGTGTTGGTAGAGCAATTCCAGGAAAAGTGAGACCCGGTTTAGGCTTGGCGACTTCGCCATAGCTTCCGTTCGGAATTGCGTGAAAATAAAGAAATGCCAGTCTCAGTCCTTCTTGATTGCCGGGCTGAACACCATCAGGCTCAGGATCTCGAACAGGACCTGGGCGCCGACATGGGCGGTGTTGGTGGTCGAGTCATATTGCGGCGCCACCTCGACGACGTCGCCGCCGACGATGTTGAGGCCTTTCAGGCCACGCAGCAGCTCGAGCACCTCGCGCGTCGTCAGCCCGCCGACTTCCGGCGTGCCGGTGCCGGGCGCGAAGGCCGGATCGATGCTGTCGACGTCGAAGGAGATATAGGTCGGGCCGTCGCCGACGATCTTGCGCGCTTTCTCGATGATGGCGGGAATACCGAGCCCGGTCACCTCCTCGGCATGCACGACCGTCATGCCGGACTCGTAGGTGAACTCCCACAGATATTCGGCCGAGCCGCGGATACCGATCTGGATGGTGCGCGAGGGATCGAGCACGCCGTCCAGCACGGCGTTGCGGAACGGTCCGCCATGGTGGAACTTGGTCATGTCGAACAGCCCGCTGGTGTCGCAATGGGCATCGATATGGATCATGCCGACGGGAGCTTGTCTGCCGACCGCCTTCAGGATCGGATGGCTGATCGAGTGATCGCCGCCGACCGAGAGCGGCAGCACGCCGGCATCGACGATCTGGTTGGTGCGCTTTTCGATGTCCTCATGGCTGATCTCCAGCCGGTAGCGGCTGCGGAACGGCGTGTCGCCGATGTCGGCGACCCGCAGCTCATGCGTCGGCGCGCATTCCAGCACATGGTTGTAGGGCCCGATGCGCTCGATGGCGCGCAGCGCGCGCGGTCCAAAGCGCGAGCCGGGACGATTGGTGACGCCGAGATCCATCGGCACGCCGATCATCGCCACCTGCAGGTCGCCGAAATCCGGGTTCTCGGCGGCGATTTCGCGGTAGGGTGCGGCGAGGAAGGTCGGGATGCCGGAATAGGGCGCCAGCCTCGTGCCCGATTTGTTGAAGATCTTGTCGGCGACCTTGCGGAATTTCGGGTCGAACATCTCGCCGCCATGGCTCTCGCCATATTTGCGGCGCAACGCTTCGAGCTTGCCGCGATCGTAACCCATGTCCGGTCTCCTCTTCTTGCCTGCTTGCAGCGCTGTCCGCATGGACGATTTGCCAAGCCAGCCTGGTGTCCGGCTGGATCGTTGCCCGCCGGCTGCGCTGCGGATTTCACGTCTCTTGAAGCTGTTCCGGGCAAAAGTGTCGGGCAGCCGCATTGAAAAATCAATTGATATTGTTAGGGTCTTTTCTGTGAGAAAATCTCACAAAGTAGGAGCCCTTCATGGCCAAGCGCCTGCCGCCGCTGAACCCGTTGCGCGCCTTCGAGGCCGCGGCGCGGCACGCCTCGCTGACCAAGGCTGCGGGCGAGCTGAATGTCACGCATGGCGCCGTCAGCCACCAGATCAAGGCGCTCGAGCAATCGCTTGGCGTGAAACTCTTCGAGCGTACCGGTCAGCGCGTGAAGCTGACGCCGCATGGCGCCGAGTTCCTGCCGGCGGTCTCGGCTGCCTTCGACGGCATCGCCGCCGCGACCCAGCGCATGACGCGGCCGGCAAGCGCCGGCGCGTTGTCGGTATCCTGCGTGCCGGCGCTGTTGCTGCTCTGGATGACGCCGCGCCTCGGCTCCTTTACCGCGCAATATCCGGATATCCAGCTGACGCTGATCCCGTCCAACGACGCCCGCGACATCCGTGCGCCGGATATCGATGTCTGCGTGCATTATGGCGACGGCAGCTGGAGCGACTGCTGGATACGCAAATGGTCCGGGCTGGAACTTTTTCCCGTGGTCAGCCCGACGCTGATCAACAACCGGCCGATCCGCAGCGTCCGCGACCTTGCCGACCACGTCTTCCTGCACGGCGACGACGGCCGTGAGTGGCACACCTGGCTCGCCGCCGCCGACGCGCTCGATCTGGAGCGCGGCCGCCGCCATCATCTGGGCGATGCGCGCATGGCGACCGAGGCCGCCGTGCACGGCCATGGCGTGGCGCTCGGCGATTCCGTCACCGCGCGCGCCTTGCTGGCCAGGGGCATGCTCGTCGCGCCCTTTACATTGTCGGTGCCGGCGGTCGACGATTTCTACGTCGTCTGCCGCAACGAAATGCGCTCGACGCCGATCGTCCAGCTGTTCATCGACTGGCTGTTCGCCGAGAAGGAGCAGGACGAGGGCCGCGCCGACGCCCCGGTGGCCGGCCGCGTGCCCAGCCGGAGAAAACGCCCGGCACTAAAGGTGATAGGGGCCAGAACGGCCTCTTGAAGGCTGGACTTGCATAGCTGCTTTTTGTCGGGCCAGCTTGCAAAGCGACAAGCGCGTTCGAAAATACAGTGCTAAGAGGCAGGTGGCTGAGGCAATTCCAGGAAAACCGCGCGAGGGTCTTCCATCCGGGATTGCTCGAACGAGGACTTGAAGCGTGGCGCCTGCGTTTCCGTGCGTCGTGCCTTATGGGTGAGGAAGCATGGCAAAAACCGATATAGCGCGGCGCGTCTACAACCATACCTGGAAGCTGGACCCGATCGTCCGCAGCCTGCTGGACACGGATTTCTACAAGCTTCTGATGCTGCAGATGATCTGGGGCATGTATCCCAAGGTCGACGCCACCTTCTCGCTGATCAACCGCACCACCTCAGTGCGCCTCGCCGACGAGATCGACGAGGGAGAGTTGCGCGAGCAGCTCGACCACGCCCGCACCTTGCGCTTCTCCAAGAAGGAGATGATCTGGCTGGGCGGCAACAATTTCTATGGCCGCAAGCAGATCTTCGAGCCGGAATTCCTAGCATGGCTGGAAGGTTTCAGGCTGCCCAATTATGAGCTCACCAGGCGCGACGGCCAGTACGAGCTCTCCTTCCCGGGTCCGTGGATGTACACCACGCTCTGGGAGATCCCTGCTTTGGCCATCATCAACGAACTGCGCTCCCGCGCCGCCATGCGCTCTTATGGGCCGTTCGCGCTCGACGTGCTCTATGCCCGCGCCAAGGCCAAGATGTGGGCCAAGACCGAGCGGCTGAAGGCGCTGCCCGGTATCCGCATCTCCGATTTCGGCACCCGACGCCGCCATTCCTTCCTTTGGCAGCGCTGGTGCGTGGAGGCGCTCAAGGAAGGCATCGGCGACGCCTTCACCGGCACCTCCAACGTGCTTCTGGCCATGGACAACGACCTCGAAGCCTTGGGCACCAACGCGCATGAACTGCCGATGGTCTTTGCAGCCCTTGCCAATTCCGAGGCGGAGCTGCGCGAGGCGCCCTACAAGGTGCTGCAGGACTGGCAGCGCTATTATGGCGGCAATCTCCTGATCGTGCTGCCGGACGCCTTCGGCACGGATTCCTTCCTGCGCGACGCCCCCGACTGGGTCGCCGACTGGACCGGCTTCCGCCCCGACAGCGCCCCGCCGATCGAGGGCGGCGAAAAAATCATCGACTGGTGGCGCAAGAAGGGCAAGGACCCCAAGCAGAAGCTGCTCATCTTTTCCGACGGGCTCGAGGTCGAGACCATCGAGGCGACCTACAGGCATTTCCGCGGCAAGGTGCGCATGTCCTTCGGCTGGGGCACCAACCTCACCAACGATTTCGAAGGCTGCGCGCCGACTGAAACTGACAGCCTCGATGCGATTTCGCTGGTCTGCAAGGTCACCGAGGCCAATGGCCGGCCGGCGGTGAAGCTGTCGGACAACCCCGCCAAAGCAACGGGGGATGAGAAGGAGATCAAGCGGTATCTGAGGATCTTCGGCGAGAAGGGGCGGGTGGAGCAGCTGGTGAAGGTTTAGGGTATTCCCTGTGACCTGTGCGTATCCCGCATCGTCGAGCAATACTGCGCGGCTGGATAGGTCGAGTTCCTTCGCCCCCCTCTCTGTCCTGCCGGACATCTCCCCCTCAAGGGGGGAGATTATCTTGTCGCCTCCGCTTTCGCCAATTGCCAACGTTGAAAAAGGGGAGCCGGCGCCGAAACCGCCAATCTCCCCCCTTGAGGGGGAGATGTCCGGCAGGACAGAGAGGGGGGCCGTAGAACGCCGTCGCCACAGGTTAGCCCTCCCTCTAGCTTTCTTCGCCCTCCTCCCCACCCCCGCCTTCGCCCACGCCTCGGACCGCGGCCACGTCCTGCTTCTCCCGACCGGCTACTACCTCGTCGGCGGCGCGCTGGCGGTCGCCGTCAGCTTCCTCGTCCTGGCGCTGCTGCCGCCCGCCACCCTCGACAATTTCTGGCGCCGGCGCCTGCCGCTGTCCACCTTCAGCGACGCTCCGCGCACCCTGATCAGCCTGCTTTCCTTTGCCGGCTTCGCGCTGCTCGTCGCCGCCGGTCTCATAGGCAGCCGGGATCCGCTTTCCAACCCGCTGCCGCTGATGGTCTGGACGCTGCTTTGGGCCGGCTTCACCCTGCTGCAAGGCATCTTTGGCGACCTATGGCCGTGGCTCAACCCGTGGTATGGACCGTGGCGCGTCGCAAGCCGGCTCTTCGGCCGACACGGTGATGAAACACAGCCGTCGCGCCTGCCCAACTGGCTCGGCTTCTGGCCGGCCTTCGTGCTGTTCTTCGCCTTCGCCTGGTTCGAGCTGATCGATCCCGCCCCCGACGATCCCGCGCGGTTGGCATACGCTGCGGGCATCTATTGGCTGGCCAGCTTCATCGCCATGCTCGTCGTCGGCTACGACGATTGGAGCAACCGTGGCGAATTCCTGACTGTCTTCTTCGCCATGGTCGCCCGCTTTGCGCCCTTTGAGCGTCACGAAGGCCGCCTCTCGCTCTGCTGGCCCGGCGCCAAGCTGCTGGCAGCCGAGGCGCTGCCGCCAAGCGGCACGGCCTTTCTCCTCCTGGCGCTATCCTCGGTATCCTTCGACGGCCTGTCGAAGACCTTCTTCTGGCTGGGTCTCTTCGGCATCAACCCGCTGGAGTTTCCCGGCCGCACCGCGCTGATCGGCATCGGCAGCTTCGGCCTCGTGCTGACCTTCATCCTGCTCGCGGTGGTGTTCGCGTTGGCCGTAATTCTCGGCCAGCGCCTCGCCGGTGATGCGCAGTCGTTCGGAAAAGCCGCCGGCCTGCTGGTCTGGTCGATCGTACCGATCGCGCTTGCCTACCACATCGCGCATTACCTCACCGTGCTGCTGGTCGACGGCCAGTACGCCCTGGTCGCGCTGTCCGATCCTTTCGCGCTTGGCTGGAACCTGTTCGGCACGGCCAACAGGATGGTCGAGGCCGGCGTCGTTGCCGGCGCCGAATCCGCCTGGTGGCTGTGGAATGTCCAGGCGGGTGTCATCATCGCCGGCCATGTGTTGGCCGTGCTCGTCGCGCATGGCCTTGCATGGCGTCTGTACAAGCAGCCGTCGCGCGCGGCGCTCAGCCAGCTCCCTCTGACCCTGTTGATGATCGCCTACACGATATTAGGCCTTTGGTTGCTTGCCACGCCGACCGCCGGATGAGACAAGGGCGCGCCTCCGGTGCCGTCAGGTAAGCTCGCTTGCCACGTCGCGGCTTTGGTGATTTAGTTTGTACACATGCAATTTTTCCATCCTTCGGAAGGGGGATGGTTTAGCCGCCTTATCGCTGGTCAAGACTGAAAAACAGGGGAACGGACATGGCTGACAAGAACGGATTTTTCGACCTCTCCAAGACGACGCTGTCGCGCCGCACGGCGCTGAAGGGCATGGCCGCCGGTGCCGGTCTCGCGCTGGCGCCGGGCTTCGTCCGCTACAGCCAGGCGCAGAGCTCGGCGCCGATCAAGATCGGCTTCCAGTCACACCGCACCGGCATCGGCGCCGCCTATGGCCGCTGGTATGAGAAGACGAGCGCCGCCGCCGTCAAGGCGATCAACGATGCCGGCGGCATCAGCGGCCGCCAGGTCGAGCTGGTGATCGAGGATGACGGCACCGATCCGGCGCGCGGCGCCGAGGTGGTTGCGAAATTCGCCAAGCAGCACAAGACCGACATCGTCTTCGGCACTTTGTTCTCGCATGTCGTGTTAGGCTCGGCGCCCGCCGCCGGCGAGAACAAGATCCCCTATTTCGTGGTCAGCGAGGGCCACCACGTCGCCTCCACCAAGCTCAACCGCTACGTCTTCCAGCCCGGCATCACCGACGTGAAAAGCCAGATCCAGTCGATGGCGCCGTGGATCGCGGCGAACGCCGGCAAGAAGGTGACGCAGATCTTCCCCGACTTCGCCTTCGGCTACGATCACCGCGACTACCTGCCGCCGGCGCTGAAGGCGCAAGGCGCCGAGGTGATCGCCCAGATCGCCATCCCGCCGACAGAGAGTTCCTTCACGAAGTACTTCCCGCAGATCCCGGCCGAGACCGAGGTGATCTACCACGTCATGGTCGGCCCAGCCGTGCTCACCTTCGTCAAGGAGCTCGGCGAATTCTACGGTTCGCAACGGCCGCAGCTCTTCGGCTTCATGGATTCGCTGGAGGCCACCGACATCAATAGCCCCGGCCTCGAATTCCTCGACGGCAGCCATTTCTGGGAAGGCTCGCCGCGCTATGCGCAGCCGGATGATTCCGCCGCGCAGAAAGCCTATCGCGCCGCCGTCGGCATCGATGACAATGGTGCTGCCGTCGGCGATGCCAAGGACGTTTCCACCGCCTCGCATATGTTTGGCTGCTGGGAGACGCTCTACGTCGTCAAGAAGGCGATGGAAGATGCCGGCTACAAGGGACCGGAGGACCGCGCCAAGCTGGTCGAGGCGACCGAGGCGCTGAAGGAATTCGCCGAAGGGCCGGAACATCCGCAGGGACCGAAGACCTTCAACGGCAAGATCCACCAGTGCTTCGGCATCCAGAACATCTCCAAGGTCGAAGGCGGCAAGCTCAAGGTCGTGCACAAGACCAAGATCGAGGACGGCCTCTACGAGCCGGAAGGGGATTACACCACGCAGGCGCTGTAGGGCCATTCCAACCAGCGTGCGCGCCCAGGCCCCCCTCTCTGTCCTGCCGGACATCTCCCCCTCAAGGGGGGAGATCAGCAGCTCATGCGAAGGCGGCCATCTGTCGGCCTTTGCGATTGGCGAAAGCGGTAGGGACAGCCAATCTCCCCCCTTGAGGGGGAGATGCCCGGCAGGGCAGAGAGGGGGGTCTCGCGCCTCCGTTGGCGTATAGTCCATGCACTTCGGACCCCATCTCCTCCTCGCCGCCCTCGAAGGCCTCGTCACCTCCGCCGTATTGGCGCTGACGGCGCTCGGCCTGTCGCTGGTGTTCGGCGTCATGCGCGTCGTCAACGTCGCCCATGGCGAGTTCTTCATGCTGGGCGCGGTGCTGGCCTGGGCAGTCTCGACGGCAATCTCGGGCCATCCGGCGATCGGTTTCGTGGCAGCACTTGTGATCGCGCCCTTGCTCGTCGGGCTGGTCGCGCTGATCGCCGAATGGCTGGTGCTGCGCCGGCTCAACTACAACCCCGAGAGCACCATCGTCGCCACCATCGGCATGCTCTACATCATCCAGCAGCTGGCGCTGACCTTCTACGGCCCGGAAGCGCGCCCGGTGGAGCCGCCCTTCAGCTACCGCATCCTTTTGCCGTGGTTCGGCTATTCCGGCTACAAACTGTCGGTGGTTGCCGCTTCCGCCATTCTGCTCGTCATCACCTGGCTGGTGCTGACGCGCACGAAGATCGGCCTGATCATGCGCGCCACGCAATATGACCGCGAGACGGCGCAGGCCTTCGGCATTCCGGTCGAGCGCGTTTATGCCGGCGTCTTCGCCATCGGCGCCATGCTGGCGGCGATCGCCGCGGTGCTGATCGTGCCGATCAGCCAGGCACATTACCTGATGGGGCAGGACCCGCTGCTTTTGTCCTTCATCGTCGTCATCATCGGCGGCCTCGGCTCCCTGCGCGGCACGGTGGTCGCCGCCATCCTGATCGGCCTTTCCGACGGCATCATCTCGATGTTCTTCTCGCCGACCCTGGCCAAGATCATCGCCACGCTGGTGGTAGCCATGGTGCTGGTGTTCCGGCCGCAAGGCCTGTTCGGGACCACGTCCAGATGAAGGATGCTTCGCCGGCAAAGACCTACGCGCTGCATATCGGCGTCATCGCGCTTCTCTTCGCGCTGAACTTCGTCCTGCCGGACTACCACCAGGGCCTGTTCGCCCGCATCATGGCGCTGGCGGTCTTTGCCATGGGCTACAATCTGCTCTTCGGCTATGTCGGCCTGCTCAGCCTCGGCCACGCCATGTTCTTCTCGGCCGGCCTCTATGGCGCGGGCTTGACCGTCTATCACCTCGGCTGGGGTGTGCCGGAAGCCTTCGTCGCAGGGGTCGCCTGCGGCGCGCTGCTCGCTCTGGCCGTCGGCGTGCTGGCGCTGCGCACCTCAGGTGTGGCGTTCATGATCGTCACCATGATGTTCGCGCAGGTCTTCTTTCTGCTCATCCTCTATTTCGCCGCCTGGACCGGCGGCGACCAGGGCCTGGTCATCCAGCAGGCGTCACGAGTGATTTCGATCGGCGGCGCCTCCATCGACCTGACGAATTCGACCGTGCGCTATATGAGCGCGCTGGCGCTGTTCTCTGTCGTGCTTCTCATCACCTTAGCCATCGTCCGCTCCCGCTTCGGCCGTGTGCTGGTCGCCATCCGTGAGAATGAGGAACGGACAAAAATGCTTGGCTACGACACAGTCGCCAACAAGCTCGCGGCGGTCGTGGCCTCAGGCGCCATCTGCGCGGCCTCGGGCGCGGCCTATGCCTTGCTGTTCGGCTATGTCGGATCGAGCTTCGCCTCGGTGCAGTATTCCATCCTGCCGCTGCTCTGGGTGCTGCTCGGCGGTGCCGCGACCACGCTCGGGCCGCTGATCGGCACACTGTTCATGTATTACGTCACCGACATCACCAGCGGCTTCACTTCCGCCTATCTCCTGATCGTCGGCGTGGCGCTCATCCTGCTCGTCCTGTTTGCCCCGAAGGGCATCATGGGCAGCATTCGTGAGCGCTGGCTGGGGTGGCTGCCATGATGCCGCTGCTCACCACCAAAGGCCTGTCGCGCCAGTTCGGCGGCCTGCGCGCGGTCGACGGCGTCGACTTCACGCTGATGCCGGGCGAAATCCGCGCCATCATCGGCCCGAACGGCGCCGGCAAGACCACCTTCGTCAGCCTGCTCTCCGGCCGCATCCGGCCATCCTCCGGCATGATCGCCTTCGACGGCGCCGACATCACGACGATGCCGGCTTACAAGCGGGTTCGCCTGGGTGTTGCCTATACTTTCCAGATCACCAGTGTCTTCGCCAATCTCACCGCCTTCGACAATGTCGCGCTGCCGGTGCAGCGCACGCTGACGGACGGCCGCACGAAGGGGCAGGTCAGGACCGGCGTCATGGCGGCGCTCGAACGCACCGGCCTTGCCGACCGCGCCGGCACGCCGGCCGGGCAGCTTTCCTATGGCCACCAGCGCCTGCTCGAAGTCGCGATGGGCTTGGCGCTGAAGCCGCGCCTGCTGATCCTCGACGAGCCGACGCAAGGTCTTGCCGACAGCGAGATCGACAATTTCATCACGCTGGTGCGCGAGATCGCCAAGGGCGCAACGGTGCTCCTGATCGAGCACAACATGCCGGTGGTCATGCAGCTTGCCGACCGCATCACCGTCTTCAATTCGGGAAAGATCCTCGCCGAAGGCACGCCGGAGCAGATCCGCGCCGACCGCCAAGTCCAGGACGCCTATCTCGGAGCGACCCATGGCTGAGTCCGTTAGAGCCGATGGCGGATTGCTCACCATTTCCGGGCTCGACTGCTTCTATGGCGAGGTGCAGGTGCTCTACGGCCTCGACCTGGCCCTGAACAAGGGCGAGGTGCTGTGCCTGTTCGGTCGCAACGGAGCCGGCAAGACGACGACGTTGAAGGCGATCATGGGTCTGGTGCCGGCGGCTGCCGGCTCGATCAGGCTGGACGGCAAGGAGCTGACCGGGCTCGCCGCGCATGACGTGCCGAAGGCCGGCGTCGCCTATGTGCCGCAGGGCAGGCGGCTGTTCGCCGAGATGACGGTGGCGGAAAACATCGAGATCGGCCTGATGGCGCGTGGCAAGGGCAAGCAGACCCGCGAGAGCGTGCTCGATCTCTTCCCGCTGCTCAGGGAGCGGCTGAGGCAGCGCTCCGGCACGCTCTCCGGCGGCGAGCAGCAGATGCTGGCGATGGCCCGCGCGCTTTGCCTCGAGCCGCAAGTGCTTTTGCTCGACGAGCCGACCGAAGGGCTGATGCCGTCGATGATCGCCAAAATCCGCGAAACGGTGGCGAAGCTGCGCGATCTAGGCGTCTCAACCATCCTGGTCGAGCAGCGCGTCGACGCGGTGCTCTCGGTCGCCGACAAGGTTTGCTTCATCGAGAACGGCCGCAACCGCGAGACGGTCGATGTCGAGGCTTTGCGGGCAGACCCGTCAGCCGTGCGCCGCTATGTCGGCGTGGGCTAGAGCAGTTCCAGGAAAAGTGTGAAACGGTTTTCCGTCCGGAATTGCGTAAAAACAATGAGATAGAGCGGTTCGGCGATTCTGTGAAATGCTGAACCGCTCTAGGCGCCCAGCGCGCCGACCGATTTCGCGCGCAGAAATGCAAGGCCGGCGATTGCGAGATCGCCTACCGCGATGCCGCGGAACGCGAAAGCGGTTCGCTCAGCTGCACTCTGGCGACCCGGCACATCGCCTCCAACCAAACCTGTCAGGTCGCCCACAATGAGTTCGGGCTTCACCATCGGTTTGCTCATCTGCGCCTCTTGCGCCAGGTCGTCTATGACGATGCGATCGAAGGCAGCCATGCTTTCCGGCAGCCAGGGCAGGGCCAGATCGGTCATGGTCACAAAAACGCCGGCCTTCAGCCAGCGCGCATCCAAAAATGGAGCGGGCTCAGGCACCAGGGTGACCGTCGTCACCACGATGTCTGCTGCTTCGACCGCCGCCTTGGCGGTATCGCAGGACGTCGCGGTAAGGCCGCGCATCTCAGCCATACGACAGAATGCGTCGCGGCTGGCTTTGCCCCGACTGAAGGCCCTGATCTCCTGCAAAGGGAAAAGGTCGGCCAGGACCTCGAGATGGCCGCGCGCCTGAACGCCGCATCCGATGAACGCGACGCTTGTCGAGCCGGCCCGGGCCAGTCGCCGTGCCGCCACGGCGCTCAGGCCGGCCGTGCGCTTCTCCGTCACCCAATTGCCGTCGACCACGGCAAGCGGCAGCCCCGTCTCGGCGTCGAGAAGGGTGACGATCGAGTTAAGGGTTGCAAGTCCGCGCTCGGCATTGCGAGGGTTGACCACCAGCGATTTGGTCGCCAGCACCCGGGGCTCGGTCGCGACACCGAGTGTGGCCATGATGTAGCGGTCGTCGCCCGGCCGCACCACCGCCTTCGGCGCGCACCACACCTCGCCCCGCCTCTGACCGCTGATCTGCCGCTCGATTTCGTCGACCACGTCGGAGGTCGAAATCGCCAGGCGGTCCAGGAACCCGGCTGACAGATAGGGCAGGTTTTCAGCTTGAATGGTCATTGTCGCCCCCACGAATGGCTTGCCTTGGATAAGCACTCCCCGGCGATGGTTTCCCAGCTCACCTGAAAAACAAGAACCCGGCAATCAAGAACGTCGGGATCAGCACCAGGCCGGACCACATCATATAGCCGAAGAAGCCCGGCATCTTGAAGCCGCGATGCCGGGCGATGGCAAAGACCATGAAGTTCGGCGCGTTGCCGATATAGGTGTTGGCGCCCATGAACACCGCGCCGGCCGAGATTGCGGCGAGCGTCGAGGCGGCCTCCGTCATCAGGTGCCTGGCATCGCCGCCGGCAAGCTCGAAGAACACCAGATAGGTCGGCGCGTTGTCGAGGAAGGATGACAATGCCCCGGTCAGCCAGAAATAGGCGAGGTTGTTCGGTTGGCCGTCGGCGGAGGTGACCAGCGACACCAGCGGCGCCAGCGCACCGTCGTGGCCGGCTCGCAGGATGGCGATGACCGGCACGATGCAGACGAAAATGCCGGCAAAGAGTTTCGCCACCTCGGCGATCGGCCCCCAGGTGAAGCCATTCGCTTCGCGATGGCTCTTGTACGAGACTTTTAGCGACAGGAAGGCCAGCGCCAGGATGATGGCGTCGCGCACCAGGTTCTGCAGCTCGAGGCTGACGCCGAGGATCGGGATGCCGATGCCCGGCTTCCAGCTCGCCGAAAGCAGGATCGCGCCGATGACGCCGGCGAGCAGGGGCAGGTTGGCCAGGCCGCGCAGGCGCACTTTCGAATCAGGCGTCGGATCCTTGATCTTCGGCATGCCGCCCTCACGGCGGTGCAGCACGATATCGAGCGCCAGGAAGACGATGAGCACCAGTCCGCCGGTGAACAGCGTCTCGCGCCACAGGCTCGCGGTGGTCCAGAAGAAGTCGACGCCGCGCAGGAAGCCGACGAACAAGGGCGGGTCGCCGAGCGGGGTCAGCGAGCCGCCGATGTTGGAGACCAGGAAGATGAAGAAGATCACCACATGCGCGTTGAACGGTCGGTTGTCGTTGGCGCGCAGCATCGGCCGGATCAGGATCATCGAGGCGCCGGTCGTGCCGATGACCGAGGCAAGCAGCGCGCCGATCAGCAGCAGGCCGGCATTGGTGAGCGGCGTGCCGTGGATGTTGCCGGCAAGCAGGATGCCGCCCGAAATCGTGTAGAGCGCGAACAACAGGATAATGAAGGACAGATATTCGGTGAGCAGCGTGTGCAGCACCGCTTCGCCTGCCGAAGCAAGGCCGAAGGCGACCGCCAGCGGCGCGACCACCAGAGCGGCCCAGGCGGCGGCGATCTTGCCGTAGTGATGTTCCCAGACATGATGAAAGAGCAGTGGCCCGGTCGCGATCGACAAGAGCAGGCCGGCGAAGGGAAGTGCCCACCACAGCGACATCGCGGCGCCGGGCAGCTCGTGGATTTCGGCGGCGAATGCCTGCGCTGGAAGCAGCACCGCTATCGCGGCGACAAGCCCCCTGATCCGGCCGCTTCGCGGCCACCTTCTCCCCGTGGGGGAGAAGAGGTTGGCGCCGGCGCTCGCTATCCCCTCTCCCCTCGGGGAGAGGTCGGATTGCCCCGAATTGCCCTTCGCAATTCGGCTGGCAATCCGGGTGAGGGGGACCTTCCCCACAGCCCGGTCAGTCCGCCGAATGGTCTTCGAGCGTCACGCCGGCTTCGTCCATCCGCTTCAGCATCATCTCGACCGAACCGTTGAGGTCGATGCCGCGGCAGGCGTCGAGCCGCACCGTTGTCTTAAAGCCCTGCTTCACCGCGTCGAGCGCCGAGAAGGCGACGCAGAAGTCGGTGGCGAGGCCGACCAGGGTGATCGTGTCGATGCCGCGTTCCTTCAGATAGCCTCCGAGGCCGGTCGGCGTCGTGTGATCGTTCTCGAAGAAGGCCGAATAGGAGTCGATCGCCGTGCGGAACCCTTTGCGGACCACCAGTTCGGCCTTGGTCCAGGCAAGCCCGGAATGGAAATCGGAGCCGAGACTGCCCTGGATGCAATGATCCGGCCACAGCGTCTGCGGCCCGTAGGGCATCTCGATCGTCTCGAAAGCCTGCTTGCCGGGATGGCTGGAGGCGAAGCTCGAATGGCCGGCGGGGTGCCAGTCCTGCGTCAGGATCACATGCTCGCTGCGCCGGATCAGGTCGTTGACCAAAGGCACGATCTCGTCGCCGCCGGCAACCGCCAGCGCGCCGCCGGGACAAAAATCGTTCTGCAGGTCGATGACGATGAGCGCTTCTTCGGCCATGCGGCTCCCTCTCGTTTCAGCCCTCTCGTCCGGCTTGGGGCTCCAGTCAAAAAGCCGCTCACGCGACCGGACACGGAACCTTGACCAGATGGCCGGCGGCGTCAACCTCCGGCGCCATAACAATCGCGTTGAGGTCTTGGCGGCGCAAACTCCGGCTTTGACAATTGCGACCGGCCTGATATCATTTGCATACGAATGAATTTGACCGGTCCGGAGACCGGCAAGAAGACCCGAAGCCGGCACTTCGGGAGGCCACAGGAAGGCCTAAGCTCTGGGAAAGGCCCTTTTTCGGGAAGGCAAAGCGTGATCCGTTACGCGAAACCCACCACGGTCGACGAGGCGCTCGCTTTGCTTGGCGAGGATCGCTGGCGCATTCTGGCCGGCGGCACGGATTTCTATCCGGCGCAGGGCGCCAAACCCTTCCGCGACAACATCCTCGACATCAACGGTCTCGCCGAACTGCGCGGCATCGCCGAGACGGGCGATCATTGGCGGATCGGCGCCCGCACGACCTGGACCGACATCGTGCGCCACTCCTTGCCGGCGTCATTCGACGCGTTGAAATCGGCCGCACGCGAGGTCGGCTCGGTCCAGATCCAGAATGTCGCTTCCGTTGCCGGCAATCTCTGCAATGCCTCGCCCGCTGCCGACGGCGTACCGGCGCTGCTGACGCTCGACGCCGATATCGAATTGCGCTCGGCGAAAGCCATCCGCCATCTGCCGCTCGGCGCGTTCATCCTCGGCAATCGTCGCACGGCGCTGCAGCCCGGCGAGATGGTCACCGCCATTCGCGTGCCGAAGCGTTCCGGCATCGGCGCCTCAGCCTTCGTCAAGCTCGGCGCCCGCCGCTATCTCGTCATCTCGATCGCCATGGCCGCGGCGCGGCTCGTGGTCGAGAATGGCGTCGTCGCCGAAGCGGCGATCGCCGTCGGCTCCTGCTCGGCGGTCGCCCGCCGTCTCGCCGGCGTCGAGGCGGCCCTGCGCGGGCGCCCGATCGATGAGGCACTCGCCGAAGCGGCGCTGTCCGCGCCGATCGACGAACTGTCGCCGATCGCCGATGTGCGCGGCAGCGCCGAGTACCGGGAGCAAGCGGCGCGCGAGATCGTCGCTCGCGCGGTGCGCGCCGCAATCGACCCCGGTGAAGGCAAGGTGGCCGCATGAGCATTGCCCAGTCCGGCATGACCCGATCCGGCGTGGCCCAGTCCGGGGTGGCCCAGTCCGGCATGGCCCAATCCGGCATGGCCCAGTCCGGCATGGAACGCGCCGACATTGCCTTCGAGGTCAACGGCGCTGCTGTCAACGTGTCGGTGCCGCCGGTGCGCCGCCTGTCGCAGGTTTTGCGCGACGAGCTGCGGCTGACCGGCACCAAGGTCGGCTGCGATGCTGGCGATTGCGGTGCCTGCACCGTGCTGGTCGACGGCAATCCGGTCTGCGCCTGCCTGATGCCGGCGGCCTCGGTGTCCGGCGCTTCCGTCACCACCGTCGAAGGCCTTGCCAATGGCCGACTGTCCGCCCTGCAGGCCTCGTTCCTCGAACATGGCGCCGCGCAATGCGGCATCTGCACGCCTGGCCTGCTGGTCGCGGCCACCGCGCTTTTGCAACGCAACCCCACGCCGAGCGAGGCCGAGACGCAGGACGCGCTGGGTGGCGTGCTCTGCCGCTGCACCGGCTACAGGAAGATCGTCGCGGCGGTGATGGGCGCCTCGCGGCATATGAACGGCATCGATCATCGTCTGCCCGAAGCCGGGCGTGCGGTTGGCGCCTCTCCCATCCGTCTCGACGGCGTGCCGAAAGTCACGGGCGACGAGATGTTCGGCGGCGATTCCTTTCCGGCCGATGCCCTGGCGGTGCTTGTCGTCCGCTCGCCGCATTATCATGCCCGCTTCAGCTTCGGCGACCTTGACGCCTGGACCAAGGCGCATCCCGGCATCGCCGGCGTCTTCACCGCCACCGACATTCCTGGCAAGAATTGCTTCGGCGTCATCGGCCCCTTTGCCGACCAGCCGGCGCTGGCCGAGGGCTTTGCCCGTCTGCGTGGCGAGGCGGTGGCGCTGGTGGCGGGCGAACGCGAGGCGATCGTCGATCTCGACCTGACGGATTTTCCGATCTCATGGACGGAACTGCCGCATATTCTGCAGCCTGGCGAGGCGAAGGCCGAGGGGGCCGAGCTGATCCACAGCCACCGCCCGGCGAACCTGCTCACCTCCGGCTATGTCGAGCGCGGCGATCCTGAAGGAGCGCTCGCAGCCGCGGCCGCCACCGTGTCGGGGGCCATCGAGACCTCTTTCGTCGAGCACGCCTATATCGAGCCGGAAGCCGGCTACGCTTATATGGATGGCGACACGCTGGTCGTCGTTGCCTGCACCCAGGCGCCTTACATGGACCGCGACGAGACGGCGAAGGTGTTGGACCTTGCCGTCGACAAGGTGCGCATCGTGCCGACCGCCACCGGCGGTGGCTTCGGCTCGAAGCTCGATGTCTCGCTGCAGCCGCTCATCGGCCTCGTGGCGATGAAGACCGGGCGGCCGGCGGCACTTGCCTACACGCGCAACGAATCGATGATGTCGACCACCAAGCGCCACCCGGCCGAGATGAAGGCGACCATCGGCGCCGATGCCGAAGGCCGCGTCACCGGCATGGTCTTCGAGGGCGATTTCAACACAGGCGCCTATGCCAGCTGGGGACCGACCGTCGCCAACCGCGTGCCGGTGCATGCCTCCGGCCCCTATCTGACGCCGAACTACCGCGCCACCGGTTACGCCATCCACACCAACGGCCCGATCGCCGGCGCCTTCCGCGGCTTCGGCGTGCCGCAGGCGACCATCATGCAGGAAACGCTCTATGACGAGCTCGCCGGCAAGCTGGGCATCGACCGGCTGGATTTCCGCCTGAAGAACTGCCTGCGCGACGGCTGTGAAACGGTCACCGGCCAGCTTCTGGAGTCCGGTGTCGGCATCGGCGAGTGCCTGGAGCAGCTTCAGCCGCATTGGACCCGTGCACTGGCCGAGGCGGAGGCCTTCAACGCCACCAACACGGCAAGCAAGCGCGGCGTCGGCGTCGCCTCCTGCTGGTATGGCTGCGGCAACACCTCGCTGCCCAATCCCTCGACCATCAAGGTCGGCATCTCGGCCCTCGGCGACGTTGTCCTGCACCAGGGCGCCGTCGATATCGGCCAGGGCTCCAACACGGTCATCTCCCAGATCTGCGCCGACGCGCTCGGCCTGCCGCTGGACAGGTTCAGGCTGAAGAGCGCCGACACCGCCATCACGCCCGACGCCGGCAAAACATCCGCCTCTCGGCAGACCTTTGTAACCGGCAAGGCGGCGGAAAAGGCTGGTCGCGCCTTGCGCGAAAAGATCCTGCGCTACGCCAATGTCTCTGGCGAAGCGACGATCACGCTCGACGGCGCGAACCTATCCATCCGCGAAGGCGATGCCGCGCGGCGCATCGATCTTGCGGCGCTAAAGGCCGATGCCGACGGCCTGGTGTTCGTCGCGGAAGAAACCTACGACCCGCCCACGCTGCCGCTCGACGCCAAGGGGCAAGGCAAACCCTATGCCGTCTATGGCTATGGCGCGCAGATCGCCGAGCTCGAGGTCGACCTCAAGCTGGGCACGGTGAAGCTGATCAGGATCACCGCCGCGCATGATGTCGGCAAGGCGATCAACCCGGTGCTGGTCGAAGGTCAGATCGAAGGCGGCATCGCCCAGGGCATCGGCATGGCGCTGATGGAGGAATACATCCCCGGCCGCACCGAGAACCTGCACGATTACCTTATCCCGACCATCGGCGACGTGCCGCCGGTCGAGCATATTCTGGTCGAGGTTCCGGATCCGGAAGGGCCCTTCGGCGCCAAGGGCCTGGGCGAACATGTGCTGATCCCGACGGCGCCGGCGATCCTCAACGCCATCCGCCACGCCACCGGCGTCCTTGTCACCAAGGTGCCGGCGACGCCGAGCCGCATCCTGGCGGCGATCCGCGAGAAGGAGGCGCGCCGATGAGCGAGCTTGCCGAACGTTTCGAAACCCACGATCCTGGCGAGAAGCAGGTGGCGGAAAAGATCCGCTGCGATGCCTGTCCGGTCATGTGCTACATCGCCGATGGCCGCACCGGCGCCTGCGACCGCTATGGCAATGTCGGCGGCCGCATCGTGCGTATGGATCCGCTGACCATCCTCGATCACGCGGCCGAAACCGGCGGCGCCGTCGTGCCTTTCGTCGCCGAGGGCGAAGCCTGGAACGGCGAGCTGGTCAACACCGGCCGTCGCTTCGTCACTGCCATCGGCGCCGGCACCACCTATCCGGACTATAAGCCGGCGCCCTTCATCGTCAGCCAGGAGGTCGAGGGCGTCGATCTCGTCACCGTCGTCACCGAGGGCATCTTCTCCTATTGCGGCGTCAAGGTGAAGATCGACACCGATCGCCATATCGGCGACGAGACGGCGATCGTGCGCTCGCAAGGCGAGGCGATCGGCCATGTGACGACCGGCGAATATGGCTCGCAGATGCTGTCGCTCGGCGGCGTTCATCACCTCACCGGCGGTTCCAAGGCGGAGGGACGCGCCACCTGCGACGCGCTGCTCAACCTGTGCAATCGCAAGCCGGTCGAGCTCACCATCGACGGTGGCGCGACGGTCATCGTCGAGGCAGGCAAGGCTCCGGTCATCGACGGCAAGGTCGAGCACCGCATGCGCGTCGGCTGCGGCTCGGCCACCATCGGCATGTTCGCCACGCAATGGCGCGGGCTGGTCGACGAGGTGGTGGTGGTCGACGACCACATCACCGGCGTCGTTTCCGAGCACCAGGCCGGCAAGGTGCTGGGCTGGGAGGATACGGGGATAAAGATCGTCGGCCGCCGCTCGACCCCCGGCCGCTATTTCAAGGTCTCGGAACCCGGCCTCGGCTGGGGTGGGACGACGATCTCCGACCCGCTGTCGATCCTCGGCGACTGGAACGCCAAGAAGGGCGCGCGTCCCGGCCTGTCCATGCTGATGGTGTCGACCACCGGCGAGCAGTTCGCCTATTACGAGCTGGACGACCAGTTGAAGCCGGTCCAAAAGCCATTTCCCGAGCGGCTGCAAAAGTCCGTCGGCCTGATCGAGGACAATTGCGAGCCCGCTTTGTGCACGGTTCTCTTCATCGGCGGCGCCGGCGGCTCGCTGCGCGCCGGCGTAACCGAAAACCCGGTCAACCTCACCCGCTCGGTGCAGGGCCTGAAGACCTATGTGACGGTCGGCGGCGCGCCGGTCTATGTCTGGCCGGGCGGCGGCATCACGCTGATGGTCGACGTCACCCGCGTGCCGGAAGGCGCTTTCGGCTATGTGCCGACGCCGGCGCTGGTGGCGCCGATCGAGTTCACCATGCGCCGCGACGACTATGTCCGGCTCGGCGGCTACGAAAACGAGATACGCAGCGTCGAGGATATCCTCGCCAAGGGCGGCGAGTATCTCAACCCGCGCAGCAACACCGGCGCGCCGGCCGGCAATCCCTGGCCGCCGCTGGCGCAACTGCGGCGTTCAGCGGCGAATGGTGCCGGCTGATGAACGGCCCGCAGGCGCATTGGCTTGCCGACGGCAGGCGGCTTCATCTCAACCACGGGCCGATCGACCTGATCGTCGAGGCCTTTGGCGATGCGGATGAATGCCGCGCCGCTTACGAACAGGCAGTCGCCCGCTTTCAGACGATCCTGATCGAGGTGGTCGAAGAGCTGCCCGAACTGCGGCTTCCCGCCTTCTTCCTGGCGCCGCGCAGTTTTGCCGGCCCTACGGCGCGCCGCATGGAAGCGGCCGTCACGTCGCTGGCGGAATGCTTCATCACGCCGATGGCCGCCGTTGCCGGTTCGGTAGCCGACGAAATTCTTGGGGCCCTGCTCGCCGGCCGCCGGCTCGATCGCGCCTACGTCAACAATGGCGGCGATTGCGCCCTCCATCTCGGTGGAAGTCAGTCGATGACGGTCGCGATTGCCGGCACCGGCAATGGCATGGCCGATCGTGTCACCATTCGTGCTCAGGATGGCGTGAGCGGCGTAGCCACCAGCGGCTGGCGCGGGCGCTCGTTTTCGCTGGGCATCGCCGACGCCGTCACGGTGCTGGCGCGCACCGGCGCGGAGGCCGACGCGGCGGCGACGCTGATCGCCAACGCCGTCGACCTGCCTGGACATCCCGCCATCGCCCGCGCCGCGGCGCGCGACCTGGCGCCCGACAGCGATCTCGGTGAGATGCTGGTGACGCAGAGCGTCGGCGCGCTCACGCCCGGCGAGATTGCGCGGGCGCTGGACAACGGCCTTGCCGTCGCCGAAGATTTTCGCCGGCGCGGCCTGATCGCCGCATCGGCGCTGTTCCTGGCGGGCGAGGCCCGCATCAGTGGTTCGGTGGCGCTCGCCGCGCCCAACAAACATAAAGCGAAGGAAACTGCCCATGCCTGACTTTCCGATCCGCAAGGTCGCGGTCCTGACCGAGGAGATTTTTCATGATGGCGGCCCCGTGGCTAAAGAGCCGCGCTTGCGTGCCGCAGCCATGGCTGTGGTGAAAAATCCCTTCGCCGGCCGCTATGTCGAGGATTTGCAGAGCGCGATGGAGGACTTGAAGCCGCTCGGGCTGCTGCTCTCCGACAGGCTGATCGCGGCGCTCGGCGGCGATGTGAAGAAGATCGACGGCTACGGCAAGGGCGCCATCGTTGGCTCCGCCGGCGAACTGGAGCACGGCGCGCTGTGGCATGTGCCCGGCGGCTACGCCATGCGCGAGCGCCTGGGTGACGCCAAGGCGATCGTGCCGTCGGCGAAGAAGGTCGGCGCCTTCGGCTCGCGGCTCGACGTGCCGCTCGGCCACATCAATGCCGCCTATGTGCGCAGCCATTTCGATGCCATGGAAGTGGGCATCAGCGACGGCCCGCGCCCCGACGAGATCCTGTTTTGCCTCGCCATGACCTGCGGCCCGCGCGTCCACGACCGCATGGGTGGCCTGGCGGCCGAGGACATCAAGGCATGGGACGGCCTGAGATGAGCGGCGAGGACAATCTGCTGCGGCTGGTGGAGGCCGAAGACGGCGACGAGAACAACTACCATCTGCAGGACCAGGTCGGCTTCATCCTGCGCAAGGCTCATCAGCGCCATGTCGCGATCTTCGCCTCGCAGATCGGCGACCTGACGCCGCCGCAATTCGCCGCTCTGGCCAAGCTTCACGATATTGGCGAGACCTCGCAGAACCAGTTGGGCACGCTGATCGCGATGGACGCGGCCACCGTGAAGGGCGTCATCGACCGGCTGAAGGCGCGCGGTCTCGTCGAAGTCTCCAAGCACGAGGTCGACAAAAGGCGGCTGCTGGTCAATCTGACGCCGGAAGGCCGCGCAGCGATCGAGCGGCTGATCCCTTTAGCCCGCACCATCACCGAGGAAACGCTGGCGCCGCTCACGGCCAAGGAAGCCGCGACTTTTCTCAGGTTGCTGGCGAAGCTTGCTTAGCCCCCAACTTCGTCATTCCAGGGCGAAGCAGGAGCGAAGCTCCGTCGCGAAGACCCTGGAATCCATGCCGTTACCTCAGCCGAAGAAAGCAGCGGAGCAGAATTCTGCACCGTGAGCGGCGCTTCTGCGTAACGGCATGGATTCTATGGTCTGCGCGCGTCGCTTCGCTCCTTGCTGCGCCATAGAATGACGACGCGATGCGCGTTGCAGCTAACCTCGAAACAGGCGGATCCAGCGGCGCAGGCATGTTCGCCAGCGCGTCGCCTACACCTCCACCCCAAACATCTCCCTGGCCTGCTCGGCCGTATAGTAGCCGAGCCTGACATCCTCCGCGACTAGCTTCGCATCGCGCTGTCGCGGATCGCCATAGCCGCCGCCGCCCGGCGTGCCGACGCGCACGCGGTCGCCAGCCTTGAGCGCGATGTCCTGCTCTTTCGAAAGATGCGGCGGCACATGCGCTTCGCCGCCCCGGAACACGGTCACGCTGTTCGGCGCGCCGTCCCGGCCGCCCAACGCGCCCTGCGGCCCGAAGCGGCCATGATCCATGACGAAGGACGCGCGCGCCTCGCCGCGCAATATCTCGACCTCATAGGCGAGCCCGAAGCCGCCGCGATGCTTGCCCGCGCCGCCGGAGCCTTCGCGCAGCGCATAATGCCGGTAGAGCACCGGAAAAGCCTGCTCCATGATCTCGACCGGCGGCGACTTCGAAATGCCGATCGTCGAGCAGCCATTGCTTAGTCCGTCGTGGTCGGCATTACCGCCATAGCCGCCGCCGGAGATCTGGTACATGACATAGTCGCGGCCGCGCGCCGGATCGTTGCCGCCAAGCGCGAAATTGCCGCTGGAGCCGGCGGGCGCCGCCGTCACCTTTTCCGGTAGTGCCTGCACCATCGCTGCGAACACCGCTTCGGCGATGCGCTGCGACACCTCGGCCGCGCAGCCCGACACCGGTCGCGGATATTTGGCGTCGAGGAACGTGCCTTCCGGCCGTTTGACGTTCAGCGGCTCGAAAGCGCCGGCACTGATCGGCACTTCCGGGAAGATGTGGCGCATGGCGAGGTAGACCGACGACAGCGTGGTCGCCAGCACGCTGTTCATCGGCCCGGCGCAGGGTTTCGACGAGCCAGCAAAGTCGAAGGTCAGCGTATCGCCCTTCTTCTCGACGGCAAGATCGATGGTCAGCGGCTCGTTCACCACCCCGTCGGAATCGACGAAAGCCTGCGAGCGATAGACGCCGTCCGGAATGGCAGCGATCGAGGCGCGCATCTGCTCCGCCGCGCGGCGGCGCAGTTCCGCGATCGCCTCGACAACGGTTTCGTCACCGTAACGATCCAGGATTTCATTGAGCCTGTCCTGACCGATCAGCAATGCGGCGGCCTGCGCGCGGATGTCGCCGATGCGCTGATCGGCGACCCGAATGTTGGAACAGATGATGGCGTAGATTTCCGCGTCGAGCACGCCTTTCTTGAAAAGTTTCACCGGCGGCAGCCGCAAGCCTTCCTGTTCGACCGCGGTGGCCGAGGCCGAGAAGCCGCCTGGCACCGAGCCGCCGATGTCCGGCCAGTGTCCGGTGTTGGAAAGCCAGCAAAAGATCTTGCCGTTCCGGTAGACCGGCATGACGAAGCGCACATCCATCAGATGCGTGCCGCCGAGATAGGGGTCGTTGACGATGTAGATGTCGCCCGGCTCAGGAGCGAGGCATCGGCCGTCGGCGATCATCTCGATCACGGTCTTGGTCGAATACTGCATCACACCGACGAACACCGGCAGGCCCTGGCTGCCTTGCGCAATCAGCGAGCCGTCGACCGCCGAATAGATGCCGTCCGAGCGGTCGTTGGCTTCCGCGATGACCGGCGAGAAGGCCGCGCGGGAAAAGGTCAGGTCCATCTCGTCGCAGACCTGCTGCAGGGCCGCCTGCAGCACCGAAAGCGTGATCGTGTCGAGCTTCGCCATCTTAGGCCTCGCCGATGTCGATGATGATGTTGCCGTCGGCGTCCGAGCGCGCCCGGTCGCCCGGTTCGAGCACGGTGGTGGCGTCCATCTGCTCCAGGATCGCCGGTCCCTCGATCACGGCGTCGAGCGGCAGCTTTTCGCGGGCATAGACCGGCGTGTCGTGCCATGTGCCGTGATACCAGACCGGCCGGATCTCGCGCCGCGCCTCCTCGAGCGTCGCCGTGCGGCCAGCCGGGTCGATCAGCTTCGACAGGTCGATCTGCGGCCGCACGCCGGTGACCGATGTGTTGAGGTTGACGAGATTGGCGCGGATCTCCGGCAGCTCGACCTTGAAGCGCGCGAAATAGGCTTTTTCGAACAGAAGCTGCAGCGTTTCTCGTGAAACCGATGAGGAGGGCAGCGGCACGTTGATGATGTGTGTCTGGCCGACGAACTGCATGTCGGCGGAATGCGTCACGCGGATCGCGTCCGGCTTCACCGCTTCCTTGGCGATCAGCGCCTCGCCTTCGTTTCGGTGCCGTTCCAACACCTCGCGAAGCGCAGCTTCATCGAGCAACTTGACCGGCTGGTTGATTGTGTTGACGAAGTCGTGGCGTAAATCCGCGACGACGCAGCCGAGCGCGTTGGTGATGCCGGGGCGCGCCGGCACCAGCACCCGGGGCAGGCCGAGCTCGCGGGCGAGCGCCGTCGCATGCAGCGGCCCGGCGCCGCCGAAGGCGAACAGCGCGAAATCACGCGGGTCGTGGCCGCGCGACACCGACACCATGCGGATGGCGCCCGCCATCTTCATGTTGCCGAGCCGAAGCACGGCACCCGCGGCCTCGACGCCGGAAAGGCCGGTACGCTTGCCGATCTTGTCCTCGAAAATGCCGGTCACGCGTTCAACGGTCACAGGGTTGTCGACCGCGAGCAGTTTCTTCGGCGCCAGCCGGCCAAGCACCAGATTGGCGTCGGTGATGGTCGGCTCCAGGCCGCCGCGCCCGTAGCAGATCGGACCCGGATTGGCGCCGGCGCTTTCGGGGCCGATCTGGATCAGCCCGGCCGCATCGACGCGCGCGATCGAGCCGCCGCCGGCGCCGACCGTGTGCACCGCCACCATAGGCACATGGATCGGCATCGCATATTCGATCTCGATCTCGTTCGACACCGCGGGCTCCGCATTGCGGATCAGCGCCACGTCAGTCGAGGTGCCGCCCATGTCGTAGGTGACGAGATTGCCGAAGCCGGCGCGCTTGCCCGTGTAGGCGGCGGCGATCACGCCGGACGCCGGGCCGGACATCACGGTCTTGGCCGATTCCAGCGTGACGAAGCGGGCCGAGATCATGCCGCCATTGCCGTTCATGATCAGGAAGTCGCGCGCGTAGCCTTTCGCGCCGAGTTCCTTGCGCAGCCGTTCGACATAGCGCTCCAGGATCGGCTGCACCGAGGCGTTGACGGCCGCCGTCACGCCGCGCTCGAACTCGCGCGCTTCCGAAAGCAGCGCATGTCCAGTGGTGATGTGGCCGTTCGGCCAGAGCTCCGCCGCGATCTCGGCTGCGCGCCGCTCATGCGCGGGGTTGGCGTAGGAATGCAGGAAGTGGATGACCAGCGACTCGCAACCGGCGTCGAGCAGCTTTTTCACCGCGTCGCGCATTTCGGCTTCGTCGAGCTGAATGCGCACCGCGCCCGAAGCCTCTACCCGCTCCGATACTTCGAGCCGAAGGTCGCGGGGAATGACGGGGACAAAAGTGCCCGTCATGCCATAGGCCTGCGGCCTTGTGCGCCGGCCAAGCTCGATCACGTCGCGAAAGCCGCGCGTGGTGATCATGCCGGTCCTTGCCAGCCGGCGCTCCAGCACGGCGTTGGTGGTGGTCGTGGTGCCGTGCACGATGAGGTCGATGCCGTCGATCGGAAAGCCTGTCGCGCCAAGTGCTGAGACCACGCCAAAAGCCTGGTTTTCGATCGTGGTCGGCGTCTTGGCGATATGGACTTTTCCGCCCGCCTTGCCGTCTATCAGCAACAGATCGGTGAAGGTTCCGCCGACATCGATGCCGGCAACGACACTTCCCGCCGATGCCGAAAATTTCTCATTCATTGCCGAAACCCGAAATGCCAGGACTACGGATATGCCTTGGTTTGGAAAGGCGTTTTACGCTGCCATCTTGACCTGGAGATCATTTGTATACTAATAAATTCCGGACACAAGAGCTTACCGCTTGGCAGTGTGCAGGGAGCACGCCGGAACCTGACCGTTCGGGCGCGCAGGAAAAGTTTGGCGCCCGGTGCGTTCCATCTGGGCCGGAAAGTTGGGTTGGAATGAACACGACATCCGCGTTGAACGTCGCCGGCTCGAAGCCGCTGCAGTTCCCGATCCCGGCCAATGTCTATGCCGAGACCGTGGTGTCGGTGAAGCATTACACCGACCGGCTGTTTTCCTTCCGCATCACCCGGCCGCAGTCGCTGCGCTTCCGCTCCGGCGAGTTTGTCATGATCGGCCTGCCCAATGCCGAAAAGCCGATCTTCCGCGCCTACTCCGTCGCCAGCCCCTCCTGGGACGACGAGCTTGAATTCTTCTCGATCAAGGTGCCGGACGGTCCGCTGACCTCCGAGCTGCAAAAGATCCAGGTCGGCGATACCGTCATCATGCGCCAGAAGTCGACCGGCACGCTGGTGCTCGACGCGCTGACGCCCGCCAAGCGCGTGGTCATGATCTCGACCGGCACCGGCATCGCGCCCTTCGCCAGCCTGCTGCGCGACCCCGACACCTACGAGAAGTTCGACGAGGTCATCCTCACCCACACCTGCCGCGACAATGCCGAGCTCACCTACGGCCAGGAGCTGGTCGCGGCGCTGGAGAGCGATCCGCTGATCGGCGAGCTGACCGGCGGCCGCGTCACGCTTTACAATTCGACGACGCGGGAAGAGTCGGCGCGCATGGGCCGCATCACCGCGCTGATCGGCTCGGGCAAGTTCTATTCCGACCTCGGCATCGACAAGCTCAATCCCGAGACCGACCGCATCATGATCTGCGGCTCGATGCATATGCTGAAGGACGTCAAGGAACTCGCCGAGAGCCTTGGCTTCCAGGAAGGCTCCTTGAGCCATCCCGCCAGCTTCGTCGTCGAGCGCGCCTTCGTCGGCTGAGGCGCGCCGCCAGCCAGCTCTGTTGAAGCGTCTGAGATTAGCGACGACATTCGCGCTTCGTCGTTCTAGGGCGAAGCAAGGAGCGGAGCGACGCGCGCAGACCCTGGAATCCATGCCGTTACGCTAAGGCGTTGCGACGGTTACAGAATTCTGCACCGTTGCGCTCTGCGGCAGAGTTCACGGCATGGATACTCGGGTCAAGCCCGAGTATGACGAAGGAATGGGCGTTTCGGCCAATCTCCGACGCCGGCGCCTACCCAGCATGCTGCTTTGACCATATGGTCAAAAACAGGCTGCTTCCGCCGCCTTTTTCCGCTATGACCCACTGAAGGACTCGTGAAGGACAACTTCGCGGGTTATCTTCGGCTGAGGTCGCTGAGTGAAAGGGCAGGAGATGAGCACGATCCGCGAGGCCGGCGCAGGCGCCGGCGCGTCCAAGGTGATGCCGCTGCCGGCGCGCGCCGCCGCCAACACGCCGCTGCCGCTGGAACACGGCATTGCCCGCAACCCCGGTATGAAGCTCGATCTCGGCTTCCTGGAATCGGTGCGCAGCGTCAACCGCTCGGCGCTGGAGCGCCGTGTCGTCACGCTCACCAAGCGCCGCTCGATCAAGGCCGACAACCAGGCCGCCTGGCTGCTGCGGGCCATCGCCTGCATGGACCTGACCACGCTGAACTCCAACGACACGGACGAGCGCGTGCGCCGGCTCTGCGCCAAGGCGATCAACCCGCTGCGCCGCGATATCGTCGAAGGGCTCGGCATATCGGGCGAAACTATCCGTCCGGCGGCCGTCTGTGTCTACCATCCCTTCGTCGCCACCGCGGTCGATGCCATACGCGGCACCGGTATCCATGTCGCTGCAGTCTCCACCGCCTTTCCGCACGGCCTTGCCCCGCTGTCGACCCGCCTGCAGGAGATCGAGGCCTCGGTGAAGGACGGCGCCGACGAGATCGAC
The DNA here is from genome assembly GCF_033977215.1 of Mesorhizobium humile. Taxonomy (NCBI): domain Bacteria; kingdom Pseudomonadati; phylum Pseudomonadota; class Alphaproteobacteria; order Hyphomicrobiales; family Phyllobacteriaceae; genus Mesorhizobium; species Mesorhizobium humile. The sequence continues at coordinate 337,353 of NZ_JAVIIV010000001.1, forward strand.
GTCGTCATTCCGCGTGGCCTGGTCTACGGCGCCAAATGGCGCGAACTGTTCAACGAGATCGTCGCCATGCGCGCCGCCTGCGGCGAGGCGCATCTCAAGGTCATCCTCGGCACCGGCGATCTTGCCACTTTGCGCAACGTGATGCTCGCCTCCATGGTGGCGATGATGGCGGGCGCCGATTTCATCAAAACGTCGACCGGCAAGGAAAGCGTCAACGCCACGCTTCCCGTCGGCCTTGCCATGGTGCGCGCCATCCGCGCCTATTTCGAGGAGACGGGCTACCTCATCGGTTTCAAGCCGGCCGGCGGCATCTCCACCGCCAAGGTCTCGCTCGACTGGCTGGTGCTGATGAAGGAAGAGCTTGGCCGGCCCTGGCTCGAGCCGGACCTGTTCCGCTTCGGCGCCTCCAGCCTGCTCACCGACATCGAACGCCAGCTCGAACATCATTTGACCGGCCATTATTCGGCCAACCATCGCCACGCGATGGCGTGAGGCGAGTGAAGGCCTTGAACGCCGAGTTCCTTCGCCGGCTTCGCTAAAAATCCTCTCTTGCGAGTGCGCCCCATGAATATCCTCGAACGTTATCACGCCATGGAATACGGCCCGGCACCGGAAGCCCGCAACGAGGCCGATGCCTGGCTCGCCACACGCGATTTCTCCAAGTCTTTGTTCATCGACGGCGCTTGGAAATCGGCGGCCAGCGGCAAGACTTTCGACACCAGCGAGCCGTCCTCCGGCAAGCTGCTCGCCAAGATCTCGGATGCGGGCGCCGCCGATATCGACGCCGCGGTGGCGGCGGCGGCCAAGGCGCTGCCGAAATGGAGCGCCAGTTCAGGCTATGCCAGAGCCAAGGTGCTCTACGCCGTTGGCCGGGCCATGCAGCGCCATCAGCGCCTGTTCGCGGTGCTGGAATCGATCGACAATGGCAAGCCGATCCGTGAGAGCCGCGACATCGACGTGCCGCTGGCGATCCGCCATTTCATCCATCACGCCGGTTGGGCACAGACGCTCGAAAAGGATTTTCCCGACCACAAGCCGGTCGGCGTCGTCGGCCAGGTCATTCCGTGGAATTTCCCGCTGCTGATGCTGGCCTGGAAGATCGCGCCGGCCCTGGCCGCCGGCTGCACCGTGGTGCTGAAGCCGGCCGAATTCACGCCGCTCACCGCCATCCTGTTCGCCGAGATCTGCGAGCGTGCCGGCGTGCCGAAAGGCGTCGTCAACATCGTCCAGGGCGGCCCTGAGGCGGGCGCTGCCATCGTCAATCATCCCGGTGTCCAGAAGATCGCCTTCACCGGCTCCTCGGAAGTCGGCAAGATCATCCGCAAGGCGACGGCCGGCTCCGGCAAGAAGCTGTCGCTGGAGCTCGGCGGCAAGTCGGCCTTCATCGTCTTCGAGGATGCCGACCTCGACAGCGCCGTCGAGGGTCTGGTCGACGGCATCTGGTTCAACCAGGGCCAGGTCTGCTGCGCCGGCTCGCGCCTCCTGGTCCAGGAAGGTATCGCCGAAGCCCTCATCGCCAAGGTCAAGGTCAGGATGAGCCGGTTGCGGGTCGGCAGCCCGCTCGACAAGAACACCGATATCGGCCCGCTCGTCGACCGCACCCAGCTCGACCGCGTCAAGGGGCTGATTGCCGAGGGCGCGAAACAGGGCGCCGTCTGCTGGCAGCCGGACGCCACCTTGCCATCCTCCGGCTACTATCATCTGCCGACGCTGGCGACAGCTGTTTCGCCGGCTAACATTCTGGCGCAGGAAGAGGTCTTCGGTCCGGTGCTGGCGACGATGAGCTTCCGCAACACCGAGGAAGCAATCGAGCTCGCCAACAACACGCGCTATGGCCTTGCCGCCTCGGTGTGGAGCGAGAACATCAACCTTGCGCTGCATGTCGCGCCCCAGCTGAAAGCTGGTGTCGTCTGGGTCAACGGCACCAACATGTTCGACGCCGCCTGCGGCTTCGGCGGTTATCGCGAAAGCGGCTTTGGCCGTGAGGGCGGTCGCGAGGGCATGTTCGAATATCTGGCGGTAAAACTGCCGGTCGCCCCGGCCATCAAGCCGGCCGCGGCCGGCCCGACCCAGCCGGTCGAACAGGCCGACGGCACGGCCATCGATCGCACGGCAAAGCTGTTCATCGGCGGCAAGCAGGTGCGGCCGGACGGCAATTACTCGCTGGCCGTCGCCACTGCCAAGGGCAAGCTGGCCGGCGAAGTCGGCCTCGGCAACCGCAAGGATATCCGTGACGCCGTCGCCGCCGCGCGCGCCTGCAAGGCCTGGCCGGACGCGACGGCCTACAACCGCAGCCAGGTGCTCTATTATCTCGCCGAAAACCTGTCCGGCCGCGCCGACGAGTTCGCCGCGCGCCTTGGCCTGCTGACCGGCGTTGCCGCCAAGGCCGCGCGCGAGGAGGTCGAGCAGTCGATCGGGCGGCTGTTCCTCTATGCCGGCCTCGCCGACAAGTTCGAGGGCCGCGTCCATCAGCCGCCGGCCCGCGTCGTGACACTTGCCCTGCATGAGCCCGTCGGCGTCGTCGGCATCGTCGCGCCGGACAACCAGCCGCTGTTGGGCTTCATCTCGCTGGTGGCTCCGGCGCTCGCCATGGGCAACACCGTGGTTGCGGTCCCGTCGGAGCGGCACCCGCTTTTGGCCACCGACCTCTACCAGGTGATCGAATATTCTGACATTCCGGCCGGTGCCATCAACATCGTCACCGGCCGCAGCGCCGAGCTCGCCGGCGTGCTGGCCAAGCATGACGATGTCGACGGGCTCTGGGTGTTTGCCGATGCCGACACCTGCGCCAAGGCGGAAGCCGACTCCATCGGCAACTTGAAGCGCGTCTGGACCGGCAATGGCCGAACGCTCGACTGGTCGTCGGAGGAGGCCGCCGGCGGGGCCTTCCTGCGCCGCGCCGTCGAGGTCAAGAACGTCTGGGTTCCCTACGGCGACTGATGCCTCTTGCCTGACGCACGCCGCGCGCCGGCGCCATTTTGGCTGCAGTGGCGAAGGTTGTGGCGTTCGGGCTTGACGCTTGTGCGTGTGTTCTTTAACGAGAAAAAACATCTTTATCTGTGAAGCGGAAAATCTGACCGCATGATGCCCGGCTGTCTGGCACACGACGCCGAGGCCGGCCATGGATAAGGCGGACGCATCAGGCAGGCAGGAGAAAAGCATGGCGGATCTGACGGGCAAGGTGGTTGTGATCACCGCGGCGGCGCAAGGCATCGGCCGGGCGAGCGCGCTGGCCTTCGCCAAGGCTGGCGCGACCGTTCACGCCACCGACATCAACGAGGCGGCCCTGGCCGAACTTGGCAAGACCCCCGGCATTGCGACGCGAAAACTGGATGTGCTGAACGATGCGGCCGTCGCTTCAGCCTTCGCCGAGATCGGTCGCGTCGACGTGCTGTTCAACTGCGCCGGCTTCGTCCATGCGGGCTCCATCCTCGAAATGAAGGACGAGGATCTCGACTTCGCTCTCAACCTCAACGTCCGTTCGATGATCCGCACCATCCGCGCCGTGCTGCCCGGCATGCTGGAGCGCGGCGACGGCTCGATCATCAACATGGCGTCGCTGGCAAGCTCGCAAAAGGGCGTGCCGAACCGCTTCGCCTACGGCTTGACCAAGGCAGCGGTGGTCGGCCTCACCAAGGCGGTCGCCGCGGACTATGTCGCCAAGGGCATCCGCTGCAACGCCATCTGCCCGGGCACGGTCGAAAGCCCGTCGCTGCAGGACCGCATGCATGCGCAAGGCGACTATGAGGCGGCGCGCGCGGCTTTCATCGCCCGCCAGCCCATGGGCAGGCTTGGCACGCCGGAGGAAATCGCCGATCTGGCGGTCTACCTTGCCGGCGCCACCTACACGTCGGGGCAGGCCTATAACATCGACGGTGGCTGGTCGATCTGACGAAAGGCTCGGAAGGATTGTCGGCGAGGATCGGAGCCGATCCTGTGTCTGGGTGGATCGAAGCGTCTGAAAATCCTCCCGGTTCGCCGGCACGAACAGATGGCAAGCTTGCCGCCGGCGGGGTCGGCGACTACGGTCCGCTGGCTTTGACGGAATTTGTGAAAACGGCCATTGGCCGCATGGTGGAGAAGTTGAGATGAAGTTGTTGCGCTATGGCGAAGTCGGCAGCGAGAAGCCCGGCCTGCTCGATGCGGATGGGACGATCCGCGACCTTTCCGCTCATGTCGCCGATATCGCCGGCACGACGCTTCATCCGGCCTCGCTGGAGATGCTCTCCAATCTCGATCCGAAGTCGCTGCCGGCGGTCTCCGGCAAGCCGCGCCTGGGCGCCTGCGTCGCCGGCACCGGCAAGTTCATCTGCATCGGCCTCAACTATTCCGACCACGCCGCCGAGACCGGCGCCACCGTGCCGCCGGAGCCGATCATCTTCATGAAGGCAAGCTCGGCGATCGTCGGGCCGGATGACGACGTTTTGATCCCGCGCGGTTCGGAAAAGACCGATTGGGAAGTCGAGCTCGCCGTCGTTATCGGCAAGACCGCGAAATACGTCTCGGAGGACGACGCGCTGGATTATGTTGCCGGCTACGCCGTCGCGCATGACGTGTCCGAGCGCGCCTTCCAGGCCGAGCGCCAGGGGCAGTGGACCAAGGGCAAGTCCTGCGACACGTTCGGCCCGACCGGCCCGTGGCTGGTCACCAAGGACGAGGTCGCCGACCCGCAGAACCTGAAGATGTGGCTGACCGTCAATGGCAAGACCATGCAGAACGGCTCGACCAAGACCATGGTCTACGGCGTGAAGTATCTGGTGTCATACCTCAGCCAGTTCATGTCGCTGCATCCCGGCGACATCATCTCCACCGGCACCCCGCCCGGCGTTGGCCTCGGCATGAAGCCGCCGGTGTTCCTGAAGGCCGGCGACGTTGTCGAGCTCGGCATCGAAGGGCTCGGTCAGCAGAAGCAGACGTTCAAGGCGGACGTGTAGGGCAGACCTGGCCTTCTCCCCTTGTGGGAGAAGGTGGATCGGCGCGCAGCGCCGAGACGGATGAGGGGTGCTCCAGCGGAGTGCGACCTTCAAGATCGAAGGAATCCCGCGCGCTTATTTCTGCTGCGTCGCGATCCTTCCAACACCCCTCATCCGGCCGCTTCGCGGCCACCTTCTCCCACAAGGGGAGAAGGGAACGTCGCGCCAACTACTTCAACACCTTCCCATCCGCCCCGAACCGGTACGTCTTCGCCGCATCCGGCGTTGCATAAAGCGTCGCGCCCGGCTCGGCATTGTAGACGCCGAAGATGCGCACCGTGATCAGCCCGGCCTTCTCGCAATCGAGATAGAGGTTGGTGTCGGCGCCGAGATGCTCGGCATGCACCACCGTGCCTTTCCAGGCGCCGGACTTCGTGTCGACCGTCAGGTGCTCCGGCCGCACGCCGATGGTCTTCGCCGTCTCGCCCAGCTGCGCGCCGTCAATGAAATTCATCTTCGGCGAGCCGATGAAGCCGGCGACGAATTCGTTGGCCGGCGAATTGTAGAGCTCCATCGGGCTGCCGATCTGCTCGATCCGGCCGGCATTGAGCACGACGATCTTGTCGGCCAGCGTCATCGCCTCGACCTGGTCGTGGGTGACATAGATCATCGTCGCCTTAAGCCGCCGGTGCAGCTGCGCGATCTCAAGCCTGGTGTTGACGCGCAGCGCCGCGTCGAGGTTCGACAGCGGCTCGTCGAAGAGGAAGAGCTTCGGCTCGCGCACCACGGCGCGCCCGATGGCGACGCGCTGGCGCTGGCCGCCCGACAATTCCGCCGGCCGGCGCTCGAGATAGGGTTCGAGCGACAGCATCGCGGAAGCGATCTTGATGCGCCGCTCGATCTCGGCCGCTGGCGTGCCGGCCTGCTTGAGGCCCAGCGCCATGTTGTTCTTCACCGTCAGATGTGGATAGAGCGCGTAGGTCTGGAACACCATGGCGATGCCGCGCTTCGCCGGCGGCGTGACCGAAACGTCCGCGCCGTCGATCAGCACGCGGCCGGAGGTTGAATCCTCCAGGCCGGCGATCACGCGCAGCAGCGTCGATTTTCCGCAGCCCGACGGGCCGACGAAGACGACGAATTCGCCGTCATTGACCTGAAGGTCGATGCCCTTCAGCACCTCGACCGGCCCGAAAGCCTTCTTCACATTCTCGATCTTCAGCGAGCCCACGGCAGTCCTCCAAATTGATGAGCAGGCGCCAAGGCACCCCCCTCTGTCCTGCCGGACATCTCCCCCTCAAGGGGGGAGATTGGCAGCTTCGAGGCCTCGCGCCACTCTGCGGCGCTGACAAGTTGCGAAGGCCGTGGCGACATCTGATCTCCCCCCTTGAGGGGGAGATGGCCGGCAGGCCAGAGGGGGGCGCCGTAGAGCGCAACCCCTGATGACAATTCCTTTTTCATAGCCGCACCGCCTTGCCGCTGCGCACGCTCTCATCCGCGGCAAGGCAGACGGCGAGCGACTTCACGGCATCGTCCATGTGGCGGGTGAGGTCGATATCCTCGCGGATGGCCTTGAGCAGGAAGGCCTGCTCGAGGTCGCAGAGCTCCTGGTGGCCCGGCTCGCCTTCCATCGACAGCAATTGGTCTTCCCTGGCGAATTTACCGTCAGGGCCCGTCTCGGCACTATGCAGGCGGATCGTCGAGGTCTTGGTGTGGGTGTCGATGTCGTCGGACTTCACGCCCTCCTTCATCACGATCGACACGCAGCCCTTTGGCGACATCACGTCCTTCACGAAGAAGGCCGTCTCCGAGATCATCGGCCCCCAGCCGGCTTCATACCAGCCGACCGAGCCGTCCTCGAACAGCACTTGCAGGTGCCCGTAATTGTACATCGAGGGCGAAACCTCATTGCTCAGCCGCACGCCCATGCCGCGCACCTCGACCGGCCTGGCGTCGGTGATCTGCAGCATCACGTCGAGGTAATGCACGCCGCAGTCGACGATCGGCGATGTGGTCTGCATCAGCTGCTTGTGCGTGCCCCAGGTATGGCCGGAGGACTGCTGGTTGAGGTTCATGCGGAAGACGTAAGGGCCGCCAAGCTTGCGCGCCTCGGCGATCAGCCGGATCCAGGACGGGTGGTGGCGCAGGATATAGCCGATCACCAGCTTCCTGCCGTTGGCCTTGGCCGCATCGACGACGCGCTGTGCGTCGGCAACCGTCGTCGCCAGCGGCTTCTCGACGAAGACATGGCAGCCGGCCTCGAAGGCCCGCACCGCATAGTCGGCATGGCTGTCGGAATAGGTAGCGATCGCGGCGACGTCCGGCTTCTCGTCGCGCAGCGCATCCTCGAAGGAGCGCCTGATGCCGTAACGCCCAAGCCCCTCCGGCAGCGGCACGTCGGAGCGGTTGATCAGCGCCGCGATCTCGAAGCCCGGATTGGTGTGATAGGCCAGCGCATGGCTGCGGCCCATATTGCCGAGGCCGGCGACCACAACGCGAAGGGGTCTCTCTGGGCTCACTTGACGGCTCCCGATGTGATGCCGCGGATCAGTTGCCGCGAGAAGATGACATAGAGGATCAGCACCGGCAGGATGGCCAGCGACAGCGCCGCCAGGATCGCGTTCCAGTTGGTGACGAACTGGCCAAGGAAGAGCTGGGCGCCGAGCGTCACGGTCTTGGTCTCTTCCGACGGCGCCAGGATCAGTGGGAACCACAGGTCGTTCCAGATCGGGATCATGGTGAAGACGGCGACCGTCGCCATCGCCGGCCGCACCAGCGGCAGCACCAGGCGGAAGAAGATCGTGTATTCCGACAGCCCGTCGATGCGCCCGGCGTTCTTCAGGTCGTTGGACACCTGCTTCATGAATTCCGACAGGATGAAGATCGCCAGCGGCAGCCCCTGCGCGGTGTAGACCAGGATCAGCGCCGTCAGCGTGTTGACCAGCCCGCTCGCCACCATCAATTGCAGGATGGCGACGGTGCCGAGCCTGATCGGGATCATGATGCCGAGCGCAAGGTAAAGCCCCATCAGCGTGTTGCCGCGGAAGCGGTATTCCGACAGCGCGAAGGCGGCCATCGCGCCGAACAACAGCACGAAGAACAGCGAGGCGACGGTGACGACGAGGCTGTTCTGGAAATAGTGGAAGAAATCGCCCTGGCCGATCACCGTGGTGTAGCCGATCAGGTCGAAGGTTTTCGTCGTCGGCGGCGTCAGCGGCGCGCCGAAGATGCCCGCGCGGGACTTGAACGAGTTCATGACGACAAGGATCACCGGAAACAGCGCGATCGCCGTGTAGGTCAGAAGGATCGCATGCGCGCCGATGGTGCGGGGGAGCGAATGGGTGGCTGTGCTCATGGCGTGCCTCAGAACTGATAGCGACGCAGACGCGTCTGCACGAGGAACAGGTAGACGCAGACGCCGGCGAGGATGATCAGAAACATGATCGTGGCGATCGCGGCGCCCATGTTGGGATCGCCGACCTGCAACTGGAAGCCGAAGAAGGCGCGGTAGAGGAAGGTGCCGAGGATATCGGTCGAATAGTTCGGTCCGGCGAGCGCGCCCTGCGCGGTGTAGATCAGGTCGAAGGCGTTGAAATTGCCGACAAAGGTGAGGATCGAGATGATGCCGATCGAGGGCAGGATCAGCGGCAGCTTGATCTTCCAGAACTGCGCCATGCCGGTGACGCCGTCGCATTCGGCGGCCTCGATCACCTCGTCGGGGATCGACAGAAGTGCGGCATAGATCAGCATCATCGGGATGCCGACGAACTGCCACACCGAGACCAGGCTGAGCGCGGTGAGCGCATATTGCTCCTTGCCGAGCCACGGCGTGAAGAAGCTCTTCAGTCCGACGAAATCCATCAGATGCGGCGCCACGCCCCAGATCGGCGACAGGATCAGCTTCCATGCGAAGCCGACGATGACGAAGGAGAGGATCGTCGGCACGAAGATCGCCGTGCGGTAGAACGCGGTGAAGCGCAGCCTGGGACTGGAAAGCAGCGCCGCCAGGAGGATGCCGATCGGGTTCTGCACCAGCATGTGGATGATGAAGAACCAGACATTGTTCCTGAGCGCATTCCAGAAATTCACCGACCAGTTCGGATCTCCGAACAGCGTGCGGAAATTGCTAAAGCCCACAAAGACCTGGGACTGCTCGATGTTGCGGAACAAGGACAGCTGGAGCGTGCCGACCAGCGGCAGGATCATGAATGCGGTGTAGACCAGCACCGCCGGCGCCAGGAAGACGCCGACATGCCAGCGGATCGGTCTTTTCGCTCGCGTTTCTGCAGCCATAGTCTCGGTAGCCATGAGTTCGGTTCCCCGCCGTCTCTGGGTTCCAGTTCAGTCGATGCTAGCTGATGCCTCGATGCACGGCCCGCTTGTCCCCTGTGAGGGTAAGACAAGGCCAGCGACAGATCGGCTCCGTCTTCCCCGCAAGGTGAGGGTAAGACCGGGAGGCTGCGCCGACAATCGCTATCTGGAACTGTTTGAATGCCGGCCGGGCATGCGCCCGGCCGGTCCGTTGCCTGATCTCTTACTTCGCCGGCTTGTACCAGCTGTCGAGGCCGGTCTGCAGCTTCTTGGCCGCGGCTTCCGGCGTATCGGTGCCGTTGATCACATTGGCCGATTCAACCCAGGTCTCGTTCTCGAGGTTCGGCGTGCCGCGCGACAGGATCTGGTAGGTCGAACGGATCGTCGACTTGCACTTGCCGCGCCAGGAGACGAATTCCTGAGCCAGCGGGTCTTCCATTTTCACCGGCGCGGAGTTCAGGCTGAAGAAGCCCGGCAGCGCGTTGGCGTAGATGGTGGCGAAGTCCGGCGAGGCCACCCAGGACAGGAATTTCTTGGCCGCATCCGCATGCTTCGACGCTGCATTCAGGCCCATGCCGATGTCGGTATGGTCGGAGATGTAGCAGGTGTCGCCGGCCTTCTCGACCGGCGGCGGGAAGGCGCCCATCTTGAACTGCGCCTGGGTGTTGAACAGCCCGATTTCCCACGAGCCGGCCGGATAGATGGCGGCGCGGCCGAGCGTGAACAGGTTCTGGCTGTCCGGATAGGTCTGTGCCTCGAAGCCGTCGCCGAGATAGGGTTTCCACTTCGCCAGTTCCTTGAAGGGTTCGACCCACTGAGCATCGGTGAGCTTCTGCTCGCCCTTGATCAGGGCAGCGCGGCCTTCCTCGCCCTTCCAGTAGTTCGGGCCGATGTTCTGGTAGCCCATGGTCGCGGCTTCCCAGAGGTCCTTGGTGCCCATGGCCATCGGAATGTAGGTGCCGTCGGCCTTGATCTTGTCGAGCACGGCGAAGAACTCGTCGCGGGTCGTCGGCACCTTGAGGCCGAGCTTGTCGAAGGCATCCTTGTTGTAGATGAAGCCGTGGATGACCGAGGCCATCGGCACGCAGAAGCTCGACTTGCCGTCATCGGTCTGCCAGGCGGACTTGGCGACGGGCGAGAAGTTCTCCATGCCCGGCAGCGAGCTCAGGTCGGCGAGGTTGCCCTTCTTGAACAGCTCGAGCGACTTGTCGAAGGGGCGGCAGGTGATCAGGTCGCCCGCCGAGCCGGCGGCGAGCTTGGCGCCCAGCGCCGCGTCATACTCGGTCGGAGCCGAAGGCGCGAACACCACCTTGATGCCAGGGTTCTTGGCTTCGAAAGCCGGGATCAGCTTGTCCTTCCAGATGGTCAGGTCGTCGCCGCGCCAGCTTTCGATGTTGAGCGTCACGTCCTCGGCCAGCGCCATCCCGGTCGTGCCGAGGATGCTTGTGCCGAGCAGAAGGGCCGTCAGTAGTTTGGTCTTCATCTTCAGTCTCCCTGTTGACCTTTTTCAGGTTCCGTTTTGAGGACAGAGGCTCAGCGCCCCTTGCTCCCCTCGATCGCGGAAAGCGCCGGCCTGAGCTTCTGGCCGGTTCCTTCCAGTATCTTCTCGGCCGCGTCGGCGTTGGCAGCGCCGGCGGCGAGCAGAATGGCTGTCTTGACGACTCCGCCGCTTTCCTCGAGCAGGCGGGCGGCGTCGTCGCGGCTCTTGCCGCTGATGGCGGCGACCATGCGCACGGCGCGGTCGCGCAGCTTGATGTTGTCGGCGGTCAGGTTGACCATGTAGCCGTCATGGACATGGCCGAGATGGATGGCGGTGAGCGTCGAAAGCATGTTGAGCGCGATCTTCTGCGCGGTGCCCGCGCCCATGCGCGTCGAGCCGGCGATCAGCTCCGGCGGCGTTTCGAGCAGGATGGCGACATCGGCTCGGCTGAACAGCGCCGCGCCCCGGTTGTTGGCGATGGCGATGGTAGCGGCGCCCCGGCGTCGGGCGTCCTGCAGCGCCTGGACAGCATAAGGGGTCGAGCCGCTGGCGGAAATGGCGATCAGGCAGTCGCCCTTGCCGATATCGGCCGCGGCGACGGCCGCCGCCGCTTCCTCGGTGTCGTCCTCCGGGCCGCCGGCCAGCGTGCGGAAGGCCTCGTCGCCGCCGGCGATCAGGAGGGCGATGCGGTCGCGTGCGATGCCGAAGGTGCCGGGCAGTTCCAGCGCGTCGGCAACCGCCATCAGGCCGGAGCTGCCGGCGGCCGCATAGGCGAGCTTGCCGCCGCTCTTCAATTGCTTCGCGATGAGTTCGGCGGCGACGGCGATCGCCGGAATGGCGCCATGGACGGCCTTGCTGGCCTCGATCTGGGCATTGGCGAGGAACGCAAGGATGGCTTCCGGGGTCTGGACATCCAGCCCCTCGGCATTCTGGTGGAGCGCTTCCGTGCGCGTCTCGGCCATCCGTTTTCCTCCAACTGAGCGAACAATACCAAAAAAATACCACTTGTCCATACGCATTAACGAACTTCAGGCGGGGGAACTCGCTTGCCGGCAAATTACCGTGGGTTTTCAATAAAATACGGCTTAATCTTTTTTGAACCGAAATTAACTCTTGGCTATTGGTATTTTATTGGTATTATCTCGGCCGAGGAGAAAATTGCGTGAAATTTGTGCTTGGTATCGATGGCGGCGGCACCAGCTGCAGGGCGGCCCTTGCGACCGTCGACGGCGCCGTCGTCGGCCGCGCCAAGAGCGGCGCCGCCAACATCCGCACCGACCTCACCGGCGCGCGTGCCAACATCGTCGAAGCGGCCAGGCAGGCATTCCTCGCCGCCGGCCATGGTCCGGAGCTGATCCCGCGCACGCCGGCCATTCTCGGCCTCGCCGGCGCCAATGTCGGCACCTACCGGCAGCAGCTCGAAGCGATCCTGCCTTTCAGCAAAAGCCGCGTCGAAACCGACGCCGAGATCGCGCTCGAGGGCGCGGTCGGTGCAGGCGATGGCGCCATGGCCATTTTGGGTACCGGCACCGCCTATATGGCGCGCAAGAATGGCAAGTCGCGCGCCATCGGCGGCTGGGGTTTCCAGGTCGGCGACCAGGGCAGCGGCGCCCGCATCGGCCGCGACCTGCTGGAGCAGACGCTGCTTGCCTATGACGGCATCCGTCCGGGCTCGCCCTTGACGGACGCCATGCTCGCTGTCTTCCGCAACAATCCCGAAGACGTGGTCGAATTCACCACCAACGCCAAGCCGGGCGATTTCGGCGGCTTCGCGCCAAAGGTCTTCGAGCATGCCGAAAAGGGCGATCTCATCGCCAATTGGATCCTCGCCAAGGCGGTGGCCGATGTCGAGGCTTCGCTCGGCGCGCTCGATCTTGCCGACGATGCTCCGCTCTGTCTGCTCGGCGGTCTGGCGCCGCTCTACGCGCCGCGCCTGTCGGCGCGTTACCAGGCGCTGCTGAAAGCCCCGCTCGACGATGCGCTCGGCGGCGCCGTGCAGATGGCCCTGCGCATCTTCGCCAGGGGTTCGGAGGCCGGCCGATGAGCGCTGCCGACCAGATCTTCGCCATGCTGCGGGAATCTTCGCAGAGCGGCGCGCCGCTCTATTTGCAGCTGAGGAGAAGCATCGAGGAAGCGGTCAATCGCGGCCTCATCGGCCCCGGCGATGCGTTGCCGTCCGAGCGCGACATCGCCAGCAAAGCCGATATCTCGCGCGTCACCGTGCGCAAGGCTGTGCAGGACCTGGTCAAGGGCGGCATCCTCGTCCAGCGCCATGGCTCGGGCACCTTCGTCGCGCCGCGCATGGAGCGCGTCGAGCAGTCGCTGTCGCGGCTCACCTCCTTTACCGAGGATATGGCGCGCCGCGGCATGAACGTGCGCTCCGTCTGGCTCGACCGCGGCCTCTATGCGCCGTCGCCGGACGAGATGATGGTGCTTGGCCTGTCCTCGACCGAGCTGGTCGCGCGTGTCGCGCGCCTGCGCATCGCCAACGACACGCCGCTGGCGATCGAGCGCGCGGCGCTCTCGGCCAGCGTGCTGCCCGATCCCGAGGCGATAGGCTCCTCGCTCTATGCGGCGCTGGGCACGACTGGCAATCGGCCGGTCCGCGCCGTGCAACGTATCTCGGCCACCAATCTTGGCGACGCCGATGCGCGCCTGCTGGAAGTGCCGCCGGGGGTTGCCGGCCTGCAGATCGAGCGCATTTCCTATCTGGCGAGCGGCAAGGTGATAGAGTTCACCCGCTCGGTCTACAGGGGCGACGCCTATGATTTCGTCGCGGAACTCCGGCTGACCGGGCCGGGAGAGGAGATCCGGCCATGATGGCAAACATCACCCATATGCGGCGCGAAATCGATGAGATCCCCGAAGCCGCCGCCCGCCTTCTCGACGGTTCGGCCGTGGCGCTGGCCGAGGCGGGTCGCGGCCTGCGCGAACGCGACCCGCATTTCGTCGTCACCGTGGCGCGCGGCTCGTCCGACCACGCCGCGACCTTCATGAAATATGCCGTCGAGCTGACCGCCGGCCTTGCGGTCGCTTCGGTTGGCCCTTCGATCGCGTCCATTTATGGCGCGAAGCTCAGGCTGCGCGGCTCCGCCTGCCTGGCGGTCTCGCAGTCGGGCAAGAGCCCCGACATCGTCGCCATGGCCGAAACGGCAAGGGCAGGAGGAGCGCTGACCGTCGCCATCACCAACACGGCCGACTCGCCGCTGGCGCGCGCCTCCGACTATGCCATCGACATTCTGGCGGGACCGGAGCGCTCCGTCGCGGCCACCAAGACCTTCGTCAATTCGGCCGTCGCCGGCCTTGCGCTGATGGCGCACGCCACCGACGACAAGCCGTTGCTTCAGGCGCTCGCCGGCCTGCCCGGCCATTTCGAGAAGGCGATCGCCTGCGACTGGATGGCGCTCGCCGGCGCGCTGGAAAATCCGCAGTCGCTGTTCATCCTCGGCCGCGGCCCGTCCTTCGCGATCGCCAGCGAGGCGGCGCTGAAGTTCAAGGAAACCTGCGCCATGCACGCCGAAGCCTACAGCGCCGCCGAGGTCATGCACGGGCCGCTGGCGCTGGTCGGCCCAGGTTTCCCGGTTCTGGCGCTTGCCGCGCGCGATGCGTCCGAACTCTCGGTCGCCGAGGCGGCTGACGGCCTGACGGCCAAGGGCGCCGCCACCTTCATCACCTCCGACAAGGCGAAGGCCGCGAGGCTTCTGCCGTATGTCGCCACCGGCCACCCGCTGACCGATCCGCTGCCGCTTATCGTGTCTTTCTACGGCTTCGTCGAGGCCTTCGCACGCCATCGCGGCCTCGACCCAGACACGCCGCGCAACCTGCGCAAGGTGACGGAAACCGTATGAGCGACCGTTTCGCACTCACCGGCGCCCGCATCTTCGACGGCGCCGACTGGCATGACAACGCCGCCCTTGTCGTCAAGGGCGACGCGGTCGAGGCCATCCTGCCCGAAGGCGCGGTTCCGTCCGGCGTTCCGGCGGTCGAGACCGGTGGCGGCCTGCTGGTGCCCGGCTTCGTCGACATCCAGGTCAATGGTGGCGGCGGCGTCATGCTCAACGACCATCCCGACGTCGCCTCGATCGAGACCATCTGCCGGGCGCATGCGCCTTTCGGCACCACGGCGCTGCTGGTGACGCTGATCACCGACACGCCGGCGATCACCGCCGCCGCCATCGCCGCCGGCGCCGAGGCCACCAGGCAGAAGGCGCCGGGCTTCCTTGGCCTGCATCTGGAAGGGCCGCATCTTTCCATAGCCCGCAAGGGCGCGCATGATCCGGCGCTGATCCGGCCGATGGCCGATGCCGATCAGGCCGCGCTCATCGCCGCGCGCAAAGAGCTTCCCGTGCTGCTCACCACGGTCGCGCCGGAATCGGTCGAACCGTCTCGCGTCGCGGCGCTGGCCAAGGCCGGCGTCGTCGTCAGCCTCGGCCACAGCGATACCGATTACGCGACAGCCAGCGCCTTTGCCGAGGCGGGCGCCACGGTGGTGACGCATCTGTTCAACGCCATGAGCCAGATCGGCAACCGCGAGCCGGGCCTGGCGGGTGCTGCGATCGACACCGGCGGCTTGTATGCCGGCATCATCGCCGACGGCATCCATGTCCATCCCGCCACGATGATCCTCGCGCTGCGCGGCAAGCAGGGGCCGGGCAAGATCGTGCTGGTCACCGACGCCATGGCGACGATCGGCACCGACATGACGTCGTTCACGCTCAACGGCCGTACCATCTACCGTAAGGATGGCAGCCTCAGACTCGCCGACGGCACGCTGGCCGGCGCCGATCTCGACATGATCTCCGCCGTCCGCTTCGTCCACCGCGTCGTCGGCCTCGATCTCGACGAGGCCCTGCGCATGGCCTCGCTCTATCCGGCCGAGGCAATCAGCCAGGCGCACCGGCTTGGCCGTTTCGCCAACGGCACAGCCGCTGATATTGTTGGGCTGTCGAACGACCTGGATGTCCGGAATGTCTGGATCGGTGGCAAGAAAGTGTTTGGGGCTTAGGCCTTTCGGTCGTCATCCTTGGGCGTAGCGACGCGAAGCGGAGCGAAGACCCGAGGATCCATGCCGTGACGCCGGCCGAAGACTGCAGCGATGCAGAAGAAGACTGTCGACGCCGTCGTTCCGGTGCCATTGTTCGCACCGCTGTGACGCTCGCAGGTCACGGCATGGATTCTAGGGTCTGCGCGCGTCGCTGCGCTCCTTGCTCCGCCCTAGAATGACGATGTCAGGCGTCTTAGCTAATCTCCCACGTCCGCGATGCTCTCCCGGCAAGCCAGTCCAGATTCGGCCAACCGGTTATCCATTAGCCGGCTTTAGAATAGATATCCTTGTACGCATCGCGCAGCACATTCTTCTGCACCTTGCCCATCGTGTTGCGCGGCAGTTCGTCGACGAAGATCACTTGCTTCGGATGCTTGTATTTCGCCAACCGGCCGGCGATGGCGTCCGCAATGTCGGCAGCATCGATCGCCGAGCCTGGCTTGCGCACCACGACCGCGGTGACGCCTTCGCCGAAATCTGGGTGGGCGACGCCGATCACCGCGCTTTCGCTGACGCCGTCGAGCGCGTCGATCTCGCTCTCGATCTCCTTCGGATAGACGTTGTAGCCGCCCGAGATGATCAGGTCCTTGCCGCGCCCGACGATATGGACGTAGCCGTCGGCGTCGACGAGGCCGAGATCGCCGGTGATGAAGAAGCCGTCGTCGCGAAATTCGGCCCTGGTCTTCTCGGGCATGCGCCAATAGCCGGCAAAGACGTTCGGGCCCTTGACCTCGATCATGCCGATCTCGCCCTGGGCCAGCGGCTTGGCCGTCTCGGGCTCGGTGACGCGCAGCGAGACGCCGGGCAAGGGGAATCCGACCGTGCCGGCGCGCCGCTCGCCGTCATAGGGGTTGGACGTGTTCATGTTGGTCTCGGTCATGCCGTAGCGCTCGAGGATGGCGTGGCCGGTCCGGTCGCGCCAGGCCTTGTGCGTCTCGGCCAGCAGCGGCGCCGAGCCGGAGATGAAGACCCGCATGGCGCTGGCCGCCTCGCGCGTCAGGCCGTCCTGCTGCAACAGCCGCACATAGAAGGTCGGCACGCCCATCAGCGCGGTCGCGCGCGGCATCAGCGACAGGACGCGCGCGGGGTCGAATTTCCGCTCGAAGAACATTGTCGCGCCGGCCATCAGGATGACGTTGGTGGCGACGAACAGACCGTGCGTGTGGAAGATCGGCAGCGCGTGGATCAGCACGTCGTCGACGCCGAAGCGCCACTGCTCGACCAGCACGCGGGCATTGGAAGCAAGGTTCTCGTGGCTGAGCATCGCGCCCTTCGAACGGCCGGTCGTGCCGGACGTGTAGAGGATGGCGGCAAGATCGTCCGGCCCGCGCCCGACATCGCTGAAGTCCGTCGCCTGCCTCGAAGCCTGGCTGGCCAGCGTTCCCTGCCCGTCGCGGCCGAGCGTGAGCACCGTCGCGCCGATCGCCGCGGCAAGCGGCTCGACGCCCGAAAGACGGTCCGGATCGCAAACGATCAGCCTCGGCTCGGCGTCGCGGAAGAAATAATCGAGCTCCGGCAGCGTGTAGGCGGTGTTGAGCGGCAGGAAGACCGCGCCGGCGCGTAACGAAGCGAGATAGAGCAGCGCCGCCTCCGGGCTCTTCTCGACCTGGACGGCGACACGGTCGCCGGGCTCGACGCCGGCCTGCGCCAGCGCATGCGCCAGTTGCGCCGACTTCGCCAGCATGTCGCCATAGGTGATCGAACGGCCGTCATCCGCCTCCATCAGCAGCCTGTCGGGCGCCGGCATGCGGGAACGGAAAGCATCGAACAGATGGTTGGTCATGAATGTCCTCTAGAGCAATTCCAGGAAAAGTGTATGCGGTTTTCCGTCCGGAATTGCCTCAAGACAAGGAGATAGAGCGGTTCGCCGTTTTCGTGAAACGGTGAACCGCTCTAGGCGCATGCCGAATGGCACATGCGTTGCGCTCGCCTGACCGAATACAGATTGGCGGCGGAGCAAACACTGCGTGGCAGTTTTCCGTCGCTATCTGCGGCGTGGCTTGCTGACGCCGGCCCTCGGGTCATAGCCCTGTGCGAAGCGTTCCATGCACATCGCCGCGGTGAGGCGGTAATGATTGAGAAGCGCCTCGACCGCGCCGTTGGCGTCCCCATCCAGCGTGCGTTCGGCAATGATGCGGTGCTCGCTGAGATCGTCGCGTCCCATCCCCGGCGCGGTTTGCGAGATCAGGCGGTAGCGCGACGCCTGATCGGAAAGCTGATCGCAAAAGCCGATCAGCCAGTGCGACCGGCACGCCGCGATCAGCGCATGATGAAAAGCGCGGTGCAGCTTCTCCCATTCCGGATTGTTGGTTGCCGGGTCGTCCGGCAGGCGGCGCTCGGCGCGCGCAAGGCGGTGCAGGGCAAGCACCAGCTGCTCTTCCCATTCGGCGGTGCGGTGGGCAATGGATTCGCGCAGCGCCCGCTCCTCCAGCCAGCAGCGCGTGCGCGTCAACTCCTCCAGCTCCACGGCGCTGACCGGCATCAGGAAGAAGCCGCGTTGGTCGTGGCGGCCGAGCAGGCCCTCGGCGGCCAGGCGGTTTAACGCCTCTCGCACCGGCGAGGCGCCGGCGCCATAGCGGGAAACGACCCACTCGACACGCAGTTTCGTCTCGGACTCCAAGGCCCCGCGCAGCAAGTCGTCGCGGAGTTGCTGGTAGACCGAACTGGCAAGCGTGCTTTTGCCGCCCTTGCTCTCACCCGGCTCGGTACTTCCGTTTGTCAATCGAGCTCCTGTTGCTTTGCCCCTGGTTTGCCAGGGCTCCGCGGCGAAGCAATTCCCCTACATATATCATACAGCCGGGCAACGACGCCTCAAAGCGGAAGATGACGATATTCGACTTTAAGACGAGGCGGACCGTCTATTTATCGGATGAAGTAGATTCTCGGTGAAAAGCCGATATTCCTGCGCCGCTTCGTATATTGAACAGTCGTTCAATCGACCCGCGATTGTGCAACTTCCGCTAGAGGTCGGACGATTATACGTTTAACCGGCGGCTCTGTCGGCGGCCGTTCGAATTGCTTCGATATTTGCCCTATAGGCTTCGGCGCTGCCGCCCTTGAAGACGGCGGCGCCCGCCACCAGCACATTGGCGCCGGCCGCGGTCACCAGCGGCGCCGTTTCGGCTGAAACGCCGCCGTCGATCTCGATATGGATCGGCCGGCTGCCGATCAGCGCCTTGACCCGTTTCACCTTGTCGACGATCGCCGGGATGAAGGCCTGTCCGCCGAAGCCCGGATTGACGGTCATGATCAGGATGAGGTCCAGCCGGTCGAGCACATATTCGATCGTCGTTTCCGGCGTCGCCGGGTTGAGCGAGACGCCGGCCTTCTTGCCAAGGCTCTTGATGGTCTGCAGCGAGCGGTCCAGATGCGGCCCAGCCTCGGCGTGCACCGTCATGCCGTCGCAGCCGGCTTCCGCAAAGGCCGCCAGGTAAGGATCGGCCGGCGCAATCATCAGATGGCAGTCGAAGAACGCCTTGGTGCGGTTGCGGATCGCCTTGATCACCGGCGGGCCGAAGGTGATGTTGGGCACGAAATGGCCATCCATCACGTCGAGATGGATCCAGTCGGCGCCGGCCGCCGCGACAGCCTCGACCTCGTCGCCGAGCTTGGAGAAGTCCGACGCCAGCACTGACGGCGCGATCAGGGTTTTGTTGCTCATGACGGTCTCACCCTTCCTCCAGACGCAATTTGAAGACTTCCTAGAGGAGGATGCCGGAAAGGGAAAGCAGCGGGCAAGAAAAACCCGCCGGATCGCTCCGGCGGGTCTGGGTCTTGAGCCACAAGATTACGGCTTGAAGTTCTGGATGTTGGCGCCCGCCGGATCCTGCAGCACGCGCCGCGGCTGGCGCTGCGGCACCAGTTGCTGCAGCACGTTCGGGTTGAGCAGGATGCCGGGGTTGATCTCGACGCCCGGCCGCCTGCGGATCGGCGTGCAGTCCGGGAATAGTCCGGTCGTCCCGACCGGGCAGCGCCGCCTGGTCAGTATCGGCTGGCACTGGCCGTCGACAACGCGCGAGCCCGGCGCGCATTCCTGCTGCGGCTTGCGGCAGGCGCCGTCGCGGATTTCGGTCCCGCGCGGGCAGACGCAGTCGCCCCGCTTGTTGTGGACCTGACCGCGAATGGTGCACTGCTCCTGCTTCGGCCTTGGCGGCCTGCAGGCTTTGCCCTGCACCTCCAGGCCGTCCGGGCAGGCGCAGTTGCCGTTGGCGTCGCGCACCTCGCCGCGTATCGGGCATTGCCTCGACACGATCGGCCGGCAGGCGCCATCACGGACTTCCATGCGGCTCGGGCAGACGCAATCGCCATCGGCATTGCGGGACTGACCGCGGATGCGGCACTGGGCGGGCGGCTGCCTGTCGGGTACGCAGGCCTTGGCTACCCGGTCGAGATGCGTGCCGTCCGGGCAAGTGCAGCCATTGCCGTCCGAAGTCGGCACCGCGCCGCGCACCGTGCATTTCGGCGGAACGACCTGGCAGATGCCGTCCACCAGCTCGCCACGGCGGCACACGCAGTTGCCGTCCTGGTCGCGGTACTGGCCGGGACGCAGCGTGCACTGCGGCTCCTGCGGCTGTTCGCCCCGCACGCATTTGCCGTTTTCCAGCTCCGTGCCGCGCGGGCAGACGCAGCGTCCGTCCTCGGTCCGGATCTGGCCCTGCAGCAGGACGCAGCGCGGTGGTGGCGGGAGAGGCAGGAGCTTGGTGCCGCCACCCGTGCCCCCAACACCCGAACATTGGCCGTTGCGGAAGATAGTACCTTCCGGGCAGACGCAGCGGCCGGCCGAGTTCAGCACCAGCCCAAACGAGCACTGGTTCTTCACCTCGTGCCTGATGGTGAAGGGGTGGCACGCATAGGCCTTGCCGCGATCGCCCTGGTTGGTGGTTAGGTCGCGCGACAGCACCTCGCCGCCGCCCTGCACCGGTGTGTTCGGGGGCAGCACGCCGACGCAGTTCTGCCCGTTGACCGTTCCCTGCAGATTGGCGAGGCGCCCGTCCTCGGGAAGGATCACGGTGACGTGGTGGGTGTGGCTCTCGCCGGCCCCCAGCGTCAGGTTGGCGATGCAGGATGCCGGCAGCGTCGTCGGTTCCGGCGAGCAGCCGAACGGCGGATCGATCGAGCTGATCTCAACGCCTTCCAGTCGGCCGAGGCCCTCCACGCCGATCGCATCGCCGATGCGGACCGGACCGGAGAAGGGATTCGGCCCGTCATTCGTGATGGTGATCTCGAACGAGCATGGTTGGCCGGGCTGGCACTCGGCATCGCCGGTCTTCTCGACCCGGATGGTCGAGGCGCCGCCGCCCTTCGCGCAAGCCTGGCCGATCGGGTAGACGATGTCGTCGCCCGGCGCCGGCCCGTAGGAGCCGCGCGCGCAGTTCTCGAACGCGCCGTTGCCGCTTACCGTCACGTCGAAGTGCCTGGAGGTTCCGGGCGTCATCACGGCGCCTGGAATCTGGCACGACAGCGTGTTGGCAGGCACTGGTCCGCAGCTCCACTCCGCGCCGTCGGGGGCCACGGTCTGGATTTGCACCGGAGCACCCCCCGACACCAGCGTCGCGGCGTCATTGACCCGCACCGGTCCGGTGGGGGCCGCGGTGCCGGCATTGGTGACGGTGATGCGGCAAGAGACCCGCCCGGCGGCAATGAGTCGATCGCCGCCGCATTCCTTGGTGATGCGCAGGCCGGGCCGGCCGCCATTCGGATGGCGGATGCGCTCGGTGGCGCAGGCCTTGTTGTTGGCGAGGTCGACCTCGCCGGGAATGGCCTTCACCTCGGCGCAGTTCTCCACCGTATCCGGCCGGTAGTTTGCCGGCATCACCGCCTTGACGACGATCGGCGTCGAGGCGCCCGGAGGCAGCGAGATGCCCGCATTGTCGCAACGGAACTGTCCAGGCCCATTCGGTCCGCAGGTCCATGGCGGGCTCGGCCCGAAGGTCGACGAGGTGGGTGCGCCGCCGGGGTAGTTGTCGATCACCGTCAGCGGCCCGTTATAGGTGTTGGTGCCGTTGTTGATGATGTCGATCACAAAGTAGCAGACGCCGTCGGCCGTGCAGACCGGGATGCGGGCGCGCTTCTTCAGGATCAGGTCCACCTTCTTTTCGACCGGGTTGCACTGCGGATCGCGGTCGCCACGGCGGCAGATCGGGATCGAGGCGCAGCCGCGGTCGTTGAGCTGGCTGCCGAACAGCGGCTTGCCGCTGGCGTCGTAGTCATAGGCGGCGCAGTTGCGCAGCACGCTGCCCTGCCATCCGCCTGCCGGCTTGAAGCCGAGCTTGAGGTTGACGGAGGCGCCGGGGTTGAGCGTCGTCACCGGATAGGTGCAGGTCATCGGCGTCGTGCCGGGCACGCAGACCCAGGGCGCATTCGGCCCGGAGGTCAGCACGGAGCCTGCCGGCAGCGTCACCTCGTCGAGCACGATCTTGCCGTTATAGGGCGCGTCGCCGACATTGGTGACAGTGATGGTGAAGTCGCAGCCGCCGGCCATCGTGCATCGCGGCACGTCGGCATGCTTCTCGACCTTGAGGTCCGGCTCCTTGTCCTTCGGCGGGCACCTCAGGTCGCGCGGGATGACGATGTCTATCACCTGCGTGCAGCAGAGCCCCCAGCCTTCTTTCGGTCCGGCGTAACCCTCTATGCCGGTGACGATGAGGTGGATGGCCTCGCCGGGCGAAGCGCCGATGATCTTCCAGTTCAGCACGCCGCCGCCGACCGGCACTTTCTGCATGGCGGGCACGATGGTGATGCCGGGCGTCGTCGTCGACACCTGCACCCATTTGCCGCCGATCTCGGGACCGACCGGCATGTGGTAGATGAAGGCGCCCCCGCCGGGCACGCAGTCGACCGTGCCGTGCTCGACCTTGAAGCATTCCTTGCCGGGGGGTGGAGGCGGCGGGTTGCACTTGGTGACGTCGATATGGATCGTCGTCTTGGCGCCGGTCAGGATGTTGCCGTCATCGGGCTTGCTCGGGTCCTGCGACGGGATGATGGTCCCCGGGCCACCTCGCATCGACACCTTGATCTGACCCTGGTTGTCGACATTGGCCGGCGCGGGAAACGCCGCCTGGTCGATCTTGGCCAGGATCTGGAAGGTGATGACGCGTTCGTTCGGCGCGCCCAAGCCGTCGAGATCGGAGGCGGAGATCCGGAAGTCGGAAACCGTCGCCGTGTCATCCGGATTGGCCGAGCTGCTGATCGTGGCCGCCGGCAGCGCGCCGCCGGAGCCGTCCGTGCCGTCGCCCGTCACATGCACGCTGACGATCTTCAGGCCATGCGGTAGCTGGTCCTTGAACTCGATCTTGGCGTTCTTCAACGCGTTGACCAAAGCCGGATTGGCGAAAGCCTGTTCGCTGCCGCGCAGACCGAAAGTCAGCGTGTAGGAAACATAGTCGCAGCTTCGCTGGCCGCCCGTCTTGGTGAAGAAGGGCACGATGCGGCCGGGTTCGGGGTTGACGATGCGCGGGTTGTCCAGGTCGAGCCTGGGCTCCGGCCCGGCAACTTCCACAAGCTTGGCCGGCGCGGTGTCGTCGGCAAGCGCCGGCAGGGCCGGCATCATGGCGACCGCGATACCGGCCGCCATCAGCCAGCGCGCGCCGCGCCTGGCGTATGACAGGGGTTTCATGATCGTCTCCATGACGGTTTTGCGTGAGGCGAGGCGGGAAAGGGCGAGATTGTCCATCTGTCCCTCCCTCAACGTTCGCAGCTGACGGCTGGCGTTCTGAGCGGCAGCGTCATCTTGCAGCAAGGGTAGTAGCCACCCTTGTCCTGGTCGGACTTGCGATAGAAGCAAAGCCCGACATTGACGGTGTCGCCAGGATAATGGCCGGTGATATCGATCGTGTAGGGCCTGCCCGGAACATGCGACATGGGGGTTGTCACCCCGACGCCGGGCGTCCCGGACTGCGCCTTGATCGAATCGCCGCCAAAGCCGGCATGGTCATGGAGATAGAGATCGGCCTGGAGTCCGCGCGGCGTGCAGTAATAGTGCACGTCCTCGACATCCACGCAGGGTGGCAGGTTGCCGGGCGGTGGGAAGTCCGGCGGGTAGAAGGGAGGCAGATAGCCGCCCGGGATTTCCTCATAGTAGCCGGCGCGGCCCTCGCAGGGGCGCCAGACCCTGACGTCGCCGACATGGCCTTCGACCTCAGGGTCTTCGAAATAGCCGTCGAAATCGACGAACCACGAGCCGAAGGGCGGCACGTTGGCCGGCTTGACCAGCGCGCTCGGCGTCAGCTGCACGCCATGCACGGCAAGCGGCCCGCCGGCGGCGAGCCGCTCGGCAAGCTCGGGGTTGTCGCGCAGCTTGTCGCCGGTGTTGACGACGGTGTCGGTACAGACGGAGGTGTCGAGATTGCCTTCGGCGTCATAGCCATATTGCAGATCGACCCCGCCGGCCGACTGGCGGTTGCCTTGCGGGAAGCCGACCGCATATTCCTGCGGCACCTCGACCCAGGCCGATTCCGTCGCCGGATCATCCGGGTCCTCGCGCCAGTAGCGGATCAGCTCGCCTTTGCCGGAATCGGCGAAGCGGCTGTAATCGTAACGGTTTTCGACCGGGCCGCGCTGGGCCAGATACATGAAGCCCTTGTTGTCGAAGGCGATGTCGGTGACGGCATAGTCCTTGTCGGCCTTGACCGTCAGTTCCCAGCGCGGATCGCCGGCGAACGTGCCGTCGCGCGCGATGCCGACCGACCAGATCTCGGACTTTTCGCCGACCGAATAATAGAGCCGGCCGCCATGATAGGAGACCGCCCAGACGCGGCGCTCGTCCTGCGTATAGCCCCAGGTCTCGGGATCTTCGGTGTCGAAGGCGGCGCCCTGGATGTCCATGACGGCGCCGTCGTCGGCGACGGGACCAAGCCCATGCGCCGGGCGGCCGGCGACACCATGGTCGAACGTGTCGATCAGATGGCCGTTGGCGTCGATGCGGTGGATGAGGCCGGTGTCGAGGTCCGAGGCGAAGAATTGGCGGTGGATCGGGTCGAAGGCGAGGTTGCCGATGCCCGGCCCGCTGTTGGTGTCGATGTCGGCGAATTTCGAGACGGCGCCGGTGATGCCGTCGATCTTCCAGATCGTGCCTGGTCCGCCGCCATTCTCGGTGCCGAACTGGCCGTCCATGAAGGCAGCGCCCGCGGTGCCGCGACGCTGCCGCTCCGGACGCCCGTCATCGTCGGCGTCGGGCGTGACGATCTCGACGCCATGCAACGAGGTCGCGGCGGCATAAAGGTTGGGGATGCCCGACGGCACGCCATCGCGCACGCCGTCGTCATAGGTGAGGCCGAACACCTCGCCGATCTGGCCGGCCGTCACCTCGAAGGGCGGCGGCGTGTTGACGAGCTGGCCCGAGGCCGGGCCGCCCAGATGCGAGACGTCGAAAACGCGCAACGTCGCGCGCGATGTGTCGATAAACGTTTCATCAACCGGGTCGACGCCGGGCGGCAGGCCTTGGTCGAAACCGGGGATAACGGTGCCCGGGAAGCCGGTGACCGCCATCGAGCCGGGATAGATGATCTGGGTTTCCTGCGCCTGGGCGGCGCTGCCGAACCAGAGGCCGGCGCTCAATGCCAAAGCAAGAATTCCGCTGGTTGCCTTGATTGCGCGGCGCAAACGGGATGCGCGCGTGGGCACGAACGAGCAAGACATTGAACTCCCCCCGAAGCCGCTGGGAGGGACGTCCCGCCCTACCGCGCCAACCAGGGCAAGGCGCGGCGTTGCGGCACGTTCTTCCCCGATCGAATTGTCTGCTTTCCTCCGCGTAACGATACGCCTGCTCCTGGGCAGGGTCAACGGAATCAGCCGAAAGCCCAGCGCGTCGACCCCGTCCCGAAGGCGGTGATCGCGCTGGGCTCCCGTTGTTCCCGGAGACCGTGGAGTCTCTGGGTTTCTGGTCATGGGGCTTTCCCTTTCCGGGCCGCATCATTGCGGCGCCTGGCCATCAGTCGCCGGCCGGCGTGGAAAGGTTCACGTCAGGATAGCGGAGCGGAACGCGTTCCCGGCCGCTAGAGCAATTTCAGGAAAAGTGTGAGCGGTTTTCCGTCCGAAATTGCGCCAAAAGGAGATAGAGCGGTTCGCCGTTTCCGTGAAACGGTGAAAAGCTCTAGCGGCGTTACCAGATCCAGCCGCCCCGGCCGAGGGCCGATACCGCCTCGACGATGCGGGTGAAGCTCGTCCGTGCCCGGCCGACCATGTGCCGGGCTCTGAGGTAGCCATGCACCAGGCCCGGCTCCTCGAACCAGGTGGCGTGTCCGCCGGCTGCGACGATGCGGTCGCGATAGGCCTCGCCGTCGGACGACAGTGGGTCGCACTGCGCGGTGATCAGCACCGTCGGCGGCAGGTAGGCGAAATCGGCGTCGGCGAGCGGGTAGAGCGTGATGTCGCCGGTACGGTCAACGCCGCCGGTGCGGACATGCTTGTAGAAGTCGAGTTCGCGCACCGTCAGCATCGGTGCCTCGGCATGCGTGACGTAGGAGTCGCGAGAGCGATCTCCTGAGCCGCGCGAATGGTCGCCGCCGAGGCCGGGATAGATCAGCACCTGGCCGGCCGGCTTCTTCACATGGCCGCGCGTGGCGTGAGCGACCGCGGCGCAGAGATTGCCGCCGGCGCTGTCGCCGCAAAGCACGATCGCGCAGTCATAGGTCCTGGCGGCCCATTCGAAGGCGTCCATCGCGTCGTCGAAAGCGGCCGGATGCAGATGCTCCGGCGCCAGCCGGTAGTCGACCGAGACCACCTCATAGCCGGTGCGCGCGCAAAGCTCGGCGCAGACATCGTCATGGCTGTCCAGCCCGCCAAGGATGAAGCCGCCGCCATGGATGTAGAGCACCATCGCGGCTTTGTTCGGCGCCGCGTTGCGGTAGATGCGGACCGGCACGCCGTCGGCGATGGTCGTTGTCTCGGCGCTCACGCCTTGCGGATAGCCGGCAAAGAACTCCCGGCACATCCGGTCGTAGATGGCACGCTGCTGGGCGATCGTGTAGTCGATCGTATCAGGCGGATAATAGGAATTGGTCTTCTCGATGAAGGCCCAGGTCTCGGCGTCGATCAGGGTTTTGTAGTCGGTCATGAAGGGTGGCCAACTCTAGATGACGGCGCCCAGGCCCCCCTCTCTGTCCTGCCGGACATCTCCCCCTCAAGGGGGGAGATCAGATGTCGCCAAGGCTTTCGCCAATCTCCTACGTCCCAGGAAATGCGCCGGGTCAGAAGCTGCCAATCTCCCCCCTTGAGGGGGAGATGCCCGGCAGGGCAGAGAGGGGGGCCTGGCGCCGTCATCTCCGACGTTATCGACCCTTCCACACCGGGTCGCGCTTCTCCGCGAACGCTCGGAACCCCTCCATGTTGTCTTCCGACCCATAGAGGATATCGACCGTCGGCAACTGCCGGCGCGTCACCTTGTTCATGGCGTCCTGGAAGGTCAGTGCCTCGGCCACGCGCGCCGTCTCCTTGATCGACGCGAAAACCAGCGGCGGGCCGCCGGCGAGCAATCTTGCGATCTCCCAGACACGCTCCTCGAGCTTGTCCTTGGGCAGCACTTCGTTGACCAGGCCCCAGCGATGCGCCTCGGCGACATCCATCCAGCGGCCGGTGAACAGGAGGTCCATGGCGATGTGGTAGGGAATGCGCTTCGGCAGCTTGATGGTGGCTGCGTCGGCCAGCGTGCCGGCGCGGATCTCGGGCAGCGCGAAGGAGGAATGGTCCGAGGCATAGATGAGGTCGCAGGACAGCGCGAGCTCGAAGCCGCCGCCCACCGCCATGCCGTTGACGCAGGCGATCACCGGCTTGTTGAGGTCGCGCAATTCCTGCAATCCGGCAAAACCGCCGACGCCATAGTCGCCGTCGACGGCGTCGCCGGCGGCGGCCGCCTTCAGGTCCCAGCCGGCGCTGAAGAACTTGTCGCCGGCCGTCTTGACGATGGCGACGCGCAGGTCGGGATCATCGCGGAATGCCTTGAACGTCTCGCCCATCAGCCGCGAGGTCTTGAGGTCGATGGCGTTGGCCTTCGGCCGGTCGAGCGTGACCTCCAGGATCGTGCCTTCGCGGCGGGTGGTGATGACGTCAGCCATTCTTCTTTTCTCCAAGCACCAGCAGGGCGTCCGCGATCCAGGCGCCCTTGCCTTCGGCGCAGACGATCAGCGGGTTGATGTCTAGTTCCTCGATCTCGCCTTCGTTCTTCTGCACGAAGTCGGCAATGCCGGCGATGGCGTCGATGGCGGCGTTGACGTCGGCCTTCGGCCGGCCGCGATAGCCTTCGAGCAAGGGATAGAGCTTAAGCCCACGCAATGCCGCCTCGATGTCGTCGCGCGTCGCCGGCAGCATCAGGGTGACGCTGTCACGCAGGAGCTCGACCAGCACGCCGCCGGTGCCAAGCGTCATGACGGCGCCAAACATCGGGTCGCGGGTGAAGCCGACGATCAGCTCGGCGACGCCGTCGCGCACCATGCGCTCGGCATAGAGCCCGGTGCCGAGCGGCAGAAGGTCGTGCGCCGCGGTGCTGACGGATTCGGCGTCCTTGAGGTTCAGCCTGACCGCGCCGACCTCCGACTTGTGCGTCACGCCGAGCGCCTTCAGCGCCACCGGGAAACCCAGCGCCATGGACGAGATCACCGCCTCGACCGCGTTGGAAGCGCGCTCGCCCTTCGGCACCGGCAGGCCGGCCTTGATCAGCCTTTCCTTGGCCTCGGCCTCGTCCGGCGTGACACGCTTGGCTTCGGCCGCACCCGCCGCCGTGGTGTCGACCGGCTGCGCCTGCGGTTCAGCCCAGGCCCAGCCAATAAAGGCCGCAGCTCCGGCGGCATCCATCGCCTCCGAGATGCCGAACAATGGTACCATGCCGCGCGCCATCAGCCCGGCGGTGTATTCCTCGGGCAGGTTTTCCGGCAGCGAGGAGACGATCGCGCCTTGCGCCTCGTTGGTCTTCAGCGCCGCCTCGAAGGCGCGCAGCGTCGCCCACCAGTCGACGTCCGAGCAGCGATCCGGGCGCGGAAAGTCGAGCACCAGCATGTTGAGGTCGAAACCGCCCGACACCATGGCGGTGAAGGTGGCCGTCATCGCCGGCTCGTTGTTCCAGATGAAGGTGTGGTAGTCGAGCGGATTGGCGACCGCGACCAGCGGCCCGAGCGTCGATTTGACATGCGCGCGGTGCTGATCGGTGAGCGCCGGGAAATGCACCCAGCGCCCTTCGGCGCTGTCGGCCATCACGGAGGCCTCGCCGCCCGAGCAACTCATCGACGACAGCCTGTAGCCGGGCAACGGACCGGTGATGTGCAGGAGTTTCAGCGCCTCGATGAAGGCCGGAATGGAATCGACACGCGCGATGCCGAGCCGCTTCAGGAACGCACCGGAGGCGGCGTCCGAGCCGGCGAGCGAGGCGGTGTGCGACACCGTCGCCTGTCGCGCCTGTTCGGACCGCCCGACCTTCATGGCGATGATCGGCTTCTTCAGCTCGCGTGCCCGCGCCGCCAGCCTCTCGAAGCCGGCTACCGAGTCGAAGGCCTCGATATGCAGGCCGAGCGAGGTGACGCGCTCGTCCTCGATCAGGCCCAACGCCATTTCCGAAAGGCCGGTCTGCGCCTGGTTGCCGGCCGTCATCAGGAAGGCGATCGGCAGGCCGCGCTTTTGCATCGTCATGTTGATGGCGATGTTGGACGACTGGGTGATGATGGCCACACCCTTGCCGCCCTCCGGCAGCCTGATCCCGCCATGCTGGTCGGGCCACAAAAGCGCGCCGTCGGCGTAATTGATGAGGCCGTAGCAGTTCGGGCCGATGATCGGCATATCGCCGGCAGCAGTGACGAGCTCCGCCTGCAGCCGCTCGCCATCCTCGTCATAGGCCTCGGTCTCGAGGAAGCCCGCGGCAAAGCAGACGGCGCCGCCGGCGCCGCGTTCGGCCAGCGCCTTGATCACCTCGATGGTGAGATGCCGGTTGACGCCAACAAAGGCGGCGTCCGGCGCTCCGGGCAGATCGGCGACGGAGCGGTACGCCTTGCGTCCGGCGACCTCGTCCTTGGTCGGATGCACCGGCCAGATTTCGCCGGCAAAGCCCATCTTGATCGATTGCGCCACGACGGCGGCGGCCTGCGCCCCGCCGAACACGGCGATCGATTTCGGGCGCAGGAGACGTTCGAGTTTATGCATGGCCATCTTTTCGTTTGAGCACGATCCTGTCCAAAGCCGGATCCTGGCTTTGGCGCATCATGCCCTAGGCTCCGAACGGACGCAGCAGCGCCCGCGAAATAATATGTCGCTGAATCTCCGAGGTGCCTTCCCAGATTCGCTCGACGCGCGCATCGCGCCAGATGCGCTCCAGCGGCAGGTCGTCCATCAGCCCCATGCCGCCATGGATCTGGATGGCTTCGTCGGCGACGAAGGCCAGCATCTCGGTGGCCTTCAGCTTGGCCATCGCCATGTCCTGGTCGGTGACGGTGCCCTGATCGTACTTCCAGCCGGCTTCGAAGACCATCAGGTCGGCGGCCTTCAGTTCCGTCGCCATGTCGGCGAGCTTGAACGAAACGCCCTGGAACTTGCCGATCTGCTGGCCGAACTGCTGGCGCTGCGCGGCATATTCGATGGCGTGCGACAGTGCGCGCTCGGCGCGGCCGAGGCAGGTCGCGCCGACCTGCAGCCGCGTGGCGCCGAGCCAGGAATTAGCGACGTCGAAGCCCTTGTGCACTTCGCCGAGCACCTGTGAAGCCGGCAGCCGACAGTCGTCGAACTCCAGAATCGAGTTGGTGTAGCCGCGATGCGAGACATTGCGGTAGCCGTCGCGCACCGAAAAACCCTTGCTGCCCTTGTCGACGAAGAAGGCGGTGATCTTCTTGCGCTTGCCGCGCGGCGAATCCTCCTCGCCCGAGGCCATGAACACGATGGCGAAGTCGGCGATGTCGGCATGGGAGATGAAGTGTTTGGTGCCGTTGAGCACCCAGTCGGACCCGTCCTGCACCGCGGTCGCCTTCATGCCGCGCAGGTCGGAGCCGGCGCCCGGCTCGGTCATCGCCAGGCAGTCCCACTTCTCGCCGCGGATGCAGGGGAAGAGGTATTTTTCGCGCTGCTCCGGCGTGCCGGCGAGCAGGATGTTGGAGGGGCGCGCCACGCAGGTCCAGTGCAGCGCGTAATTGGCGCGGCCGAGCTCCTTCTCATAGAGCAGCCAGCTTACCGTATCGAGGCCCGCGCCGCCGACATCGGCCGGCATGTTGGCGGCGTAGAGCCCGGCTTCGATCGCCTTGGCCTTCAATTCGTCGATCAGCTCGCGGCGCAGTTCGCCGGTGCGCTCCACCTCGCGCTCATGCGGGTAAAGCTCGTTCTCGACGAAGGCCCGTGTCGTCTCGACGATGAGCTTCTGTTCTTCCGAAAGACCGAAATCCATCGCCTCAACCCTTCTTCTTGCTCTTCTTCGCCTTGTCGGCCTTGGCGGGTTTTTCAGCCTTTGCCGGCTTTGCGGCTTTCTTCGCCGGCTTGGTCGCCTTGGTCTTTGCGGGAGCCGTGGCGGGGGCTTTCTTCGCCGCCAGCTTGGCGAGCTGCCTGGTATAGTCCTTGTGCAGCGCGCCGGCGCCCCAGCCCTTGCCCTTGTTCTGCTTCGACAGCGCTTCCATGATCGCGACCAGATTGTCGTCGCGGATCTTCTCCAGCTCGCGGATCGACAGGCCGTGCGCCTGCTCGTCCGACTGGGTGGCGATCAGGTCGACCAGCTCGTCGTTGAACTCCGGCACGTCCATCAGCTTGGTCCACGGCCATTTCAGGCACGGCCCGAACTGCGCCATGAAGTGGCGCATGCCGGCCTCGCCGCCGGCGACGCGATAGACCTGGAACATGCCCATCTGCGCCCAGCGCAGGCCGAAGGAATAGCGCATGATGTCGTCGAGTTCCTCGACAGTGCAGATGCCGTCCTTGACCAGCCACAGCGCCTCGCGCCAGGCGGCTTCGAGCAGGCGGTCGCCGACGAAGGCCTCGATCTCCTTGCGCACCACCACCGGCTTCATGCCGATCGAGGCATAGAGCTCCTTGGCGACCTCGATCGCCTCCGGGAAGGTCTGTTCGCCGCCGACGATCTCGACCAGCGGCAGCAGATAGACCGGATTGAACGGATGGCCGACCACCAGCCGCTCCGGATGTTTCTTCATCGCCACCTGCATGTCGGTCGGCTTGATGCCCGAGGTCGAGGAGCCGACAATGGCATTGGCCGGCGCATGCGCGTCGATCTCGGCCAGCACCCTGTGCTTGAGGTCGAGCCGCTCCGGCACGCTTTCCTGGATGAAATCGGCATCGGCCACCGCCTCGGCGATGGTCTTGGCGTAGGTGAGCTTGCCTTCCTTGGGCAGGCCGCCGGGCAGCATCTGCTTATAGGCGCGGCGCGCGCCCTTCATCACCTCGCCTACTTTGCGCGACGCTTCCGGATCGGGATCGAAGATCGATACGTCGATGCCGTTCAAGAGCAGCCGCGCCACCCAGCCGGCGCCGATGACACCGCCGCCGATGGCGGCCGCCTTGTTGATGATGCTCATGCTTGTCAGGCTCCGGTTCTGATCTTGGCTGTATCGAGGTTGGTGAGGGCCACGCGCTCGCCGGCGCGGATCACCGCCGGGTCGTAGGCCTTGCGGGCGAAGACTTCGAGCACGAAGGGCCGGAAGAACTCGACCGGCAGAGTCTCGTAGTCGGGATCGAAGCTCGACTGGTCCCAGCGCTCGCAGAACCGGTCGCAGTCGTCGAAATAAGGATGGCCGGCGAAGCGCTCGCGCGCGTGCCGGTTGCCGCCCAGGTGGTGCGCGTAATAGAGGCGCTGGAAGTCGCCGTGCTTTTCCACCACCCAGGTGCATTGCTCGCGCACGAAGGGTTTCAGGATCGCAGCCGCATATTCGTCGTGATTGTAGGGCGCGTAGATGTCGCCGATGTCATGCAGCAGCGCTGAGACGATCCAGTCGGTGTCGGCGCCGTCCTGCCAGGCGCGCGTCGCCGCCTGCAGCGAATGGCCGAGACGGGTGATCTTGTAGCCGGAAAGACCCTCGTCCAGCTGCACGAGCGCATCGAGCAGCCGATCGCCGGTCTTGGCGGCGTAGTCGATCTCATGGGCGGTCAGGAATTCGTAGTCTTCCTTGTCGCCGTCCTTCATCGCGGTGAATTTGACGGTAGCCATTCTCAGCTCCCGCTCAAGCCGCGACAGCTAGGGGCGCCCGTTTGGTGAGGTTGAGCTTCTTGCGCACTTCCTCCGGCCCGAGGATGCGGGCGCCGAGATTGGTGACGATGCTGGCCGCGCGTTCGACCAGCTGCGCGTTGGTCGCCAGCACGCCCTTGTCGAGCCACAGATTGTCTTCCAGCCCGACGCGGACATTGCCGCCGGCAAGCACGGCCGCCGCCGCATAGGCCATCTGGTTGCGGCCGATCGAGAAGGCCGACCAGTTCCAGGTCGAGGGCACGTTGTTGACCATCGCCATGAAGGTGTTGAGGTCGTCCGGCGCGCCCCACGGCACACCCATGCAAAGCTGCACCAGCGCATCCGGGTTGAGTACCTTTTCCTCGACCAGCTGCTTGGCGAACCACAGATGTCCAGTGTCGAAGGCCTCGATCTCCGGCTTGACGCCCAGCGCCGTCATCATGCCGCCCATGGCGCGCAGCATGCCGGGCGTGTTGGTCATCACATAGTCGGCCTCGTTGAAATTCATCGTGCCGCAATCCAGCGTGCAGATCTCCGGCAGGCACTGGCGCACATGCTCGATGCGGTTGGTGGCGCCGCCCATGTCGGTGCCTTTTTCGTTCAGCGGCAGCGGCGCTTCCGTCGAGCCGAACACCATGTCGCCGCCCATGCCGGCGGTGAGGTTCAGCACCACGTCGACATTCGCCTCGCGGATGCGCTCGGTCACCTCGCGGTAGAGATGCACGTCGCGCCTGGGCTTGCCGGTCTCCGGGTCGCGCACGTGGCAGTGGACGATCGCGGCGCCAGCCTTGGCCGCGTCGATCGCCGAATCGGCGATCTGCTTGGGCGAGCGCGGCACATGCGGGCTGCGGTCCTGCGTGCCGCCGGAGCCGGTCACGGCACAGGTAATGAAGACCTCGCGGTTCATCGCAAGCGGCATCTTGATCCTCCCAGATTCGATCGGCCAAGCATGCCACCCAGAAGCGGGAGCCGACAACGGCACGGCATGCACAGGAATTCATCAAGAATGCCCGACTTGCCGGAAACTGTTTTGCGTTTTACGAAGGCCTCATGATCAAAAGCGAAAAACCGACCATCTTTCGATCCGAACGCGAAACACTCAAGGTGACGTTCCTGGTGTTCTCGGGCTCGTCGATCATGTGCGTCGCTTCCGCTGTCGACCCGTTGCGCGCCGCCAACCGCATTTCGGGCGAGACGCTGTTCGATTTCAAGCTGGTCTCGGTCACCGGCGAGGCGCCGGTGACCACGTGCGGCCTGCCGGTGGCGGTCAGCGGCCGCTTCGATGCCGCCGAGCCGACCGACATGCTGGTGGTCGTCGCCGGCTTCGGTACGCAGAACTACGCCACGTCGGCGCTGCTTGCGGGCCTGCGCAGGGCGGCGCGCGCGGCCCGCGCCTGCGGCGGCGTCGAGGCGGGCACCTGGCTGGTGGCGCGCGCCGGCCTGCTCGAAGGCCGCAGCGCCACCACGCATTGGGAGGACATGGAGGATTTTTCCGCCGCCTTCCCGGGCGTCGACGTGCGGCCGGACCGCTATGTCATCGACGGGCCGGTCTTCACCTCCGGCGGCGCCTCGCCGACCTTCGACCTGATGCTGCATCTGGTCCGCACCCGGCTCGGCATGGCCGCTGCGCTCGATGTAGCGAGCGTCTTCATCTACGACCAGGCGCGCGCCGCGACCGACGCGCAGCCGCTGGTCTCGCTCGGCCGGCTCGACGGCTACGATCCAAGGCTCGCCCAGGCGATCCGGCTGATGGAAGCGCATGTCGACCAGCCGCTCACCATCGACGCCGTGGCGAAACGCGCCGGCGTGACGGCGCGGACGCTGGAAAGCATTTTCCGCAAGTCGATCGGCGAAACGCCTGGCGCCTATTATCAGAGGCTGCGCCTCGCCGCCGCCCGCCGCCTGGTGGTGGATACGCGTATCGCCATGGCGGATATTGCCGGGCGTACCGGCTTTTCGTCCGCCGCGGCATTTTCCAGGGCATTTTCAAGAGCGTTCGGCGAAGCGCCGGTCAGGCTGCGGCGCGGCTAATGCATGTCGCCCAAAAGTGCGAAGCGGTTTTGGGACAACGACATGCATCAAACAAAGGCTTAAAGCACGTCGCCTGAATCCGCTTCAGCGCGACGTGCTTTAAGTATCCAGTCGGTCGCTGCCGCAAGATCGTCGACCACAGCGGTAGGCGCCGGATCGAAGCGCGTTTCGTCGCCCGGGCGGTACTTGCCGGTCCGCACGAGCAGTGCCGCACCGAGCCCGGCGCGCAGCGCACCGGCGACGTCGCTCTCCGCATCATCGCCGACCATCACCGCATCGGCCGCCGGGCAGTTCAAACCGGTAAGCGCCGACAGGAAGAAATCCGGCGACGGCTTGCCGAGCACGACAGGGCTGCGGCCGCTGGCGAATTCCAGTGCCGCGACGAAGGCGCCGGTGTCGAGGCTGAGCAGGCCATCGGCGTCCTTGAAGGTGCGGTTGACGGCAAGCGCCAGGAAATCAGCGCCGGCGACCAGTTCACGGAAGGCGCGGTTGAGGCTGGCATGGTCGAAGGCCTCGCCGGCATCGCCGACGACGACGGCGCGGCCGCTTCCGCCTTCAAGGCCGGAGAACTCGACCTCGAGATCGGGATGAACGAGCAGATGTGGCTGGCGGTCATGCTTGCGCAGCCATTCGACGGCGGCGCGCGCCGGCGTTAGCAATTCCTCGTCCTCTACCTTGATGCCCAGCCCGGCCAGCTGAGCGATGATCACGTCACGCGGCGAGCGCGTCGTGTTGCTGACGAAACGCAGTGGCAAGCCTGCGTTTCGCAGACGCTCGATAGCTGCGGCAGCGCCGGGAACCGGGGTGTCGCCGTTGTAGACGACACCCAGAAGATCGAGCAGCACCGCGCGTATCATCAATGCAGGATGGAGAAACAGTCTCCCTTCGTCAAACCAAGGAAGAACCAGGTCACTGAAGAATCAGGCCATGGAAGAGTCAGGCGGCGTCGCGGCCTTCACCGACAATGTGTGAGCGCATGCTCCTGGCCAGTGCCGTCTCCAGCCGCGCGGCGACCGCGCGGTCCCATTCATTTGTCTTGCGGGCGCCGTCGTTCGAATGGGGCAGCGCCATCAGCCGATCGATGATCGAACCAGTCTCGCCGGGCGAGAGCAGAGCGTCGATTTCGCGTTCGTGCTGCATATCGGTTCGCCTCCTTCTTCTTCACCCGCCACAGGAGCCTCTTTTATACGAGTTCCGTGACGGCTGTTTGAAGGCAAGAGCGAGGCGATTGAGGGGCAGGGCGGGGCAAAGTTTTGTCGCGTGATTCCGCCCTCGCGAATGCAATTTTCAGGCCTGCCCCGCGTCCCGATTGCTCGGGCGCGAGGCGGCCTGCCGTTGTTTAGACATACCTGTTGACGATGTTTTCGAGCAATTCCTGCCGGCCGGAGCGCGGCTGCGGCTCGATCTTCTTCTTCACCACGCGTTCGGCGATCTCCTCAAGCGTGCGCTTGCCGGACAGCATCGCCTTGCCTTCGGCCGTGTTCCAGCCGGCGTAGCGTTCGGCGAGCGGGCCGGACAGCGCCTTGTCCTCGATCATCTTGGCGGCGGCCTTGAGACCGCGAGCGCAGGCGTCCATGCCGCCGATATGGCCGATCAGGAGATCGTCCGGGTCGAGCGACTGGCGCCGGAGCTTGGCATCGAAATTGGTGCCGCCGGTCTTGAAGCCGCCGCCCTGCAGGACCTGGTAATAGGCCAAAGCCATTTCCGGCACGTTGTTGGGGAACTGGTCGGTGTCCCAGCCCGACTGGTAGTCGTTGCGGTTCATGTCGATCGAGCCGAAGACGCCAAGCGCATTGGCCAGGGCCAGCTCATGCTCGAAGGAATGGCCGGCGAGAATCGCGTGGCCCTGCTCGATGTTGAGCTTGACTTCCTTCTCCAGCCCGAAGCGCTTGAGGAAGCCGTAAACCGTGGCGACGTCGTAGTCGTACTGGTGCTTGGTCGGCTCCTGCGGCTTCGGCTCGATCAGGATCGTGCCCTTGAAGCCGATCTTGTGCTTGTAATCGACGACCATGTTGAGGAAACGGCCGGCCTGCTCCTGCTCACGCGCAAGGTCGGTGTTGAGCAAGGTCTCATAGCCCTCGCGCCCGCCCCACAGCACATAGTTCTCGCCCTTGAGCTTCTTGGTGACGTCGATGCAGCTCTTCACCGTCGCCGCCGCATAGGCGAACACATCCGGATCGGGATTGGTGGCCGCGCCCGACATGAAGCGGCGGTGCGAGAAGAGGTTTGCCGTGCCCCAGAGCAGCTTGACGCCGGTCTGCTTCATCTTGGTTGAGAAATAGTCGGTGATCTCGTCGAGCCGCGCGGCGCTCTCCGAAAAATCCTTGCCCTCCGGGCGCACGTCGGCGTCGTGGAAGCAGAAATAGGGCGCGCCAAGCAGCGAGAACATCTCGAAGGCGACGTCGGCCTTGAGCTTGGCCAGTTCCATCGTGTCGACGCCGCCCGGCTTGGCGAACCAGGGCCGGTCGAAGGTCTGGCCGCCGAACGGGTCGCCGCCCGGCCAGGCGAAGGAATGCCAGTAGGCGACGGCGAAGCGCAGATGGTCTTCCAGCCGCTTGCCGGCCACCACCTCATCAGGGTTGTAATAGCGATAGGCCAGCGGATTGGTCGAATCCGGCCCCTCATATTTGATTGTCTCGATGTCGCCGAAAAATCCGCTGCTCATGGTTTCCTTCCTCTCCAAGATGGCTTCGCCCGATTACCTCAGGCGTAATTGGTTTCGCTCTTGCGGGGCGCGAAAAGCGTCATGTCGAAACGATCCAACGAAGGACCAAGACCATGACCGACCTCACCACGATCGCCCGCAACTACATCGCCGCCTGGAACGAGAGCGATGCGACGCGCCGCAAGGCGCTGCTCGAAGCGGCCTTCACCGAGGATGTCAGCTACCGCGACCCGGTCATGCAGGGCGACGGCCATGCCGGCGTCGCGGCGCTTATCGACGGCGTGCAGCAGCGCTTTGCCGGCTTCCGTTTCTCGCTGAAGGGTGAGCCGGACGGTTTTGCCGACCAAATCCGCTTCTCGTGGAACCTGGGGCCGGAGGGTGTCGAGTCCGTCATCGAAGGCACCGATATCGGCGTCATCGAGAACGGCCGGTTGAAGAGCGTCACCGGATTTTTGGACAAGGTGCCGGCGCAGTGAGGCTTTGCCGTTAAGGTAGGCGTGAGGCCCCCCTCTCTGGCCTGCCGGCCATCTCCCCCTCAAGGGGGGAGATTGATCGTCACGCAGGCCTTCGCCAACCACCAACGTCGAACAAAAGGAGGCGGCGCTGAAGCTGCCAATCTCCCCCCTTGAGGGGGAGATGCCCGGCAGGGCAGAGAGGGGGGCCTCGCGCATAGTCACGCAGTTACCGACCTTACCGCCGGATAAAGCGCGCGATACCTCTGATAGGCATCCGCGAAAGCCCCACCAAGCCCCGCATCCGGCTCGATCGTGGCGTCTGTCGCCGTCGCGGTGCACACGCCGAGCGGATCGGCGCCGGTCGCGGCAATCAGGCCGAGCCGCGCCGCCCCGAACGCGGCTCCAAAATCGCCGTCGGCGGGAATGTCGACCGGAACCTGCAGCGCGGTGGCGATCGCCTTCAGCCAGTAGCGCGAGCGCGAGCCGCCGCCGATCGCGGTCACCCGTGTCAGCGTCGTGCCGGCTGTCTTCAGCGCTTCCAGACTGTCGCGGAAGGCGAAGGCGACGCCTTCCAGCACCGCCTGCGTCAGCACGGCCCGGCTCGATTCATGCGCCAGCCCGGTGAAGGAGCCGCGGATGGCGGAATCATTGTGCGGCGTCCGCTCGCCCGAAAGATAAGGCAGGAAAGTGACGCCCGTCGGCGCCTTCAGCGTATCGCCGAGCTCGCCGGTCAGGTCGCCTGCACTCTTTCCGGTGATTTCCGATAGCCAGTTGAGCGAATCGGTGGCCGACAGGATCACGCCCATCTGGTGCCATGTGCTGGGCAGCGCATGGCAGAACGTGTGCACCGCGCTTTCCGGATTGGGCAGATAGGAGGCGTTGGCGGCGAAGAGCACGCCCGACGTCCCGAGCGAGACGAAGGCGTGGCCGGCGCCGACAGTGCCCATGCCGCAGGCCGAAGCCGCGTTGTCGCCGGCGCCGCCGGCAATTGGAATGCCCGCCGCGATGCCCCATTTCGAGGCGAGCTCGCCGCGCAAGCCGCCGGCCTTCTCAGTGCCTTCGACCAGCGAGGGCATGTGCTTTTCGTCGAGCGACGTCGCTGCAAGCAGTTCGGGCGACCAGCGGCGCTTGCCGACATCGAGCCACGAGGTGCCGGCCGAATCCGACATTTCGGACATGTGCTCGCCAGTCAGCCAGAGCCGCAGGTAGTCCTTGGGCAGCAGCACCTTGGCGACAGCGGCAAAGATCCTGGCTTCGTGTTCCTTCACCCAGGCAAGCTTCGGCGCGGTGAAGCCCGGGAAAACGATGTTGCCGGTGAGCTGGCGGAAACGCGGATCGGCATCGAGCGCGGCCGCCTCGACATGGCTGCGCGTGTCGTTCCACAGGATGCAGGGGCGCAGCACCTTGTCCGATGCATCGAGCAGGGTAGCGCCATGCATCTGGCCGGAAAGGCCGATGCCCTTGACCGCGGCCAGCTCTTTCGGATGAGAAGCCTTGAGTTCGGCAATGGCCGTCTCGCAGGCCTCGATCCAATGCGCCGGATCCTGCTCCGACCAGCCCGGATGCGGCCGCGAGACGTCGAGCGATCCATGGCCGGAGCCGATGACCTTCTGGCCGTCGTCGATCAGCAGCGCCTTGACGCCCGAAGTGCCCAGGTCGAGGCCGAGATACATGATTTCCTCCCAATGCCGTTAATTTTTTCGGATCTCGAAAAAATCTGGCTTGGCCAGTTTTTAGGGCAAGATCCGTCCCGGGTCAATTCTCTGACAAATCGGCGGCGCGCCTCGAGAACAGCGCCGACAGCGGGCTGTCCGGCCGGGCCAGTTGCCGTTCGGCGGTCAATGCCCGCGCGAGCGCGGTATCGCCGGCGCGCAGAGCGGCCTCGATCAGCGTCAGGTCGATCACGTCGCGTTGCGCGTGGCTGCCGCCGAAACGATGCGCGATCGAGCGGATCGGCCGGATCAGCCGTGCCGCCTCGTCGTGCTTGCCCTCGCCGAAGGCCTTGATCGCAAGCGTCAGCGGATGGCCGACATCGCGCGTGAAGGCGGCATTGTCGTCGCTGCCGCGCATCGCTTCGCGCTGCGCCTCGAGCAGCGTCCTGGCTGGCGCCTCCAGCCCCGCGCCGACAAAGGCCATCATCGCATGCGCGTCGTTGAAGGCGTAATTGCCGGCGGCGGCTTTCGGGATCCAGTTGGCGGCAAGCGTCGCCCAGCGGTCGCCGACATCGACGTCGCCGAGGCTGAGGCGCCACAGGATCGCCGAGGCATCGACCATGTTGAGCGCCAAGGTCGAGCGGTCGCCATAGATCGGCCCGTCATAGAGCTTGAGCACCTCGTCGGTTTCGCCGAGATCGTAATGGAACAGCGCCAGATGCCACCAATTGTGGATTTTGAGGAAGCTGTCCTTCGACCACGCGTTGGGATTGGCCCGCATCCAGGCGATGCCGTCTTGTTGCCGGCTTTGCATTTCCATGACGTGGGCTACCGCGTGTTGCGCCCAGCCGTCGCGCGGCTCGATCTCGACGGCCTGCCGTCCAAGCGATTCGGCGCGCCCATAGTCGCCCATTTCCTCCAGCCCAAAGGCCTGCATGCCGAGAATGGCGTGGTAGCCCGGCATATCCTTTTGCCAGGCCGGCAGCGCCCGACCGATGCGGTCGCGCAGCATGCGGGCGTTGCCGGTGAAGAAATCGATCTGATGCCCCACCTGCAAAGCCAGCGCATCGTGCGGACTGTCGATCGCGATATCCTCGAGGATGCGCGCGGCCTCATGCCAACGCCCTTCGGCGAGATGGCCGAGCGCCGCGACATGCGCCTGTTCGCGCGTGGTGCCGGCCAGCGGCTGCGCCGCCACATGACAGGATCGCACGACGGCCATCGCCTCCCTCTCCGTGGCTAGGCCGAACAGATAGCCTTTGAACACATGCGCCATCACGAAGCCGGGATCGTCGGCGATGGCGCGGTCGATCGAGCCGACCGGATCGCCGATGAAGCATTGCAGTTCATGCACGGCCCGGGCGTAGGACGAAAACCCGGCTTCGGTCGCGCCCGAATAGGTGAGGCCGAATGCGTCCTTCATAGCGTCAGTTGGCCGACCGCATCGCCACCGTAGCGATGCCGGCGCCGACCAGCAGCGTGCCGCCGGTGCGGTTGAAGATGCGGATCGCCTTTGGGTTGCGCACGATCGCGCGGGCCCTCGATGCGATCAGCGCGTAGCCGAACGCGTTGGCGAAGGCCAAGGTCAGGAACGTCGTCTCGAAGATCAGCATCTGCGACCAGAAGTCGGCGTGCCGGTCGAGGAACTGCGGCAGGAAGGCGACAAAAAAGGTGATGCTCTTCGGGTTGAGCGCCGTCACCAGCCAGGCATGCGCCATCATCTTTGCCGCCGACACGGCGTCGGTGCGCGGCTCCGCCTTCAGCGCGCCGCCGGCCCGGAACAGCTTTATGCCGAGATAGATGAGATAGCCGGCGCCGATCACCTTAAGCATGGTGAACACCGTGGCCGAAGCCGCGAGCAGCGCGCCGATGCCGAGCATCGACAGCGTCATGGCGGTGAAGTCGCCCAGCGCCACGCCCACCGCCATCGGCAGCGCGGTGCGCCAGCCTTGCCCAAGCGCGTAGGAGACGACCAGCAGGATCGTCGGGCCTGGAATGACGAGAAGGATGGAAGAGGCGGCGGCGAAGGCGGCCCAGTTTTCGAAGGACATTTCCCTGCTCCTTGAGCGCAAAGAAAAGGATAAATCCTGGGGCCGGCGGTAATGTAAAGGGCCTGTTGGAAAAATCTTCGGGGGCCGTGCCGCAGGCCCACTGGCCGCCGCAACGATCCGTTAGGGTTAAGCCCGGCTTCCGCTCTTTCACCCTTTTTCAACCATGCGTGGCGAAAATGCCTGCGATCCGGCCGGACCGTGCTTCCCGCCGGCAGCGTAGGGTTTGGTGCATGCGCGAGTTGCCGCAACGTCTGACGCCGCCTTCCAACGGCGCCGCAATCGATACCGAAATTCAGTTCTCCCGCCG
Source organism: Mesorhizobium humile (assembly GCF_033977215.1). Taxonomy (NCBI): domain Bacteria; kingdom Pseudomonadati; phylum Pseudomonadota; class Alphaproteobacteria; order Hyphomicrobiales; family Phyllobacteriaceae; genus Mesorhizobium; species Mesorhizobium humile. Next base: position 379,390 of record NZ_JAVIIV010000001.1, read on the forward strand.
CGCCGTGCTTTCGGGCGCCGGCGCCATGGCGTTGCTCGGCCTGGCCGGCTGCAGCACCACCGACACGCTCGACCTGCCGCAAATGCAGCTCGACAACACCGTCACCGGTTCCGTGCCGCCCATGCGCCCGGCGATCAGCGTCGACAAGAACATCACCGGCCCTGATGTCATGTACGCCTCGCTCACCGATGGCGGCTTCCAGGTGCCGGAGGTGCCGTGGCAGAAGGTCAAGCCGCAGTTTCGCCGTCAGATCGTCGTTGACAAGACCGGCGAGGCGCCCGGCACCATCGTCGTCCATTTGCAGGAGCGCATGCTCTATCTGGTCCAGCCCGGCGGCGACGCCATCCGCTACGGCGTCGGCATCGGCAAGGATGGCTTCCGCTGGTCGGGCCGCGCCAACATCCAGTACGGCCGCGAATGGCCGGTGTGGACGCCGCCGCCGGAAATGATCCAGCGCAAGCCCGAACTGGTGAAATGGCAGGGCGGGCAGCCCGGCGGCCTCACCAATCCGCTTGGGGCCCGGGCGCTGTACATCTACCAGAACGGCAAGGACACCGGCTACCGCATCCACGGTTCGCCCGAATGGTGGAGCATCGGCCAGGCGATGTCGTCGGGCTGCGTGCGCCTGATCAACCAGGACATCATCGACCTCTACAGCCGCGTCTCCAAGAAGAACCCGGTCGTCGTGGTCTGACGCACGCCGTCGGTCGTCTCTTCTGGCGCGTGCCGCCCAAAAACCGCTGAGCATTTTTGCGCGGCAGGCATGAGTTTCTTCCGTTGCGCGATGCCGCAAGACAGGCGAAGGTGCCATGAAAACCTTCGCCTGGAGCCGGATGATTTCAGGTCCAATGGACCTGAAATCTGAATCCGCCTCTACATCAAAGAGATAGAGCATGATGTCGCCCGAAAACCGCTTCTCACTTTTCGGCATCATGCTCTAGGGAGAGAAAAAGCATGGCTGGAACCTTCGTCATCGCGCAGGGCGGCGGCCCGACCGCCGTCATCAACCAGACGGTCGTCGGCGCCACACTGGAAATCCGCAAGCGTCATCCCGGCGCCAAGGTGCTGGGTTCGATCCACGGCGTGCGCGGCATCCGCGACGGCAATTATGTCGACTTGTCAGGCATCCCGGAGGACCGGCTGCGGCTGATCGCCGGCACGCCGAGCGCAGCGCTTGGCTCGACCCGCGACAAGCCGGACGCCGCCTATTGCGAGGTCATCCTCAACGGCTTGAAAAAGGCCGGCGCCGACGCCTTCATCTATATCGGCGGCAACGACACGTCGGGCACCCAGCAGATCCTGACCGATGCAGCCGGAGGCTCGATCGCCTTCGTGCATGCGCCGAAGACCATCGACAACGACCTCGAGGAGAACGACCATACGCCGGGCTTCATCTCGGCCGCCGAATTCGTCGCCGGCGCCTTCCTCTCGGTCGATCTCGATTTCCGCGCGCTGCCCGGCATCTATGTCGGCATCGTCATGGGCCGGCATGCCGGCTTCCTCACCGCCGCCGCGGCCGCCTGGCAGCTCGACCCCGACAGCGGCCCGCATCTGGTCTATGTACCGGAGCGCGCCTTCTCGGCGAAGCGCTTCATCGATGACGTGCGCGAGAAGCTGGACCGCCACAAACGCTGCATCGTCGCCGTCTCCGAGGGCGTCAGCACCGCCGACGGCAAGGCGCTGGTCGAGAGCCTGGTGCCGCCGGAAAAGCTCGAGCGCGACCAGCACGGCAATGTCAAGCTGTCCGGCAGCGACCTGCCGGCAGCGCTGGAGCGGGCTTTGGCCGAAGGCCTGCCGGGCAAGCGCGCGCGGGTCGACGCGCTGGGCTACATGCCACGCGGCTATGTCGGCGCGATCAGCGCCGTCGACGCCAGGGAAGCCTTCGATGCCGGCGCCTTCGCGGTTGCCGTCGCCGGTGAAGGCGGCGGCTCGGTCGCGATCCAGTATGACGGGTCGAAGACCGTGCTGAAGAAGGTGCCGCTGAAGGCGGTGGCCGGCAAGACACGGCATATGCCCGACGATTTCATGAAGCCGGACGCCAACCAGCTTTCGGAAGCCGGCATGGCCTATCTGAAGCGGCTGGTGCCGGAAAAATACAAGGTCGGGAAGCCGTTCGTCTGATGGGCGGTGGCCCGATGCCCGAGCTTGAGGTTGGCGACTGGTTCGGCAAGGCGAAAGTCGATGCCGGCACGACGATGCTGACCGAGCCCTTCGTGCATGATTTCGTGCGTGCCAACATGTGGCACTTGAAAGGTCGCGACGCCGACCTGCTGGTCGACACCGGCATGGGCATCCGTCCGCTGGCACCCGAGATCGACACGCCGTCCGGCAAGCCGCTCATCGTCGTCGCCACGCACATCCATCTCGACCATGTCGGCTCGCTGCACGAATTCCCGCTGCGCATGGGGCCGAAGATGAGCGCGGCGCGGTTCGACGACATGGATGATGCCGTCACCTACGCCTACATGTTCCACAATCTCGACGGCGCCGTCTCGAAGCTGCCGGCGCCGGACTGGAAGGCGGCCGACTACCGCATTCCCTCCGCGCCGCTGACCCGCGCGCTCGACGAGGGCGATATCGTCGATCTCGGCGACAGAAAATTCCGCGTGTTGCATCTGCCTGGACATTCGCCGGACTCGATCGCGCTTTTCGACGAAGCCGACGGCCTCTTCTTCGCCGGTGATGCCATCTATGACGGCATGCTGATCGACGATCTGCCGGATTCGGATCGTACGGCCTATTGCCGCACCATGCAGCGCCTGCTCGACCTGCCGATCCGCATCGGCCATGGCGGTCATGGCCCGAGCTTCGATGCCGCCCGCATGCGCGAAATGGCTTCGTCCTACCTGCGTCGGCGGGAGCGTTTCGTAAGCGCCCTCTGAATTAAATCTTCGTAAGGTCGCCCAAAAACCCTAATTCGGGCCATTCCACGACCTAGATGCTTGTCTGTCGAGACGGCCGGCTGCCATGCACGGCGAGACAGGCAAATCCGGCCATCGGCACGTCGACGGACGATCCCGTGGGAGCGCCCGCGACGCTGGATCAACTCTCGCCCGGACAGAACGACCATGTCACCCTCAAGCATTCTTCGCAGACATCGCGTCGCCGCCCTGCTGGGCGCCGCGCTGATCATTTCGCCCGTCGTCGTTTCCTTCGCCCAAAGCAATGCCGGCCTCAGCACCGTGGCCGCGACGACGCAGACCCCCGTCCCCGGCATCACGGCCCCGAACGGCTCTTTTGCGCCGGTCATCGCCGTTACCAAGCCGGCCGTCGTCACCATCACTTCGGTGATGAAGGCGCAGGCCGAAGATGGTTCGCCGATGGGCGGCAATGTGCCTTTCGACCAGTTCTTCCAGCAATTCTTCGGCGACCAGGGCATGCCGATGCCGAAGACGCCGCCGCAGCAGCAGCCGCAGCGGCAGGAGGCCCTGGGCTCCGGCTTCATCGTCGGCGCTGACGGCACCATCGTCACCAACAACCACGTCGTCGACGGCGCAAGCTCGATCAAGGTGACGCTCGACGACGGTACCGAGCTTCCCGCCAAGCTCGTCGGCCACGACGCCAAGAACGATCTGGCGGTGCTCAAGATCAAGGCCGACAAGCCGCTGCCGACCGTCAAATGGGGCGATTCCGACAGACTGATGACCGGCGACCAGGTGCTGGCGATCGGCAATCCGTTCGGCATCGGCACCACGGTCACCGCCGGCATCGTTTCGGCGCGCGGCCGCGACCTGCATAGCGGGCCGTTCGACGACTTCATCCAGATCGACGCGCCGATCAACCACGGCAATTCCGGCGGTCCGCTTGTCGACGTCAACGGCAATGTCATCGGCATCAACACCGCCATCTATTCGCCCAATGGCGGCAGTGTCGGCGTCGGCTTCGCCATCCCATCGGACCAGGCTGAGAAGGTCGTCGCCAAGCTGATGAAGGGCGGCGACATCGAATACGGCTATCTCGGCGTGCAGATCCAGCCGGTCACCCCGGATGTCGCCAGCGCCATCGGCCTCGATCATCCGGCCGGCGCGCTGGTTTCCCAGGTCACCGACGGGTCGCCGGCGGCCAAGGCTGGTATTGAAACCGGCGACGTCATCACCGGCTTCGGCGGCCAGGAGATCAAGGATCCGAAGGACCTGTCGCGCGCCGTGGCCGACGTGTCGCCGGGCGCCAAGGAAACCGTCGATGTCTGGCGCAAGGGCAAGGCGATGCAGATCTCCGCCGATGTCGGCCGCAACGCCGATGATCAGAAGACCGCCTCGAACGGCAATGAAGGCCGCAGCCCATCGGCCGAACAAGGACTTCGCGTTCCTTCGCTCGGCCTCGGCCTGACCGACCTCACGCCCGATATCCGCGACCAGCTCAATCTTGCCAACAACCAGCACGGCGCGGTGGTCGCGCGCGTCAATCCGGACAAGGCGGCCTCGGCCGCCGGCCTCCAGCCCGGCGATCTTATCGTCGCCGTCGACCAGACGCCGGTGAAGAATGCACGGCAGGCCAACCAGGCGATCGCCGAGGCAGGCAAGTCCGGCAAGAAGTCGGTGCTCTTGCTGGTCGATCGCGGCGATGCGCAGATATTCGTCGCCGTGCCCTTCGCCGCCGGCTGAGCGCGCGTGGCGACCCGCCGGATACTGGCGGGTCGCCACGATTCCTGTTGCCCGCGGCGACATCTTCGAGAACACTGCGCCGATCGTTTCCGCCGGCGCAGGAGATGTCTCGATGGTGACCCGTGGTTTCTTTTCCGGACGGCGTCCTCCTTCCGACACCGACGCGCGCATTCCGCCCGGCCAGTATCTGGAGCAGGGTTTCCCGGTTCTGTCGGCCGGGCCGACGCCGCGGGTGCGCACCGAGGACTGGTCCTTCACCCTCAAGCAGGGGCCGCGGCCGATCAAGAAATGGAACTGGGCAGAGTTCAACGCCCTGCCGCAGAGCAAGATGACGCGCGACATCCATTGCGTCACGGCCTGGACCAAGTTCAACACGCCCTGGCAAGGCGTAATGGTCGACGACATCCTCGCCGATGCCGGCGTCGAGCCGCCGACTGCCTACACGCTGGCGCTGTCTTTCGACGGCTATTCCACCAATGTGCCGACCAAGGACCTCGTCACCGGCAAGGCGATGGTGGCGCTGCTCTATGAGGGCAAGCCGATCACATCGGACCATGGTGGGCCGGCGCGGCTTTTGGTGCCGCATCTCTATTTCTGGAAATCGGCCAAATGGGTGAACGGGCTGCAGTTCACCGAGCGCGACGAACCGGGCTTCTGGGAGCTGCGCGGCTATCACATGTATGGTGACCCCTGGCGCGAGCAGCGCTATTCGAGCGATCCGTGAGCAGCAATCGATGAGCGTCGAGCCATCGCCGCAATCGCCCTGGCAGGCAGCCACGATCGCCCGCATCGAAAAGCGCACGCCGCGCGTCACCAGCTTCTGGTTCCGACCGTCGCGGCCCGTCGCCCATCTGGCCGGGCAGCACGTCGACATCAGGCTGACGGCGCCGGATGGCTATCAGGCGCGCCGCTCCTATTCCATCGCATCGGCGCCGGAAGCAGGTGCTGCTATCGAGCTGGCGATCGAGCGGCTAGACGACGGCGAGGTCTCGCCCTTTTTCCATGACGTGGCCGCCGTCGGCGACGAGATCGAGTTGCGCGGGCCGCTCGGCGGCCATTTCATCTGGCAAGAGAGCGACGGCGGGCCGATCCTCCTGGTCGGCGGCGGCTCGGGCGTCGTGCCGCTGATGGCGATGGTGCGCCATCGCACGCTGCGCAACAATGCGGTGCCCGTTGCGCTGGTGTTCTCGGCGCGGGTCTGGGACGAGGTGATTTTCCGTGACGAGCTGATCGGCCTCGACGATCGCCGCGACGGGTTCGATCTGGTGCTGACGCTGACCCGCGAACCGGCGAGGCGGCCGTCCGATTATTCCCGGCGCGTCGACGCCCGCATGATGGCGCAGGCTATCGAGCGCCTGCCGAAGGCGCCGAAGCTCGCCTATGTCTGCGGCTCGAACGCGTTCGTGTCGGCCGCCGCCAATGCCCTGATCGGCGCCGGCGTTCCGGCGGAAATCATCCGTACCGAGCGTTACGGAGTTTGAATTGCAATTGCGAGCCGTTGAAATTCGATCCAGAAAGTAATACCTTACTTGTATCTGGTATTACCGAGGGGGCGAAGATGGCCACCACCGTTACAGCAAAGGGGCAAGTGACCATCCCCAAACCGGTCCGCGACCTGCTGGGGATCGTTCCCGGAAGCAGGGTCGATTTCAGGCGCGCCGCCGATGGAAGCATCGTGCTGGCTCGTGTCGACAAAAAACGGCCGGTGAGCCGCTTTGCCAAGCTGCGCGGCCATGCTGGTGGGGGACTCACGACCGACGCGATCATGGCTCTGACGCGCGGCGAAACGTGACGCTCGTCGATACCAATGTTCTGCTCGACCTCGTTTCGGACGATCCAAACTGGGCGGATTGGTCTGTTGCGCAGCTTGAGGCGGCAAGTCTCAATGGACCATTGTTGATCAACGACGTGATCTATGCCGAGCTTGCCGTTCGCTACGCCCGCATCGAGGATCTTGAGGCGTTTCTTGATGTGGCCGGTCTTGAGATGACTGCCATGCCAAGAGCGGCTCTTTTCCTTGCCGGAAAGGCATTCACACAGTACCGCCGGTCAGGAGGACACAAAACCAGCCTGTTGCCTGACTTCTTCATCGGTGCTCATGCTGCGGTCGGCCGCCTCCCGCTTCTGACCCGCGATGTCGGCCGATATCGGACCTATTTCCCCTCCTTGGAACTGATCACTCCAGACTCCTGAGCAACTGCCAGGCTGCCCTCGCCGAGCCGCCGACGCCGTAATCAACGCCAGCGGCCCGCCAGGGCTTATCCGGTCGGAGAAAATTTTGCTGAAACGAGCTGGAATGGCAGCGCGCCATAGGTGGCGACGGCCTGCTCGTTGTCCCAGACGCGAAACTGCCGTGACGGCCGTGCCTCCAGCACCAGGGCCTGTCCCGTCCGGTCAAGCATCAGTTTGCCGCGAAAGCGCAACATCCGCTCCCCACCGGAACGACCGATCATCATCGAGCGCAGCCGCGCCACGTGCCGGTCGCCCGCATTGATCTCCATTTCGATGCGTCGCCTGACAGGCGGGACGACGATGCGCACGACGAGATCGAGCATCATCTCGCTGATTTCGCCCTGCGGCTCATCCAGCGCCTGGGAAAGCACGAACGGAGCCGGCGCGCCGGTTGCCTTCGCCGTCATGGACTTCCCGCGCCACACGATGTCCGGCTCGGTCTGCTTCAGCCGGCCTTTCTTGCGCCGCAGGCGCAACTGCTTCGCAAATCCCCGCGACAGCCAGGTCAGCGGGCCGAAATCAGTGCGCGGCTTGGCCTGCAGGACCGACGACAGGCGCGCGGCGCCGCGCCGGTCGGCCATATCCACCACCTTGGTCAGGATGGCCTCCGGCACCGCGATGCCGATCTCCAGCGCAAGGTAGGAAAGCGCCACGGCCGCGGCCACGGCGAGGCCGCGCCTGGCGATGACATCGAGGAATATGCCCCAGTCGACATCGCCGCCTTCGATGGCCACGGCGCAGTCGACCAGCCAGTCGCTATGCGTATGCGCGTCGAGGCCGCCATGCGCGATGGCCAAAGCGATGCGGTCGGCGGGCGAGGGCACGACCACGCCGACGTCGCTGAATTTGGCGGCAATCGCGCGGTGCCAGATCGCCAGGTCGTCCTCGGCATTCTGCTGCGAGCCATCATAGGCGAGCTGGTGCAGGTCGATGTCGCCGTAATTGCCCTTGAAGAAATTCATCGAGCGCAGCGACGCCAGCCTTGTGCGCAGATATTGCGGGGAAACGCCGGTGGCGATCTGCCAGCCGCGGTCGCGCAGCACGTCGAAAGCCGGCTGCATATCGTCGGGCCGTACCAGGATATCGATGTCATGCGCCACGCGCCCGCGCTGCGCGGCGGCGTCGAGCGCGATGCGGCTGGCGCCTTTGATCAGCATCACCGTGCAACCGGCATCGACCATCGCCTTCAGCGCCGGCTCGGCCTCCCGCATGGCCATGCGCGACTTGGTCCACAGCATCTTCTGCAGGCCGACCAGGCGCGGATAGGCGGCGTGGCCGGCAAGCTTGCGTCCGAACCTGTCGGAGATCGCGGCAAGCAACCGGTGTTCCCGGAAGGAGACATGGTCGATGTCGTTCTCGTCCAGCCAGCGTTCGGCGCAAAGGCGCGCCGCCTCTTCGTCGGGCAGAAGCGCTGCCTTGAGCAATTGGTCGAGCGAGCCGGTCGGCCACGACCAGCCATAGTCGGGAAAGCGCCTGCCGATGCGGCGGATTTTCGCCATCAGCTGGAGCCGGCCTTGCTTTGCGCCCGTCGCAGCATGGCGAGCCGTGCCACTTCCAGGTAACCGCGGTCGCGTGCCGCATCGCGCCCGTAGGACAGGCTTCCCGGCCTGATGCGCCGCAGCGCCAGGACGTCAGGCATCATGTCGAGGATAAAACCGCTTTCCCGCGTACGGGCGATCCAGTCGATCATCTCGCCACGGCCGCCTGGCGGGTCGACCATCGGTCCGACGCTCTGCGCGGCCGCCCGGCGTATCAGCATCGTCGAGCGCGACCAGCCGGGCGTCGCGGTCGGGGCCATCGCGGCGGGCTCTCCATCGCGGAAACTGCGTATATGGGTGAAGACCCCGGATGTCGCCGGAAGCCGTTCGAGATGGGCAAGCTGCGCCGCTATCTTTCCGGGCAGCCAAAGGTCGTCGGCATCGAGCGTGGCGATGAAGTGCGTCGACAGCGCGGCGATGCCGCGCGTGGTCGCGCTGCCCGGCCCGGCATTGTCCTGGCGCAAAAGCTTGAGCGGCAGGTCGATGCCGCCGATCGCGGCGGCGAGATCGTCCGTCGAGCCGTCATCGACCACCACGACCAGCTCTGGGCGCGCCGTCTGCGCCGCTACCGACCGCAGCGTCTCGGCGATCGTGGCGCTGGCGTTGTAGGCCGGAATGACGACGCCGTATCCGCTCATCACATGAACCGCCAGTCCGCGAGTTTCTTCAGTTCGAAGATGCCTTCGATCGGCTTCAGCGACGGGTCGGCCCTGCGGCGCTTCATCGATTTGTAGATGGCGCGCATGAACTCGCGCGCCTGGACGTCTTCCTGCCTTGTCATGTTGCCGGCGTGCCGCCGGTAATAAAGCGCCAGCGTGTCCGGCAGCACGTATCGGGGGCCGACCTCGAAGCTGCGCAGCAGGAAGTCCGTATCCTCGGCCTGGGCGAAGTCCTCGTCGAAACTGCCGATCCGGTCGACCAGGCGGCGCGAGAAGATCGCCGCCGAGAGATGGATGCCGCGCACGGTGATGCTGTTGCTGTCGCGGGTTGGTTCGAGCGTCTCGTCGTCGAGCCTGTCGACCAACATCATCCTGGAATAGGTGAGCTCGAGCGAGGGATCCCGCCTGAAAAGGTCGAGGTCCGCCGCGAAGCGCCCGGCTGGCGAGATGTCGTCCGAATCGAGAAAGGACACCAGTTCCGTCTCCGGCCTGAGCCGCCCGAGCCCGCTGTTGCGCGCCCTGGTCACGCCCATGTTTTCCTGCCGGAACAGCCGGATGCAAGATGCTTCGCCCATCATCGAGCGCACCGCTTCGGCCGAACCGTCGGTCGAGCCGTCATCGATGACGATGATGTCGAGGTCGGCGGCGTCGCGCTGCCTGATGAGCGAGCGAAGCGCCGCGCCGACATAGGTCTCGCGATTGTGGACCGGCATGATCACGGAGAGCTTCATCCGAAGCTCCTCGTTGGTCTTGCGCTGTCTCGCCCCCCGGCGCTCATCACATGACCTGCCAGTCGGGCGGGCTCTTGAATTCGAAAATTCCCGGAGCCTCGCGCAGCGAAGGATCCGCCCTGCGCCGTCTGATCGATTTGTGGATCGCCCGCAGGTGGTCGCGCAACCTGCCGTCATTCTCCCTGGTGGCGTTTCCCGCATGGCGCCGGTAGTAGATCGCGACGCTATCCAGCAGCTCGTAACGGGGGCCCGTTTCGAAGACGCGCAGCAGATAGTCTGTGTCCTCGGACAATTCGAACTCCTCGTCGAACCAGCCGATGCGATCGACAAGCGCCCGGCTGAACAGGGCGGTGCTCAAGGAGAGCCCGCGAAGCGTCATGATACGGCTGTTCGCGGCCGGCTCCAATGTCTCGTCGTCGATCCGGTCGGCCAGCGTCATAAGCGAGTAAGTCAGGTCGAGGGCGGGATGCGTTTCGAAATGGACGAGGTCGGCCTTGAACCGGCCGGGAAGCGAGATGTCGTCGGAATCGAGGAAGGACACGAAGCTGGCATCCGCCGGCAATTGCCGCAGACCTGCATTGCGGGCGCCGGCAACACCCGTATGAGCGTGCCGGAACAGGCGTATGCAGTTGTTCTCGTCCATCATGGCGCGAACCGCCTCGGCCGATCCGTCCGTCGACCCGTCGTCGATGACGATGATGTCGAGGTCGGCGGCGTCGCGCTGCCGCAGCAGCGAGCGCAGGGCCGGGACGACGAAGCGCTCGCGGTTATAGACCGGCATGATCACGCTCAGCTTCATCGGGCGCCCGCGCTAGGAAATTCGCAATCGTACCGGCAATCTCCTCGGGATGCGTCCCGAGGAAAAGCCGGTAGCACGGCAGCAAGCGTGTGAGATCGCTGAAGAAGCGAAAGCCGCTTTCCCGCTCGCCAGGCATCTGGGCAATGCCGGAGGGCGCCAGCGCGATGATGGCATCCTTGCGCGAAATCGGTGCGATCGAACTCGTCTTTCCGCCACTGACATGTGGCACCATCAACGCAGAAATGTCCAGAGTCGCACGCATTGGCCGAGGTGCTATCTCGTTAATGTGAAAGGCGTGCTTGCCTTGCCAGTTGATCGGGCGGTCTCCGCCCAGTCGTCTTTCCAACCCGAGCCGGGCAAAACCTTGCGGGTCCTGCTTCAGGACTGAAAACAGCGGCCGCGCGGTCACGCCGTTATCGAGGTCGATCAGCACATAGTCGTCGCCGACGCTGTCCAGCCCGTTGAGCAGGCCGGCAACGACGGTTCCGGATTTTCCCGCGCCCCCGGCGCCGGCCAGCAGCACGCCCTTGCCGTCGAGGCCCAGCGTGCCGGCATGGGCCAGGCGCATGCCGCGTGCGGCGTATTCCCAGTGCAGGAACGCGCGCAATGGCGCCCCCTGCTCCCAGGGTGGAAACGCGTCGGCGGACCGCATCAGCTGGACGCCGACCCGTCGGTCGGGATCATAGACCTGCCAGAAATCCAGATCGTGGAAATGATGGCCGCGCAGCCCCGCCTCGGCGAGTTTCTGGGCAAAGCCATGTTCGGTGAAATGCGCATCGCCCCAGCTTGCCGGCACCGGCATGTCGCCGACGCCCGGATGGCCGATGAAAATGCGGCATTGGCGCAAGTCCCGCCGACCGCCGTCGGCTTCCACGAACGCGTGGCCAAGGGCATCCGCGAGCGTGCCGGAATCGAGGTGCGCGATCAGTTCCAGCCCGGGCAGGCGGATGGTTCGCTGGACCGGGAATTGCGCGGCCGCGCTTTCGGCGGCGGCGAGGAGAAAGCGGGCGTAGTCCGGCAGGGTCTCGATCGTGACGCGTGGCATGGTCTGTTCCAGCCTGACCTGGCCCGTCGCCGGTCGCTCAGGAAACCTGCTTGACGGCGGGCCAGCCGAGCGGTTCCTCGACTTCGTGGATCGGGTCGACGGTGATGAGGTCGGCAAGATCGTCGTGGACGCTGACATTGAGCGGCTCGCGCGCCGACGCCAGCGCCGCCGGCAAATCGTCGGAAGAGGGCAGCGGCGTTGCGTCGGAAGGGGCCAGCAGCCCAAACTCGACCAGCTGCCCAATGAAGGACTCGAGCGTTGCGACGTCGATCATGGCAGCGCCCGCCGCGGATCGGATCAGCGCCTCGGTGCCAACACCCGAGGACAGCGCCTGCCACACCTTGCTGCCGGAATCGGAGAAGCCGAAATACTTGCCATTGGAGAGGTCGAGCACGACGGCTTCGCCGTCGAAGGATTCGAAGACGATGTCCCTGCTCGCAACGGCATAGACGTCGGAAAGAGGCATGTCCTTGACCCCGCTCTGCAATTCCAGCCGGCCGGCTGCGCCGGTCGTATCATTGCCTGACCCCTGGACAACGCCTGTAAACGGTCGATCCTTGCTTGGCAAGGCAAGGGGTGCCGGCGCCGTCTCGACCATTTTGGGGTTTGGTTGGCGGATCGAGACTTGATTTCCAGCATGGACAAGCAGGGGCTGCAACCTCTTCCGGCGCGAACGCGCTCTTGGCTCTCAGCCAGAACACGGTCCTGCAGCGGGCCGAATCGGCCTTTGAAACAGGGGGTAGGATGATTAACAGTATCGAAAAGTGACTATTAGGAGATTCTAAAATCGAACTGAACGGTTCGTTTCTGTTGACGGTGCGTGCAGGAAGGTGTGAACGTCGAGCCTCCGATACATTTGGTGAGCCAACTGCAGAATGCGCATAAGGGTTTGATTTTATTAAATAAAAATAAAGTCATAGGCATGCTTATCAAAATTTCAAGATGCGGAATCATGGTCCAGACGGAAAAACTTCGTGATTGGAATCCGGCAGCCGGTTCACCCAAATCAGCGTTGTCCGAACGACGCGATTTCATTCCCAAGACACGCCGCTAGACGGACTGAATAATGATACTGGAGTAGCAAAAAATGAAAAAGATTGTTCTCACTGCCGCAGCCCTTCTGGCAATTTCCGGCAGCGCCTTCGCTGGTAGCGACCATTACAACCCGAACGAAGCCAATCAGGCGGCCGCCAAGGTCGACTCGTCCTACACGGCTTCGGTCCACCAGTCCGCGCCGGCGACTCAGCAGTCTGCGACCACGGGCGCCGACCACAACCTTTTCGGCAACAACTAACAGCCGACCTTGAACCGGCGGCGGGCTTACCCGCCGCATCGGTCGGATTTGAAATTCAGGAGTACTAAAATGAAGAAGATTGTTCTTGCCACTGCGGCCTTGCTGGCCGTTTCGGGCGCCGCCTTTGCCGGCAGCGACAACTACGGCAACAGCGGCGTCAACCAGCCGGCCCCGGCTGTCGACACCACCCGCACGTCGTCGATCGGCACCGATTCGCCTGTCTACAAGCTGCTGAACTCGTCGCGCGACGCGCAGAAGTCGGCCCCTCAGGGTAGCGACCGGGACCACTTCGGCAACCGGTAACCAGTCGACTGTGGTTTGAAGGAAGGAGCGGCGGGCTTTGCCCCGCCGCTTTTTTACTTGCTGGGAAAGGCCAGTCATCCGAGAGGTGTCAGGCGGCCTTCGCTTCCTCGCGATGCAGCGTAAAGGAATGGCCGTCGGCGTCGAAGATGTGCAGATCGCCGCCGCCGGCGTTGAGCCGCAGCGTCTCGCCGCGCTTGACCTCGACATTGCCCGGCAGCTTGGCCACCAGCGGCAGGTCGGTCCGGCCGATATCGACATAGACGAGCTGAACCTCGCCGAGCTGCTCGATATAGTCGACCTTGCCTTCGAACAGATAGTCCGCGCCGGTCGCGATCGCGAGATCCTCCGGCCGCACGCCGAAGCTGACCGCGGCGCCATTCGCCGAGGCAGGCGTCGCGATCGGCACCGTCGCCTTGCGGCCGCCGACATGGCTGACCACGGTCGGATTGCCGGCCTTCTCGATCTTCGCCGGCAATATGTTCATCGCCGGCGAGCCGATGAACTGGGCGACGAACAGATTGCCTGGACGTTTATAGAGTTCCATCGGCGTGCCCACCTGCTCGACGACGCCTTCCTTCAGCACCACGATGCGGTCCGCCAGCGTCATCGCCTCGACCTGGTCGTGCGTGACGTAGATCATGGTCGTATTCGGCATCGATTCCTTGAGCTTGGCGATCTCGATGCGGGTGGCGACGCGAAGTGCCGCGTCAAGGTTCGACAACGGCTCGTCGAACAGGAACACCTTCGGGTTGCGCACGATGGCGCGGCCGATGGCGACGCGCTGGCGCTGGCCGCCCGACATCGCCTTGGGCAGGCGGTCGAGATATTTGGTCAGCTGCAGGATCTCCGCCGCCTGACGCACGCGCTTGTCGATCTCGGCCTTGCTTTCCTTGCCGATCTTCATCGAGAAGGCCATGTTGTCGTAGACCGTCATATGCGGATAGAGCGCATAGGACTGGAACACCATGGCGATGCCCCGCTTCGAGGGCGGCACGTCGTTCACCACCTCGCCGTCGATCTTCAGCTCGCCCGAGGTGATTTCCTCGAGGCCGGCGATCGACCGCAGCAAGGTGGATTTGCCGCAACCCGACGGCCCGACAAAGACGATGAACTCGCCCGATTTGATATCGAGGTCGATGCCGTGGAGAATGTTGAGGTTGCCGTATGATTTCTTCACCTGGTTCAGCGTGACATCGGCCATGTTTTTCCTCTCCCGTTGATCTCTGTTTTAGAAGTTCAGTCGATGCGCCCGAACCAGGCGCCATATCCGCCGAGGCGGACCGGCCCGGTGCCAGTCTGTCCCGAAAAGCCATGCCCGGGCAAGGGTTGCAGCGAGCCTTTACCGAGATCGACCTCGGCGGGCTTGCCGCCGAGGTTGAAGGCGCAGACGATCCGCTCATTGCCTTCGCGGCGCGTGAAGGCGACGGTATCGCCATCGCTTTCGATGAAGGTGATGTCGCCCTTGGCCAGCGCCGGATGCTGGCGCCGGAAGGCGAGGAAGCGCCGGTAATGTTCGAGCAGCGAGCTTGCGTCGCCCTGCTGCACGTTGACGGCCTGCGACAGGTGCTTGCCCGGCACCGGCAGCCACGGCTTGGCGCTCGAGAAACCGCCATTCTTGGCGGCAACGTCCCACACCATCGGCGTGCGGCAGCCGTCGCGGCCCTTGAACTCCGGCCAGAACCTTATGCCGTAGGGGTCCTGCAGGTCTTCGAACTTCAGCTCTGCCTCGCCAAGGCCGAGCTCTTCGCCCTGATAGATGCACACCGAGCCGCGCAGCGACATCAGAAGCGCCGAGATCACCTTCAGATAGGCGGTCGGATCCGCCTCGTTGGCGGCCCAACGCGAGGCGACCCGCATCACGTCATGGTTGGAGAAGGCCCAGCACGACCAGCCGTCGCTGGCGACCGTGCCGAAGGCCTCCAGCACCGCGCGCACTTTCGCCGCGCTGATCTTCTCCGGCGCCAGGAAATCGAAGGAATAGCACATATGCACGCGCTTGCCCTCGGCGGTGTAGGCGGCGACCACCTCCAGGCCGCGCTGGGAGTCGCCCACCTCGCCGACGGCGGCCTGCGCCGGATATTCGTCGAGCAGCGCGCGGAAGCGCTCGAGGAAGCCGAGGTTCTCCGGCCGGCTCTTGTCGTAGAGATGGTCCTGGTAATTGTAGGGATTGACCGCCGGCGCCGTCTGGTCGTTGCGCTGTTCCGGCGGCAGCGGCGGATTGTCCTCCAGCCCCAGGCTGTGGAAGTAGAAATTGATCGTGTCGAGGCGGAAGCCGTCGACGCCGCGCTCCAGCCAGAAACGGGTGATGTCGAGCAGCGCGTCCTGGACTTCGGCGTTGTGGAAGTTGAGGTCGGGCTGTTCGGCCAGGAAGTTGTGCATGTAATATTGCTGGCGGCTGGTATCCCACTGCCAGGCCGAGCCGCCGAAGATCGACAGCCAGTTGTTGGGCGGCGTGCCGTCGGGCTTGGCGTCGGCCCACACATACCAGTCGGCTTTTGGATTGTTGCGGCTGGAGCGGCTTTCCTTGAACCAGGGGTGGATGTCGGCGGTGTGCGACAGCACCTCGTCGATCATCACCTTGAGGCCCAGCCGATGGGCTTCCGTCACCAGCGCGTCGAAATCGGCGAGCGTGCCGAACATCGGGTCGACATCGCAATAATCCGACACGTCGTAGCCGAAATCCTTCATCGGCGATTTGAAGAAGGGCGAGATCCAGATGGCGTCGACGCCGAGCGAGGCGATGTAGGGCAGCCGCCGCACGATGCCTTTCAGGTCGCCGATGCCGTCGTCGTTGGAGTCCTGGTAGGAGCGCGGATAGATCTGGTAGATCACCGCGCCCCGCCACCAGTCGCGGTCGATGGCAGGGTCTGGGGCGGGGTCTGGTCTGGAAGTCGCCTTCAAAGCCGATTGCATATCTTCAACCTCCTTTCACCGAGCCGGCAAGCAGCCCGCGGACGAAATAGCGCTGCAGCGAGAAGAAGACGATCAGCGGCACGATGATGGTGATGAACGCCGATGTCGTCAGGATTTCCCAGTTGCCGCCGCGCGAGCCGAGCAGCGCGTTGAGCTTGGCCGTCAGCACGATCTGATCGGGCGCCGTGCCGAGGAAAACCATCGCCACCAGCAGATCGTTCCATACCCACAGGAACTGGAAGATGGCAAACGAGGCAAGCACCGGGAAGGACAGCGGCAACACGATCTTGACGAAGATCTCGAAGTCGCTGGCGCCGTCGATGCGCGCCGATTCCATGATCTCGCGCGGCAGGCCGGCAATGTAGCTCCTGAGCAGGTAGATGGCGAAGGGCAGGCCGAAGCCGGTATGCGCCAGCCAGATGCCGAGATAGGTCTTGGACGGCACGCCGAAGAAGGTGCCGACGCCGTTGTAGAGCTTGAGCAGCGGGATCAGCGACATCTGCAGCGGCACGACCAGCAGGCCGATGATGACGGCAATCAGCAGCGCCCGGCCCGGAAACCGCATCCAGGCCAATGCATAGGCCGCGAAGGCTGCGATCAGGATGGGGATGATCGTTGCCGGGATGGTCACCGTCAGCGAGTTCATGAACGAGCGGCCGATGCCTTCGGAAAACAGCACGGCATCGTAGTTGTCCGTGGTGAATTTCGGCGGCGCGGAAGAAGCGAAATAGACGCGCTGGCCGCGGTCGCCCTCGAAGGCTTTCGCGGAGGACAGGACAAACGTGCCGTCGGCATTCATCTGCAAGGCGACACCGTCGCCGAGATCGGCAGCCGTTCCGGCCTTGTACTGCGTCGGCGCGGACGATTTCACGCCGAAGGCGCTGATCTCGCGCTTGGGCCCGTCGCCGAAGATGTTGCCCTCGATGACGTATTTGCCGTCCTTCTGGGTTTGCGCCGATGCCGCGGGAAGTCGCCCGGCCTCGCTCTGGCTGGAACTGGCGAAGGAGTTCCACCAGCCCGATGCGACGATCTGGTCCTTGTCGCGCAGCGACGAGACGAGGATGCCGAGCGTGGGGATGGTCCAGATGACCACGAAGACGAACACGGCGATATGGACGCCGAAGCGGCCGGCGAAGGACTTTCCGGTGGACGCAGCCATCTCAATGCCCTCCCGTCTCTTTGTTGGCCTGGCGGATGTTCCAGACCATGATCGGGATGACCGCGATCATGATGATGATGGCGATGGTGGCGCCGCGGCCGAAATCGCCGCCGCCGCGGAACATCCAGTCGAACATCAGGTTGGCCAGCACCTGGCTGTTCCATTGGCCGTTGGTCATGGTCAGCACGATGTCGAACACTTTGAGCACCAGGATGGTGATGGTGGTCCAGACAACGGCGATGGTGCCCCAGATCTGCGGCACCATGATCTTCCAGAAGATCTGGAACGGGTTGGCGCCGTCGATCACCGCGGCCTCGAGCGTCTCTTCGGGAATGCCGCGCAGCGCCGAGGACAGGATCACCATGGCAAAGCCGGTCTGGATCCAGATCAGGATGATCATCAGGAAGAAGTTGTTCCAGAACGGCAGCGATATCCACACCTGCGGCTGGCCGCCGAAATACTGGATGATGGCGTTGAGCAGCCCGATCTGCACCTGGCCCTCGCCGCGATACTCGTAGATGAACTTCCAGATCACGCTGGCGCCGACGAAGGAGATGGCGAGAGGCAGGAAGATAAGGCTCTTGGCGATCGTGCCCCACCAGATCTTGTCGGTGAGTACGGCGATGATCAGCCCAAGGAAGGTGCAGGCCGCCGGCACCACCGCCAGCCAAAGCACATTGTTCAGGATCGAATTGCGGAAATCGTGATCGCCGAGCGCCCATTCATAATTGGCGAGGCCGACGAAATTCGTGCCGCCGCGATCGAGGAAGGAGAGCCTCAACGTCTCGATGACCGGGTAGATCAGATAGATGGTGAGGATGATCATCGCCGGGCCGACGAACAGCCAGGGCCGCACCAGTCCCTGCCGGCGCAAATTGTCGACGGCGGCGGTCCCCGAGACGCCGCGCGACGGGAAGACGAGGTCGAGCAGTTTGTTGGCGCCCCAGAAATAGGCGACACAGCCGCCGACGCCGATGATGATGACGAATATGGCCGAGAAAATCTGAGCCGCCATGGGTCCCTCTCCCTGCGCATGACCGGCCAGCCGAGGCTGCCGATCGGATGCACCGACTTTCGGTTATTCGGAACAATCGAAACGCGAAGGCTTCCGGCGTCGACCGCCGGTCGGATCCGGGCCGTAGCCCGGATCCAGGTGGAGGATTAGGAGGATTTCAGGACGCCTACTTGATGGCGTCCCAGCTTTTCTGGATGTCGGCGGCGACGTCCTGCGCGGACTTGCCGCCGACCAGGTCGATCATGCCGGTCCAGAACGAGCCCGCGCCGACCTTGCCGGGCATCAGATCGGATCCGTCGAAGCGGACCGTCGTTGCGCCGACCAGGATCTCGCCCTGCTTCTTCAGCGCGTCGCTGCCATAGGCGTCTTTGTTGGCCGACTTGAACGGGGTGACGAAGCTCTTCTGCGCCATCCACAATTCATGCGCGAGCGGCATTTCGAGGAACTTGATGAACTCGCGCGAGGCCTTGGAATCCTTGGTGATCATCACCAGCGTTCCCGCCACTTCCAGCGGCGTGCCCAGTTCCGGCTTGGAGGCGTAAGGCGGATAGGGGAAGAAGTCCGCGTCCTGGCCGAGCTTCACGTTTTCCGGGAAGAAGGAGGGGATGAACGATGCCTGATGGTGCATGTAGCACTTGGGCGGCACGGTGAAGAGGCCCTTCGGGCTGTCGCGGAAGTCGGTCGCCGCGACCGCCTTGGCGCCGCCATCCACCATCTTGTCGTCGGTGGCGATCTTGCCGAAGATGTCGATGGCGTTGACCACCGCCGGGTCGGTGAACGGGATCTCGTTCTTCACCCACTTGTCGTAGACTTCCGGCGGCTGCGTGCGCAGCATGATGTCCTCGACCCAGTCGGTCGCCGGCCAGCCGGTGGCGCCGCCCGAGCCCAGCCCGATGCACCACGGTTTGCCGCCGTCGGCGACGATCTTCTTTTCGAGATCGGCGAGCTCTTCCTGGGTCTTCGGCACCTTGTAGCCGGCTTCCTGGAAGTTGTCGGGCGAGTACCAGACCAGGCCCTTCACGTCGATCTTGTAGGGGAAGGCGTAGAAGCCCGGCTTGCCGTCCTTGCCATTATAGGTGCCGAGCTTGGCCCAGGAGTCGCCGGCGGCGTAGTTTTCCTTGATCCAGGCGGCAACGTCGTCGCCCAGCGGGGTCAGCACGCCCTTGGAAGCAAGATCCTGGATGAGGCCGGGCTGCGGCAGGACGGCGATGTTGGGCGGGCTGCCGGCCTGGGTGTCGATGACGATCTGCTGCTCATAATTTTCGGACGAGGAATATTTGACCTCGGCGCCGGTCGCTTCCTGGAAATAGTCGAGAACGGACCGCACAAGCGTCTCGTCCTCGCCACGCCACGGTCCGAAGATCGTCAGCGTCTCGCCCTTGAGGTCGACCTTCTTGAGGTCGTCGTAATTCGCCCAGTGAAACTTCGGATCCTCGCCCGGCTTGAATTTCAGCTCGGCATGTGCCGGCAGGCCAAGGGTGAGCGCAGCGAACGCGGCACCCAAGAGAAGCATTTTCTTCATCGCAGTCCTCCCAGTGTTGAAACAGTTCGGACGAAACCTCCATTTCGTCCGCCGACGCCCGCGGAACTGTGACTCAGCGAAAGGGCAACCGCAACCTTTCGAAGAGACTTCCAAAGCGCTTTGGCTGCTTTGATCTCGCCATTGAATTGCCTGGGAGTCAAGTAGGGGAGTTCATTAATCGATTTAAATCCGACCGGATTGGGTAAAAAAGTGCGCTGCAGCATAGTTTTTTGGCACCGCAGCAGCAATTTTGCTTCAAACAGCGCTGATCGCGCTCTAAGGTCATGATGCTTGGCGATCACGCCAACAATCATCGGATCGATTCCTATTTGAAAGCGCTTTGAGGCTGGAGGGCCTCCGATGAACCTCAAGCAACTGTCGCACATGCTGTCGCTTTCGCAGACCACGGTGAGCCGGGCGCTCAACGGCTATCCCGAGGTCAGCGAGGAAACCCGGCGCCGGGTCATGGACGCCGCCAAGCGCCATGGCTACCGGCCGAACCCCAGCGCGCGCCGGCTCGCCACCGGCAAGTCGGGAATGATCGGCTATGTGCTGCCGACGGGCGCCGCCGTCGACATCGATCCGCATTTCGTCGAATTCCTCTCCGGCCTCGGCGACTATGCCCGGGCGCACGAGCTCGACCTCGTGCTTTCGCCCGCCGATGCCGACGACGAGGAAACCACCTACCGGCGCATCGTCGCCAACCGGCAGGTCGACGCCGTCTACCTTTCCTCGCCGCGTCCGGCCGACAGGCGGCTGGCGCTGGTCAACACGCTGGGCATTCCCTTCATCGTCCATGGCCGCAGCGAAGGCTTCGACTTCGACTATCCCTATCTCGACATCGACAATGAGGGCGCCTTCCACGAAGCGGCGCGGCTGCTGATCCAGCTCGGCCACAAGCGCCTGGCGCTGATCAACGGCAACGAGCGCGAGACCTTCGCCATCCACCGCGAGCGCGGTATGCGCCGCGCGCTCGCCGCGAGCGGCCTGACGCTCGGCGAACGCCACATCCGCTCGATGACCATGACCGAGGAAAACGGCTATCGCGCCGCCCGCCGCCTGCTCGAGGAAGATGAGCCGCCGACGGCTATCGTCTGCTCCAGCCTGATCATGGCGCTGGGCGTCGTGCGCGCAGTGCGCGACCTTGGCCTGACCATTCCGGGCGACCTGTCGCTGGTCGCGCATGACGACGTCTTCCCCTGGTTGCGGCCGGAGAATTTTCCCGTGCCGCTGTCGACGACCCGCTCCTCGATCCGCCTTGCCGGCGCCCGCGTCGCCGAGCGCCTGGCGGCTCGGATATCGGGATTGGAAGAGGGCGCGCGCGGCGAGGTCTGGCCGGTGGATCTGGTGGTGCGGGGATCGGTGGCCGGCGCGCCGGTCTAGGTCACGATTCGACAGCTTCGCCGAGCGCTCCCTTCTGGACTGCCTTTGTCGTCGTGGGACAACGATCCGCCTTCGGCTGCTCCTGATCTCGGACGGTGACAACCGGTAAGCCATAACCGTCAACCAGTCCTTCAGAGTGCGCCATTTGCTCACGTTCCCGTTCACCGAAGCGGATCCAATCCAATACCCCGGGCCGCCGCCGAAGACGTCGCAGGTGGTGATTGTCGGTGGCGGCATCATCGGCGCAACCACGGCGCTCTTCCTTGCCTCCCGCAACATTCCGGTGACGCTGCTGGAGAAGGGCCGCGTCGCGGCCGAGCAGTCCTCCCGGAACTGGGGCTGGATCAGAAAGCAGGGACGGGACGCGGACGAGCTGCCGATTGTCATCGAGGCTATTCGTCTGTGGCGGCAACTGGCCGAGGAATGCGGCGAAGACATCGGGCTGAACCAGACCGGCGTGACCTATCTGGCGAATGCCGACAAGGACATGGCCGGCTTCGAAGCGTTCATGAAGATCGCCGCGATCCATGATCTCGACACGCGCCTCCTTGACGCGAACGAGACCGCGAAACTCATCACCGGCATGTCGCGCAGGTTCGCGGGCGCGATGACGACGCCCTCCGACATGCGTGCGGAACCTTGGCTGGCGGTGCCAGCGCTGGCCAGGCTCGCCGTGCGAAAAGGCGCCAGGATCGTCGAGAACTGCGCGGCGCGAGGCCTCGACATCGCGGCCGGCAGGATCAAGGGCGTGTGGACCGAGGCGGGATATATCGAGACCTCCACCGTGCTGGTCGCGGGCGGCGCCTGGTCGTCCCTGTTCCTGGCGCGGCACGGCGTGTCCATCCCCCAGCTCAGCGTTCGGGTGACTGTGGCCGCAACGGAACCCCTGGCCGAGATCTATGCAGGTGCGGCCGCCGACAATCACATCGCTTTCAGGCGCAGGCAGGATGGCGGATACACGCTCGCAGGAGGCAGCAGCCATCTGCTTTACCTGGGGCCTGACGCATTCCGGCACGCCACCAAGTATATTCCCGCCCTCAGGAACGATCCGTTCGGAGCGCGCTATTTTCCGTTCGCTCCGTCAGGCTACCCGGATGGCTGGTCGACGCCGCGCGATTGGGCGCCGGATTCGCCGAGCCCTTTCGAGAGAATGCGGGTGCTCAACCCGGCCCCTGAACCGGCCCGGCTTCGTAGGATCGAGCGCAATTTCAAACAGCTTTTTCCGCAGTTCGACAAACTTCGCCTGAAGGTCGGCTGGGGCGGCATGATCGACGCCATGCCGGATGTCGTCCCCGTCGTGGACCGGGTCCAGGCGATCGGCGGTCTTTTCGTCGCGACCGGAATGAGCGGCCACGGCTTCGGTATCGGGCCCGGCATAGGCCGCGTCGTCTCCGACATGATCCAGGGAAACGAAACTGGGCACGACCTCAGCCGCTTCCGGCTGCCGCGCTTCTACGATGGAAGCCCTGTCCGGTTAGGGCCGGCGCTTTGAATAGCTGCTCGAAGTGCGTTCTCGATCGTCACGGCAACGGGCCGCTGATTGCTCCCCTCTCGGCAATTGGGATGGCCGACTAATTCCCCGACAGGGATTTTGAAAGGTTGCCGTTTGTCTTGACGCAAGATTTTTCACTCAGATCCGTGAAACCAGAGCAAACGCCGGGGATTGGTCGAAAGCCGCCCCAACGTCGTCATTCTATGGCGAAGCAAGGAGCGAAGCGACGCGGCGCAGACCATAGAATCCATGCCGTGACTTGGAAGCGCTGCTACGGTGCAGAATTCTGCTCCGCTGCACGCCTTGGCGAAGGTAACGGCATGGATTCTAGGGTCTTCGCGACGGAGCTCCGCTCCTGCTCCGCCCTAGAATGACGATCGCAACGGGCGTTTCGGCCAATCTCCAAGGCATGCCACCTTCCAACGCAAACAGAGCCGACCGGTCAAAATCTCCGTGCAGTGTCACTAGTTGGACTTACTCCTTCGCCGCTTCCGCCGCCTTCGTGTCGATCAACCCATAGCCGAAATCATTGTCCCGCCCCTTCGGCCCAAGATCCTTGGCGGTTGCCGCCAGCGCCTTCTCGATCTCGTCGGCCGAACGGTCGGGCGCGGCATGGATCAGGTTGGCGATGGCACCGGACACGATCGCCGCAGCGAAGGAGGTGCCGGTCACGACGTCGGAGCCGGCGCCGCTCGGCGCCACCATCTCGACGCCCGGCGCCGAGATGAAGACGTAGGCGCCGCGATTGGCTTGCGGCATCAGCCCGTCCTTGGCGTCGGTGGCGGTGACGGCGATGACGCCGTCGAAGGCAGCCGGATAGCCATAGGGCGCCTTCGGCCCGTTGTTGCCGGCGGCCGCGACCAGCACGACGCCGAGGGCCCGCGCATTGCGGCACGCGGTGCCAAGCAGGTCGTTCTTCGGCCCGACGAAGCTCATGTTGATGATGCGCACGTCCTGTTCGGCCGCCCAGTCGAGCGCCGACAGGATGACGTCCATGGTCGACTTGCCGCCTTCGAAGGCGCGCGCATGATAGATCCTGGCGCCCGGCGCCATGCCTTCCAGCGGACCGACGCCGGCAATCAGCCCGTCGACCGAGGTGCCGTGGTCGCGCTTCTCGATCGGCACGTTCGGCATCGCGTCATATTGCTCGGCGATAACGCCGGCAAGCGCCGGGTTGGTGTCGTCGATGCCGGTGTCGATGACGGCGACCCGCACATTCTCGCCGCTCGCCTGTTTCGAATCGAGCGCGATGCGGTCGAAGGCATAGTTCACGATGCCGGCCGCCTGCTGCAGCGTATAGATGTGGTTGGGCTCGCGCCGCTGCGTACGCCCGTCGGCGGCAAGCTGCGCCAGCACCACGCCGACCGGGCGCCCGTCGGTGATGCCGAAGCGCACCAGCGTGGTGCCGAGCAGCCGCGACTGGCGTTGCGAGCGCACCTGCAGGCCGAAGGAAGTGGCGATCTGCTGCACGACGCCGGCGTCGCCATCGACCGTCACCAGCACTTCGTCCGGCACGAACGCGCCGGCAATCGCGCGCGGCGGCTCGGCCAGGTTGAGGCCCTGCGGCACCGTGACGGGTCCGCTCGGCGTCGGGGCCGGCGTGGGCGTGTTGGGAGAGCCGTTCGACGATGATGTTCCGCCGGACGGTGCGGGCGTTTGCGGAGCCGCGCCGGCGGGCGAGTTCGGGAACAGGTCGACGATCAGCGCCGGCAGGAACACCGCGCCGCC
Source organism: Mesorhizobium humile (assembly GCF_033977215.1). NCBI lineage: Bacteria > Pseudomonadati > Pseudomonadota > Alphaproteobacteria > Hyphomicrobiales > Phyllobacteriaceae > Mesorhizobium > Mesorhizobium humile. The sequence continues at coordinate 403,807 of NZ_JAVIIV010000001.1, forward strand.
CGTGACCGTGCCGTTGCCCGGCGCGCCACCATTGCCCTTGGCGCCGCCGTCCTTGTCGCAGCCCGTGCCTGCGGCTGTCGTGCGGTCGAGGCAGTCGACCTGCTTTTGCGTCAGGTTGGGATCGTTGGTCTGCGCAAACGCCGGCGCGGCGACAAGTGCCGCCGCGAGGATTGCCGCGTGAAGAATGACCGCCTTAGCCGCCATCGACCGGTTTCCTTCCCTGCATCACAGCATCCGCGAAAGGCTGGGCGGCAATAAGGCCGACAATCCGGTCATAGTCGGCGGCCGTGTTGGCCGGGATCGTCAGGTGGAACACGCCGTCCGCGGTCGGGCCGCTGGCGATCTTCAACCCGTTCTGGCCGAGGAAGGCGGTGATGTCGGCCATTCTGGCATCCGGCTTGAACTTCACCAGGGCGAAAGGCAGCTTCGCCAGATCGTCCTGCGCGCCGGCCACCTCGAAGTCGTTGCCCTTGCCGCCCGGCTGTTCGAAGGACTGCACCAGGACAAGCGCAAGCAACGCCGCGGCCGCCGCCCAGGCGACGCCCGCCGGCATGGCCGTGACCCGACCGAAGACTTTCGCCAGCCATGACTGGCCGGCCGGAGCGCGCGCTGGGCCGGCCTCCGCATCCAGCGCCCGGGCAAAGCGAGAAAGCGCGTCGGCCGGCGGGCGGATCGTCTCGTTGGCGGCGGCGGTGCCGGAAAACTCGGCCTCGGCTTCGCCAAGCGCGGCAAGCGCCGCCGGATCGTTAGCCAGCCATTCCTCGACGGCCTCCAGTTCGGCGCCTTCCAGTGAGCCGTTCAGGTAGAACGGCAGCAGCGTTTCCATCTCGTCGCGGCGCGACATCTTTTCAGCGGCGCTCATGGCCACCCCCTGTCGTAACCGGCGGCCTTGAGGGCTTCGCCGAGTTTCTTGCGGGCGTAGAACATCCTCGTCTTGACGGTCGCGACCGGAATGTCGAGCACCTCGCCGATCTCGGTCACCGACTGTCCATGGTAATAGGCAAGGTCGATCACCGTGCGGTGCTCTTCCGGCAGGGCGTCGATCATGCGGCGCAAGGCGGCGGCCTTGTCCTCCTTCATGGTCACGACCTCAGGCGTGTCGGCGCTGTCGGGAACTTGCGCCGCATCGTCGTCGTCGATCCAGTCTTCCTTCTTCTTGCGCAGCATGGACAGCGCCTTGAAGCGGGCGATGCCGAGCAGCCACGTGGAAACTTCAGAGCGCCCCTCGAAGCCGGGCGCCTGTTTCCACAGCTCCAGAAAGACCTCGTTCGCGATATCGTCGGCCATCATTTCCGATCCCGTCTGGCGCACCACGAAGCGGTAGACCCGCGCGTGGTGACGCATGAACAGGAGCCGGACGGCGGCCCGGTCGCCCTTCGCGACCCGGTCCACAAGCGCGCGATCGGTTTCCGTCGCCGCGTTCATGGCCGGTCGAGCCGCCTGGCTCCTCGTGGCTCTGTCGCTGATCGGTCCAAAAAGGTTCACCCTCCGCCAAGGATTTTTCGGAGGCTAACCGAAGAAAGGGGAGGTTGCCAGTAGGGGCGCTTTTCCTTCTCCCCTTGTGGGAGAAGGTGGCCGCGAAGCGGCCGGATGAGGGGTGCTCCAGGAATGCCAGCGTCTCGCTTCGCTGGAGCACCCCTCAACCGTCTCGGCGCTGCGCGCCGATCCACCTTCTCCCACAAGGGGAGAAGGGGAAGATGGCGCTTACCTCAAAAATACCTTCGCCTTCATCGTCTCGGGTATTTCCACGCCGAGCCGGCTCAACACCGTCGGCGCGAGCTGCAACTGGTCGAGCAGCGTGTCGGCCTCAGGCCCCTTGGCCGGGCCGAAATAATAGAGCGCGAAATCCTGCATCTCGTCGTCGCGGCCGCCATGATGGCCACGGTCGGTCTGGCCATGGTCGGCCGTCACCATCACTTCATAGCCGGCTGCGCGCCATTGCGGCAGGAAGCCTGCCAGCATGGCGTCCATCGCATAGCAGGCATGGTCCATCTCGTGGCAGTCATGGCCGAAGCGGTGACCCATCGAATCCAGCGTGCAGGTGTGCAGGATGCCGTAGTCGATGCCGTGGCGCTTCGCCAGCATGGTCAGCGTCGCGAACAGGTCGACGTCGCTCGGCGTCATCTGGTTCTTGAGATTGTAGCCGGTCATGGTGTGGAAGCGGCCATGCGTGATCGGCCCGGAGGGCTCGTCGAACTCCATGTCCTCGACAAGGTCGAACGGGTACGAGCGGAAGAATTCCGACCAGTAGGAATGGGTCACGGCGCCCGTCCTGCCGCCGGCCTTGCTGACTTCGGAAAAGATATCCGGCTGCGTGACGCGAAAACGGTTCTCGTTGGAAAGGATGCCGTGCACCTGCGGCGTGACGCCGGTGTGGATCGAGGCGTAGCAGCAGGCCGAGGTCGACGGCAGCACGGAACGCATCTTCCAGACCTGCGCCTCGCCGGACTGCGCCCAGCCCTCGAGGTTGCCCATCAGCCGGCGCCAGTTCCGGTAGGGCACGCCGTCGAGGATGATGAGCAAAAGCTTGGATTTGAGCGCCACGGAAGGTTCCTGTGATTGGTCTTCGAAACAAAAGCGCCGCGTGTCGCGCGGACACGCGGCGCTGCTTTGGATAGCTCGATATCAGGCGCTCAGCCAGCACTCGTTGAGCGCATAGCCGTCCATCATCTCGCCGTTCGGGTTCTTCACCCAGCCGCCGACCTTCTTGGTGTTGGCGGCATCGACGAACTGGTTGAAGAACGGCACGATCAGGCCGCCTTCGTCGCGCATCAGCATCGCCATGTCGCGATAGATCGCCTTGCGCTTGGGCTGGTCCAGCTCGGCGCGGGCCGTGTAAAGCATCTTGTCGAATTCGGGCCGCTTGAAGCGCGTGTCGTTCCAGTCGGCGGTCGACAGATAGCCGGTGGAATACATCTGGCCCTGCGTTGGCCGGCCGCCCCAGTAGGAGAGCGAGAAGGGCTGCTTGTTCCACACTTCCGACCAGTAGCCGTCGCCCGGCTCGCGCTTGATTTCGATCTTGATGCCGGCCTTGGCGCAGCTCTGCTGGTAGAGCTGCGCGGCGTCGACCGCGCCGGGGAAGGCGACGTCCGAGGTGCGCAGCAGGATCGAGCCGCTATGGCCCGACTTCTTGTAGGCGGCGGCCGCCTTTTCCGGATCGAACTTGCGCTGCTCGATGTCGGAGGAAAACAGCGGATAGGCTTCGTTGATCGGAAAGTCGTTGCCGACCGAGCCATAGCCGCGCAGGATCTTGTCCAGCATTTCCTCGCGGTCCATCGCCAGCTTCAACGCCATCCTGAGGTCGTTGTTGTCGAAGGGCGCGGTGTCGCAGAACATGTTGAACGGGTAATAGCCGCGCCCGGCGACGTTCTCGATGCTGACGCCCGGCATGCGTTTCACCAGGTCGACCACCTTGGGCTCGACACGGTTGATCAAGTGCACCTGGCCGCCCTGCAGCGCCGCAAGCCGGGCCGTCGCATCGTTGATGACGACGATTTCGATCTGGTCGGCATGGCCGGCCTTGTCGCCGCGCCAGTAATTGGCGAAGCGCTCGCCGCCATGCTTCACGCCGGGCTGGTTGACGCTGACCTTGTACGGACCGGCGCTGATACCGGCATTCGGATTCTCCTTGCCGCCATTCGGCTGGATGACGAGATGGTAGTCGGCCATCAGATAGGGGAAGTCGGCATCGGCGTCGCTGAGCGTCACCACCACGTCCTTGCCGTCGGCCTTGACGGTCTTGATGTTCTTCAAAATGCCGAGCGCGCCGGATTTCGACTTCTCGTCGGCATGGCGCTCGAGCGTCGCGACAACGTCTTCCGCCTTCACCGTCTTGCCGTTGTGGAACTCGATGCCGTCGCGGATCTTCATCGTCCAGGTCTTGGCGTCGGCCGACGCGCCGATCTCCTCGGCGATCAGGTTCTCGACACTGCCGTCAGGCGTCAGGCGGACGAGGAATTCGCCCCACTGCTTGCAGAAGCTGTAGGTCACCTGGCTGAGGTTAAGCGCCGGGTCGAGGCTGTTGGTCGATTCACCGCCCTGCAGGCCGGCCTTGATGATGCCGCCTTTCACTGGCGTCGCGGCAAAAGCCTTGCCGGCCAGTGTCGTCGCCAGCGCCGCCGAGGCGCCGAGCGCCACCGCGCGGCCGAGGAAATCGCGCCGCGAGATCCTGCCCTTGCCGGCGAGTGCGGCGAGATGGTCGAGTTCGGTCTGCATGTCCTGCCCCCATTTGAGATTGATTTGGTGCGGGCTCTACCTGCCCGCAGCCGATCTTTCCCGTTCCCCATTGCAGCCGCATGACAGCGGCCGCCTAGGCGGCAGACTTCACACTTTTCCGGGAATTGCTTTAGAGCATGATCCCGAAAAGTGGGAACCGGTTTTCGGAAAAGATCATGCCCAAACAAAGAGTTAGAGCGGGATGGCGATTCAACGAAACGTCATCCTGCCCTAGTTTCCGGCGCTCGCCATGCGCCGTCCCGCGATCGCCTTCTCCAGCCAGCCGATCTCCATTTCGGGCACGGAGGAGAGCAGCAGGTCCGTGTAGGCGTCGAAGGGCGGCGTCAGCACCTTGCTCTTGGAGCCGTAGCGCACCACCTCGCCGCGATACATCACCGCGATCGAATCGGCGATCGACTTTACCGTTGCCAGGTCATGCGTGATGAACAGATAGGCGACCTTCTCCACCTGCTGCAGATTGAGCAAGAGCTTCAGGATGCCGTTGGCGACCAGCGGGTCGAGTGCCGAGGTCACCTCGTCGCAGATGATCAGCTTCGGCTTGGCGGCGAGCGAGCGGGCAATGCAGACGCGCTGCTTCTGGCCGCCGGACAATTCGGCTGGGTAGCGGTCGACGAAACCCTTGCCCATCTCGATCTCGTCGAGCAGCTCGGCGACGCGCTTGTCGCGCTCGCGGCCCTTGATGCCGAAATAGAACTCCAGCGGCCTGCCGATGATGGTGCCCACCGTCTGGCGCGGGTTCATCGCCACGTCGGCCATCTGGTAGATCATCTGCAGCTGGCGCAAATCCTCCTTCGGCCTGTCGGCCAGCCTGTTGGCGAGCGGCCTGCCGTCAAAGGTGACGGTGCCTTGCTCAGGCGGCAACAGGCCGGTGATGGCGCGCGCCAGCGTCGACTTGCCGGAACCGCTCTCGCCGACGACGGCAAGAGTCTGGCCGGGATAGATGTCGACCGAGACGTTCTTCAGCACCTTGACATGCCCGCCGCCATAGGCGGCCGTCACATTCTTCACCGACAGGAACGGCGTTGTGCCGGGTTGCTGTTCCCGGTGCTCGATCTCATGCACCGAAACCAGCGCGTTGGTGTATTCCTGGCGCGGTTCCTTGATGATCTGCCGCGTGCCGCCCCACTCCACCAGCCGGCCATGGCGAAGCACCATGATTTCGTCCGACACCTGGGCGACGACCGCAAGGTCGTGGGTGATGTAGAGGGCCGCGACATGGGTGTCGCGGATAGCGTCCTTGATCGCCGCCAGCACGTCGATCTGCGTCGTCACGTCAAGCGCCGTGGTCGGCTCGTCGAAGACGATGAGGTCGGGCTCCGAGCAGAGCGCCATCGCCGTCATCACGCGCTGCAGCTGGCCGCCGGAGACCTGGTGCGGATAGCGCTCGCCGATCGTTTCGGGATTGGGCAGGCTGAGCTTCTTGAACAGCGCAATAGCCCGCTTCTCGGCCTCGGCGCGCGTCGCGGTACCGTGCAGGAGCGTCGCCTCGACCACCTGGTCGATCAGCTTGTGCGCCGGATTGAAGGCGGCTGCCGCCGACTGCGCGACATAGCACACCTCGCGTCCGCGCAGCGCCCGCACGCCTTTTGGTCCGACCTTCATGATATCACGGCCGTTGAGGATTACCTCGCCGCCGGTGATGCGCACGCCGCCGCGGCCATAGGCCATGGACGACAGGCCAATGGTCGACTTGCCGGCGCCGGATTCGCCGATCAGGCCGAGAACCTTGCCTTTCTCGAGCGTCAGCGAGACCTCGTGGACAAGTGTGATGGTCTTCGGCGCCTCGCCCGGCGGATAGACGGTCGCCTCGATGCGCAGGTTGCGGATGTCGAGGAGCTTGCCTGAACTTGCCTGCCCGGACTTTGCCTTTGCCTGGTTCTCAGCCATCAGCCGCGTCCTCCCTTCAGGCTCGTCGTGCGGTTGAGCACCCAGTCGGCGACGAGGTTGACCGAGATCGCCAGCACCGCGATCGCGGCCGCCGGGATCAGCGCCGCCGGAATGCCGAACACGATGCCGTCCTTGTTCTCCTTCACCATGCCGCCCCAGTCCGAATCCGGCGGCTGCACGCCAAGGCCGAGGAAGGACAGCGCCGACAGGAAGAGCACGGCGAAGATGAAGCGCACGCCAAGCTCCGCCACCAGCGGCGACAAAGCATTGGGCAGGATCTCGCGGAAGATGATCCATGCCTTGCCTTCGCCGCGCAGCTTCGCCGCCTCGACGAAGTCCATGACGTTGATGTCGACGGCAACGGCGCGCGACAGGCGATAGACGCGGGTTGAGTCCAGAATGCCCATGACCAGGATCAGCGTCAGCGTGGTCGTCGGCAGCACCGACAATACGACGAGGCCGAAGATCAGCGTCGGGATCGACATCAAAAGGTCGACGAAGCGCGACAGCAGCGTGTCGAACCAGCCGCCGAACACAGCCGCCGTGAAGCCGAGGATCGAGCCCAGCGAGAAGGACAGCGCCGTCGCCGCCACCGCGATCTCCATGGTGATGCGCGCGCCATAGATCATGCGCGAGATAAGATCGCGGCCGAGATTGTCGGTGCCCAGCCAGTGGGCGGCCGACATCGGCTCCCAGACGTCGCCGACGATCTCGCCATTGCCATGCGGCGCGACCCAGGGCGCGAAGATGGCGCAGAACGCAAGGAAGCCGGTCAGGATCAGCCCGACCCAGGCGGTGAACGGGATTTGTCGTAGCGCCATTCGCCTCAATTCCCCCTTTGGTCGTTTAGCATCCGGCCCATCACTTTCGATGCCCCCGTCATTTCGGATGTCTCAGCCGCGGATTGGCCACGATGGCGGCGATGTCGGCAACGATGTTGAGCGTGATGTAGACCGCGGCGAAGATCAGGCCGACCGCCTGCACCACCGGCACGTCGCGCTTGGCGACATGATCGACCAGATACTGCCCCATGCCCGGATAGACGAAGATCACTTCGACCACGACGACGCCGACGATGAGATAGGCGAGGTTGAGCATGACGACGTTGACGACCGGCGCGATCGCATTGGGAAAGGCATGCTTGCGGATGATGTCGAAGGCCTTCAGCCCCTTGAGCTCGGCCGTCTCGATATAGGCCGACTGCATGACATTGAGGATCGCAGCGCGCGTCATTCGCATCATATGGGCGAGCACCACCAGGGTCAGCGCCGTAGCCGGCAGCACCACGGCCTGCAGCCTTTCCAGGAAGGGCGTGGAGTCGTCTACCGTCGAGATGCTGGGGAAGATCTGCCATTTCACGGCGAAGAAATAGATCAGCACATAGCCGATGAAGAACTCCGGGAACGATGTCGAGGCCAGCGCCAGGCCGGAGATCAGCTTGTCGACGAAGCCGTTGCGATAGCGCACCGCAATGAGGCCGAGGATGATCGCCAGCGGCACCGCGACGATTGCCGCGCAGGCCGCCAGGAACAGCGTGTTCTTCAGCCGGGTGCTGATGGAGGTCGCAATGTCCAGTCCGCTCGACTGCGCCGTGCCGAAGTCGCCATGCAGGATGCCCCAGAGCCAGTGCACGTAGCGCAGCCACGCCGGGTCGTTGAGCCCGAGCTGCTCGCGCAGGTTCGCCAGCGCCTCCGGCGTGGCCGACTGGCCGAGGATCGCCTGGGCGACGTCGCCCGGCAGGATCTGCGTGCCGGCGAAGATAAGCACCGAAACGGCCAAAAGAAGAACCAGGCCCAGCAAGACGCGCTGAGCGACCAATCTCAGGATCGGAGACGACATCGGCTACCTGCAACGGTGAAGAAGGGACGACGCCCGCCTTTCGGGCGGGTCATGAAAACGGGGAAGGGCCGGCTTGCGCCAGCCCTTCCCTTATCCTTCATCAGGCCTGCAGCCAGCACTCGATCAGGGCATGGCCGTTGCTGAGTTCCTGCGCCGGGTTGTCGACCCAGCCTTCGACGCCCTTGCCGGTTGCGTCGACGAACTGGTTGAAGAACGGCACGATCAGGCCGCCTTCGTCGCGCATGATCTCGCCCATGTCGCGATAGATCTTCTTGCGCTTGGCTTCGTCGAGCTCGCCGCGCGCCGCAAGCACCATCTTGTCGAAGTCCGGGCGCTTGAAGCGTGTGTCGTTCCAGTCCGCGGTCGAGAGGTAAGCGGTCGAATACATCTGGTCCTGGGTCGGACGGCCGCCCCAGTAGGAGAGCGAGAAGGGCTGCTTGTTCCAGACTTCTGTCCAGTAGCCGTCGCCGGGCTCGCGCTTGATCTCGATCTTGATGCCGGCCTTGGCGCAGCTCTGCTGGTAGAGCTGGGCGGCGTCGACCGCGCCCGGGAAGGCGACGTCGGAAGTGCGCAGCAGGATCGAGCCGCTATGGCCTGACTTCTTGTAAGCCGCGGCTGCCTTTTCCGGATCGAACTTGCGCTGCTCGAAATCGCCGGCGAACAGCGGGTAGGCCTTGTTGACCGGCATGTCGTTGCCAACCTCGCCGTAGCCGCGCAGGATTTTGGTCAGCATCTCCTCGCGGTCCATGGCAAGCTTCAACGCCATCCTGAGATCGTTGTTGTCGAAGGGCGCGGTGTCGCAGAACATGTTGAAGGGGTAGAAGCCGCGGCCCGAGGCGGCGCGGATCGTGACGCCGGGCAGCCGCTTGACCAGGTCGACGATCTTCGGCTCGACACGATTGATCATGTTGACCTGGCCGCCCTGCAGCGCTGCCATGCGCGCCGTCGGGTCGTTGACGACGACGATCTCGACCTGGTCGGCATGGCCGTATTTGTCGGCCTGCCAGTAGTTGGCGAAGCGTTCGCCGCCATGCTTCACGCCGGGCTGGTTCGTGGTGACTTTGTACGGGCCGGTGCCGATGCCGGCGTCCGGCTTGTCCATGCCGCCATTCGGCTGGATGATCAGGTGATAATCCGCCATCAGATAGGGCATGTCGGCATTCGGGTCTTTCAGCGTGACCACGACATTGCCGCCGTCGGTCTTGATGGTGTCGATGCTCTTCAAGACGCCGAGCGCGCCCGACTTGGACTTCTCGTCGCTGTGGCGCTTCAGCGTCGCCACCACGTCGTCCGGCGTCACTTCCTTGCCGTTGTGGAACTGGACGCCCTTGCGGATCTTCATCGTCCAGGTCTTGGCGTCGTCCGAAGAGCCGATTTCTTCGGCGATGCGGTATTCGACGCCGCCGCCCGGTGCGAGCTCGACCAGCGTCTCGCCCCAGCATTTGCCGAAGGCGAACGGAACCTGGCTAAGGAAGGTCGCCGGATCTAGGCTGTTGGTGGATTCGCCGCCCTGCAGGCCGGCCTTCAACGTGCCGCCCTTGACCGGACCGGCCGCACGCACGGCCTTGGAGAGCAGCGAGTTGGCGACGGTGGCGGCGACGCCGAGCGCCGCGGCGCGACCGAGAAAATCGCGACGGCTAAGTTTTCCGGCCGCGACTCGCCGGCTGAGATAGTCGAGTTCGTTGGACATTATGGTTCCTCACTCTGGATATCCGACCTTAGGGTCGTTTCTTGCTATTGGAGGAGATAATGACCGTAAGGGAAAGCGACAGGCAAGACCGAATGCGACATACCGTGGCGTAAATCGCACGTCGCATTTGGACCAATCTTGTCTCGGCTCAAACCATGGAGCGGGGAATCGCCTGCTCGAAGTCGCGTTCGAAGACCAGCTTTTCGCCCTCATAGGCCTCGATTCTGGCGCTGATGATGAAGTTGCCGGCGTCCGATCGCATCTGGGCAAAAGTTTCGGTCCGCACCGACCATTCATTGCGCGACAATGTCTGCGTCCAATGCGTGGCTCCGGTGGCCGACAACGGGTCGTCGGGATGGATCGTCCATGTCTCGCGCGCGATGCTGCCATTGACCAGCCCATGGTCGAGGTCGCGCAGCTCGCCGAAGTCGTCGGTTATGGAGAGCGTGACAAGGCCGGTCTTCTCGTCGCGGTCGACATGGCGTTCGGACTTTGCCGGCCGGATCGTCTCGGTCGCCCAGGGTTTCGCGCCTTCCGGCTCAGCAAACGAAACCTCATCCTGCTTTGCCAGCGGGCGCAGCGGCAGCTTCAGCGTCGCCTTCGCGAGATCGAGCCGCACCGGCTCCGGCGAGGGCCAGATCATTGGCCAGTAGGCGGTCGAAACGGCGACGCGCAATTTGTGGCCGACCGGCACCCGGTAAGCGCATTGGTCGAGCACGACGCGTGCCGACACCGTCTCGCCGGGAATCAGCGCATGCGGGAATTCATGCGAGCTGCGGTGCGTGAGATTGAGAACGCCATAGGAGATCAATTCCGAGGCGCCGTCGGGATGCACGTCGCAGAGGCGCACCGCGATGTTGGCCTGGGGCCGATCGGAGGCAATTCGGACCTCGAGCTCGGGCGCCCCGACGATGTCGATCGCCTCGCCGAGCTCGGGTTGGTCGAAGCAAACCGACAGCGCGTCGTCGGGACGCTGGTCGCCCGGCAGTTCCGGCCCGAAGGTGAAGGGAAAATACTCACCGCCGGCAAGCCCGCAGGTCTGCGGCGAAGCGACGATCGAAGGTCTTGCACCTGCCGAAACGAGCTCGATTGCCTCGACCTTGATGTTCGAGGACGGCCATTCCTGTTCCGCCACCCAGCGGCCCGGCCGCTCGGGATGCCAGCGCGCCGGCCGCACGCTGTCCATGACATAGGCACGATAGTCCGGATCGGCTTCGACGCCGGTTTCAGCACCCTTCAGCCAGCGGTCCCACCAGCGCAGCGCTTCCTGCAGGAAGCCGATCGCCGGATTGGGTCCGGCATAATGAGGGTATTTGTGGATCCAGGGGCCGACGATGCCCTTGACCGGCGACTGGATGCCGGTGACGAGATTGGAGATGGTGTTGCGGTAGCCGTCATGCCAGCCGCCGATCGACAGCACGGCCGCCTTCACGGCAGAAAAATCCTCGCAGATCGAGCCGCGCTTCCAATAGGCGTCGCGATGCTGGTGGCCGAGCCAAAGGGGGAGGAGAAAAGACTGGTTCTCCAGCCGGCTGAGCCACAGGTCGCGCCAGCGATTGCCGCCGGCGATCGCCGGATCCGGGGGCCGCGACGAATAGGACAGCATCGTCGAGGCCCAGCCGAAATTTTCGAGCAGCAGGCAGCCGCCCTTGTAGTGGATGTCGTCGGCATAGCGGTCGACGGTCGAGCAAAGGCTGATCACCGCCTTCAGTGCCGGCGGCTGCTTCGCCGCGACCTGCAGGCAGTTGAAGCCGCCCCAGGAAATGCCCATCATGCCGACATTGCCGTTGCACCAGGGCTGCGCCGCGGCCCAGGCGATGACGTCGCAGGCATCCTGCAATTCCTGCTCGGAATATTCGTCGTCCATCAGCCCTTCGGAATCGCCATTGCCGCGCATGTCGACTCGGATCGAGGCGTAGCCATGCCCGGCGAAATAGGGATGCGTCAGCTGATCGCGAAAAATGGTGCCGTCGCGCTTGCGGTAGGGCAGGTGCTCCAGGATTGCCGGAACTGGATCGTCAGCCGCATCCTCCGGCATCCAGATGCGCGCCGACAGCCGGCAGCCATCCGGCATGACGATGCCCATATCGGGAAATTCGACGACCTTGCGGGGGAATTCGGTGACGGTTTTCATGGGGCGCATAACGCTCCGCGGCGTGACGACTTTCAATCGCCATTCGCGACTGGAGCATCAAAAAATGCGACCTGGGTCGTTGGTGAACGCACCCTCCGATGATCCGGCTTCTCCTTGCATTCTCCAGTAATTTATGTATTACGTTTATTTACGTGGCCCGACGCAGATACGGTGGATGATCTCGCCTGAAAATCGTTTGGGATGAGCCAAAACGGGTGACGAATCTCGCAAACCGAGGTCTCGATTTCGCTGATCTCGATATCGAGTTTTTTGCCACGTCAATCGTCCTCCCGGCCAAGACTGGCCGGTTGAAGGCGATTGGAGAATTTGGAGAGATCATTCTCGCCGTGATCTTCAAGCCGCTTGGTTCCGAAGCGATCTCGGTGATCTCGATGCGTCATGCCAGCCGAAAGGAAAGGTCCGTGTATGAGCAACACTAAGTCACGCGTTCGGCGGCTTACCGACGCCGAGGAAGCCGAAATTCAAAGACAGATTGCTGCCGATCCCGAGGACGGGGAGGCGACAGACGAACAGCTGGCACAAGCCAAGCCTTTCGCGGAAGTGCTCCCGGAGCTTTTCGAGAGTATAAGGCGTTCCCGTGGCCGGCCGGCCCTGGAGAAACCAAAGCAAGTCGTCTCCATTCGCCTGGACCAGGATGTCGTCAGGAAATTCAAGGCGACCGGCAAAGGCTGGCAGGCAAGGATAAATGAAGTGCTGAAAAACGCGAAGGTAAGGTAGGCAACCCGCGTCAGTTCAGCGGAATGTCGTTGTCTGCCTTGCTTGCCTGATAGGCGCCTGACAGCTCGTCATAGCGCGCCGCGATCCTGCCGATCCGCGCCTCCAGCCGGTCGCGCTCGGCCTCGGGCAACCCCCGCACCAGCCGGCGGATGGAAAAGCTCTTCCAGTAGGCGTTCTCGGCGTTGTAGCCGCCGGGATCGAGGGTGAAGACCTCCTTCAGGATCTTGAGGTCGTGCGGGATAGCAAAACTGTCGCGCGAATCCTCGTGACTGAACAGGTAGTAGAAATTGTCGAAGCCGGTCCAGGTGATCGCCGACAGGCAGAGCGAGCAGGGCTCGTGCGTGGCCACGAACAGCGCATCCTTGGTATCGACGCGCTTGGCCTTCGGCATCTCGTAGAAACGCTTCAGGCAGTGCACCTCGCCATGCCAGAGCGGGTTTTCGATTTCGTTGTTGGTTTCGGCCAGCACCAGCGACCGGTCGTCCTTCCGCAGGATCGCGGCGCCGAACAGCTTGTTGCCATGGGCAACGCCTTCAGCGGTCTTCGGCACGATGTCGTGCTCGATGACGTCGAGCAGGCGGTCGATCAGCGAAACGTCGGTCATGGGTAAGCTTTCAGGGGAGGTGGATCTCGTATGGATGCGAGAAATGGAACTCTTCGAGATTGGAGCCCTCACCGCCGCGGTCGACGATGAGGAAGTCCTGTTCCTCGCCGATCGGCGTCAGCACGCCGTGCCAAAGGTTGCGGCGGTAGTTGATGCCCTGTCCGGGGCCGGCGAGAAAGGCATGCGGCTCACCCGGCCCATCCTTGGTGTCGTGGCAGACGACGACCAGGAACGGTCGCGGCGACAGCGGGATGAAAGCCTGGCTGCCGAGCGGATGGCGCTCGACCATGGTGAGCTTCAGCGGCATCTCATAGGGCGTGCCGCGCACCATCGAGATCAGCACGCGCGCATTCGGGCCGGCGGCTTCCGCCGTGGCGAGGTCGTGATAGCGCATCGCCCGGCCGCCATTGATCGGGTAGCGGTTGTCGCCGCCCATGTCGATGACGTCGCCGAAGGGCGCGAAGGTCTCGCGGGTCAACGGTCGGGCGACGATGCGGGTCACCGCGCGTTGCCCCCAAGGTAGCCGCCAAGCCTGGCGTGCCGGTTGACGTCCTTGTAGAGCAGATAGCGGAAATTGCCGGGGCCGCCGGCATAGCAGGCTTGCGGGCAGAAGGCGCGCAGCCACATGAAATCGCCGGCCTCGACCTCGACCCAATCCTGGTTGAGCCGGTAGACGGCCTTGCCTTCCAGCACATAGAGCCCGTGCTCCATGACATGGGTTTCGGCGAAGGGGATGACCGCGCCCGGCTTCAGCGTCACGATTGTGACATGCATGTCGTGGCGCATGTCGGCCGGGTCGACGAAGCGGGTCGTTGCCCAGCGCCCTTCCGTACCCGGCATCGGGCTCGGCGCCACGTCCTGATCGCTCGAGAAGAAGGCCTCCGGCACGTCGAGGCCGTCGACCGCCTCATAGGCCTTGCGGATCCAGTGGAAGCGGGCAGCTTCGCCGCTCTCGTTGCGCACCGTCCAGCCGCTGGCCGGAGGCAGGAAGGCGAAGCCGCCGGGGGCAAGCACATGTTTCTTGCCGGCAAGCGATACGGTGATCTCGCCCCCGACGACGAACAGCACGCCCTCGGCGCCCGCATCGAGTTCCGGCCGGTCGCTGCCGCCGCCTGGTAGAACCTCGACGATGTATTGCGAGAACGTCTCGGCGAAGCCCGACAGGGGCCTTGCGATGATCCACGCACGCGTCTCGTCCCAGAACGGCAGCGGGCTGGTGACGATGTCCTGCATCACGCCTTTGGGGATGACCGCATAGGCCTCGGTGAAAACGGCCCTGCCGGTCAAAAGCTCGTTCTGGCCGGGATGGCCGCCCTGCGGCGCATAATAGGTTCGCTCGGCAGTCTTGATCATATCCATGGGGATCCCTGGCGTTATTGCGGGAGCATGTCTCTCAGCCGAAGCAGCGCGATGCGTTCGACCTGTTTGCAGGCGGTTTCCAGCTCGGTGCCGCGGCTGTTGCCGATCCGCGCCTCGAACTCCGCCAGGATTTCGTCCTTGGTCTTGCCCTTGACCGCGATGATGAAGGGGAAGCCGAAGGTCGTGACATAGGCGGCGTTGAGTTTCGAGAACAGCTCGCGCTCCTTGTCGGTCAGCGCGTCGAGCCCGGCGGAGGCTTGTTCCTTGGCCGATTCCGGCGTCAGGCGCTTGGCCTTGGCCAGCTTGCCGGCGAGGTCCGGGTGGGCGTTGAGCACGGAAAGCCGCTCGGCTTCGCTCGCCGCGCGGAAGACGCGGCAGAGCGCATTATGCAGGCCGCCGGCGCTGTCATGCGCAGGCCCGAGTTCGAGCTCATAGGCGCGCTCGGCGATCCACGGCGAATGCTCGAAGACACCGCCAAAGGCATGCACGAACTCTTCGAACTCCATCCGCGACGGGCGCAGCGCCGGCGCCTCGTAAGGGTGCGTTTCGCGCCAGTGCCTGGCGATGTCGATGCGCCGCGTCAGCCAAACCTTGTCATGCGACTTCACATAGTCGACGAAGCGCTTCAGCGCCGCCACGCGGCCCGGGCGGCCGACCAGCCGGCAGTGCAGGCCGATATTCATCATGCGCGGCCTGCCCGCTTTGCCCTCGGCATAGAGCGTGTCGAAGCTGTCCTTCAGATAGGCGAAGAACTGGTCGCCCGAATTGAATCCCTGCGGCGTTGCAAAGCGCATGTCGTTGGCGTCGAGCGTGTAGGGGATGACGAGCTGCGGCGTCTCCAGCCCGTCGCGGTCGAACCAGTAGGGCAGTTCGTCGTCATAGGTGTCGGAGACGTAGTCGAAGCCGCCTTCCTCGGCGACGAGGCGAACGGTGTTGACCGAGGTGCGCCCGGTGTACCAGCCGGTCGGCCGCGCGCCGGTCACTTCGTAATGCAGCCGGATGGCCTCATCGAGGTCGCGCCGCTCGTCCTCGGCCGCATGGTCGCGATAGTCGATCCATTTCAGCCCGTGCGAGGCGATTTCCCAGCCGGCCTCCTGCATCGCCGTGACCTGGTCGGGCGAGCGCGCCAGCGCCGTGGCGACGCCGTAGCAGGTCACCGGCACTTGCGCGTCGGTGAACAGCCGGTGGAGCCGCCAGAAGCCGGCCCGCGCGCCATATTCATAGATCGATTCCATGTTCCAGTGGCGTTGGCCGACCCAGGGCGCCGCCCCGACGATCTCCGAAAGGAAGGCTTCCGAAGCCTTGTCGCCATGCAGCACGCAGTTCTCGCCGCCTTCTTCATAATTGACGACGAACTGCACCGCGACATGCGCGCCGCCGGGCCATTTCGGATCCGGCGGATTGGCCCCGTAACCGCGCATGTCCCTATCGTAACGCATTGCCACTCCTGCCCGATGGTTGAGATGAAGATATCGAAAGGAGTGCGCATGCATTCCCCCGAAAATTTTTGAAAGTGCTTTTTGCCGCGCTCCGCTCGACCGGGGCTTATGCATAGCCTTTAATGGGCGCACAATTGACCTGAAACTGTACCGGCCAATCGGTCGTGCTGGAAATGGGAGGCGCCAGTGGCAGAAACGTCGAAAGCCGATGGCGGGCGCCTGACGACCCATGTGCTCGACACCGCGACTGGACGGCCGGCAAAGGGCCTGTCGATCGGGCTTTTCCGCATCGAAGGCCAGAGCCGCACGCATCTCAAGACCGTGGCCACCAATGACGATGGCCGTTGCGACGCGCCGCTGCTCGCCGGTGCCGATTTCCGCACCGGCGAATATGAGCTGGTCTTCGCCGCCGGCGACTATCTGCGTGGCCAGGGTGTCGACCTGCCGCAACCGGCCTTCCTCGACATCGTGCCGATCCGCTTCGGCATGGCGGAGGCGCGGCATTACCACGTGCCGCTCTTGATTTCGCCCTATGGCTACTCGACCTATCGGGGGAGCTGAGACATGGCCGGGACCCGCAACGAGATACGCTTCATCCTGAACGGCGCCGACGTGGCGCTGAAGGACGTCGCGCCCGATGCGACTTTGCTCGACTGGCTGCGGCTCAACCGCTCGCTGCGCGGCACCAAGGAAGGCTGCGCCGAAGGCGACTGCGGCGCCTGCACGGTGCTGGTCGGCAAGCTCGCTGCCGAAGGTCTCGTCTACGAAAGCGTCAACGCCTGCATTCGCTTCATGGGCTCGCTCGACGGCACCCATGTCGTGACGGTGGAACATCTGCGCGGCGATGGCGAAAAACTGCATCCGGTGCAGCAGGCGATGGTCGATTTCCATGGCTCGCAATGCGGCTTCTGCACGCCGGGCTTCATCATGTCGCTCTATGGGCTCTGGATGAAGAACCCCGATCCGTCCGACGCGGCGATCGAGAAGGCGCTGCAGGGCAATCTCTGCCGCTGCACCGGCTACGAGGCGATCATGCGCGCCGCGCACGCCATTTCGAGCTACGGCAAGGCGGCCAAGGATCCGCTGGCGCTGGAGCGCAAGGACATCACCGCGCGGCTGAAGGCGCTACGCGATGGCGCCAGGGTCGAAATCGGCTCCGGCAAGGCGCGGCTGATCGTGCCGGCCAATGCCGACGATTTCGCCGCCATCTTCGAAAACGAGCCGAAAGCGACCGTCGTTGCCGGTTCGACCGACGTGGGCCTGTGGGTCACCAAGCACATGCGCGACATCTCGCCGGCAATCTTCATCGGCGGTCTCGATGGCCTTGGCGCGATGTCTGAGAAGGATGGCGTGATCACCATCGGCGCCGGCGTCACTTACACCGAAGCCTTCGAAACGCTGTCGAAGCATATCCCGGCCTTGGGACCGCTGGTCGACCGCATCGGCGGCGAGCAGGTGCGCAATATGGGCACCATCGGCGGCAACGTCGCCAATGGCTCGCCGATCGGCGACACGCCGCCGCCGCTGATTGCGCTCGGCGCTGAGCTCACCCTGCGCAAGGGTAACGCCCGCCGCACGATACCGCTCGAAACCTTCTTCGTCGCCTATGGCAAGCAGGACCGTCAGCCCGGCGAGTTCGTCGAATCCGTCCATGTGCCGGTGCCGGCAAAAGGAACGAAGTTTGCCGTTTACAAGGTCACCAAGCGCCGGGACGAGGACATCACCGCGACGCTCGGGGCTTTCTACCTGACCTTGGCCAAGGATGGCACGGTGACCGATATCCGCATCGCCTATGGCGGCATGGCGGCGACGCCGAAGCGCGCCACGGCGGTCGAGAGGGCGCTGACCGGCAAGGCCTGGAACGAGGCGACGGTGGAGGCCGCAATGGCCGAATATGCCAAGGATTTCACGCCGCTGACCGACATGCGGGCGACCGCCGAATACCGGGCGCTGGCGGCAAGGAATCTGCTGCTGCGCTTCTATATCGAGACGACCGGAACGAAGGCGCCGTTCCAGGTATCACGTGAGGAGGCGGCCTGATGAACAAGCACGCCACTCCCAACCTCAAGGCGGAAAAAATCACCGGCGGCGTCGCCACCGACCAGCGGCACGATTCCGCGCACAAGCATGTCAGCGGCACCGCCGTTTATATCGACGACATGCCGGAGCCGGCCGGCACGCTGCATGTCGGCCTCGGCCTGTCGAAGGTCGCGCATGGCGCCCTGAAGAGCGTCGACCTGTCGGCGGTGCGCTCGGCTCCCGGCGTTGTCGATGTGCTGACCCATGCCGACGTTCCCGGCGAGAACGATGTTTCGCCAAGCAACATGCATGACGATCCGGTGCTCGCCGAAGGCAAGGTGCAGTTTTACGGCCAACCGATCTTCGCCGTGGTCGCCGAGACGCGCGAGGAAGCGCGCCGCGCGGCGCGCCTGGCCAGGATCGAGTATGACGAGCTTCCGGCCGTCATCGACATCTGGGATCTCGACCCGGTCAAGGACAAGCAGGTCACCACGCCGCTGATCCTGAAGCGCGGCGATGCCGCCGCGGCCATCGCTGCCGCTCCCCGCCGCATCAAGAACCGCATGTGGCTCGGCGGCCAGGACCATTTCTATCTCGAAGGCCAGGTCTCGCTGGCCATTCCCGGCGAGGATGACGAGGTCATCGTCTATTGCTCGACTCAAGGGCCGAGCGAGACGCAGCATCTGGTCGCCCATGCGCTCGGCGTGCCGAGCCATGCCGTGACAGTTGAGGTGCGCCGCATGGGCGGCGGCTTTGGCGGCAAGGAAACTCAAGCCAACCAGTGCGCCGCGATCGCCGCGATCGCCGCCAAGAAGCTCAAGCGTGCGGTGAAAATCCGGCTCGACCGCGACGAGGATATGACCGCCACCGGCAAGCGGCATGATTTCGCCATCGACTACGAGGTCGGCTTCGACGACGAGGGCAACATCCTCGGCGTCGACTTCACCTATGCCTTGCGTTGCGGCTTTTCCGCCGACCTGTCCGGCCCGGTCGGCGACCGGGCGCTGTTCCACTGCGATAACGCCTATTTCTATCCGGCGGTGCATGCGAAGTCGGCGCCGCTCTACACAAACACCGTCTCCAACACCGCCTTCCGCGGCTTCGGCGGCCCGCAAGGCATGGTCGGCGCCGAGCGCGTTATCGACGAGGTGGCTTTCGCCGTCGGCAAGGACTCGCTCGAGATCCGCAAGCTCAACTTCTACGACCCGATGGAGGCCATCGGCGAGCGCAGCGTCACGCCCTACCACCAGAAGGTCGAGGATTGCATCATCCAGCGCATCGTGGCGGA
The DNA here is from genome assembly GCF_033977215.1 of Mesorhizobium humile. Taxonomy (NCBI): domain Bacteria; kingdom Pseudomonadati; phylum Pseudomonadota; class Alphaproteobacteria; order Hyphomicrobiales; family Phyllobacteriaceae; genus Mesorhizobium; species Mesorhizobium humile. The sequence goes on from NZ_JAVIIV010000001.1 coordinate 423,040, forward strand.
GCTGGAGGAAAGCTCCAATTACGCGCGCCGCCGCCGCGAGATCAGCGCCTTCAATGCCAACAGCCGCTTCCTCAAGCGCGGCCTGGCGATGACGCCGGTCAAGTTCGGCATCTCCTTCACCAAGACCGAGGCCAACCAGGCCGGCGCGCTGGTGCATGTCTATGCCGACGGTTCGGTGCATATGAACCATGGCGGCACCGAAATGGGCCAGGGCCTGCATCTCAAGGTGGCGCAGGTCGTGGCGGAAGAGTTCCAGATCGACCTCGACCGGGTCAAGATTACCGCCACCACCACCGCCAAGGTGCCGAACACCTCGCCGACGGCGGCTTCCTCGGGTGCCGACCTCAACGGCATGGCAGCGCAGGACGCCGCGCGCCAGATCCGCAAGCGGCTCACCGATTTTGCCGCCGACAAATATCAGGTCCCGCACGACCAGGTCGTGTTCCTGCCCAACCGGGTGCGCGTCGGCAACCAGGAGGTCGCCTTCAACGACCTGGTCAAGCAGGCCTACATCAATCGCGTCCAGTTGTCGGCGGCCGGTTTCTACAAGACGCCGAAGATCCATTGGGACCGCAGCAAGGGCCGTGGCCACGCCTTCTACTATTACGCCTATGGCGCGGCCTGCTCGGAGGTTTCGGTCGACACGCTCACCGGAGAGTATGTCGTCGAGCGCACCGACATCCTGCACGACGCCGGCCGCTCGCTGAACCGGGCGATCGACCTCGGCCAGATCGAGGGCGGCTTCATTCAGGGCATGGGCTGGCTGACGACGGAGGAATTGTGGTGGGACAACAGCGGCCGGCTGCGCACGCATGCGCCGTCGACCTACAAGATCCCGCTCGCCTCCGACCGTCCAAAGATCTTCAACGTCAAGCTGACCGACTGGTCGTCGGCCTATGAACCGACCATCCATCGCTCCAAGGCGGTCGGCGAGCCGCCGCTGCCGCACGGCATGTCGGTGCTGCATGCGCTGTCGGACGCGGTCGCGAGTGTCGCTGACCACAAGATCTGCCCGCGCCTCGACGCGCCGGCGACGCCGGAACGGGTGCTGATGGCGATCGAGCGGTTGAAGCGGGAAGCTGCGAAGCCGGCCTGAATGGGCCGAAACGTGCAAATCGAGGCGCAAAACGCTATATTTCCCAGCGCACGACCCCGAAATCGGCGTCGATTTCGGAAAGGATCATGCGCCAAACAGACGAAAATGCAGACGATGAACTCGAAAGTGCAAGAGCTGAAGGAATTCCTCGGCCGCGTCGGCCGGACTGCATTGGTTGAAGTGGCGGCGACGAAGGGCTCGACGCCGCGCGAGGCCGGTGCCTTCATGCTTGTCTCGATATCGTCGATTTTCGGCACGATCGGCGGCGGCCAACTCGAATATATGGCGATCGACAAGGCCCGGCAGATGCTGCGACCCTTATCTCCCCGCACGGGGGCGGATAGCGAAGCCCGGATTGAGGTCGATGAGGTCTGCGCCACGCTGGATGTCCCGCTCGGGCCGGAAATCGGCCAGTGCTGCGGTGGCCGCGTCGAGGTGTCCATCCGCTTGGTCGATGCTTCGCTTGAACGCGAGCTGATCGCCAAGGCCGAAGCCGAGGAAGCGCATCTCCCGCATGTCTATCTCTTCGGCGGTGGCCATGTTGGCCAGGCGCTGGCTGCGTCGCTGGCGCTCCTGCCGACCCATGTCGTCGTCGTCGAGACACGGGCAGATGCGCTGGAAGGCATGCCCGAAACGGTGGAAACACGCCTGACGCCGATGCCCGAGGCCGTGGTGCGCGAGGCGCCGGCTGGGTCGGCCTTCGCTATCCTGACCCACGACCATGCGCTGGATTTCCTGATCGTCGCCGAGGCGCTGAAGCGCGACGACACTGCCTATGTCGGCATGATCGGTTCCAAGACCAAGAAGGCCACGTTCAAGAACTGGTTCCTGAAGTCGGCCGAAGGCAGCGATGCCCAGTTCGCCCGGCTCGTCTCGCCGATCGGCGGCAATGCGGTGAAGGACAAGCGCCCGCCGGTGATCGCAGCACTCGCCGCCGCCGAGATCATGACGGCGCTGGTGTCGCACGCCGTCGAGGCGCCAAGGTCCACCGGTGCTGAAAAGGCGATGGCCGGCTGATCAGCCGGCCATGTGAGCGGCCGTCTGGCTATTCCTTCTCCTGCGTGTGCGCCTCCAGGAACCACAACAATTTGTCCAGTGAGCGCGAATAGGCGGTGAAGATGTCCGCCGTATCGCGATCGCCGGCGTCGTCCGCCTCGTCGATCGCCTCGCGCGTCAGCTTGGCGGCCGCGGCATAGCGGTCGATCAACGCCGCCAGGTGATCCTTGGTCTTGTGGATGTCGGTCGGATAGGGTTTCAGCCGGGTTGCCTTTGACACTTCTTGCGAAGTGCCATGCGCGGTGCCGCCGAGCTGGACGGCGCGCTCGGCGATGATGTCGACATGGCCGTCGATCTCCTCGCGGAATTCATCGAGCATCTCGTGGATGGCGATGAATTGCGGGCCCTTCACGTTCCAATGCGCCTGCTTGGTGATCAGCGCCAGGTCGATGGCGTCGGCAAGCCTTGCGTTGAGCAGATCGATCGATTCTTTCTTGGCATCGGATTTGAGGTCGTTCTTGGTGACGATGGCGTCCATGGTCGGCTCCTGTCGCGCTGCGTCGGTGATGAAAGCTGAAGGCGGCCCGAGCGACCGCCAGTCGTCAGAACGGCGACGACCCGAATTTCGTTCCGCATTGGAATAAGGAGCCTGATTGCAGCTGTGACTGAAGCTCACGGCTGCTCGTCGCTTTCTTCGTTTCCCAAACGCGGTCGAACCGTGTTTTCTGCGCGCCTGACCAGCGGTGAACACGGGACGAGCGACATGGACGTATTGCGCATAGCGGCATTTTCGGATGGGAACACCGGCGGCAATCCCGCTGGCGTGGTGATCGGCGAGGCCTTGCCGGGCGCGGCCGACATGCAGCGTGTCGCGGCCGAAGTCGGCTTTTCGGAAACCGCCTTCGCTGCGCCCGAAGGCGACGGCTGGCGCGTCCGCTACTTCTCGCCGGAATCGGAAGTGCCCTTCTGCGGCCACGCCACGATAGCGCTCGGTGCGGCGCTGGTTAGAAAATTCGGCGACGGCATCTTCAAGCTTACCCTCAACCAGGCCGACATAACCGTCGAAGGGTTTCGCGACGGTGCCAACTTTGCCGCCGCCTTGCAGTCGCCACCGACGCGAAGCAAGGCTGCTTCGTCGGAACTGGCCGGGGAGGGTCTCGCCTTGTTCGGCTATCAGCCGGGCGATCTCGACCCCGCCATTCCGCCGGCGCTGATCCATGGTGGCGCCGATCACCTCGTCCTGGCGCTGAAGTCTCGCGAGGCGCTGGCCGCCATGGCCTATGATCTGAGAAAGGGCCAGTCCTTCATGCGGCGCGAAGGCCTGGTCACGATCCTGCTCGCCTATGCCGAGACGCCGCGCCTGTTCCATACGCGCAATCCATTCGCTTCCGGCGGTGTCTACGAAGATCCGGCGACGGGCGCCGCGACCGCTGCCTTTGCCGGCTATCTGCGTGATCTCGGCTGGCCGCATGGCGGCGCGATCGACATCGTTCAAGGCGAGGATATGGGCATGCGCTCACGCCTTCATGCCGATATTCCGCCGACACCGGCCAGCTCGATCAGAGTGTCGGGAACGGCACGGCTGATGGACTGAACTCTTAAACCGGCCGCTTGAGGCCGAGATGCTCGCGCAGCGTGCGGCCTTCGTAGTCCTTGCGGAACAGGCCGCGCCGCTGCAGCTCCGGCACGACCAGCGTCGCGAAGGCGTCGAGCTCGCCCGGAAACCAGGACGGCATCACGTTGAAGCCGTCGGCGGCGCCGCCTTCGAAGCGGGCCTGCAATTCGTCGGCGATCTCTCCGGCCGTGCCGACAATGCGCCAATGGCCGCGTGCGCCGGCAAAGTAACGCGCGAGCTCGCGGATCGAGAGCCCGTCGCGGCGCGCCTGCTCGATGACCAGCGCCTGCCGGCTCCTCATGCCTTCGCTCTCCGGCAGTTCGGGCAGCGGCCCGTCGATCGGGTAGCGGCCGAGATCGGAGATGCTGAGATAGCTGGAGAGCAGCGCCACGCCGACATCGTCGGGGATCAATTCCTGCAGCGCGTCATATTTCGCCTGCGCCTCGGCTTTCGTGGCGGCGACGATCGGCGCCACGCCGGGCATGATCTTGACGTCGTCCGGCTGTCGCCCATAGGCGGCGAGCCGGCCCTTGAGGTCATCATAGAAGGCCTTGGCTTCCTCAAATGTCTGCGCCGCCGAGAACACGACGTCGGCGGTGCGCGCGGCAAGATCCTTGCCGTCATCGGAGGCGCCGGCCTGCACCATCACCGGCGCGCCTTGCGGCGAGGGCGGAATGTCGAGCGGATCGCGCACCGAAAAGCTTTCGCCGTCATGGCCGGCAGCGCGCCGGTTCCACAGGCCGGTGATGACGGTCGCGAATTCCCGCGCCCGCGCATAGCGGTCGGCATGCGGCCGCAAGCCCGTCGCGCCGAAATTCGCCGCTTCGATTGGGCTCGCCGAAGTGACGAGGTTCCAGCCGGCGCGGCCGCCGCTCAGATTGTCGAGCGAGGCGAACATGCGCGCCAGCCCGTAGGGCTCATTGTAGCTGGTCGATGCCGTCGACACGAGGCCGATGCGCTCGGTCTGCGCGGCCAGCGCCGACAGCAGGCTGATCGGCTCGAAGCCGATGGAACGCGAAGTCTGGCTGGCGATGTTGACATCGGCCTCGCGCAGGCCGGCGGCGTCCTCGCAGAACACCATGTCGAACTTGGCGGCCTCGGCAGTGCGGACAAGCTGTACGTAGTGGTCGATGTCGATGCCGGCCTTCACATGCGCATCCGGATGGCGCCATGCGGCGATGTGATGGCCGGTCGCCCACAAGAACAGGCCTAGCTTCATCTGGCGCGCGCTCATTTTGCGCCTCCCGCTCCAAGCGCGAGACGGGAGCGCAGCGTCGCCCCATGAGCAGGGCGGGCGCGGTCTCGACGGCGCAATTCCGGTAGGATGCGATCGGTAAAACCGTCGATCGCGGAACGGTCAGCCGGCAAAGCGAAGATCAGGCCGTCACTGCTTTCCGCGCCCAACCACACCTCCAGCCTTGCGGCGGTGAGATCGGGGGCGAAAACCGTCGTCAGCACTTTTAGCGCGTCAAGCGTGCGTCCGGCGGCCAGCGCCCGTTTCTTGAGATCGTCGCAGGTCGCTCTAGCGCCTTCCGACGGGGGTTCCTCAATCGCTATGACATCGGCGACGCTGGCGGCGAAATCGAGGTCGGTCCTGGCGAGGCCGGACATGGCCAGCAGCGGCGTGTCCTGCGGCGAGCGGGCGATGTTCAGCGGTCCGCGCACCGAGAAGAACTCGCCCTTATGATCGAGGAAGTGCATCTTGCGGGGATCGTGGAACCGGCCGCCCGCCTGGTCGAACAGCAACGCGTCCGCGTCCCAGCCTCCCCACAGCCCTTGCACGATGCCGATGAATTCTTCGGCGCGTCGCCGGAAATCATTGTTCGGAATGCCTGCCGGTCGGCTGAAATTGGCCGCCTCGAGCGGGTTCTGCCGCAGCGTCGCGTTCCAGCCGACGCGGCCATGGCTGATGATGTCGAGCGATGCAAAACGTCGCGCCAGGTTGTACGGCTGGTGCGCGAGCGTCGAGGCGCTGGCGACGAGGCCAATATTCTCCGTCACCGTCGCCAGCGCGGCGATGAGGGTGGTCGCTTCGAACGGGCTGGTCGACGGCTCGCCGCTTGGCCACGAGTCGGAAATGATGACCATGTCGACACCGGCCGCTTCGATCTTTCGTACGAATCCGGCGATCTCCGCGAATGTCAGCCCGGTCTGCCCTGTGGCGACGGCGATGTTGAGGGAAACGGCGAGATGCATTGGGTAGCCTATTCGGCTGCGGGCGACCTCGCGCAACCATCCGGTTACCAACCTAGGCTGGCTTTCGCGTAAGGCAACCGGCCCGGATGGGCCACCAGGCTGCCACTTGCCGGCCAGCCACCGGATAGCAGCCGGTAGAAGCCTTGACGGCTCGAATGTTGCGTTGGCGGCCACATACTTTGGCGATTAGCCTGAACGCCCCATCGTGTCGTCATTCTAGGGCGGAGCAAGGAGCGAAGCGACGCGGCGCAGACCATAGAATGCATTCCGTGACTTCCAAGCGTTGCGACGGTGAGAATTCTGCTCCGCAGCACCCTACGATCAAAGTCACGGAATGGATCCTCGGGTCTGCGCTCCGCTTCGCGTCGCTCCGCCCGTGGATGACGACGTCACGGAGGCTTCGGCCAATCGCGACGCAACGTCACTTGCCCGCCAGCAGTCGCGTGCATCGAGGTAGAGGTCTTGACGGCCCGAACGTTGCGTTGGCGGCCATAAACTTCGGCAATTAGCCTGAACGCCCATCCCGTCGTCATTCTATGGCGGAGCAAGGAGCGAAGCGACGCGGCGCAGACCATAGAATCCATTCCGTGACTTCAAAACGTTGCGACGATGCAGAATTCTGCTCCGCAGCACCCTACGATCAAAGTCACGGAATGGATCCTCGGGTCTGCGCTCCGCTTCGCGTCGCTCCGCCCGTGGATGACGACGTCACGCAGGCTTCGGCCAATCGCGACGCGACGCAGCGCTAGCGGCCCATCACTTCCCGGCCAAGATATCCTTGATAAGCCGCTGGCAGCGCTCGGCCATGAAGTCGAGCAGCAGCCGCACCTTCGGATCCTGCAGCTTCTTGTGCGGATAGACAGCTGCGAACTGCACGGGCGTTGGCGGCGTCTGCGGCAGGATCACCTTCAGCCTCTGGTCGCGGATGAACGGCTCGACCTCGAAACGCGGCTTGTTGATGATGCCGCGCCCGGACAAGGCCCAGCCGGTCAGAACGTCGCCGTCGTCGGTGTCGTAGGGACCGTGCACCTCGAACTTCTGCGGGCCGCCCGGCGTCTGCAGCGTCCAGACATATTCGCGCGCGCCGGCATAGCGCAGCATCAGGCAATCGTGCTTCTTGCCGATCAGTTCCTGCGCCTCGGCCGGTTCGCCGCGCGCTTCCAGATATTTCGGCGCCGCCACCAGCACGCGCTCGCATTCCATGATGCCGCGCATCCTGAGGCTCGAATCCTCGATGATGCCGAGCCGGAAGGCGACGTCGATGCCTTCCTTCATGATGTCGACATTGTGGTCGGAGAGCCTTAGCCGCACCTCGATATCGGGATATTTGTCGTGAAAATCCGGGATGCCCGAGGCGATCAGCCGCCGGCCGAGGCCGAGCGGCGCCGTGACCCTGATGGTACCGCGCGGCTGGCCGGAAAGTGCCGCGACCGCGGCTTCCGCCTCGGTGATCGCGTCCAGCACCTGCTTGGCGCCGGTGTAGAACACCGTGCCGTGCTCGGTCGGCATCAACTGGCGGGTCGTGCGGTTGAAGAGCCTGACGCCCAGGTGCTTCTCCAACTCCTTGATGCGGTTGGAAGCCACCGCCGGCGAAATGCGCATGTCGCGCCCCGCCGCCGACAGATTGCCGAGTTCGACGACACGGACGAATACGGCGATGTTGTCGAGATAGGCCATGCGTGGCTCTCATGGGGCTGCGCGAAGGTGTGTGGAGATTCAGGTGATGCCGGCTTGCAAACGTCGGGTTCCTGCGCTTCCGGTGCTCACGTACTTCAGGTACGCTCCGCTCCGGTTCTCGAAACCCGCCGTTTTCGGCTCGGCCTGACCTGAATCTCTACACACCTTAAAGCAACCCTAGTATTTTCCATTTTTTTTTGAAAGTCATCGCGCACCTCGCCTCTTTTCGTTTGCGCGCCAGACCGTAAAGTCGCTCTCATCGGCAGGGACGAGTGCAATGACGGATTTCGCGATTTTCTGGGACTGGTTGAGTTTTGCGGTCCGCTGGCTGCATGTCATCACCGGCATCGCCTGGATCGGCTCGTCCTTTTATTTCGTCGCCCTCGACCTTGGGCTGCGCCAGCGTCCCGGCCTGCCCGCCGGCGCCTTCGGCGAGGAATGGCAGGTGCATGGCGGCGGCTTCTACCACATCCAGAAATATCTGGTGGCGCCGGCCGAGATGCCGGAGCACCTCACCTGGTTCAAATGGGAATCCTACGCCACCTGGCTGTCGGGCTTCGCCATGCTCTGCGTGGTCTATTACGCTGGCGCCGATCTCTTCCTGATCGACCCCAACGTGCTCAACATCTCGGTGCCGGTCGGGATACTTCTGTCGCTGGCGACAATCGGCGTCGGTTGGATCGTCTACGACCTGCTCTGCCGCTCGCCGCTCGGCAAAAGCGACACCGGGCTGATGCTGGTGCTCTACTGCGTGCTGGTCTTCATCGCCTGGGGGCTGACGCATCTCTTCACAGGCCGCGCCGCCTTCCTGCATCTCGGCGCCATCACCGCCACGATCATGTCGGCCAATGTCTTCATGGTCATCATCCCCAACCAGAAGATCGTCGTCGCCGACTTGATCGCCGGCCGCAAGCCCGACCCGAAATACGGCAAGATCGCCAAGCAGCGCTCGCTGCACAACAACTACCTGACCTTGCCGGTTCTGTTCCTGATGCTGTCGAACCACTATCCGCTGGCGTTCGGCACTCAGTTCAACTGGGTCATCGCCTCGCTGGTCTTCATCATCGGCGTGCTGATCCGGCATTATTTCAACACCGTGCATGCCAGGAAGGGCAACCCGACCTGGACCTGGCTGGGCGCGGCGGTGCTGTTCATGATCATCATCTGGCTGTCGACCGTGCCGAAGGTGCTGACCGGCGAGCCGAAGACCTCGGCTGCCTCCGCTGCCGCGCAGGTCTATATCGCCTCGGCCCATTTCCCCGCCGTGCGCGACACCGTGCTCGGCCGCTGCTCGATGTGCCATACGGAAGAGCCGGTCTATGAAGGTATCTATCATGCGCCGAAGGGCGTGCTGCTCGATACCGACGAGCGCATCGCCGAACATGCGCGCGAGATATATATCCAGGCCGGCCGGGCGCATGCCATGCCGCCCGCCAACGTCAGCCACATAACAGACCAGGAACGGGCCCTTCTGGTCGCCTGGTTCGAGGGCGCCGGAAAATAAGCATGACAATGAAATTACTGCGTGGCCGCACGCTGTCTTTCCTGCGCTGGCCCGAAGCGACAGACGACCATTCCGCCTGGCGTTACGAGGAGGATGGCGGTCTGCTGATCGAAAACGGCAGCATCGTCGCCGCCGGCTCCTACGCGGAGGTCCTGAAGAAGGCGGGCGCCGGTGTCGAGACGGTTGACCATCGTCCGCATCTCATCCTGCCGGGCTTCCTCGACGCCCATGTCCATGTGCCGCAGATGCAGATCATCGCCTCCTATGGCGCGGAGCTGCTCGACTGGCTCAACAAATACACCTTCCCGGAAGAGTCGAAGTTCCAGAACGCGCAGCACGGCCGCCGCATCGCGCGGCTGTTCCTCGATGAGATGCTGCGCCACGGCACGACGACCGTCGCTGCCTATTGCTCGGTGCACAAATCGTCGGCCGAAGCCTTCTTTGCCGAATCGCATGAGCGCAACATGCTCAACATCGCCGGCAAGGTGATGATGGACCGCAACGCGCCGGACGCCGTGCTCGACACGCCGCAAACCGGCTATGACGACAGCAAGGCGCTGATCGCCGAATGGCACGGCAAGGGCCGCCAGCTCTATGCCATCACGCCGCGCTTCGCCATCACCTCCTCGCCCGAGCAGATGGAGATGGCGGGTGCGCTCTGCCGCGAACATCCCGACCTCCACATGCAGACGCATCTGTCGGAGAACCACGCCGAGATCGCTTTCACCCAGGAACTCTATCCCTGGTCGCGCGACTACACCGACGTCTATGAACACTACGGCCTGCTCGGCAAAAAGAGCCTGTTCGGCCACTGCATCCACTTGTCGGAGCGCGAGGCGGATGCGCTGTCGCGGTCGGGCTCGGTGGCGGTGTTCTGCCCGACCTCAAATCTCTTCCTCGGCTCCGGCCTGTTCGACTACCAGCGCTATCGCCGCCGCGAGGCGCCGCTCAGGATCGCAGCCGCCACGGATGTCGGCGGCGGCACGAACTATTCGATGCTGCGCACCATGGACGAGGGCTACAAGGTGATCGCGCTGAACGGCGAGAAGCTCAACCCGTTCCAGTCCTTCTGGCAGCTGACGCTCGGCAACGCCGAGGCACTGTCGGTGGCCGACAAGGTCGGCACGCTGGATGAAGGCACCGACGCCGATATCGTCGTGCTCGACGCCCGTTCGACGCCGGGAATGCGGCTTAGGATGGAGACGGTGGAAACGCTGGCCGAGGAGCTCTTCCTGCTGCAGACGCTGGGCGACGACCGTGCCGTGCGCGAGGTCTATGTGGCGGGGCGGCCGGCGAAGAGCGCGATTGTCGCATAGATTAAACGTGCTCTTCGCTTGACCCCGCGTCAGCCATCGGCCAAAGCGTGCGTCGACATTTGACAGGGGAACGCCATGGCCACCGCCGACGACATCGCTCTGATCAAGAAACAGGAAGCCACGCTGGTCTTCCCGGCTTTCGACGAGGCCACTGCCTTCAAGATCGGCTCCGCCATCAGGGACCGGGCGCTGAAGGAAAACCTGCCTGTCATCGTCGACATCAGGACCTTCGACCGGCCGCTCTTCTACGCCGCGATGCCCGGTTCCAACGCCTCCAATCCCGACTGGGCGCGGCGCAAGATCAATGTCGTGAAGCGCTATCTCAGAAGCACCTATCGCCTCGTGCTCGAGCAGCAGCGCCCGGACCGCACCTTCAAAATCGGTGAGGGCCTCGACATTGCCGACTATGTGCTTGCCGGCGGCGGCTTCCCGGTCACCGTCAAGGGCGCCGGCGTCATCGGCGTGATCGCCGTTTCGGGCCTGCCGGAGCGGGAGGATCATGGCGTCGTCGTCGACGCGCTTTGCGCCCATCTTGGCATCGACGCGAGCGGGCTGGCGCTGCCGCCGGAAGAAAAATGACCGACCCGAAAAGCTTCCTCACATCGATCTTCAACGCCGCCGTCGCCGCCGCCGACCCGGAAAAGACGATCCGCAACCATTTGCCGGCAAAACCCAAGGGCCGCACCATCGTCATCGGCGCCGGCAAAGGTTCGGCGCAGATGGCGGCGGCCTTCGAGAAGGTCTGGGACGGTCCGATCGACGGCCTTGTCGTTACCCGCTACGGCTATGGCGCCAGATGCGAGCGCATCGAGATCATCGAGGCGGCGCACCCGGTGCCTGACGCCGCCGGTCTCGAGGCGTCGCGCCGGCTGCTGGAGAAGGTGCGCGGCCTGACCGCCGACGATCTGGTGGTGGCGCTGATCTCCGGCGGCGGCTCGGCCTTGCTGCCGTCGCCCGCTCCCGGATTGACGCTTGCCGACGAGATCGCCGTCAACGAGGCGCTGCTTGCCTCCGGCGCGCCGATCGCGGCGATGAACACCATCCGCAAGCATGTCTCGACCATCAAGGGCGGACGCCTGGCCGCTGCCGCCCATCCGGCCAGGGTGGTGTCGCTGGTCGTCTCCGATATCCCCGGCGACAATCCGGCGCTGGTTGCCTCGGGTCCGACCGTTCCCGACACCGGCAGCCGCGAGGATGCGCTGACTTCGATCGCCGCCTATGGCATGAAGCTGCCGGCCTCGGTCATGGCGCATATCAATTCGCCGGCCGCCGACGCGCCGCGTCCCGACGATCCGCGCTTTGCCGGCAATGAGGTGCACCTGACCGCCTCGGCCGGCGTGTCGCTGGAAGCCGCCGCCGCCGAGGCCAAGCGGCAAGGCATCGAGGCCGTCATCCTGTCGGATGCGATCGAGGGCGAGGCCCGCGAGGTCGGCGGCGTCCACGCCGCGATCGCGCGCGAAGTGGCCACCCGCAATCGCCCCTTCGCCAAGCCGGTGCTGATCCTCTCCGGCGGCGAGACGACCGTGACGCTGCGCGCCAAAGGCAAAGGCGGCCGCAACTCGGAATTCCTGCTCGCCTTCGCCATCGGCATCGATGGCGTGAACGGCATCCACGCGCTGGCTGCTGATACCGACGGCATCGACGGCTCGGAGAACAATGCCGGCGCCTTCGCCGACGGTTCGACCGTGGCGCGCATGCGTGCGGTAGGGGTCGACGCCAAGGCCATGCTCGCCGGCAACAATGCCTGGACGGCCTTCAATGCTGTGGGCGATCTGTTTGTGCCGGGACCGACTGGAACAAACGTGAATGATTTGAGGGCGATTTTGGTTAGGTAGCTCGGATACCCACAAAATCGTCATTCTAGGGCGAAGCAAGGAGCGAAGCGACGAGCGCAGACCCTAGAATCCATTCCGTGACCTCAGCCGAGGAGTGCAGTGGAGCAGAACTCTGCACCGTTGCAACACGTCGAAGTCACGGCATGGATCCTCGGGTCTGCGCGCGTCGCTTCGCTCCTTGCTCCGCCCGTGGATGACGACCTGATGGGCGTTTCGGCTAATCTCCAAGGCCGCGAGACCTCCATACAAGAGGGTCCGTTAAACCCTTCCTTGGGCGCGCAGAACAACGGTCACGAGACCATCAACTCCCTCACCTTCCGCATATCCTGCAAAAACCGCTCCCGTTCGGCCTCCTTGTCCTCCGGCTCGCGGATGCGCAGGATGAAGGAGGGGTGGATGGTCAGGAACACGCGCAACCCGTCCTCGCGCTCGACCACATCGCCGCGCATCTTGGTGATCGGCACGGCCTTGCCGAGCAGCGACTGCGCCGCCGTCGCGCCGAGCGCCACTACGAGGTTCGGCTTGATCAGGTCGAGCTCCTTGCCCAGCCACCAGCGGCAGGCCTGGATTTCGCCAGCATTGGGTTTCGAGTGGATGCGTCGCTTGCCGCGTGGCTCGAATTTGAAATGTTTCACCGCATTGGTCACATAGACCTTGCGGCGGTCGATCGCGGCATCGTCGAGGATGCTGTCGAACACCTTGCCCGCCGGCCCGACGAATGGCTTGCCGGCCAGATCCTCCTGGTCGCCGGGCTGTTCGCCGACGAAGATCACGTCGGCATTTTCCGGACCCTCGCCGAATACGGTTTGCGTCGCATCGCGCCAGAGCGGGCAGCGGCGGCAGCCCATTGCAGCCTCACGCGCCTCTTCGATCGAGGTGGCGTCATCCCCGGCGGTCAGCTCTGATTCCGGCGCAGGGATGCGCCTGGCTGGGCGCCCCGCTTCACGCTGCAAGGCCGTTGTTGACGGTGTTGTTGCCATCGTTCTGTCTCGCCCGCTTTCGAATTTGAAATGGGCGAGACCGACGATGGTTCCCGATCCTCACACCTCGTGCAGGTAGAGATGATAATCCAGCTCGCTGACGGTGCGCGCGACGCGCAGATATTCCGCCTGCTTGATCGCCACGAAGGTTCGGTGCAGGTCGGGGCCGAGCGCCGATTTCAGGAAGTCGGAGCCCCTGGCGGCCTCGATCGCGGCGCGCCAGTCGGCCGGCATGGTCGACTTCTCCGGTGCCTGCTCGTAGCCGTTGCCGGTCGTTTCGGGACCGGGATCCAGGGCCTCGTCGAGCCCCTTGACGATGCCGGCCAGCACCGTCGCGGCGATCAGGTACGGATTGGCGTCGACGCCCGACGGCCGGTGCTCGATGCGGCGGTTCTTGGCGTCGCCCGCCGGCACGCGCAACGCCACCGAGCGGTTGTTGACGCCCCAGCTCGCCGCCACCGGCGCATAGGATTGCGAGACGAAACGCCGCCAGGAATTGGCGTGCGGCGCAAACACAAGCATCGATTCCGCCATGGTGTGGATGAGGCCGCCGAGCGCGTTGAGCAGCTTTGGCGACCACTTTTCGCCGGCAGCCTCGGTGAACACGTTGCGGCCGGCATCGTCCTGCAGCGAGACGTGGAAATGCATGCCGGAGCCGGCATAGGCCTCGATGGGCTTGGCCATGAAGCAGGCGGTGACGCCATGCCGGCGCGCCTGCGCCCTGACCAGACGCTTCAGCATGACGAGGTCGTCGGCCGCCCGCATCACGTCCTTGCGGTAGTTCAGCGTCAGCTCGTACTGGCCGGGCGCGTATTCGGAAATGACGGTTTCGGCCGGTATGCCTTGCGCCTTGGCCGCCGCGTAGATGTCGGAAAACAGCGGTTCCATGCCGTGCAGATGGTCGACCGAATAGACCTCGGTCTTGGCCGAGCGGCGGCCGTCGAGCACCGCGCGGGCAGGCTGCACCTTGCCGTCGGCGTCGCGCTCATTGGACAGCAGGAAGAACTCGAGCTCGAAAGCGCCGGCCGGATGCAGGCCGCGTGCCGCGAGCAGTTCCACCTGCCGTGCCAGCACCAGCCGCGGGTCGGACGTCATCGGCTCGCCGTCGAGGTGGTGCATCGACATTAGCACCTGGCCGCGCGGCGGGTTGGTGCCGAAGAGCGGCACCAGCGTGCCCGGGATCGGCCAAGCGCGCAGGTCGCCGTCACCGGTGTCCCACACCAGCCCGGTTTCGTGCACGTCCTCGCCGGTGATGTCCAGGCCGAGGATCGAGATGGGCAGATGCCGGCCGTTCTCGAAAATGCCCATCAGCTCGTGCCGGCGCACGATCTTGCCGCGGCCGATGCCGTTGGCATCGGTGAGCACGATGTCGAACGCCTCGATCTCAGGGTGCGCGTCGAGAAAGGCCTTCCCCTCGGCAGGCGTCGAGCCGGAAGGGGACGTGGTTACGGCGTGCGGATTGTCCATCGCCGCTTTTCTCACGCCGTAAGCCTGGCCGCAACCGCAGCGAAGGCGGCGATCAGCCGGCTCACTTGCGCTGACGTCGTTGCCGGCGAGATCAGCATCATGTTGTGGAACGGCGCGATCAGCACGCCGCGATTGACCAGCGCCACATGGATGGCCGCTTCCAGCTCGGGCGCGTGCGCCTTTTCCGCCTCGCCGCCGTTCCCGAGCGGCCCGGGCGCGCAGATGAACTCGACGCGGGCACCGACCCGCGCGACATGCCAGGGCAGCTTTTTTCGCGCGATGACGGCGGAGAGCCCCGCATCGAGCCGGCGCGCCAGCCGATCCATATGGGCATAGGCCCCCTCGGTCATCACCTCTTCCAGTGTGGCGCGCATCGCCGCGAATTGCAGCGGATTGGCCGAGAGCGTCGTGCCCATGCCGGAATAGCCGGGCTCCTTGGTCCTGTTGTAGGTACCGTAACGGGTGGCGACTTCCTCGCTCATGCCCCAGATGCTCGCCGGCACACCGCCGGCCACCGGCTTGCCGAGCACGAACAGGTCCGGCTCCAGCCCGTGCTTGCGCGTATAGCCGCCGGGTCCGGTCGAGATCGTGTGCGTCTCGTCGATCAGCAGCAGTGTGCCGGCCGCACGGGTCAGGCGCCGCAGCGCGTCGTGGAAGCCCGGTTCCGGCAACACCATGCAGGAATTGGTCAGCACCGGCTCGGTGATGACGCAAGCGACGTCGCGGTCCGCGAGCGCTGCTTCCAAAGCAGAGATATCGTTGAATTCGATGATCTTGGTTGCTCGCGTCAGGTCGCGGAATTCGCCGGCCAATCCAGGCCTGTTCACCGGCTTGCCGTCGATCAGCCGCACCATCGTCTCGTCGACCGAGCCGTGATAGCAGCCGTTGAAGACCAGGATCTTCTCGCGCCCGGTCACCGCGCGGGCAACCCGCAGCGCGAAGCGGTTGGCGTCGGTGGCCGTGGTTGCGATCTGCCAGTAGGGCAGGCCGAAGCGTTGCTGTAGGAGCGTGCCGATCGCCAGCGCGTCCTCGCTGGGCAGCATATAGGTCAGCCCCCGGGCGGACTGCCGGCGGATAGCGCGGGCGACCGCCGGCGGCGAATGGCCGAGCATCGAACCGGTGTCGCCGAGGCAGAAATCGTCGAGCCTGTTGCCGTCGATATCGGTGATGGTGGCTCCTTTGGCGCCGTCGACCAGGATCGGGAATGGCGTCGGCCAGTCCGTCATCCAGTGCATCGGCACGCCGCCGAGGAAACCCGCAATGCCGTTGCCCAATTTCGCCTCGGATTTCGGCCGCGCCTTGCGGAACGCGGCCGCTTCCGTTTCGCGCAGTTCGGCGATGCGGGCAATGTCGATGCCGCCGATGGAAATCCGGTCCATTGAATGCATGAGCCCCCCTTCAGGCAGTAGGCAGTAGGCAGTAGGCAGTAGGTGCCGTCGGCCTAAGCCCTACTGCCCCTTCCCTACTGCCTATGCCGTGATATCGATCACGCCGCAATCGCCCGTGGCGCTGCCGAACACGATGCGGCGCTCTTCCTTGTCCCACATCATGGCGGTGATGGCGCCCTTGCCGGGGCGGCGCAGCAGCACTTCCTTGGCGTCGGCGAAGCGCGCCGCGATCACCATGCCGTCCTCATAGCCGATGGCCACCACGTCCTGGCTCGGATGGCAGGCGACGCAAGTCACCATCGTGTTGCCGCGCGTGCCGAGCTCCAGCGGCGCCTTGCCCATCGGCCCGTCCTTGGCTTGAAACGGCCACACGATCGCCGCCGGCGCGCCGGAGCTTGCCAGCCATTTGCCCTTCACGCTCCACGACAGGCTCTTCACCTTGCCAGGATAGCCGCTCATGCGCATGTGCTTGCCGTCGGCGAGCTTCCAGCCATGCAGCGCGTTCTCCTGCATGGTGGTGACCAGAAAGGCGCCGTCTGGCGAAAAGGTGATGCCGGTATGCGCGCCCGCCCATTCGAGATCGACAGGCTTGCCTTCGGCTGCCGGGAAATGCAGCGTCGCGCCATTGTAGCGGGCGACGCCGAAACGCATGCCCTTGGGCGAGAAGGCCAACCCCTCGACCGAGCGCGGGTGGCTAAATTCCTTGATCTTGCCGTCGGCGAAACGCACGAAGGCGGTCTTGCCGGAGGCATAGGCGATCGCGCCTTGCGGTCCGGCGGCGACGCTGGTGATCCATTTTTTGCCGGCGCTCGCCAGTTCCGCCACGTCGCCGCCGGCTTTGATGGCAAGCACCTTGCCGTCCTCGCCGCCGGTGATCAGCCGGTCGTTGGCCACATCATGAAATGCGGCGAGCAGGCCGTCATTGGCCTGCACCGTCTTCTGCCCGTTGTCCAACCGGTGGACCGCGCCATCGGCCAAAGCGAAATGCGGCACGTCGTTGAGGAAGACGGCCGCGACGCAATGGCCTTCGAGATCAAGCGGGGCGACTGTGGGCATGTGAACAGATCCGTAAGAGATTTCTACCCTTCCCCATAAGCGGTTGAGCTGCGGGTCTCAACCCGCCTCGAAACGCGATGGGCGGGGGGGCGCCGGCGTGCGGCTCTCCCTTCTCCCCCTGTGGGAGAAGGTGGCCGAGCGAAGCTCGGACGGATGAGGGGTGTTCCAGGGAACACCAACGTCTCACTCCGCTGGAGCACCCCTCAACCGTCTCGGCGCTGCGCGCCGATCCACCTTCTCCCACAAGGGGAGAAGGAAGAGGGCGCGAGAATCAAGCCGCCTGGCAGGCTTCAAAACTCTTCCTGAGCCGATCGGCGTCGAGATCGCGGCCGATGAAGACCAGCCGGCTTTCGTGTTTTTCGCCGTCCTTCCAGGCGCGCTGGTGGTCGCCCTCGAGGATCATGTGCACGCCCTGCAGCACGTAGCGGTCCTCGTCGCCCTTCAGCGCTATGATGCCCTTCAGCCGCAGGATGTTCGGCCCCTCCATCTGGGTCACTTTCTCAATCCAGGGGAAGAACTTCTTCGGATCCATCTCGCCGCCGCGCAGCGACACCGACTTCACCGTCACATCATGGATGTCGGAAGCATGGTGGTGATGGTGATGATCGTGCCCGTCATGATCGTGATGATGGTGGTCGTGGTCATGATCGTGGCGGTCGTGATCGTGGTCGTCCGCGTCGAGGAAGTGCGGATCGTTCTCCAGCGCGCGCGACAGGTCGAAGGCGCCGCGGTCGAGCACTTCGCTAAGCGCCACGCCGGAGCGCTGCGTGCGATGGATCCTGGCCGCCGGGTTGATGGCACGGACCGTCGCCTCGACCTTTTCGAGCTCTTCCGCGCTGACGAGGTCGGTCTTGTTCAGCACCACCACGTCGGCGAAGGCGATCTGGTCCTCGGCCTCCTTGGAATCCTTCAAGCGCAGCGGCAGGTGCTTGGCGTCGACCAACGCCACCACCGCGTCGAGCTTGGTCTTGGTGCGCACGTCGTCGTCCATGAAGAAGGTCTGCGCCACCGGCACCGGATCGGCGAGACCGGTGGTCTCGACGACGATGGCATCGAAGCGGCCGGGCCGTTTCATCAGGCCTTCGACGACACGGATCAGGTCGCCGCGCACCGTGCAGCACACGCAGCCATTGTTCATCTCGTAGATTTCCTCGTCGGATTCGACGATCAGGTCGTTGTCGATGCCGATCTCGCCGAACTCGTTGACGATGACGGCGTAGCGCTTGCCGTGGTTCTCCGAAAGGATGCGGTTGAGCAGCGTCGTCTTGCCCGCGCCGAGATAGCCGGTGAGAACGGTTACGGGGATTTGCGTCTGTGCATCGCTCATGGCTTGCCTCGAAAATCTTGGATTTGTCGGCCTCATATAGGATGGGTGCCGCGCTTTTGCACGCGCCAAACCAATAGGCCAGGCGGCCGCTTCAGCCGGCATGGCGCCGAGGACCGATCGGCGGCGGCCGAGGCAGCCCGTACGGGCGAGCCGCGTGGACTCCCAATGGCCCTTGCCGGCTTCCGCTGTGAATCTCGCCGGCGCAAAAGTCGTTTGTCATCTAACTGAAATAAACATCTGGCATCACCTGCGCGGGCACCGCAATGCTTGCCGGCAAAGCGTTCTGCAAGCCGGACTCTTTAAATCGTCATTTGCCAGCCGTCGGACAGCCTCTATGCTCGCCCGCGCCGGTTCGGCCGAAGAGGGAACGACCATGGCCAAGGCGGACAAGACAGCGACGATGAGCCGGCTGCATTCGGCGGCAAGGCTGGCGCGCACCGCGCTCGCCGCGCGGCTTCTGGCCCACGGCTTCTATGCCGGCCAGGACCAGATCATGCTGGCGCTCGACCGCGAGGACGGCCAGACCCCCGGCAACCTCGCCGGCGGGCTCGGCGTGCGCCCGCCGACCATCACCAAGACCATCAACCGGCTGCAGGCGCAGGGTTTCCTCGAAAAGCGCGCCTCGTCGGCCGATGCCCGCCAGGCCCACATCTTCCTCACCGAGTCCGGCCGCGAAACCATCCGCGCTATCGAGAAGTCGGTCAAGAAGACCGAGAAGCAGGCGCTGAAGGGCCTCGACAAGAAGGACCAGAAGGCGCTGTTCAAGCTGCTCGCCCGCATCGAGGCGAACCTGTCGAACGAAGACCTGGTCCTGATGGACGACGACGCGGAGCTGGATGAGGCGTGACGCGCAGCGTCATCGCTCAACCGCGAGACGTTCCCACTAACGAGCGACGCGTAAGCGTCGTCTCGAGCACATAGCGCGATGCGCAGCATCGTCGCTTCACGCACCCACATCGACATTGTTCCGAAAGCGCGATGCGCAGCATCGTCGCTCCACGCACCACCCAAGCATCGACGGCTCAGCGGAAGGGCGACGACGCTGCGCGTCGCGCCTGAGCGCTATCATCAGGCGTCACGCGGTTAGCGACGATGCTGCGCATCGCGCCTACGCGTCGCGCCTGCGCACCAGCGCTGCCCAGCGCCCCGGGGTCAATCCGAACGCCTTCTTGAAATGCCGGTTGAAATGGCTCTGGTCGCTGAAACCGGCGGCCGCGGCGATCTCCGCCAGCGACTCGCCTTCGGCAATCATGCGTCGCGCCCTTTGCAGTCTCCGCATCAACAGGAAGCGATGCGGGCTGGTCGAATAGGTGGCGCGAAAATGGCGCGACAGCGCATAACGGTCGATGCCGGTGACGGCTTCCAGCTCATCGGAGCGCACCGCCCGTTCGGCATTCTCCTCGAGATAGTCGCGGGCAAGCGCCGCCGCGCGCCATGCCGTCTTGCCCGTCGACTTTGCCGGCTGTCCGGCGTGGCGTTTCAACTGCTGCGCCAGCTGCGCAACGAAATCCGCCACGAACAGGTCGCCGAGCTCCTCGTCCAGCGGCGCCAGCGCCGACAACAGCGTGTCGCGCAAGCCAGGATCGTCGACCACGGCGTCGCGGACGAAAGGCAGCGGATCGCCATCCAGGCTGTCGAGCAGCAGGGACGGCTCCAGATAAAGGATCCGGTAGCGCAGGCCGTCTTCCGTGCCGGCGCCGCCATCGTGCAGTTCGTCCGGGTGCAGCACGATCGCCTGCCCCGGCAGGCTGTGCCGCAGCGCGCCGCGATAATGGAAGCGCTGCACGCCGTCCAACGTCACGCCGATGGCATAGGTGTCGTGCCGGTGCAGCTCGAAGGCGTTGCCGTGGAAGTGCGCTTCGATGCGTTCGAGGCCCAGGCCGCCCGGCGCCGAAACGATGCGGTCGCCGTGGGCCGTATCCGCGCACGAACGTTCAAGACCTTCCTTGGCTTCTGCGCCTAGAGCCTGCGCCATCGCATTCCCCGCCCGTCATGGGCCGTCCCGGAGTCTCAATCTTGGTGTTCGATACGAAAATTGCAATTGTTCTGAGTGAAGATCTGCCGGTGTGGCAGAAGCTCAACGTCACCGCGTTCCTGACCAGCGGCATCGTTGCGCAATTCCCCGAGATCATCGGCGAGCCCTATCGCGACCGTGCCGGCAACCTCTACAACCCGATGTCGATCCAGCCGGTCATCGTCCTGTCGGCCGATGCGGCGACGCTGGGCTCGATCCATCGCCGGTCATTGGAGCGGGGCGTCGCGACATCCGCCTATATCGAGGAGATGTTTTCGACCGGCCACGACGTCGCCAACCGCGCCGTCTTCGCCGAATTCGCCCCGGACGACGCCAAGATCGTCGGGATCGCCTTGCGCGGCGACAAAAAGCTCGTCGACAAGATCACCAAGGGCGCTCGCATGCATGCCTGAAATTGGCATGCTCCTTCGCCGGAAAGGCTATTCCGAACGTTTGGGGTTAGCCGCGGCCATCCAGTTCGTCATCCACGGGCGGAGCGGGAGCGAAGCGGACGCGTAGACTCGAGGATCCATTCCGTGACCTTGGCTAAGGAATGCAACGGAGCAGAATTCTGCACCGTGGCAACGCCTCGACGTCACGGCATGGATTCTAGGGTCTGCGCGCGTCGCTTCGCTCCTTGCTTCGCCCTAGAATGACGACCGCGAGGACGCGCTAAGCCTGTCCGGCGCGCTTGTTGGGCCAGTCGCTTTTGGCTTGCCGGCAAGCGGCGATTGCCGCAGAAGGGTGAGGTCTATCTTCCTTCGGCCCGATTTTGACCACTCCCAAAAACAACGACGACAGCGCAACGCCGCCCGCGGCGATGCTTCTGATGCTTTGCGTCTATGTCTGCTTCACCTTCCTCGACACCTCCAGCAAATTTCTGGTGCTGGCCGGCGTCTCGGCGCTGATTGTCGCCTGGACCCGCTTCACCGTGCATGTGCTGCTGGTCGGCCTCTTCCTGCGCGGCTGGCGCGAGCCGGCGCGTTTTCGCGCCAACAACCTGCCGGCGCATATTTTGCGCGGCTGCATGCTTTTCGGCTCGACCATGTTCAACATCCTGGCGCTGAAGACGCTGCAGCTGGCCGAGACCACGTCGATCTATTTCTTCGGCCCGATGGTCATCACCGCGCTGGCCGGTCCGCTGCTCGGCGAATGGGCCGGCTGGCGGCGATGGATGGCAATCCTCACCGGCTTTGTCGGTGTTCTGATCATCACCCGGCCAGGCGTGGGCGTGTTCGGCATCGGCCATCTCTTCGCGCTGTGCTCGATGCTGTCGAACAGTTTCTACGTCATCATGACGCGCCGCATGTCGGCGACGGAAACGTCGGAAAGCCTGATCCTGTTCTCGGCGCTGGCGCCGTCGGTCTTGCTGGCCCCGATGCTTGCCTTCTCGCACGCGCTACCGCATGGCGGCGTTCAATGGTTCGTCGTCCTGATGCTGGGCGTCTTCGGCGCGGGCGGCCACTATCTGCTGGTCCGCGCCTATCGTCTGGCCACCACGACGCAGCTCGCGCCCTATCCCTATTCGCAGATGGTGTGGATGATCATTTCCGGCTGGCTGATCTTCCACCAGTTCCCCGATCGCTGGACGCTGCTCGGCGCCGCCATCATCGTTGCCAGCGGCCTCTACATCATCCACCGCGAGCACCGGCTTCGCGTCCGCAACTCCGCCTCGCTCGACACCGAGGCGGAGGCACTGGCGAAAAAACTTTGATTTGCTCCGAATCCGGTGGCATAAGGCCGTTTTAAAAAATTTAAAGACCTGACCCTGGGGAGCGAAGGGCACTGGCACAGAAGATCAAGCTTTCGACGATCGCGGATGCGCTAGGCGTCTCCACGGCAACCGTGTCGCTGGCGCTGCGCGACAGCCCGCTGGTCGCCGGCACGACGCGCGAGCGTATCAAGGAACACGCCCGCGCCATCGGCTATATTTATAACCGCCGCGCCGCCTCCTTGCGCACCTCGCGCTCCGGCATCGTCGGCGTCGTCGTGCACGACATCATGAACCCGTTCTTCGCCGAGATACTGCGCTCGATCGAAAGCGAGCTCGACCGCAGTCGCCAGACCTTCATCCTGTCGAACCATTACGACCAGCTCGAAAAGCAGCGCACCTTCATCGACACGCTGCTGCAGCTCGGCGCCGACGGCGTCATCATGTCGCCGGCCATCGGCACGCCGGCCGAGGACATCATCATGGCCGAGGAAAACGGCCTGCCGGCGGTGCTGATCGCGCGCACCGTCGCCGGCGCCGATGTGCCGGTGTTCCGTGGCGACGATGCCTATGGCACCGCGCTCGCCACCAATCATCTGATCTCGCTGGGGCACAAGCGCATCGCCATGGTCGGCGGCACCGACCAGACCTCGACCGGCCGCGACCGCTACCAGGGCTATCTCAACGCGATGGAGGCCGCCGGCCTGGAAGTGAAGCCGTCCTGGCGCATTTCCGGCCCGCGCACCAAGCAGGCGGGATTCGAGGCCGCGGGGCAGTTTCTGGCGCTGAAGGACAGGCCCACCGCTGCCTGCTGCTGGAATGACCTTGTCGCGATCGGGCTGATGAACGGCATCGCGCGCGCCGGCCTCGTGCCGGGCGTCGACATCTCCGTGACCGGCTATGACGATCTCGAGGAGGCGGCAATCGCGACACCGGCCCTGACCACGGTCTGGAACGGTCAGCGCGAGGTCGGCCGCCGCGCTGCGAGCGCCTTGCTCGACAAACTGAACGGGCAGGCGGTGCGGCCCTCGCAGGAGCTGATCAAGCCGGAACTGCATGTGCGGCAGTCCACCGGCAAGCCGGTGGAGCGTGCATGACCAGGGCCGAAGCAAGATTGCCGGTCGCCATCCTGGTGCCGGGCGATTTCAACGACCATGCCGTCGGCCGCGTCGACAAGGCGTTCAAGCTTGTGCGGATCGAACGCGCCGACCCCGGGCTGGTGACGGACGAGATGCGCGCCGCGGTGCGTGGCATCGCCTCCTATGCAGGCATCAACGCGGCGATGATCGATGCGCTGCCCAATCTCGAGATTATCGCCAGCTTCGGCGTCGGCTATGATTCGGTCGACGCCAATCACGCGGCGAGGCGCGGCGTCATGGTCACCAACACGCCCGACGTCCTGACCGAGGAGGTTGCCGACACCGCCATCGGCCTGTTGATCAACACCGTGCGCGAACTCTACGCCGCCGAGAAATGGCTGCGCGACGGCGACTGGGTGGAGAACGGCAATTATCGCCTGAGCCGGCTTACCTTGCGCGGCCGCAGCGTCGGCATTTTCGGCATGGGACGCATCGGCCGTGCCGTCGCCCGGCGCCTTGAGGCCTTCGGCCTGCCGATCGCTTACCACAACCGCCGCAAGGTCGAAGGCCTGTCCTACGAATACCATGCCACGCTGAAAGGCCTCGCCGAAGCCGTCGACACGCTGATCTGCATCGCCCCGGGCGGCGCCGCCACGGAGAAGGCAATCAATGCCGGGATCCTGTCGGCGCTGGGGTCGAACGGCGTCTTCGTCAACATCGGCCGCGGCTCGACGGTGGATGAGGCAGCCCTTGCCGCCGCCCTCGAGAGCGGCACCATCGCGGCCGCCGGGCTCGACGTCTTTGCCGACGAACCGAACGTGCCGCAGGCCCTGCTCGACGCTCCCAACACCTCGCTTCTGCCGCATGTCGGCTCGGCGTCGGAGCACACGCGCCGCGCCATGGCCGATCTATGCGTCGACAATCTCGTCGCCTGGTTTGCCGAGCGTCGGCCGCTGACGCCCGTGCCGGAGACGATCAACGTCAAGGCGCGCGGCTAAAGCATGTCTCCCGAAAATGGGCCCGGTTTCGGGACAAAGGCATGCTTAAAATCAAAAACTTGAAGCAGGTTGCGTGATCCATTTCACGCGACCTGCTTTAGGCAATTCCGGGGAAGGTGTGGAAACAGCTTTCCGCCCATGGAACGTTGAACCGTTCCAGGCGCTTTCGCCACATTTGTTAATGCTTTCGCGGTCCCATTAACTCCCGCTTAACGCTTTGAAATCATTTTCCATATTTGATTGAGTGTGGAGAAGTGGTGTGAAGCTGGTTGCCGGGTTGGTTGTGTCGGCGGCGTTGTTCGGAGGCGCGCATGTCCTGTACGGCGGCGAGGGCCGGAGCACGGCTGTCGAGACCGCTTCATCGAGCGCCTATCGATTGACGGCCAATGGCGACGAAGCCGCCTGCGCCGTGCAGCGGGGAGCTCCGGTCTCGGACGGACTATCGTTGCTCTCCGTCGCGCCGAACTGCCGCAAGGTGATGCCCGGCATCGAGCGCGTCAAATTCTGGCGCGAGCAGGCGGACGGCTCGGTCGCGTTCAGCGAGAACGGCGTCGATCCGATCGTCACTTTCGGCGTTGCCGATGGCGACGGCTACGAATCCTACGCACCGGCCGCGCCGCTGCTGGCGCTGAACAACGACAGCCAGTGACCCCGAGCGTGGTCTTTTTGCAACTTCGGCTAGGAAAATATCCCGATGCCGGTGCCTGTCTTGGCATTGCACCCAAAGCCAAATAAATTGGCGCAGCTTTGGGGTGCTCAAATGAAGTCTTTTCTACTCGCTTCGACCATTCTCGCCTTGTTCCCGGCCAGCGCGTTCGCTGCGGACGCGCTTTCGCCTGCTGCTCCCGCAACTTATGAGTGGAGTGGCTTCTATGCCGGTGTCCAGCTCGGCTATGGCTGGGGAAAGGTCGACAGTCACGATTCTCAGATAGTCACTGGCTTTTCCGACTGGGCCGACTCTTGGAACAGCAACGGCGTGCTAGGCGGCATTCATATCGGCTACAACCAGGCTTACGATCAGTTCGTTCTTGGCGCCGAAGCCGACATCGAAGCCTCGGGAATGAGAGGTTCGGTGGATTCGGAGTTTGCCGGCAACATCAAGACCAAGATCGATGTGCAAGGCTCGCTGCGGGCGCGCCTTGGCTATGCGATGGGGCCAGCTCTGCTTTATGCGACAGGCGGTTTGGCGGTTGCCCATTTCGATACCGACTACAATGAGGGCGGAACGAGCGACAGCTCTTCGCATACGAAAGCCGGCTGGACATTGGGTGCAGGTGTCGAATATGCATTCGCACCGAATTGGACGACGCGCGTCGAATATCGCTACAGCGATTTCGGCAAATTCACCGACAATCCGGCGACCGATGGCGGCTTCCTGTATCCGACGCATGTGACCACAAACGCCGTGCGGGTCGGCTTCAGCTACAAGTTCTGACCTGATTGGCGAAAGGCGGCGCTTGAAGCGCCGCCATTTCTATTCCGCCGCCGCCCGTGCGCCGGCCTTTGCCGCCGCATGCAGGCGTACGGCATCGCCGAAAGCCTTGAAGATCTTGGCGGAATTGCTGTCCGACTTCACCCAGTATTCGGGGTGCCATTGCACGCCGACAGCGAAGGCGCGGGCGTCCTTGACCGAAACCGCTTCGACCGTGCCGTCGGAGGCCAAAGCTTCGACCTGCAGTTTCGAGCCGAGCCGATCGATACCCTGCCGGTGCAGCGAGTTGACCTTGATGTCGCCGGCGCCGAACACGCCTGCAAGGCAACTGCCCGGTTTGATCGAGATCGTCTGATGGATGGCGAAGCGCTCGTCCTGATTGTCGCTCACCGGCGCGCGATGGTCGAGCGAGCCCTCGCGCTCCTGGATTTCGGTGCCCAGCGTGCCGCCGAGCGCCACGTTCAGTTCCTGGATGCCGCGGCAGATGGCCAAAAGCGGCACGCCGCGCTCGAGCGCCTTGCGGATCAGCGGCAGCGTCGTGGCATCGCGCGCCGGATCGTAAGGACCGTTGGCCTCGCTCGGGTCGCCGTCGTAAAGCGACGGATGGACGTTGGATTTCGAACCCGTCAGCATGACGCCGTCGACCGAGGACAGCAATTCGTCGAAGTCGAGCCGACCGCCGAAGGACGGCACCAGGAGCGGGAACACGCCGGCGCCCGTGATCACGGCTTCCAGATATTGCTGGGGCGCTGCATGCCAGGTGTAGTTGTCGAACTGGCGGACGTCGGTCGAGACTGCGACGAGCGGTTGCTGCATTTTGGGTTTGGTTTCCATCAGGCCAAGGAACTGTTCTGCCTACAAAATAAGCGATCCGTCGCGGCTTTTCCATGGCAAGTTTGGCCGCCTCGCATGGACCAGCGAAAGGAATGTTAGACTATAGTTGCGGAATGGCGGCAACCTCGGCCCGCGGCGCTGGACTCGACTTCTTGCCTGTGTATGGTTCTCCCCCAACCGATCCGGGCACCGAGGATGTCCCGACATCGGTCAGCTGATCCGCAAGGGAGGAAACTGCATGGATCGTCGTTCATTCATCCGCAAGGCCGGCGCGTCCGGCGTGGGCGCCGCGGCAGCGGCCGCGGCACTCGCCACGCCGGCCATTGCGCAGTCCAACCCGAAAGTGACGTGGCGGCTTGCGTCGTCCTTCCCCAAGTCGCTCGACACGATCTATGGCGGCGCCGAAGTCTTCTCCAAGATGCTGTCCGAGGCGACCGACGGCAATTTCCAGATCCAGGTCTTCGCTTCGGGCGAGTTGGTGCCAGGCCTGCAGGCGGCCGACGCCGCCGCCGCCGGCACCGTGGAGGCCGCGCATACGGTCGCCTACTATTACTGGGGCAAGGATCCCACCTGGGCGCTGGGCGCCGCCGTGCCCTTCTCGCTCAACGCGCGCGGCATGAACGCCTGGCACTATCATGGCGGCGGCATCGACCTCTTCAACGAATTCCTCGGAGCGCAAGGGTTGTTCGGCCTGCCGGGCGGCAACACCGGCGTTCAGATGGGCGGCTGGTTCCGCAAGGAGATCAACAGCCTCGCCGATCTGAAAGGCCTCAAGATGCGCATCGGCGGGTTCGCCGGCAAGGTCATCGAAAGGCTCGGCGTGGTGCCGCAGCAGATCGCCGGCGGCGATATCTACCCGGCGCTGGAAAAGGGCACCATCGACGCCGCCGAATGGGTCGGCCCCTATGACGACGAGAAGCTCGGCTTCTACAAGGTCGCGCCTTACTATTACTATCCCGGCTGGTGGGAAGGCGGCCCGACCGTCCACCTGCTGTTCAACAAGGCAAAATACGAAGAACTTTCGCCGGCCTACAAATCCCTGGTGCGCACCGCGGCGCAGGCTGCGGACGCCAACATGCTGCAGAAATACGACTATGTGAATCCGCCGGCGGTGCGTCGGCTGGTGGCCGGCGGCGCCAAGCTGAGACCCTTCAGCCAGGAGATCATGGCGGCCTGCTTCGACAAGGCCAACGAGGTCTATGACGAGATGGAATCCAACAACGCGCCGTTCAAGAAGATCTGGGAATCGATCAAGGCCTTCCGCAAGGAGCACTATCTCTGGGCCCAGGTCGCCGAATACAATTACGATACCTTCATGATGGTGCAGCAGCGCAACGGCAAGCTGTAGGCCGGGCCTTGCCTTCTCCCCTTGTGGGAGAAGGTGGATCGGCGCGCAGCGCCGAGACGGATGAGGAGTGTTGGAAGGATCACCGTCCTTGCCAAGCTGGAGCATCCCTCATCCGTCGCCATCGACGACACCTTCTCCCACAAGGGGAGAAGGGAAAACCGCGCTCAGCCTCGGCCCGGCACCACCAGCACCTTGACCTCGCCCGGCGCCGGCGGGTTGGCGATCACCTGAGGCGCTTCCTCCAGGCTGACCTGCTTCGAAATCAGCTTGTCGATCTCGATGGCGCCCGAGGCAATGAGCTGGGCTGCCCTTCCATGCGTGAACGGATTGAGGAAGGAACCGAGCACCTTCAATTCGCGAAACAGAAGATCGAACGGCTCGATTTCCACCTTCATGCCTTGCGGCATCACGCCGACGATGACGACCGTGCCGCCGGCCCTTGCCATCCGCATCGACTGCTCAACCGTGTCGCGCACGCCGGCGCATTCCAGCACCACGTCGGCACCGCCGGGCGCCAGCCCGTTCGCTCCGGCGACGGCCGCGATCGGGTCGCCGGCGCTCGGGTCGATCGTCGCGGTGGCGCCGAGCTCCTCGGCAAGCGCGCGGCGCGAGGCCTGCCGGGTCGACAGGATGATGGTCGCGGCGCCCGCGAGCTTTGCCAGTTGCACGACGAGCAGGCCGATGACGCCGCCGCCAAGCACCACCACCGACGCCCCTGGCCGGATCGCGGCAAGGTCGACGCCGTGCAGGCAGCAGGCGAGCGGCTCGCAGAAGGCGCCGTGCGTCGGCTTGAGGCCAGCGGGCAGCCGGAAGGCCTGCCTTTGCGGCATCAGCACATAGTCGGCAAAGCCGCCGTCGCGGTGGATGCCGATGGCCCTGAGGTTGCTGCACAGATTGACGCGGCCGGCATGGCAGTGGGCGCAGCGCCCGCAGGCGATGTTGGGATCGCCGGTGACCCGGTCGCCGACGGCAATGCCCGACACCGCCGCGCCGACGGCTTCGACGGTGCCGCAGAATTCATGGCCGAGCGTTACCGGCGGCGTGCAGGGAAACTCGCCGTGGAAGAGGTGCCGGTCGGTGCCGCAGACGCCGCAGGCCTCGATCTTCACCAGAACGTCCTCGGGTCCGGGAGCGGGCTTGGGAACCTCGCGCAACCCGATATTGCCCACCGCTTCCAGTCGCACCGCTCTCATGGCTGTTCACCTCAGTTGAATTTGGGCGGCTGCGAGAGGTCAGGCGCCGGCGCGGGTTTGGCCGGCGCGTCACCGAAGCTCGGCGGCTGCGACAGGTCGGGCGTGCCGGGTGCTGCCGGGGCGGCGCCATTGGCCGGAGCCGCGCCCTTGTCCGCCGGCGGCGTGCCGAGCGGCGACAGCGAAGGCATGTCCGGCAGCTTGATGTCGATCGTGCTGGGTTCGACCGCAGCACCTTTGTAGCGCATCACCATTTGCGGGAAGGCGATGGTGAGCCCGATCATGATCACCTGGATCAGGACGAACGGCACTGCGCCCCAATAGATCTGCCCGGTGGTGACCGGCGCAACCTGCTTGCCGGTTAACCGGTCCAGATAAGGCACGCGGGCCGCGACCGAACGCAGGTAGAACAGCGCGAAGCCGAAGGGCGGATGCATGAAGCTCGTCTGCATGTTGACGCCGAGCAGCACGCCGAACCAGATCAGGTCGATGCCGAGCTTGTCCGCGGCGGGCGCCAGCAGTGGCACGATGATGAAGGCGAGCTCGAAGAAATCGAGGAAGAAGGCAAGCACGAAGACCAGGATGTTGACGCCGATCAGGAAGCCGGTCTCTCCGCCCGGCAGCGAGGTCAACAGATGCTCGACCCAGATATGGCCGTTGACGCCGTAGAAGGTGAGCGAAAAGACGCGTGCGCCGATCAGGATGAACAGCACGAAGGCGGAAAGCCGGGTCGTCGAGGCCAGCGCTTGCTTGATGACGTCGAGCGAGAGCCTGCCCTTGGCCGCTGCCATGATCAAGGCTCCGACTGAGCCCATGGCGCCGCCCTCGGTCGGCGTGGCGATGCCGAGGAAGATGGTGCCGAGCACCAGGAAGATCAGCGCCAGCGGCGGGATCAGCACAATGATCACCTGCTGTGCCAGCTTCGACATCATGTGGATGTGGAGGCGCTGGTCGAGGATCGCCACGATGTAGATGACGATCACGCCAATGGCGGCGCCGAGAATATCGGCATTGTCGCCATGCGCCGGCGCGAGATAGCGATAGGCCGCATAGGAAATCGCGACTGCGACCAGCAGTGCCACGATCAGCGAGATCACGCCGTGGCCGAGCGTACGTGCTTCGAGCGGCAGCGCCGGCATCGCGTTCGGCCGGACGATCGACATGATCAGGATGTAGAGCATGTAGATGCCGGTCAGCACGAGGCCGGGGATCAAGGCACCGGCATACATGTCGCCGACCGAGCGACCAAGCTGGTCGGCAAGCACGATCAGCACCAGCGAGGGCGGGATGATCTGGGCGAGCGTGCCGGAGGCGGCGATGACGCCTGACGCCAGTCGCCGGTCATAGCCGTAGCGCAGCATGATCGGCAGCGAGATCAGTCCCATGGCGATGACGGAAGCCGCCACCACGCCGGTCGTTGCGGCAAGCAGCGCGCCGACGAAGATCACCGCATAGGCGAGCCCGCCGCGGATCGGCCCGAACAGCTGGCCGATCGTGTCGAGCAGGTCCTCGGCCATGCCGGAGCGTTCGAGCACGATGCCCATGAAGGTGAAGAAGGGTATCGCCAAGAGCGTGTCGTTGGACATCACCCTGGTGCCGTAGAAATTGTCCGGCAGCGCATGCAGCAGCGGCCAGGCAAGGTTGATCGACCCGCCTGAATAGGGCGAGACCAGCACGCCGATGAAGAAGAACAGCAGGCCGTTGGCGGCGAGCGAGAAGGCGACGGGGTAGCCGATCAGCAGGAAGATGATCAGCGAGGCGAACATGATCGGCGCCATGTTCTGCGCGATGAACTCGATCATGGGCGGGCCTCGCCCGCGATCGCCTTGGCTTCCTCGGCCAGCGCCTCCGCCTCGAGCTTGGCCTGGTCATGCGCCGAAACGAAGGGATTGGGGTCGTCCATGTCGCCGCGCATGATGGCGATCTTCTTGATGATCTCGGAAACCCCTTGCAGCGCCAGCAGGAAGAAACCGACGAGCAGGATGGCCTTCGCCGGCCACACGATGAGCCCGCCGGCATTGGTCGACATCTCGCCGCTGTGGATGGACAGCGACACATAAGGCACGAAATAGATCACCATCAGCACCACGAAGGGCATCAGGAAGAACAGGTGGCCAAGCAGGTCGATCCAGTGCTGCACGCGGCGTGACCACATGCCGTAGACAATGTCGATGCGGATATGGTCGTTCTGCTTCAGCGTGTAGGCGGCGGCCAGCATGAAGGCGGCGCCGAACAGGTACCACTGCAGCTCGAGCCACGCGTTGGAGGAGATGTCGAACACCTTGCGGATAACGGCGTTGCCGGCGCTCACCAGGATCGCGAGCAGGATCAGCCAGGAGACCCAGCGGCCGATGAACTCGTTGATGCGGTCGATCGTCCTGGATAGAGCGAGCAGCCCTGCCATGCATATCCTCCCTGATACCGACAGCGCGCCCGATTCCCCCTCCGGTGTCGCGCCGCTTGGCCCAACGGTATGCAGTGCGTGGTCCGGTTGGTCAACATGACAAAGTCGCGGCAAACGGATCGGCACGCCGGACAGCGGCGGAATACCGCCACGTGACGATACGTCATGCAACGAAAGTCTTGGGCAACGAAAGGCTTGGGCAAGGAAAGTCTGGGGCGACGAAACTGGGTGGTTCAGGCGATCTTGGTCTGGTCGCGCCCGGCGCCGATCAGCACCAGCATGGCGACGAGGAAGAGATAGATCCAGGCGTCGCGCCATTCGAGCGGGAAATAGCCGGCCCAGAGCGATTCCGCCATGCCGAAGGCCGCGGCGCCAAGCGCCGCCTTGAGCGGCGACAGATAGCCGCCGACCGCCGTCACGAACAGGATCTTGAGGCCGTAGATCAGCCCGGTGCCGAAGGAGACATTGCCGTAATAGAGACCGGCAAGCACGCCGGCCAAGGCGGCGCAGAAGCCGCCGAACAGCACGGCGCGGCGGAACACGGCGCGCACATCGACACCGCACATCGCCGCCGCTTTCGGATCGTCGGATACGGCGCGCCATGAACGGCCAAAGCTGGAGTGGGAAAACAGCCAGGCCGCCAGCGCCACCAATGCTACGACACCTGCGCAGTCGAGCAACTGGATGACGGTGAGCGTGACCTTGAAGCCGTCGCCTTGGGCGAAAATGACGGGGGCGGCGAGCATCGGCGGCAGCCACAGGTCATGCGTGTCGGCGGCGATGCGGCTCGCCTCCGACAGGAAGATCAAGATGCCGAGCGTCGTCACCACGATTGCGTTGGGCGAGCGGTCGGCGAGCCGTTCGAAAACGCTGCGCGACAGGATATGGCTGATCAGCGCCGCATAGAGAATGGCCGCGATCACGCCGAGCGCCACCGCGGCGGCAAGCGTCAGCCACAGCGCCTGGTAGCCGAAGGCGGCGGTCAGGATCATCGTCTGGCCGCAGAAGGCGAACAGCGCGCCGTAAGCCAGGTTGGTGCGATGCAGGATGCCGTTGGTCAGCACATAGCCGAAGGCGAGCAGCGCATAGAGCGCGCCCGAATGCAGCCCGTTCAGCACCTGCTGGTAGAAATAGAGCATGCGGCATCCCACAGGTCGTATGACGCGACCCTGCCGGACCGTCGCATTCAGAATCTAACTTGTCAAATGCGTTTTATCGGTTAGATTTCTGTCATGACGGTATCCTGGACCCCGCACCGCTTCACCGGCGGCATCCTTGCGCTCGATACGGCGAACACCGTCGTGCTGCGCAACGATCCGCAAAAGTCCTTCGACCGTTTCGACGACCCGGCCGAGATCGCCCGCTTCGCCGAGGCGGCAAGCGGCTTTCGCGCCACCGAGCTCGGCGGCAGGCGGCTGCGGGCGCCCGAACCGGGCGAGATAAAGCCAACCGTCATCTCGATCCGCGAAGCGACCGATCGCCTGTTTCGTCATGCGGTGTCGAACGGCGCGCTCGCGACCAGCCACCTGCCGGATTTCCTCACGGCCTGCGCCGGCGGCCTGGCCGGCAGCGAGACCGAGATCGGGACGCCGGGCCAGCCATTCGGCGATCCGCAAACGCCGATCGCCTTCGAGGCGGCTTTGGCCGTCTCCGCGCTGTCGCTTTTGCGCGACGAAACGGTGGCGAGGCTGAGGATCTGTCCCAATTGCAGCTGGCTGTTCGTCGACCGCAGCCGCAACGCCAGCCGCCTATGGTGCGACATGGCCGTTTGCGGCAACCGCCAGAAGGCAAACCGCCATTACCGCCGCCGCACAGCGGCGAGGGAGGTCAGCAATGTTTAGGAAATTGTCGCGTTCGGTTTTGGTCGGCGCCGCCGTGATCGCCGCAGTCGCGCTCGGCGCCTGCCGCGACACCGGCAAGGACCAGCTGTTTGCCATCTCCGGCAAGCTGTTCGAGTTCAATTACCGGCTGGCCATCGCCACCTATGTCATCACGCTGAAGCCGCTGCGCCCGATGGTCGACGGCCAGGTCGCGGTGGTGAGCTTCCAGAACCCGGCCGGCGGCGACCCGCTCATCGTCAACCAGAAGATCTGGCCGAAGCTGCCCCACATCACGCTGACCAGCCCGCCGCTCACCTGCGTGGTCAAGGACAAGCCCTACAGCGTCTCGATCCGCATCGAGGATGCGAGCGGCACATTGCTGCAGAGCATCGACACCACCATGACCTCATCGGAGGACCAGACGATGCTGCCGGACCGGCCGCTGGTGATCGGACCGAAATACGAGCTCAACCCGGACCTTGCCGGCCATCCCGACGGCAAGCTGCCCGAGGACCAGAAGCCGGATTGCTCGAAAGCGACCTGAAACGCAGGCGTCAGAGTAATTCCAGGAAAAGTGTGAAACGGTCGGGCTCGGCGACTTCGCCGTAGCCTCCCGTCCGGAATTGCGTCTAAACAAAACGAGTCTGTCGCGAAATTTTTGTTCTTCACAAGGCGGTTAGCATGATCTTGTATGCGCCGCGGGCCACTCGCCAGACCGTTTGTTGCGTGTTATTTGGCCTCAGCGATTTTGTTTGACCTCTCCCGCAAGGGAAGAAAGACTGCGGCGTCCCGCCCCGACGTTGGCTGCCTGATTTGAGGCAGCCTCCGCAGAGGAAATACCTGATGACGCTGCACGACGTCGCGCTCGACGACAAGTTCGACCTTGGCAAGGAGCGCGTCTTCCTGTCCGGCGCGCAGGCGGTGGTGCGCATGCTTCTGATGCAGCGCGAGCGCGACCGCCGCGCCGGCCTCAACACGGCGGGCTTCGTCTCCGGCTATCGCGGCTCGCCGCTCGGCGGCCTCGACATGCAGCTATGGCGGGCGAAAAAACAACTCGCCGGAGCCGACATCGTCTTCCAGCCCGGCCTCAACGAGGAACTCGCCGCCACCGCCTGCTGGGGTTCGCAGCAGACCGAATTGCTGGGCGAGGGCACGCATGACGGCGTCTTTTCGGTCTGGTACGGCAAGGGACCCGGCGTCGACCGTTCCGGCGACGTCTTCCGCCACGCCAATCTTGCCGGCTCGTCGAGAAATGGCGGCGTGCTCGCCCTGATGGGCGACGACCATATGGCCGAGTCCTCCACCAACGCGCACGCCACCGAGTTCCTCTTCGTCGACACGATGGTGCCGATCCTCAACCCGGCCGGCGTCCAGGAGATCATCGACTACGGCCTCTACGGCTTTGCCATGTCGCGCTTCGCCGGCACCTGGGCGGCGATCAAATGCGTCAAGGACAACATCGAATCGACGGCGTCTGTCGACGCCTCGATCGAGCGTCTGGGCATCGTCATTCCCGAGTTCGAAATGCCGCCGGGCGGCCTGAACATCCGCCACGAGATCGACATGCTCGGCCAGGAAGAGCGGCTGCATGAATACAAGCGCGCCGCCGCTTCCGCCTTCATCCAGGCCAATGGTCTCAACCGCGCCATCTATTCCGGCGGCCGCAATCCCAAGCTCGGCGTCATCACCATCGGCAAGAGCTATCTCGACGTCCGCCAGGCGCTCGAGGATATCGGCATCGATGAAGCGGCCGCCAACCGTATCGGCATCCGCCTGTTCAAGGTCGGTTGCCCATGGCCGCTCGACTTCCAGCACATCGCCGAGTTCGCGCGCGGCCTCGACACCATCGTCGTCGTCGAGGAAAAGCGATCGCTGATCGAGGTGCAACTGCGCGA
The DNA here is from genome assembly GCF_033977215.1 of Mesorhizobium humile. Classification (NCBI taxonomy): domain Bacteria; kingdom Pseudomonadati; phylum Pseudomonadota; class Alphaproteobacteria; order Hyphomicrobiales; family Phyllobacteriaceae; genus Mesorhizobium; species Mesorhizobium humile. Next base: position 458,218 of record NZ_JAVIIV010000001.1, read on the forward strand.
GAACCTCTACGGCACCGCCACGCAGCCGGTAATCATCGGCAAGAAGGACGAGCGCGGCGACTGGCTGTTCCCCGCCAAGGGCGCGCTCGATCCGAACGAGATCGCCATCGCGCTCGGCGAGCGGATCCTGCGCACCATCGGCCCGTCGGAAGAAATCGCCGCGCGGGTGGCGAAGCTGCGCCAGTTCCAGGCGATGCTCGCCGACACCGCCGATATCGGCTCGCGCACGCCTTTCTTCTGCTCGGGCTGCCCGCACAATTCCTCGACCAAGGTGCCGGACGGCTCGTTGGCTGCCGCCGGCATCGGCTGCCATTTCATGGCGCTGTGGATGGACAGAAACACCGTCGGCTTCACCGCCATGGGCGGCGAGGGCGCGCAATGGGTCGGCCAGGCGCCTTTTTCCAAGCGCGACCACATCTTCCAGAATCTCGGCGACGGCACCTACAACCATTCCGGCGTGCTGGCGATCCGCTTCGCGCTGTCCTCCGACGCCAACATCACCTACAAGATCCTCTACAACGACGCGGTGGCGATGACCGGCGGCCAGCCGCATGAGGGCGGCCTGACCGTCGACATGATCGCCAGGCAGGTGCGCGCGGAGGGCGTCGACCGCATCGCCGTCGTCACCGACGAGCCGGACAAATATGCCGGCAAGGCCGATTTCCCGGCCGGCATCAGCATCCATCACCGCGACGACCTCGACCTCGTCCAGCGCGAGTTGCGTGGGCTCAAAGGCGTTTCCGTTCTCATCTACGATCAGACCTGCGCCGCCGAGAAGCGCCGGCGCCGCAAGCGCGGCACCTTCCCAGATCCCGACAAGCGCGTCTTCATCAACGAACTGGTCTGCGAAGGCTGCGGCGATTGCGGCGTGCAGTCGAACTGCGTCTCCATCCAGCCGGTCGAGACCGAATTCGGCCGCAAGCGCCGGATCGACCAGTCGAGCTGCAACAAGGATTTTTCCTGCATCAACGGTTTCTGCCCGTCCTTCGTCACCGTGCATGGCGGCAAGATCAGGAAGGCGGAAGGCATTGCCGGCAGGGCCGATCCGCTGGATGGCGTGCCCGCGCCGGCCGAGTTCCGCATGGGCAACCAGGGCTGGGCGGCGATCATCGACGGGGTCGGCGGCACCGGCGTCGTCACCGTCGGCGCGGTGCTCGGCATGGCCGCGCATCTGGAAGGCAAGGGCTGCGGCATGATCGACATGGCCGGCCTCGCCCAGAAGGGCGGTTCGGTCTTCACCCATGTCCGCATCGCCCCGACGCCCGAGGACATCCACGCCATTCGCGTTTCGGCCGGCAAGGCCGACCTCGTGCTCGGCTGCGACCTCGTCGTCTCCGGCGCCAAGAAGGTGCTGGGCGCGGTGCGCGAGGGCCACACGATCTTCCTTGCCAACACCGCCGAGATCATGCCCGGCGAATTCACCCGTTCCGCCGATTTCTCGCTGCCGGTCGAGCGTCTGAAGAAGGCGATCCGGGCTGTTGCCGGCGACGACAAGGCGCATTTCTTCGACGCAACCCACACCGCGACCGCGCTGTTCGGCAATTCGCTCGGCGCCAACATGTTCATGCTCGGCTTCGCTTTTCAGCATGGCGGCCTGCCGCTTTCGGCCGAAGCGGTTGAAAAGGCGATAGAATTGAACGGCGAAGCGGTGGCGATGAACGTCGCTGCTTTCCGCTGGGGCCGCCGCGCCGCGCATCAGCCCGATTTCGTGCGTGGCCTGGTCGCCCAGACCGGCAAGCCGGCGTCAAAACCGGCCGAGACGCTGGACGACGTCATTGCCCGCCGCGTCGCTTTCCTCACCGCCTATCAGAATGCCGCCTACGCCAGGCGCTACGCCGACCGCGTGGCAACGTTGCGCGCCGCCGAAGCCAAGGCCGTGCCCGGCTCGACCGCGGTGACCGAAGCGGTCGCCAGGAACCTCTTCAAGCTGATGGCGATCAAGGACGAGTACGAAGTGGCGCGGCTCTACACCGACGGCACTTTCGCCGCCGACCTCGCCAAGCAGTTCCAGAGCTACGAGAAGCTCGAGTTCCATCTCGCGCCGCCGATCCTCGGCCGGCGCGGCAATGACGGCAAGCCGCGGAAATCGAGCTTCGGCCCGTGGATGATGAAGGGTTTCCGGCTGCTGGCGGCGATGAAGGGCCTGCGCGGGACCGCCTTCGACCTCTTCGGCTACACCGCCGAGCGGCGCACCGAGCGGCAGTCGTTGAGGCAGTATGAGGCAGATCTCGACCTGATCGCCGGCGCGCTGGCGCCGGGCAGGGTGGAAGCCGCGACGGCTCTTGCCTCCGTGCCGGCGCTTATCCGGGGCTACGGCCATGTCCGGCAGGCCAGCGCCGACAAGGCAGCGGGCGAGCGGGCGCGGCTGATCGAGCGTTTGAACCAAGCCCCCGCGGAGTCTGCGCTTCGGGCAGCGGAATGACCGCGAAGGCCGGTTGACGCCACGCCAAAACTCCCGAATTTCCCGGTTCTGCCTCTCGTAGCGCAACCCTGCGCAACCGTGGCCGAGCGCCGTTCTAAGCCTTTCTTAAGGCGGGTGTGGCATGACAAGGCGTAGTGTTGGGCCAACGGCATGGGTAGAACAAAGACCGAGAACATCCCGGCGGATGTTTATATCCAGTTTGTGCGGTCGTTGTTCGACAACGCGCACATGCTGGTGATCGGTGGCGTTTGCTACTGGATCCTCGGATTCATGATCTATTGGCGGACGCACAATCCGCTGTTCCTGGCCTTTTCTTTCGGTCTGCTCTCCATCAGCCTTTTCCGTTATTTCGGCATTCGCGCCTTCCTGAAGGCGGGTGGCACCATAGCCGATGTCGAAGAGGCCCAGTGGTGGGAGCGCAACTACATCCTAAAGGGCAGCCTGCAGGGCCTGGGCCTGGGTTCGCTCTGCTTCATATCGATCTATGTCTATCCCGACCCCTTCGCCGAGCTGGCCGCCACATCGCTGACGATCGCGACCCTGGTCACGGTTGTCGGCCGCAACTACGGCTCTCCGCAGATGGTGCGGATATTCTCCGTGACCTTCATCGGTCCCGCGGCGCTCGGACTTCTGCTGCGCATGGATTTCCCGTCGGTGCTGCTGGGCCTGATGATCATCCCGCTGACCTTCATCACCATCAACAGCGCCGATCATGTCCGCAACGTGCTGTTCTCCGCCGTCATCGGCCACAAGCAGGCCAGGAACCTGACGCGCCGGTTCGATCGCGCGCTCAACACCATGTCGCATGGCCTGGTCATGCTGGGGCCCGACGGGCGCGTCGCGGTGGCCAATGCCGAAGCCGCCCGCCTGATGTCGCTGAAATCGGGCGATGCCTTGCTTGGACGCTCGATCCACGGTCTTTTGATGCGCGGCGTCGCCGGGGGGATGCTGGCGCCGAAAGACTGCCGCTACATCGAGGCGCAGCTGACGCGCGCCTTGCGCGAAGGCCGCGACCGCAAGGTGCTGGTCTCCTTGGCCAACGGCCAGCACTACGAATTCTCCGCCCGCGAAGGCAGCCAGGAACTGGGCGTCATCACCTTCGAGGACGTGACGGCCCGCGTCGAGGCGGAGGAAAAAATCCGCTTCATGGCGCGCTACGACAATCTGACCGGCCTGCCGAACCGCGCCTATTTCCACGAACTGGTCGGCGAGGCCATGGCCTCCGGCGACCAGGACCGGCTCTGCGGTCTCGCGGTGCTCGATCTCGACGACTTCAAGAGCGTCAACGACACCCTCGGCCATCCCGTCGGCGACGGGCTGATCTACGCCGTGGCCGAGCGTCTCGCGGCGATTGCCGGACCGGGCATCACGGTCAGCCGCTTCGGCGGCGACGAGTTCATGATCTTCTTCGACCGTGTCGAGGACGAGAGTCATCTCAGCACCCTGCTCGACCGCATCTTCGCGGACCTGCAGGGCGAAGTGGACGTCGCCGGCCACGGCTTGCGCATCCAGGCCAGCGGCGGCGCGGTGCTGTCCAAGGTCAAGGACAACGACGTCGACGCCATGATCGTCAAGGCCGACCTTGCCCTCTACAAGGCCAAGGAGCTCGGCAAGAACAGCTGGCGGCTGTTCGAGGCGGCCATGGACGCCGCCTTCCGCAATCGCCAGCTGATGAAGGCCGATCTGCGCAATGCCGTGCAGGCCAGAGAATTGCGTGTTGTCTATCAGCCGATCGTGGCTGTGAACACCATGCGCATTGCCAGTTGCGAGGCGCTCTGCCGCTGGGATCATCCCGATCTCGGCCCGATCTCGCCCAGCGTCTTCATCCCTTTAGCCGAGGAGATGGGCATCGTTTCCGACATCAGCACGTTCGTGCTGGAGGCCGCCTGCGCCGAGTGCGCCAAATGGCCGGCCCAGACCAGCGTGTCGGTCAACCTCTCAGCCAAGGATTTCCGCAGTCGCGACATCGTCCAGAAGGTTGCGGACGCCCTGGTCAAATCGGGCCTCGCGGCGCACCGGCTCGAAATCGAGGTCACCGAGACCGCCTTGCTCGACGACAAGTCGCTGACGCGCGAGTCGATCGAGGAACTGAAGGCGCTCGGCGTGCATATCGCGCTTGACGATTTCGGCACCGGCTACTCCAGCCTGAGCTATCTCCACAAGCTGCCGCTCGACAAGATCAAGATCGACCGTTCTTTCCTGGCTGATATCAACCAGAACCGGCAGTCGCTCGATCTTCTGAAAGGCATCGTCAGCCTGTCGCGGACGTTGAGGCTTTCCGTCACCATCGAAGGGGTCGAGACCTTCGAGCAGTTGAAGACGCTGGTCCATCTGGTCAAGCCGGACTTCGTGCAGGGCTTTCTCTTCGGCGCCGCACTCAGCGCGTCGGGCATCGAGACGATGTCGAGCGTCACATGGCCATTTGCCGCGGACCTGCACATCGCCGGCAAAAGGACAGCCAGCTAAGAAGCAATTCCAGGAAAAGTGTGAAGTGGTTAGGCTCGGCGCTTTGCCGTAGCCTCCCGTCCCTAATTGCGTCGATCAAAAGAAGAGTTTCCAAGAAAAGCGCAAAGGGCTCTCCGGCGTTGCGGTTACGCGTTCTCAAGAACGCTGACCGCTCCAGCGTAGTCTAAACTCGCCTCGCCTCGGCGTTTTCAAGCTCTGAGTTCGAAGTGATCTTGGCAACCTGACTCTAGGCCGTGTGAACCGCCAGAGCCGAACCTTGCTCTTTTCTTGTGCAAAGATCGACCAAAAGAGCGCGGTCATTAAGGTTAACAGATGGTAAATCAGCAATCTCGAATTTTCAGCTTGTGTCTCATTTCAACTCGAATAGCCTGTTCACAGGCGGAATTCGAGGACGGACAATAATGGAAGCTGCGGCTAAGGGTGCGTCGGCTGGCGTCAGCTCAAAGGCTGATTCCCTGCTCAACCGAACGATGATGCAACTCCTGGAGCATGTCGAATATCGCCTCATTACCGGGGGCGAAGATCTGGAAGCGATCTACCGGCTTCGCTATCAGTCCTATCTCAAATCAGGCATGTGCGGTCCGATCGCCAGTGGGATGTTCGAGGATCGTTGGGATAATCTGCCCAATTCCTACCGCTTCGGCGTCTATTGTTATGGCGAATTGGTCAGCACATTGCGCTTTCACTATATTTCCAGTGAACAGCCATACTCACCTTCAATTGACGCCTATCCGGAAGTGTTGCTTCCGCGGCTCGCCCGGGGGGAAACCTTCATCGACGGCACCCGCTTCGCAACCGATCCCGATGCCGCGCCGGCGCCCGGCGTTCTGCCTTTCCTGACGCTCCGGATCGCCATGGTGGCCTCCAATTATTTTGGCCAGGACTCGGTGTTGACCCCGGTCAAGGTCGAGCATTCTCATTTCTATGCCCGGTTCTTCAATGCCGTGCAGAGGAGCGAAGCCAAGCAGTTCCCGGGCGTTCTTGCTCCGATCGCGCTGTTCGAAATCCCTGCCGGCGAGAATATGCGCCGCACGCTCGAGCGGTTCCCGTTCTACAATTCGACGCCGATGGAGCAGCGGCTGATGTTCGGTAATCCGGCTATCAACCGGCTGACGCCCCTCACCATTCTGCCGACGGCGAAATACTATCGCACCGCTGCCTGACGCCAGGCCATGAACCTTTCGCCGGTTGAGCCGTTATCCGGTCCGCAGCCCGTCTGACGGGCGATCGCCTGTCAAAGGAAAGGTTTCTGCATGACCATCCATTCGCTCGCGCTGACGCCGCTGATCTCGCTGATCGCCGGCGTGCTGATCCTGGTGATGCCGCGGCTCCTCAATTACATCGTGGCGCTCTACCTGATCGTCGTCGGCCTGCTCGGCCTTTTTCCCCATCTCGCCAGCTGAAATCCCACGTCGGCCGCGCGGACGAAAGCACGCCATCCAATTTCAACTTTCATTTGAGGCTGTTGTCACCGGCTGTGCGGCAATAGCGCCATTGCTCTTGGTTCGGCTTTTCGCTATGTGCCTCAAAGGCATTTTCGAAGGGGTACTTCCATGGCTGATCACTCGCCGACCGGTCCTGTCGAGCTTGGCGCGCAGATGGACTATGCCGAGCATGACCGTACCTACAAGGGCTTCCTCGGTCTTGCCAAATACGGCTCGCTGTTCTGCGCCGCCATCCTTATCGCAATGGCCTTCGGCTTCTTTGTCGGCGGCTTCTTCTCGGCGACCATCCTGTTCATCCTGATCATGGCCGTCGGCACTCTCATTCTGCGGTAGACTTCCCAGCCCATTGCCCTCGACGTCGCCGGACGTCCGGCCGACGCCTTGCGCAATCAAGGTTCCAGCCGAAAGGATCGTCCGGTGGGACAAATCATATTCATCCCTCGTGAGGTCGACCCGAACGAGCCGCGCGTCGCAGCCTCGCCGGAGACGGTCAAGCGCCTGGCGGGTCTCGGCCTCGACGTGATCGTCGAGAAGGGCGCCGGCCTCGGCTCCCGCATCCCCGACCAGGATTTTGCCGCCGCCGGCGGCGCGATCGGCACAGCGGCTGACGCCAAGAAGGCCGATGTCGTGCTGAAAGTGCGCCGGCCGATCGATGCGGAGCTGAAGGGCTACAAATCCGGCGCCACTGTCATCGCCATCATGGATCCATATGGCAACGACGCCGCCGTCGCGGCGATGGCCAAGGCTGGCATCACGGCGTTTTCCATGGAGTTCATGCCGCGCATCACCCGCGCGCAGTCGATGGACGTCTTGTCCTCGCAGGCCAACCTTGCCGGCTACCAGGCGGTGATCGACGCGGCCGCCGAATATGACCGCGCGCTGCCGATGATGATGACCGCGGCGGGCACTGTGCCGGCGGCCAAGACCTTCATCATGGGCGTCGGCGTCGCCGGCCTGCAGGCCATCGCCACCGCGCGCCGTCTCGGCGCCGTCGTCACCGCCACCGACGTGCGTCCGGCAGTGAAGGAGCAGGTGCAGTCGCTCGGCGCGAAGTTCCTGGCGGTCGAGGACGAGGAGTTCAAGGCGGCCGAGACCGCCGGCGGCTACGCCAAGGAGATGTCGAAGGAATACCAGGCCAAGCAGGCGGCGCTGACAGCCGAGCACATCGCCAAGCAGGACATCGTCATCACCACGGCACTGATCCCCGGCCGCCCGGCGCCGAAGCTGGTCTCGGCGGCCATGGTCGCCTCGATGAAGCCCGGCTCGGTGATCGTCGATCTTGCGGTAGAGCGCGGCGGCAATGTCGAGGGCGCGGTGCCCGGCAAGGTCGTGACGACCGGGAACGGCGTCAAGATCGTCGGCCATCTCAACGTGCCGGGCCGTGTCGCGGCCTCGGCCTCGCTGCTCTATGCCAAGAACCTCTACGCCTTCCTCGAGACCATGGTCGACAAGACGACCAAGCAGCTTTCGATCAAGCGCGACGACGAATTGGTCAAGGCGACGATGCTGACAGACGCCGGCAAGGTCGTGCATCCGAACTTCGCCAAGGCGGCGCAAGAGCCGCGCACCGAACCGGCGGCCATTCCGGCGACGACCATGGTTGCCGATGCCACCGACGCGAAGCCGGCGGCAAAGAAGAAGGCCGCAGCCAAGCCTAGGGGGACCGCATAATGGACGCCTTGCAGAAAGCCCTCGATCAGCTCGATCAGGCGACCGCCGCCGTTCGCCTTGCCGTGCAGGATCTCGCCAACGCACCCGCCGGCGAGGCGGCAGGCAACGCGGCGCATGCGCTCTCGGGCGGCGCCATCGATCCTTTCGTTTTCCGTTTCGCCATCTTCGTGCTGGCGATCTTCGTCGGCTATTATGTCGTGTGGTCGGTGACGCCGGCGCTGCACACGCCGCTGATGGCCGTCACCAACGCAATCTCTTCCGTGATCGTCGTCGGCGCGCTGCTCGCCGTCGGCATTGCCGCTTCCGGCCTCGCCGCGGGCTTCGGCTTCGTCGCGCTGGTGCTGGTCTCGGTCAACATCTTCGGCGGCTTCCTGGTCACCCAGCGCATGCTCGCCATGTACAAGAAGAAGGACAAGTGACGTGACCGTCAATCTCGCTTCCTTCCTCTATCTCGTCTCCGGCATCCTGTTCATCTTGGCGCTGCGCGGCCTGTCGCATCCGACCACCAGCCGCCAGGGCAATCTCTACGGCATGATCGGCATGGGCATTGCCATCGCCACCACGCTGGCGCTGGCGACCCCGTCGGCCGGCCGCTTCGGCCTGATCGTGCTCGGCCTCGCCATCGGCGGCGGCATCGGCGCGGTCACCGCGCGCCGCATCGCCATGACCTCGATGCCGCAGCTGGTCGCCGCTTTCCACTCATTGGTGGGCTTTGCCGCCGTCATGGTGGCGGCCGCCGCCATCTACGCGCCGGAAAGCTTCGGCATCGGCACGGCGGGCGACATCCACGCCCAGGCGCTTGTCGAAATGAGCTTGGGCGTCGCCATCGGCGCCATCACCTTCACCGGCTCGGTCATCGCCTTCCTCAAGCTCGACGGCCGCATGTCGGGCAAGCCGATCATGATCGGCGGCCGCCATCTCATCAACATCGCCCTCGGCGTCGCCCTGGTGGTGCTGATCGTGCTGCTCGTCACTACCGAATCCAAGCTCGTCTTCTGGCTGATCGTCGCCGCCTCGCTGGTGCTCGGCGTGCTCTTGATCATCCCGATCGGCGGCGCCGACATGCCGGTCGTGGTGTCTATGCTGAACTCCTATTCCGGCTGGGCGGCTGCGGCTCTCGGCTTCACGCTCGGCAACCTGGCGCTGATCATCACCGGCGCGCTGGTCGGCTCCAGCGGTGCGATCCTGTCCTACATCATGTGCAAGGGCATGAACCGCTCCTTCATCTCGGTCATCCTCGGCGGCTTCGGCGGCGAGACGGCCGCGGTTGCCGATGACGGCATCGAGCGCACCGTCAAGCAGGGCTCGGCCGACGATGCCGCTTATCTGATGATGAACGCGCAGAAGGTCATCATCGTGCCCGGCTACGGCATGGCGGTCGCCCAGGCGCAGCATGCGTTGCGCGAGATGGCCGACAAGCTCAAGGCCGCCGGCGTCGAGGTCAAATACGCCATCCATCCAGTCGCCGGCCGCATGCCCGGCCACATGAACGTGCTGCTCGCCGAAGCCAACGTGCCCTATGACGAGGTGTTCGAGCTGGAGGACATCAACTCCGAATTCGCGCAGGCCGACGTCGCCTATGTCATCGGCGCCAACGACGTCACCAACCCGTCCGCGCGCGACGACAAGTCCTCGCCGATCTACGGCATGCCGATCCTCGACGTCGACAAGGCCCGCACCTGCCTGTTCGTCAAGCGCTCGCTCGGCTCCGGCTACGCCGGCATCGACAACACGCTGTTCTACAAGGACGGCACCATGATGCTGCTCGGCGACGCCAAGAAGATGACCGAAGAAATCGTCAAGGCGATGGATCATTGATCCAGCCGCAATTTCCGCAACAAAAAGGCCGGCATTTTGCCGGCCTTTTTGTTGCGGAAATTGTCGACCTGCCTGCTCAAATATCCAGATTGGCGACCGACAGCGCGTTGTCCTGGATGAACTCGCGCCGCGGCTCCACCTCGTCGCCCATCAGCCGCGAGAACAGTGAGTCCGCGTCGGTCGCGTCGTTGACCTTGACCTGCAGCAGCGAGCGCACATTCGGGTCGAGCGTGGTTTCCCAGAGCTGCTCGGCATTCATCTCGCCAAGACCCTTGTAGCGCTGCATGGTCAGGCCCTTGCGGCCGGTGGCGAACACCGCATTGAGCAGCGCCAGCGGCCCCGAAATCGTCTCAGAGGTCTCCTTGCGGCGCAGCGTTGGCTGCGCGCCATAGATTTCCGCAAGGCGCGCCGCGTAGCGGTCGAGCTGGCGCGCGTCGGCGGAATTGATCAGCCCGGCATCGAGCTGGGCGACGTCCTTGACGCCGCGCACGGTGCGCTCGAACACATAGCCGCCGGAGCCGTCATTGGAAGTCGACAGCCGCCCGGTCCAGCCGCGCTCGGTCTCCTCGGCGATCATGTCGAGGCGCTCGGCGACGCGCTCGGCCATGGCGTTGGCGCGGCCGAGATCGGCAAGCACATCGGCGTTGAGCGCGCCGGCGATCGCCGCCTGCTCGACGACGCTGCGGTTGTAGCGGGTGTGCAGACCGTTGATCAGCTGGCGCACCGCCAGCGCATCATCGATGGCGCTGTGCAGGTCCTGTCCGGTACGCACCTCGCCCGAAGCCAGCGTCAGCGACGCTTCGTCCAGCCCGGACTCGATCAGATATTCCTCATAGGCGCTTTCGTCCTTGAGATATTGCGAGCTCTTGCCCCGCGTCACTTTGTAGAGCGGCGGCTGGGCGATGTAGAGATGGCCGCGCTCGATCAGCTCCGGCATCTGCCGGAAGAAGAAGGTGAGCAACAGCGTGCGAATATGGGCGCCGTCGACGTCGGCGTCCGTCATCAGGATGATCTTGTGGTAGCGCAGCTTGTCGGCGTTGAACTCGTCCTTGCCGATCGAGGTGCCGAGCGCGGTGATAAGCGTGCCGATCATGTCGGAGGAGAGCATGCGGTCGAAGCGCGCCCGCTCGACGTTCAGGATCTTGCCGCGCAGCGGCAGGATGGCCTGATTCTGGCGCGAGCGCCCGCCCTTGGCCGAGCCGCCGGCCGAGTCACCCTCGACGATGAAGATTTCCGACTTCGCCGGATCGCGTTCCTGGCAGTCGGCGAGCTTGCCGGGCAGCGAGGTGACGCCGAGCGTGCTCTTGCGGGTGATGTCGCGCGCCTTGCGCGCCGCTTCGCGCGCGGCGGCCGCCTGGATCACCTTCTCGACCACCACCTTGCCTTCGCTCGGATGCTCTTCCAGCCAGGTGCCGAGCGCCTCGTTGACCAGGCTCTCCACGACAGGGCGAACCTCGGACGAGACCAGCTTGTCCTTGGTCTGCGAGGAGAATTTCGGGTCCGGCACCTTGACCGAAAGCACCGCGGTCAGGCCTTCGCGGCAATCGTCGCCGGTCAGTGAGACCTTTTCCTTCTTGGTCTGGCCGGACGATTCGCCGTAGCCGGTGATCTGCCTGGTCAGCGCCGCGCGGAAGCCAGCCAGATGCGTGCCGCCGTCGCGCTGCGGGATGTTGTTGGTGAAGGCCAGCACATTCTCGTGGTAGCTGTCGTTCCACCACATCGCGACTTCGACGGTGATGCCGTCGCGCTCGGCGCGGATGGCGATCGGCGTCTCGATCAGCGGCTTCTTCACCCGGTCGAGATATTTGACGAACTCCTCCAGGCCGCCATCGTAATGCAGCTCGTGGCGCACGATGTCGGCATGGCGGGCGTCGGTCAGCACGATACGCACGCCGGAATTGAGGAAGGCGAGCTCGCGCAGCCGGTGCTCCAGCGTGCTGTAGTCGAACTCGACCATGGTGAAGGTCTCGGCCGACGGGAAGAACGTGATTTCGCTGCCGCTGCGGCCCTCATAGGTGCCTGGGCGCTTGTCCTGCTCGTAGCTTCCGGTCACCTTCAGCGGCGCGTCGGCGTTGCCGTGCGTGAAGCTCATCTCGAAGATCTCGCCGTTGCGGCGGATCTTGATCTTCAGCCATGCCGAAAGCGCGTTGACCACGGAGACGCCGACGCCGTGCAGGCCGCCGGAAACCTTGTAGGAGTTCTGGTCGAATTTGCCGCCGGCATGCAGCTGCGTCATGATCACTTCGGCCGCCGAAACGCCCTCTGTGGGGTGGATATCGGTCGGAATCCCGCGACCATTGTCGATCACTGTGACGGAACCGTCGGGGTTGAGCGTCACCGAGACGAGGTCGGCGTGGCCGGCCAGCGCCTCGTCGATGGCGTTGTCCACCACCTCATAGACCATGTGATGCAGGCCTGAGCCGTCATCGGTATCGCCGATATACATGCCCGGCCGCTTGCGCACGGCATCCAACCCCTTCAAAACCTTGATGGAATCGGCGCCGTACTCGGCTTCCGCGCCATTGGCGCTTTCGGTCTGGTCGCTCATGAAAACCTGTCTGATTGATGTCGATGGTCCGGCGCGGAAAAACGGCCCCGAATCGCGCCGTTTTGATGTCCTAGATATAGGCGCAAACGGCTGCTTTTCCAAGGTTTGCGGCCATTTTGCCGGCTTGGCGAGCGGCGTCTTCGCGTCGGCGCGAGATGCTGCGCGTATATTGGCGCGTCCGGCCGGGGAAGCAGCGCCGAAACGCGGCCTCGCAACTTGCCTTCGCTGGGAGTTTCGCGCCTATCCGGCGGCGCGCAGCGCCTTCAGCGCCTCGCTCCAGCGCGACAGTTCGTCGAGCATCATCCTGGTGCCTCCCTGCACCTGCTCGCTCGGATGAAAGGCGCGGTTCTGGTCGAGCAGCGTCGCATAGGCCGGCAGCGCGACGCCTTCCGGGATCGGCATGACGCCGACGGAAGTGAGCAGCGGCTTCAGGGCCTGCGCCGCGCGCAGGCCGCCGGACACGCCGCCATAGCCGAAGATCGCCGCCGGCTTGTAGCGCCATTCATGGATCAGGTAGTCGATGGCGTTCACGATCGCGGGCGCCACGAAGTAGTTGTACTCCGGCGCGACGAATACGAAGGCGTCGGCGGCATCGATCGCCTTCGACCAGGCCTTGGTATGGTCGTTCTCGTATTTACGCAGGCGCGGATGGTGCGGCTCGTCGAGCATCGGCAGGTTGAACGCCGCGATGTCGGTCAGCACCGGCTCGAACTTGCCATGCTGGCGCGCGAAGCCCTCGAGCCATTCGCCGAAGATCGGACCGGCGCGTCCCGGCCGCGTGCTGCCGATGATGATGTCCAGGCGTTGCTTCACTTGCGGCTCCTTGCTTGACGGTATCCGTTGGTGACTAAAGCAAGCCTCCACCGCCAACAAGCAGGCATTTGTCGGTGCCGGTCACATTCCGGCGAGTGTGCGGCAGCCGGATATGCCGCTCAGTCACATGGACGCCGGCTTCATGGGGCACTACATTTGCCGCTGTCAGCGGAGCATGCCTCATGGACACCAAGCCCGCCCCCTTCGTGCCGCCGGCGCCGAAGCCGCGCACCCAGCCGCCCTCGACGCTGGAGATGATGCGCATCGTCTACCGCAACCCGCTCGAATTGTGGGGCGAGCATACCTACAACGAGCCGTGGGTCTCGGCGAACGGCGTCGGTGGACATCTGATCGTCGCCAACGATCCCGGCCTCATCCGCCACGTGCTGATCGACAACGCCAAAAACTACAAGATGGCGACGGTGCGCCAGCTGATCCTGCGCCCGATCCTGCGCGACGGGCTGCTGACCGCCGAGGGCGAGGTCTGGAAGCGCTCGCGCAAGGCGATGGCGCCGGTGTTCACGCCGCGCCACATCTTCGGTTTCGCCGCGCCGATGCTGAAGCGCACGCTGGAATTCGTCACCCGCTACGAGGCTGGCGGCAAGACCGATGTCGCCCATGACATGACGCTGCTCACCTACGACATCCTGGCCGAGACGCTGTTTTCCGGCGAGATCGCCGGCGAGCCGGGCAGCTTCGCCAGGGAGATCGACCGCCTGTTCGAGACGATGGGCCGCGTCGATCCGCTCGACCTGCTGCGCGCGCCCGAATGGCTGCCGCGCCTCACCCGCATCCGCGGCCGCAAGACCATGGCCTATTTCCGCAACATCGTCGCCGGCACCGTGAAGATGCGCGAGGAGCGGATGAAGCGCGATCCCGACGGCGTGCCGCAGGATTTCCTGACCCTTCTGCTGCGCGCCGAGGGGCCGGACGGGCTGACGCGCGCCGAAGTCGAGGACAACATCATCACCTTCATCGGCGCCGGCCACGAGACGACGGCGCGGGCGCTGGGCTGGACCATCTATTGCCTCGCCGAGGCGCCCTGGGAACGCGACAAGGTCGAGCAGGAGATCGACGCCGTGCTGGCGCGCGAGCCCGATCCGACCAAGTGGCTGGATGCCATGCCGCTCACCCGCGCCGCTTTCGAGGAGGCACTCAGGCTCTATCCGCCGGCGCCCTCGATCAACCGCGAGCCGATCGAGTCGGAGACGTGGAACGGCCTCTACATCCCAAAATACGCCGCCGTGCTGGTGATGCCCTGGGTCGTGCACCGCCACAGAAAACTCTGGGACAGGCCCGACGCCTTCATGCCGGAGCGTTTCCATCCGGAAAACCGCGACAAGATCGACCGCTTCCAGTATCTGCCCTTCGGCGCCGGCCCGCGCGTCTGCATCGGCGCCAGCTTCGCCATGCAGGAGGCGATCATCGCCCTGGCGATCCTTTTGTCGCGCTTCCGCTTCGACGTGACGCCCGAGACCCGGCCATGGCCGGTGCAGAAGCTCACCACGCAGCCGCAGGGCGGTCTGCCGATGCAGGTCTCGCGGCGAGGCTAAAGCAATTCCCAGGAAAAGTGTGAAACGGTCGGGCTCGGCGACTTCGCCGTAGCCATCCGTCCGGAATTGCGCAAAACAAACACGAATATTCCGATTACCGGTCGGCGATCGGCCGGCGCTGCTGGAACTGGCCAGCGGCGCGGAAGCGCCAGAGATAGCTGGGCAGGATGGTGGCGATCGCCTGCGGCTGGATGCCGAGGCCGGCGAGCGTCCTTTCAGCCTTGGCGGCTTCGTCCGAGACGATGTTGTGCTCGCGCAGCTGCATGACCTGGTCCTTGGTCAACAGTGGGTTGGGCAGCAGCTGGAGGATCGAGGCCTGGATATTCGCCAACCAGAACGGCACCGGCACCAGGAGGCGACGGCGCTCGATCACCATCAGCATCTCTTCCATGCATTCCTTGAAGGTCAGCACCTGAGGACCGCCGAGCTCGTAGATCTGACCGCCCTTGATCTTGCCGTCGACCGAGCGCGCCACCGCTTCGGCGACGTCGCCGACATAGACCGGCTGGAACTTGTTCTGCCCGCCGCCGATCAGCGGCAGCACCGGCGAGTAGCGCGCCATGTTGGCGAAGCGGTTGAAGAAGCTGTCTTCCGGGCCGAAATTGATCGACGGCCGCAAGATGACGGCATCGCCGATCGTGTCGAACACGGCTTTCTCGCCGAGCGCCTTGGTGCGGGCGTAGCCGGATGGCGAATTGAGATCGGCGCCGAGCGCCGAGATGTGGGTGAGGCCGGCGCCGACCGAGCGGGCGGCCTCGGCGACGGCGCGCGCGCCGAAATCGTGCACGGCGCCGAATTTCTGGCGGCCGGTCTCATGCAGGATGGCGACGAGGTTGACGACATGGTCGGCGCCCTGCACGGCGCGGTCAACCGACCAGCGCACGCGCACATTGGCCTGCACCGGCTGGATCTGGCCGACATTGCCGAGCGGCTGCACATGGCCCGCAAGGTCGGGCCGCCGGCAGGCGACCCGGATGCGATAGCCGCGCTTGGCCAGTGCCCGCACGACATGGCGACCGACGAAACCCGAGCCGCCGAAGACGACGACGAGCTTGGGGGTCTGCAAAATTTCGGTCATGACTGGCTCCGCGCGCGTAAATGCTTGGCTGAAGCCGTGTCTTAATCCGTTTCTCGCCAAAGGCAAAGAGCGACCGGAGGTCGCCGTCGAGGAGTTTTTGAACTTGCCTGGAATGCTGCTCTCTCCGCCTTGGAGAAGCAGAAAACCCCGCCGAAGCGGGGTTTTCCGGGCAGTGTCCACGCCGAAACAGGGTCCAACGAGGCGGCCTGACCTGAGACGGTATCAAGGTGGCGTGAAGCAAGCACGCCCGCCCCCGCCCTGAACGCCCGGCGCGGCGCCGCCAACCGCGAGCCGGAGGAAGCCAACCAAGTCGGCTCGCGGCGTGGGGTGCCGCAGATGGGTCGTGTCAGGCCGGGAAAAGGTTCAAATCGCGCGGGAAAAATCAGGCCGAATAGCGCTCGGCGAATTCCGAAATGCGCTGCACCACCGCCCTGGACGTGGTGATGCCGCGCGCCTTTGCCTTCTCGGCGGCCTCGGCGCGGGAGCGTCCGGGAATATGCACGCCAAAGCGCCGCCGCAGCCGGTCGAGCTGGTCCTTCATGCGCTGCTCGAAATCCGGGTCGAGCAGCTTTGGCTCGATGGCCAGAACGAAAAGGCCGGTACCGGGACTGTCGGGCCCGCCGGTGAACCAGGGCGCGTCGAGCGACCAATTTGCGCCCGAAATGCCGGCGGCCAGCACCTCGACCATCAATGCGATGTTGGCGCCGCGCTGGCCGCCGAAGGCAAGCATCGCGCCCTTCATCGCCGCCGCCGGATCGGTGGTGGGATTGCCGCTGGCATCCAGCGCCCAGCCTTCGGGGATCTTCTTGCCATCCTCGGCCGCCTTGCGGATGTTGACGAAGGCCGTGGCGCTCGAAGACTGGTCGATGACCAGCGGCGGCCCGTCGGCGGCGGGCGAGGCAAAGGACATCGGATTGGTGCAATAGACGGGCTTCACCGAGCCTGAGCCGGCAAGCACCGCCGGCCCGTTGGTAGCGGCGAAGGACACCAGCCCCTGTTCGGCCAGCCGTCCGGTGAAATAACCGAGCGCGCCGCATGTATAGGCGTTCTTCTGCGAGAAGATGGCGACGCCGAACAGCTTGGCCGCCTTGACCAGGTCGTCGATCGTGCGGTCGAAGCCGGTATGGGCAAGCCCGCCGCGCGCGTCCGAAAGATAGACGGCGAGCGCCGGCCGGGTGATCGCTGGATCGGCATCGCCGTCGATGCGGCCGGCTTCGAGCGCTTCCAGGTAGTCGATGAAATGCGACAGCCCCACCGTCGACAGGCCTTCGGCCTCCGCGGCGATGATCGAGGCGGTGAGCGACTGCGCCGCTTCCTCATTGGCGCCGGCACCGAGCGCTGCCATCCGGCATAGGCCTGTTGCCTGGTCGAGAGTGAGTTGCATGGTGAGCCTTGGTGAATGGTGAATGGTGAATAGTCAGTAGTGAGTAGTCGGTGTGATGGGAAGTGAAGCCCCACGGCCATTCACCATTCACCACTCACTACTTACTACCCGATCTTGACCGGAATCCGAGCCTCTATCCGGCTGAAGACGAAGACCAGGATGCCGGTGATGGTCATATAGATCAGCGCCAGCAGCAGCAAAGGCTCGTAGGTCAGGTAGGTGTCCTGGCGCACCTTGGAGGAGACGGCGAAAATATCGATGACGCTGATCGTCGCCACCAGTGGCGTCGACTTCAACTGCAGCACGGTTTCGCCGGTCAAGGTCGGCAGCGCCCGGTAGAAGGCCTGCGGCAGCCAGATGCGGCGGAAGATTTTCCAGCGGCTCATGCCGAAGGCGCGGGCGGCCTCCAACTGTCCGCGCGGCACGCCGGCAAAGGCGCCACGCATCACTTCGCCCTCGTAGCCGGCGAAGGAAAAGGTCAGCGCCACCACGGCGTAGGGCCAGGCCTGCCTGAGATACGGCCACAGCCAGGATTCGCGAATCCACGGATATTGCGGGAAGATCGAGCCGAGGCCGTAATAGAGCAGCCAGAGCTGCAGGAGCAGCGGTGTTCCCCGGATGATGGTGCAGAAGATTTTCGCTGGCACGGCGAACCAGAACGGCCCCCCTGCCTGGGCGAGCCCCAGCGGCACCGCAAGCGCAAAGCCCAGCGCGCAGGTGACGGCGAGGATCCAGAGCGCCCGCCAGATGCCCAGCAGGCCCATTTCCCAATATTGCGGCAGCCAGTCCCAGCGCATGAAGAAGGCGGCGCAGAGGACCAGCGCCAGCGCTATCAGGATCAGCACGATGCGATGCGGCTTGAGCCAGATCGAGGCGCGCGCCGCCAGGTCGATCGTGCTCGCTTCCGCCGACATCAGCGCGCCTCCTTGACGGACGGCATGCCGCGTCGTGACCAGGCCTCGACACGGCCGATAATCACGTTGGAGAACAGCGACAGCGCGAGATAGAGCGCGCCGGCCGCGAGGTAGAACAAAAGATAGGCCTTGGTGACGCCCGCCGCCTGGCGCGTCGCCAGCGTCAGTTCGAAGAAGCCGACGACCGCAAGCAGCGCGGTGTCCTTGGTGGCTATCAGCCACAGATTGGCAAGGCCGGGGATGGCGAAGGGCAGCATCGCCGGCAGCGTGATGCGCCGCAGCATCAGGCCCGGCGACATGCCGTAGGCGCGGGCGGCCTCGATCTGGCCCTGCGGGATGGCGAGGATGGCGCCGCGGATGACTTCGGTCGAATAGGCGCCCTGGACGAAACCCAGTACGAAGATGCCGGCCGCGAGCCCGCTGATGTCGACGCGCTGGTAGCCGATCGCCGTCAGAACCTGGTTGATGAGGTCGGTGCCGGCATAATAGAGCAGCAGGATCAGCACCAGTTCCGGCACCGCGCGGACAACTGTGGTGTAGACAGCCAGCAGGTCGCGCGTCACCGGGCCGCCATAGAGCTTGCCGAAGGCGCCGGCGGTGCCGATCAGCAAGCCGAGGCAGGTGGCGCCGATGGCGATCTCGAGCGAATGCAGCAATCCGACCAGCAACGTGCCGCCCCAGCCGGGTGAGAAGGGCGACAGGAGTTCGATGATGCCGGCAGCCGTGGCCGGAAGAAGCGCGTCGATCAGTTTCGCCCCCGAATTGCTGGGTCAGCCGGCTTCAATGGCCGGCGGCAAGCGTGCGTGGCAGGGTAGCGAGGGCATGGCGCGGACACCATGCCCTCAACTCAGGCGGAAGGTTCGTCAGTTCGACTGCGTGGCGCCGCCATAGATGTCGAAGTCGAAATACTTCTTCGAGATCTCGTCATATTTGCCGTTGGCGCGGATCGCCTTGATGCCGGCGTTGAACTTTTCCTTGAGCGCGGTGTCTTCCTTGCGGATGCCGGCGCCGACGCCCGGTCCAAGCACTTCGTCGTCAGGGGCCACCATGCCCTTCAGGTCGCAGCAGGCCTTGCCCTGGTCGGTCTTGAGGAATTCGCCGAGCGCAATGGAATCGGCCTGGACGGCATCGAGACGGCCGGCGGCCAGATCGTTGTTGGCTTCGTCCTGCGTCTGGTATTCCTTGATCTCCTGCGCGCCGGTGAAATGCTTCTTGGCGTAGACGGCATGCACGGTCGAGACCTGGACGCCGATAACCTTGCCCTTGAGATCGTCCGGCGTGGCGCCGAACTTCTGGTCCTTCGGTCCGATGATCGCGGTCGGGGTGTTGTAGTACTTGTCCGAGAAGTCGATCGTCTTCTCGCGCTCGGCGGTGATCGACATGGAAGAGACGATGGCGTCGATCTTCTTGGTGGTCAGCGCCGGGATGATGCCGTCCCAGGCGACAGGGGTGATGACGCAGTCGAGCTTCTCTTCGGCGCAGACGGCGTCGACGAAGTCGATCTCCCAGCCGACCCATTTGCCGCTGGCGTCGGGCGACGTGAAGGGCGGGTAGGGCTCGGCGGCGACGCCGATCTTGACCTGCTCGGCCTTGGCCGCGCCACCCATCGCCGCGACGCCGAGAAGCAGCGCGGCGGCAAAGGTCTTGAGAACAGTCTTCATGTCATGACTCCCAGTTTGTTGTTGTTCCCGGTTTTTCCCTCCGCTTGATGCCGGCACCTAACCGACATTGCGGAGGAATTGCTTGAGCCTTTCGGATTTGGGCGCGCCGAACAATTGTTCCGGCGGACCTTCCTCCTCGACCAGCCCGTTATAGAGATAGACGACATGCGTCGCGACCTCGCGGGCGAACTTCATTTCATGCGTCACCAGCACCATGGTGCGCCCTTCGCGCGCCAAGTCGCCGATCACTTTCAGCACCTCGCCGACCAGTTCCGGATCGAGCGCGGAAGTCGGCTCGTCGAACAGCATGACGCGCGGATTGATCGCCAGCGCCCGGGCGATCGCGGCGCGCTGCTGCTGGCCGCCGGACAGGAAGGCCGGGTAGACGTCGCGCTTCTCCGCCAGCCCGACGCGGGCAAGCAGCTTCTCGGCCTGGGCGATCGCTTCGTCGCGCTTGACGCCGAGCACATGCACGGGAACCTCGATGACGTTCTCGATCAGCGTCATGTGGCTCCACAGGTTGAAATTCTGGAACACCATGCCGAGCCGCGAGCGGATACGCTCGATCTGCCTGCGGTCGGCAGGAACGGTGTGGCCGTGGCTGTCGGCCTTGAGCTTGATCTGCTCGCCATTGACCCGGATGATGCCGCTGGTCGGGTTCTCCAGGCAGTTGATGCAGCGCAGCAGGGTCGATTTGCCGGAACCGGAGCCGCCGATGATGGCGACCACCTCGCCGTCGCGCGCCGACAGCGAAACGCCCTTCAGCACATGCAGCTGGCCGAATTTCTTGTGCAGGTTTTCGACGTGGATGGCTTCTGCGGCGCCGTTCTGCGCCTCGCCGGATCGGACTGCGGCAGCGTCCACCGCGCTCACCGGGTGACCTCTATCTGGCCGACGGCAGATCGTCGAACGTCTATCCGGCTAATCAACATTACGCTGTATTGCCCACTCCAGATTTCAGCATGGACCCGACAGCGCGAGCCCGTCAATCCCGCTCATTACGGCACTTGCGGCGTTGTTGTGCAAGTGTATAAATAGCCTCTCATGAAATTTTTTCGATTTTTTTCAGCATAAAAGGGCATCGATGAGCGCTTTCGGATCACAGTCCATGGCGGCGCCGCTGCGGCGCGTGCTGATGCGTTCGGCGGCCAACGCCATGCGCGACGCCGACAGGGCTGCATGGCATTATGGCCCGGGATTCAACCCGGCGAAGGCCGCCTCGCAGCATGCGCTCCTGGCCGAGCTGGTGGCGGCTTCCGGCGCCGAAATCGAGTGGATCGAGGACAAGGCCGACGGCCTATCGGATTCGGTGTTCACGCATGACCCGTCGCTGATGACCGACCGCGGCGCGCTGATCCTGTCCATGGGCAAGCCCTTGCGCGCCCGGGAACCCTCGCTGCATGAGGAAACCTACACGAGACTGGGCATACCGGTCCTCGGCCGCGTCGAGGCGCCCGGCCAGGTCGAAGGCGGTGACTGTGTATGGGTGGATGCCCGCACGCTGGCGATCGGGCGCGGTGTGCGCTCCAACCAGGAAGGCATCCAGCAGGTGTCCAACCTGCTGAAGCCGCTGGGCGTTTCGGTCTACGGCTTCGATCTGCCGCTGTGGCAGGGCGAAGAGGCGTGCCTGCATCTGATGTCGGTGATCAGCCCGCTGGCCGATGACCTGGCCCTGGTCTATTCGCCGCTTCTGCCGGCCGCATTCTATCAGATGCTGAAGGCGCGCGGCATCCGGCTGGTCGAAGGCGATCCGCAAGAGTTCGCCGCCTCCAACGGCCTCAGCCTGAACGTGCTGCCCACCAGCCCGCACAAGGTCATCGCCGTTGCAGGTTTTCCCAAGACCAAGGCCGCGATGGAAGCCGCCGGCTGCGCGGTCGAGGTTTTCGAGGCGGACGCGCTCTGCATCGCCTGCGAAGGCGGGCCGACATGCCTGACGCGGCCGATCCTGCGCCAATGAACGCGCGCCGCAAGTTCCGTCGCGAGGGCGAGGAGCGGCGGCGGCAGGACCTGATCGATGCGACCCTGGACAGCGTGGCGGAACATGGCCTGCAGGGCGCCACCGTGCGCACCATCGCCTTGCGCGCCGGCGTCACCGCCGGACTGATCCGGCACTATTTCCCGGGCAAGGAAGACTTGCTGCAGGAGGCCTACGCGGCATTGATGGGCCGCATGACCGAGCAGGCGAAAGCGGCCCTGGTCATGGAAGACGCCTCGCCACGCCAACGCCTTGCGGCTTTCGTCACCGCCAACCTCAACGCGCCGATCATCGACCAGCGGGTCTTCTCGCTCTGGGCAACCTTCATCGGCCGCGCCGGCGCGGATCCGTCGCTCGCCCGCGCCCACCGCGAAGGCTATCTCGGCTTTCGCAACCAGGTGGAAGCGGTCGTGGCCGAAGTGCTCGCCGCCGAACGGCGCGAGCCTGACGCGGCTGAGCTTCGCCGCCACGCCATCGCGATCAACGCGATCATCGACGGGCTCTGGATCGAGGGCTGCCTGGCCGGCGAGATGTTCTCGCAAGGCGAATTGGCGGCGATCGGCATCAAGGCCGTCGAGGCCGAACTCGGCCTTGGGCCGCTAGAGCCGGATGATTTCAGGTCAAATCGACCTGAATCTGAATCCGGCTCTAAATCAAAGAGATAGAGCATGATGTCGTCCGAAAACCGCTTCACACTTTTCGGCATCATGCTCTCGCAATTCCAGGAAAAGTGAGAGCGGTTTTCCGTCCGGAATTGCGTAAGAAACAAAAGGGGAGGAAACCTATGACCACCATCGGCGAAGCGCTGATCACCTTGCTCGAAGCGCATGGCGTCGACACCGTCTTCGGCATTCCGGGCGTGCACACCGTCGAGCTCTATCGCGGCCTGGCGCGTTCGAAGATCCGCCATGTCACGCCGCGCCATGAGCAGGGCGCCGGCTTCATGGCCGACGGCTATGCGCGTGCCGGCGGGCGGCCGGGCGTCGCCTTCGTCATCACCGGGCCGGGGCTGACCAACACCATCACCGCCATGGGCCAGGCGCGCGCCGATTCGGTGCCGATGCTGGTGATCTCGGGCGTCAACGCCACCGATACGCTGGGCAAGGGGCTGGGCTTCCTGCATGAGCTGCCGGATCAGCGCGGCATGATGGAAAAGGTCGCGCTGTTTTCCGAACGTGTCACCGAGGCCGCGCAGCTGCCGGGCGCTCTCGCCCGCGCCTTCGCCGTTTTCTCTTCCTCACGTCCGGGTCCGGTCCATATCGAAATCCCCACCGACATCATGGTGAAGCCCGCCGACGATATCGCGGCGGCGCTGAGCAACGCCACGCCGCCCGCTCCGGCCCCGGCGGCGATTGCCGAAGCGGCAAAGCTCATCAAGGCGGCGCGCCGGCCGCTGATCCTCGCCGGTGGCGGCGCAAGGAAGGCCGACGCGGCGCTGCGGCGCCTGGCCGAGACGCTTGGCGCGCCGGTCGTCGAGACCGCCAATGCGCGCGGCCTGCTGCATGGCCACCCGCTGTGCGTGCCGGCGAGCCCCAGCCTCAAAGCGGTGCGCGCGTTGATGGCGAACGCCGATCTGGTGATTGCGGCCGGCACCGAGTTCGGACCGACCGATTATGACGGCTATGGCGACGGCGGCTTCGTGCTGCCGAAAAACCTGATCCGCATCGATATCGGCGCCGACCAGATCGCGCGCCGGCCGGTGACGGTCGGTATCCAGGCGGATTGCGCCGAAGCGATCGAGGCTCTGCTCGCGGCGATCGGGCCGGGTCATCCTCAAGCGAAGGATGGCGAGGCTCGCGCGGCCGCCGCGCGGAAAGCAGCGTTGGCCGAACTGAAGCCCGAATACCTGGCGCAGGTTCATGCCGTGGAAACGATCCGCGACGCGCTGCCGGGCACCATCATCGTCGGCGATTCGACCCAGCCGATCTACGCCGCCAATCTCTATTACGACCATGACCGTCCCGGCGGCTGGTTCAACGCCGCGACCGGTTTCGGCGCACTGGGTTACGGTCCGCCGGCGGCGATCGGCGCGGCGCTTGCCGTTCCGCAAGCGCCCGTGGTGTGCCTCACCGGCGATGGCGGCTTCCAGTTCACCTTGCCCGAGATCGGCGCCGCGCTCGACGCCGAAACGCCCGTGATCTTCGTCGTCTGGAACAACCGCGGCTATCGCGAGATCGAAACGTCGATGCTCGATGTCGGCGTCGAGCCGGTCGGCGTGTCGCCGGCGCCGCCCGATTTCTGCAAGCTCGCCGAGGCCTATGGCATCGAGGCCGAGCGGCTGGCCGGGGCCGGTGGTCTTGCCGTGGCGCTGAAGCGCGCGCGGGCGGCCGGCAAGCCGCGCGTCATCGAAATCACCGTCGACTGAAAGGCTGGTGCGTCTGCCGGTTGCCATTGCAGCGCCGGCAAATCGATGCCGCCTGCCATGGTTCGACGCATGCAAAGACGCGGCGCCTGCCATGTCGATATTTCAATTGAGTGACGACGCGAAAGGCGCGACGTTCCAATCTGGGGCGGCATAACCAAAAGAAATCATAAAAAGTGACAGGAGCGGTCGAAGTATGACGGAAACGCTGAATGGCAGGCATGTCGTGGTGACGGGCGGCACTGGGGCGCTCGGCGGCGCGGTTGTCGGCAGATTGCTGGAGCAAGGCGCGATCTGCCACGTGCCCAATGCCCACGCGGCGGCCCCGCCGCATTTTCCTTACGCAGCCCACGCCAGCGTGCATCTGGCGCATAATGTCGACCTGTCGGATTCGGCCAAGGTCGAAGCCTTCTACCATCAGGTCCCGGAGCTCTGGGCCTCTATCCACCTTGCCGGCGGCTTCACCATGGCGCCGGTCGAAAAGATCGAGTCGGCCTCCTTCGCCGAGATGATGGACACCAACGCCCGCACAGCCTTCCTGTGCAGCCGCGCCGCTGTGCGCTCGATGTTGTCGTCCAATACGGCCGGCCGTATCGTCAATGTCACCGCGCGCGCCGGGCTGGAGCCGAGGCGCGGCTCCGGCATGGTCGCCTATGCCGCGAGCAAGGCGGCGGTCGCGGCGATGACGGTGGCCATGGCCGAGGAGTTGAAGCACAAGGGCATCCTGGTCAACGCCGTGGCGCCCTCGACGCTCGACACGCCTGCCAACCGCGCCGATATGCCCGACGCCGATTTCGCCAAATGGGTCAGCCTCGAAGCCGCGGCGGAAGCGATCGCTTACCTGGCCTCGCCCGCAAACCAGGCCATGAGCGGCACGCTGGTCCCGCTCTACGGCCGCGCCTGACCGCACGGATATCCGACAAAGAAAAACCCCGCCGGAGCGATCCGGCGGGGTTTTGTTATTCGACGGCAAGGGCTTACGCAATTCCGGACGGAAAACCGCGTAGCGGTTTTCCTGGAATGCTCTAGTTGCCCTGCTTCTTCAGCGCCGCGCCCAGGATATCGCCCAGCGAGGCGCCGGAGTCGGTCGAGCCGTACTGGGCGACCGCTTCCTTCTCCTCGGCGATTTCCAGCGCCTTGATCGAGACCTGCAGCTTGCGGGTCTTCTTGTCGAAGGCGATGACGCGGGCGTCGACCTTCTGGCCGACGGTGAAGCGCTCGGGGCGCTGCTCGTCGCGGTCGCGCGAAAGATCGGAACGCTTGATGAAGGTCTCGATGCCGCTGTCGACCAGCCGCACGTCCAGACCGCCATCCTTCACGCCGATGACCTCGCAGGTGACGACGGCGTTCTTGCGCAGTTCGCCGCTGTTGGCCGCTTCGCCGACCGAGTCACGGGCCAGCTGCTTGATGCCGAGCGAGATGCGCTCCTTCTCGATGTCGACGTCGAGCACCTGCGCCTTGACCATGTCGCCGCGATTGTACTCTTCGATGACCTGCTCGCCCGGACGGGTCCAGTCGAGGTCGGAAAGGTGGACCATGCCGTCCACGTCGCCGTCCAGGCCGATGAACAGGCCGAACTCGGTCTTGTTCTTGACCTCGCCCTCGACCTGGCTGCCGACCGGATGGCTCGAGGCAAAAGCCTGCCACGGGTTTTCCAGCGTCTGCTTGAGGCCGAGCGAGATGCGGCGCTTGGCCGGATCGACCTCGAGCACCACCACGTCGACTTCCTGCGTCGTCGACAGGATCTTGCCGGGGTGCACGTTCTTCTTCGTCCACGACATTTCCGAAACGTGGATGAGGCCTTCGATGCCCGGCTCCAGCTCGACGAACGCGCCGTAGTCGGTGATGTTGGTGACGGTGCCCTTGATCTTCTTGCCGATCGGGAACTTGGTGCCGATGTCCGACCACGGATCCGACTCGAGCTGCTTCATGCCGAGCGATATGCGGTGGGTTTCCTGGTTGATGCGGATGATCTGCACCTTGACCGTCTGGCCGATGTTGAGGATCTCGGTCGGATGGTTGACACGACGCCATGCCATGTCGGTGACATGCAGCAGGCCGTCGATGCCGCCGAGGTCGACGAACGCACCGTAATCGGTGATGTTCTTGACCACGCCTTCGACCACCTGGCCTTCCTCGAGGTTCTGCACGATTTCCGAACGCTGTTCGGCGCGGCTCTCCTCGAGCACGGTGCGGCGCGACACCACGATGTTGCCGCGACGGCGATCCATCTTGAGGATCTCGAAGGGCTGCGGGTTGTGCATCAGCGGGGTGACGTCGCGGATCGGGCGGATATCGACCTGGCTGCGCGGCAGGAACGCCACGGCGCCGTCGAGGTCGACGGTGAAGCCGCCCTTGACCTGGTTGAAGATGACGCCTTCGACGCGCTCACCCTTGGTGAACTTCTCTTCGAGGCGCACCCAGCTCTCCTCGCGGCGAGCCTTCTCGCGCGACAGCATGGCTTCGCCAAGCGCGTTCTCGATGCGCTCGACATAGACCTCGACGGTGTCGCCGACCTTGAGGGAGGACTCTTTGCCCTTGGCGCCGAATTCCTTCAGCGGCACGCGGCCTTCGACCTTGAGGCCGACATCGATGATGGCCATGTCCTTTTCGATCGCGGTGATCGTGCCCCGGACAACCTGGCCCTCGCCGGAATGGCCGGCGGTGAATGATTCTTCGAGCATGCTCGCGAAATCGTCGCGAGACGGATTAGCAACTGACATTGTTTCTCCTGGAATGCTCCGCGCGCTGGCGGAGCGGGCGCCGTGGGTTAGCGTTGCGTGAGCCTGCCGGCGTTCCGGGCTGAAAGCCCTTGGCCGCTGTTCAGGCGGCAAGTCCGGCGCATGAAGAATGCTGGCAGGCTGGTTCGTGCCCGATATGGGTATTTTCGCCGCCGACGGCAACCGAAAAACCTGATCAGGCCTTGTTTCTCTTGGTGAGGACCTCGTCAACGATGGCCATCGCCGCCAGAAACGCGGCTTCTATAGCCATTTCGCTGGTATCAAGCAAGTGCGCGTCCGCTGCCGGCTTCAAGGGCGAGTCGGCGCGGCCCATGTCGCGCTCGTCGCGACGCTCGATATCGGCAAGGATCGTCGCGAAATCGGCGCTGCCGCCCATGCTCTCGATCTCGGCCAGCCGGCGTTGCGCCCGCACCGCCGCGCTTGCCGTGACATAGAGCTTGATGTCGGCATCGGGGCACACGACCGTGCCGATGTCGCGGCCGTCGAGCACCGCGCCCGGCGGCGCCTTGGCGAAGGCCCGCTGCTTCTCCACCAGGATACGCCGCACAGTGGGTATGACCGCGACCTTGGAGGCCGCCTCGCCC
Organism: Mesorhizobium humile; assembly: GCF_033977215.1. Taxonomy (NCBI): domain Bacteria; kingdom Pseudomonadati; phylum Pseudomonadota; class Alphaproteobacteria; order Hyphomicrobiales; family Phyllobacteriaceae; genus Mesorhizobium; species Mesorhizobium humile. The sequence continues at coordinate 485,653 of NZ_JAVIIV010000001.1, forward strand.
ACCGCATGCGCCGACAGCACCGTGCGGTCGAGGGTCGACAGGTTCACCTGCCGCGCTGCGGTTTCGGCCGCCGAGACATTGTCGAGCGGCAGGCCGAGTTCCAGCAGCTTGTGCGCCACCGCGCGATAGGTGAGGCCGGTGTCGAGAAGGTTCAGCCGGTAATGGTCGGCGAGCCGGCGGGCCAGGGTGCCTTTGCCCGCACCGGCAGGGCCGTCGATGGCGATCGTGAAGGTGTGGGTCATTGGCTGGTCGGCCTGAACAGAGGGCGCAAGGAACAAGACGAGGGCCGTGATCCTTCGCGCTGTCCCGCCAGCGTCTCAGTTTGGCTTCGACCCATCGCCCCTACTCGATCTCCGCGCCCAGCCCCGTCATCAATCCCATGAACTCCGGAAAGCTTGTCGTGATCATGTTGGCGTCGTCGATGGTCACCGGCTTCTCCGTCGCCAGCCCCATCACCAGGAAACTCATGGCGATGCGGTGGTCGAGATGCGTCTTCACCACCGTGTCCTGACCGTTCGGATGCGCACCCAGGCCCTTGCCGCCGGGTCTGCCGCGCACGGCGAGCGAAGCCTCGCCCTCGGTGCAATCGACGCCGTTGAGCTTCAGCCCATTGGCCACCGCTGAGAGCCGGTCGGATTCCTTGACGCGCAATTCCTCCAGCCCCTGCATCAGCGTCTCGCCCTCGGCGAAGCTCGCCGCCACCGCCAGCACCGGATATTCGTCAATCATCGACGGCGCGCGCTCGGGCGGCACCACCACGCCTTTCAGTTCCGACGAGCGCACGCGCAGGTCCGCCACGTCCTCGCCGCCGGCATTGCGCGGGTTGAGGATGTCGATGCGCCCGCCCATTTCCTGCAGCGTCAGGAGCAGCCCGGTGCGGGTCGGGTTCATCAGCACATTCTCGATCAAGATGTCCGAGCCCGGCACGATCAGCGCCGCCACCAGCGGGAAGCCGGCCGAGGAAGGATCGCCCGGCACGGCGATCGTCTGCCCGGTGAGCTTGCCCTGGCCTTCGATGAAGATATGGCGCACGCCGCGCTCGTCGGTCTCGACGGTCAAATTGGCGCCAAAACCTTTCAGCATCTTTTCGGTATGGTCGCGCGTCATCACCGGTTCGATCACCGTCGTGATGCCCGGCGTGTTGAGGCCGGCAAGCAGCACCGCCGACTTCACTTGGGCCGACGCCATCGGCACGCGATAGGTGATCGGCGCGGCATGCTTCGGGCCGTGCAGCGTGATCGGCATGCGGTCGCCAGGTGCTGCCTTCAGCACCTGCACGCCCATCTGGCGCAGCGGGTCGAGCACGCGGCCCATCGGCCGGCCGGAAAGCGAGGCATCGCCGATGAAGGTCGTCTCCATGTCATAGGTGCCGACGAGGCCCATGGTGAGGCGCGAGCCGGTGCCGGCATTGCCGAAGTCGAGCGGACCTTCGGGCTGCAGCAACGCGCCGTTGCCGGTGCCGCGGATCACCCATTCGGCGCCGTTCTTTTCGATATGCGCGCCCATCGCCTTCATGGCGGCGCCCGTGCGCATCACGTCCTCGCCCTCGAGCAGGCCGGTGATGCGGGTTTCGCCGGAGGCAAGGCCGCCGAACATGAAGGAGCGGTGCGAGATCGATTTGTCGCCCGGCACGCGCGCGGTGCCGGCAAGGGCAGGGGATTTGCGGGCCGTGGCTGGCTTTGCGGCGGCGGAGTGAGACATCCTTGTCTTCCAAATGAAATGCCGGCTGGCCGGCTCGGTTCGTCATGGTGCGGCGGTCTCGTATCACGGTGCGTTGCAATGGTCATCCCCTTGTGCGAGGCCTTCGAATACGAGCATTTTGCAATGCCGGCTTTTGGCTTTGACAGCGCTCAAAACTGCGGTTATGGGGTCCACTCTTTTATTGACGAGGCCTGCTGTGGCAAAAGCTGAACTTGGCACCAAGCGTGTCGACCCCGAAACGGGTCGGAAATTCTACGATCTCAACAAGGATCCGATCGTCTCGCCCTATACCGGCAAGAGCTATCCGCGCTCCTATTTCGACGAGGGCAAGATTTCCGCCCTCGAGGAGGATGAGGAAGTCGCCGAGAAGGAAGTAGACGCCGAGGAAGAGGACGGTGCCGAAGTCGTCTCGCTCGAGGAGGCCGACGACGAGGCCAAGGGCGGCGGCGACGATCTTCCCGATCTTGGCGATGATGAAGAGGATGTCGATCTCGGCGACGATGAGGACGACACCTTCCTTGCCGACGAAGAAGAAGAGGACGACGACGTCGCCGATATGATCGGCGTCGGCGACGACGATGACGAGGTCTGATTTCGTTTGCCGGCCATTTTGGCCTGTGACGAAAAAGCGGTCTTTGAAGGCTTGATCTTGACCGAAGGCGGCGCTAGAAGCCGCCAGCACTAAACGACGGCGCGGTTCCCAACCGCGCCGGATCTCTTCGCCGGAAACGGCGCCGGCCGACTGCCGGGAGTGGGGCCATAGCTCAGTTGGGAGAGCGCTTGAATGGCATTCAAGAGGTCGTCGGTTCGATTCCGATTGGCTCCACCAAACAGTCCTCTATGTTAATAAAATCAAATACTTAGAAGGGTCAGAAATGACCCCCTGATCCTTACTTCTGACCCCTTTGGGAGAGTAGGCCGGCTCCTGTGCCCTATGGGCCGGGAAGTTGCGGTTCTGTTCCCACCGCGCAACGTCCGCCGCTTGTAGGCGTTGTATCGATTGGAGGAGCCATGGCCACCCTAGTGCCGGCTCGTTGTTGACCAATCGGAGGCGCTTAGATGTCGAAATTCACAGAAGCCCTTGAACGGGGCAAGCAAGCGGACGGTCGTCAAAGCGCCCCTGCGAAAGAGCAAATTGCTCCAGTGGACTTTGGCGCACAGGCCAGGGCTTGGCTAAACGACGTTGCGGTTGCTGCGCTGGAGGCGGCGAAGGCCGAGGTAGCAGAAGACGTAACGGTCGACGTAGACACAGAGCCGCTCCGCCAAGACGAAGCGTTAGCGCCAACCGTGCGGTTTCAAATTTACCGGAACGCAGAGGTGCAGGCCCCCGCCGGTAGGACGTTCACTATCAGCGTTGCGGTAAGTGGAGAGGTCTCGGTGTCTGCGCCAGGTGTGGTGGCGGAAAGCGTTGGGAACATAGCTGACATGTCAGATGAAAGGTTCCGCAGCTTCATTGCGAAGCAGATCGAGGCCGCCGCTAAGGGAAGCTAGGTACGCCAAAGGGTTTCCCGTTCGTGGGGCTTGGGAGTTGTTGGAAGCCTCATAGGCTCTCTTCCGTGTCAGGTAGTGCGGCATGATCCGTCATGACATCGCAGCCGATCTGGAAAGCGCAGCCAATCACATCGCCGACGTTTCCCGGGCGACCCTCAGGTGATGGGCCAATCCTTGTCGTACGCGCGACCGCGCTAATTTGAGACCGGGCCCTTCGGCGTCTTGGGCCTTCCGAGATCGCAAGGCAATTCGGTTAACAACCGCTGTTGTCCTTGTGGCCATCAGGCATAATTGTGGCGCAAAGTTTCGCCTCGGCCAACAAAGTTGCGTCTGCGTTCATCCCGCCGGTAAGGTCGGCTTTATTGAGGTTGGCGCCCTTGAATTTCACAAATTCGAGGTGGGCCTCGCGAAGATTGGCGCCTGTCAGGTTCGCTCCCGTGAGGTCCGCGCCGTGCAGCGAGGCATTCGACAGATTTGCGTCGGACAGGTCGGCATCGGAAAAGAGTGCGTTTGTCAGGACAACTCCGGACAGATCGGCACCTGTCAGCCTTGCGCCCTTGAAATTCACAAAGCCAAGGTTCGCTCCCTTCAAGTGGGCGTCCGTCAGGTTTGCATTCGTCAGGATTGCTCCCGGCAGATAAACATTCTCCAACAGTGCCTCGGACAAATCGCAGTCTGGGCACGATTTGTTGGTCTTGAGCAAAGCGATGGAGTTTTGATCGAAGGCATGTGCATCCAACAGGCACATTTCGAGAAGGGCCAAAGCCCCACCGGATTTTGCAAGCCACGAGGACATCATTTTATCCCTCTTTCAGCGGGGAGACGGCGTCAATAAATGCGGAGATGCTAATATGTTGACACCTTGTGCTCTATTACGAGCGTTGTCCATGGCAGTCGAAGCCGTTCTTGGTAATGCCGTCAGCGTCCTTGATGACTTGGGTCCGGTAGCCGTCGAACTTGACCTCATGGCCCCATTCACCACCCTTCGGCGGCTGTTCGACAAGCTCGGGCTCCATAGGGCGGATGAACGACGGCCGAACGGGGCTGGCGTCTTGGTGATCGGAGACAAAACAGCACCGTGGATGGGGAGAACGGCGCTGTCGCGGGCGCTTGGGGCGGACCGCGATAGTCTCGAAATCCGGTGGGTTTGGCGGCGACGACCTGCTCGCCTGATTGTTCGCTTGGGGTACGAACGATAGCGCCCGAGGAAATCCCTATGCCGGCAGCGGCAACTAGGCTAAGGGGCTTCCTGTCAGAGGGATGCTTATGAGAATTCCGGTTCTGGATGGGAAACTGGCGCGGGGATGGGTTCGATCCGGATTGCTTGCGCGACCAAACAATCTCTTGCCGATGCTTTGCATCGCGGCCGCTCTTGTTGCCTGCCAATCCACTCCGGACACACAGCCTGTTGCTAACTCGCAACCTGTTGCCGACCCGCAACCAGCTCCGGCCGCCATTGCTGCTCAAGCTCCGGCTTTGTCGAATTCGGCGGCGTTGGATCAAACGGTCGCGGTTGTTCCGCCCGGCAAGGGCGTACCGGCCAAATACGCCGCGTTCTCCGGCATATGGGCCGGGCAGCTCAACGGCATGTATGACGGCAAGCTGGCGGTCCTGACCGTGTCCTCGGGCGGGCAGGTGACGGCCAGCTACGCATGGGGCAACCTGGCCGACAACAAGCCAGGCGTCGCCGACGGCTCAGGCAGGATTTCCGGCAACACGTTGAAACTCGGGCGCCTGCCGAACGGCGCCGACATCACCGCCACGATGCCGTCGCCAGGAACGCTCAACGTTACCTATGCGTTGGCGGGGCAGACCTATACAGGCTCGTTCGCCCGGGTCAGCCAGTAAGCAAGCTTGGCTGTTAAGATCGAAGCGGGTCCCGCGTGATCCGCACGCACATCGGCGTTCCGATCTCGATGGCACGGCCGGTGCCGGTCAGCCGGCCGCTCGTCTCGTCGCGGGCGAAGATCGAGATGCGGTCGGCGTTCTGGTTGGCCGAAAACAGATGCCTGCCCGATGGCGTCACCGACAGGAAGGTCGGGTTGTCGACCTCGTCGGTCTCGGCAAGCTTTTGCACGGCAAGCGTCGCCTCGCCGAAAGCGTAGACGCCGAGGCCGACGCCCCGCGCGCCCTGGAAATAGGGCGCCTCGCGGTTGAGGCTGCCGACAAAGACAGGACAGGCGCTTTGCATCGATCTTCCTCCCAGGCAGGTTCCGCAAAAGTGTCCCACGGGTTTGCGAAGAGAACCTGCGAAAAACAACAATCCCTGAGCAGGCATTTGTAGGCTTGTCCGCGACTGCCTGCTCAGGGCCGGCGGCCCCTCCGCCTGCACCGGCCGTCAAAAATTTCGCCGATCGTCGCTTGCAAGGTAATCCCATATGTGAAAATATTATTCACAAAAGAAAATTGACGGGAGGAAAGCGATCATGCATCTCGCCATCCGGCATCCTGGCCGGAACCGCCTTGCAGGCCGCGCGGGAACGTCTCGGAGCGAGGCATGAGCGCATTCTCGCCGACCGTCGGTGTCGCCTCGACGCACCCGGCCGACATGCCCGAGGCGCATGCCGACATCCCTGTCTGGAATTCGGAAAACTGGTTCTACGAGGACTGGCAGGTCGGCCACAAAATCCGCTCGCTCCGCCGCACCATCGCCGAGGGCGAAAGCCATATGTTCAATGCGCTGGTGCTGGATATCCATCCTTACGTGCAGGACCAGATGTTCGCCGAGAAGGAAGGTATCTTCGGCAGGCGGCTGGTGGCCGGCGCCTTCGTGTTCTCGGCCGGGCTCGGGCTGGTCGCCACCAATTGCATCAACGCCTTTTCCTATGGCTACGACAGACTGCGCTTCATCAAGCCGGTCTTCATCGGCGACACCATCTACTCGATCCGCACCAACCTCGACAAAAAGCCGCGCTACCAGGACATGGGCCTGATCCGCGCCAGCTATGAAGTCTTCAAGGGTGAAGGAGAGCTGGTGCTCTACTGCGAGCATCTGCAGACGGTGAAATACAAGAACCCGGCCGATTTCGTCGGCAAGACAGAGAAGTGAACCGTGGCCGCTGAAAACGAACTTCCGCTGACCGGCCTCGTCGTCGTCGACATGAGCCAGTTCCTGTCGGGTCCCTATTGTTCGCTGCGCCTGCTCGATCTCGGCGCTCGCGTCATCAAGATCGAGCGGCCCGACGGCGGCGACCTGTCGCGCCGGCTCTATCTCAGCGACACCGAGATCGGCGGCGATTCGACAATTTTCCACGCCATCAACCGCGGCAAGGAGAGCCTGGCCGTCGACCTCAAGAACGAGGCCGACCTCGCCATGCTGTGCGCGCTGATCGCCAAGGCCGACGTGCTCATCCAGAACTTCAGGCCGGGCGTGATCGAGCGGCTCGGCCTCGACTATGAGCATGTGAGAACGATCAACCCCCGGCTCGTCTATGCCTCGATCAGCGGCTATGGCGAGGACGGTCCCTGGGTCAAGCGCCCGGGGCAGGATCTGCTCGCCCAGGCTCGTTCCGGCGTGATGTGGCTGAATGGCGACGAAGGGCAGGGGCCGGTGCCGTTCGGCCTGGCCATCGCCGACATGCTGGCGGGCGCGGCGTGCGCCCAAGGCATCCTCGCCAAGCTGGTGCGGCGCGGCATCACCGGTCAGGGCGGTCACGTCGAGACCAGCCTGCTCGAGGCGCTGGTCGATTTCCAGTTCGAGGTGATGACCACGCATCTCAATGACGGTCGCCGCCTGCCGAAGCGCTCGTCCTTCCGCAGCGCGCATGCCTATCTCTCGGCGCCTTACGGCGTCTATCCGGCCAAGGACGGCTATCTGGCTATTGCCATGACGCCGATCCCGAAGATCGCCGACCTGCTCGAATTGCCTGAGCTCGACCCGTTCCGCGACAAGCCCGCGACCTGGTTCACCGCTCGCGACGAGATCAAGGCGATCATCGCCGGGCGTATAGCCGGGAAAACCATCGACGAATGGCTGGCCATTCTCGAACCCGCCGATGTCTGGTGCGCCAAGGTGCTGACCTGGCCGGAACTGATGCAAAGCGACGGCTTCAAGACGCTCGACATGCTGCAGACCGTGACGCGCGAGGACAACGTCTCGATCCTCACCACCCGCACGCCGCTGCGCGTCGACGGCGCGCGCGCCAGGGTGGATCGCGCTGCCCCCCGCATCGGCGAGCATAGCGACAGGATCCGTGCGGAGTTCGGCCTGTGATCCGGTTGAAAGGCATGACCTGGAGCCATCCGCGCGGCTATGACCCGATGGTGGCGTGCTCGGCGCTGTGGAAGGAAAAGACCGGCATCTCGATCGACTGGGAAAAACGCTCGCTGCAGGATTTCGAGTCCTTCCCGGTGGAAGAGCTCGCCCGCGCCTATGATCTGATCGTCATCGACCATCCGCATGTCGGCCAGATCACCGCCGAAAAATGTCTGGCGCCGCTCGATGTGCCGGGACGCGAGGCGGACCGCAATGCACTCGCGCGGGCAAGCGTCGGCCGGTCCTATCCGAGCTACACCTGGCAGGGTCGGCAATGGGCTTTCCCGATCGATGCCGCCACCCAGGTGCAGGCCTGGCGGCCCGATCTGATCGAAGCCGCGCCGGCGATCTGGACCGAAGTGCTGGCGCTTGCCGAGCAGGGCCGCGTGCTCTTGCCGCTCCGGCCACCGCATTCGCTGATGTGCTTCTATACCCTTGCCGCCGATCTCGGCCGGCCTTGCGTGGTCGACGGGTCGGCTGACCTTGTCGATGGCGAGACTGGCGAAACCGCCTTCGAGATGCTGCGCGAGATCGCGGTGCTGGTCGATCCCGCATGCCTGACCATGGACCCGATCGCGGTGTTCGAAAGGATGGCGGAAGCCAATTCCCGCATCGCCTGCGCGCCGCTGATCTACGGCTATGTTCCCTATGCGGTGGCGGGTTTCCGGCCGCACCGCCTCGCCTTTGCCGACATGCCTGTCGCCGGCGGCACCAGCCCGGTCGGCTCGGCGCTCGGCGGCACCGGCATTGCCGTCTCCGCCTTTTCCGCCGCGCGCGAGGCGGCAATCGACTTCGCCTATTGGATCGCCAGCGGCGACGTGCAGCGCGGGCCTTACGCCGCCGCTGGCGGCCAGCCCGGTCATGCCGCGGCCTGGGAGGACGATGCCGTCAACGCCGCGACGGGCGACTTCTATCGCGACACACGCGCGACGCTCGAAGGCGCCTGGGTCCGCCCGCGCCACGACGGCTACATGGCGTTCCAGCAGCGGGCTTCGGACCGCATCAATGAAGGCCTTGCCGGCAGGCAGGACGCAAGGAGCGTCGTCGCCGACATCAATCGCCTGTTCAAGGAAAGTTTCGCGCCGGCCGCCGCCGGTTAAACCAGCCGCCACAGCCGGCGCGCATTGCCCGAAAGCAGGCGGGTCCGCTCTGAGTCGCTTGCCCCGGCCAACAGCGCATGGGTAGCAGCAACCCATGTGGTCAGCCCACCGCCCAACGTGCAAACCGGCCAGTCGCTGCCCCAGATCACCCGGTCCCAGCCGAAACACTGGATCGCGTGCTCGACATAGGGCTTGAGCGTCTCGACCGTCCAGGTCGCCGGGTCGGTATAGGCGACAACGCCGGAGATTTTACCGACGACATTCGGACGCTTGGCGATGGCTTCCATATGCTCACGCCACGGATGCTCCGCATTGCCCTTGATGTCGGGCACGCCGCAATGGTCGAGGACGAACTGGACGTCGGGCGCGAGGTCGGCCAGCGCCATCGCCTTCGGGATCTGATGCGGCAGCACCACGAGGTCGAAGGTCAGGCCGGTGCCGGCAAGCCGCTTGATGTTCTGGCGAAACAGTGCCCCTTCCGACAGATCGTCGGGCACGACATGCAGCACGCGGCGGAAACCCTTGACGAAGGGCTCGGCCTTGACCGATTCCAGATAGGACTCGAAACCGGCCTCCTCGGGCCGGCACGAGGCGATGGCGCCTCTAAGCAGGCTGCCTGCCCGACCGGCGACCGACTTCACATAAGCCGTCTCGGCGGCGATGTCGGCGGGGTCGACATCGACCTCCATATGCAACACCGCTTCGATGCCTGAGCGCCGCGCGTCGGCGGCATATTCCTCATAGGAGAAATCGCGGTTCAGCGCCGGCACACCGGCCAGCCACGGATAGCGAAGCGCGCTCTGGTCGATGAGGTGCAGATGCGTGTCGATGATCATGGCGGCGTCTCCTCCCGTTGCGCTGGAGAATGATCCCGAAAAGTTGCAGACTTTTCGGATAAGATCATGCTCCAAGAAACAAAGCCTTAGAGCGGGATGGCCGGCTGCTTTTGAACCCATCCCGCTCTAAGGCACTATCTCGCCTAAAAATTCATTATTCAAATAAGAAATTACTGCGATTGCGGCACATCGGATCCGGCGAGCTGCGAGAGCCTCGCAGCGGCGTCCTGCAAATGACGAATCGTCAGCGTGATATCGGGCGCCGTGGGCGCGTTGACGAGGGTGATATAGGGGATGGTCAACGCCGCGATGGCTCTGCCGTCCGGCCCCAGCACCGGCGTCGAAAGATTGTAGACACCGGCGGTCTGCAGCGACGCCATCATCTCGTAACCGCGGTCGCGCACCTGGTCGAGGCGGGCGAAGAACTCCGGCGTCAGGGCGAACTGTTCGGTGCTCTGCAGATGCTCGGCGATCATCATCTTGCGCTCTTCGGGCGAGCGGAAGGCGAGCAGCACATGGCCGGATCCGGTGTCGAACAGGCTGATATGCGAGCCGACGCGGATCGAGATGCCCCAGTAACGCGGCGCTTCCTGCTGCGCGATAACCACGGCGGCGCCGCGGTCGAACACCACCAACTGGTTGGCCTGCCATGATGTTTCGGCCAGTTCCCGCATGATCGGCGTCGCGTAGGACACCAGCCGGCGCACCGGCGCGTGCAGTTGCGCGAGGCCGAAAAGCTTGAGCGTCAGCGAATAACGGTCGCCGTCGATCTTGGTGACATAGCCGCGCCGCACCAGGCGGTCGAGCATCCGGTAGAATTCGTTCGGGCTGCGGTCGAGCCGCTTGGCGATCTCCGCCTGCGTCAGCCCGCCATCCACGCTCGACAGCAGTTCGAGGATATCCAGCCCCTTGTCGAGCGCCGGCGCGCGGTAGCGGTCCCCATCTTCTTCCTCTGCCACCTGCCCCTCCAGTGAATTTCGATCTGCATATATGCATGAACTTCATTTCGCTCAAAGCATAATCGGCTTGACCCGGGAATGAAAATGCTATTTGCATATGAATGAAGCTTGAGCGATCGGCTGCGCATCCGGCGGGCCGTCGCCGCAGGCTGTTGGGAGGAGAACATGACGAGACTGGTTCTAGGCATTTCCGCCGGCCTGGCTGGCCTGCTGCTGAGCGGCACGGCGTTTGCGGCCGATCTGCCCGGCAAATATCCGGGCGTGACGATCGACGCCAAGCTGATCGGCGGCCAGCAATATGAGAAACTCTACGAGCGCATTCCCGAGTGGGAGAAGCTGACCGGCGCCAAGGTCAACATCCTGTCGAAGAAGAACCACTTCGATCTCGACAAGGAGATCAAGTCGGACATCGCCTCCAACTCGATCACCTGGTGCGTCGGCTCCAACCACACCTCGTTCGCGCCGCAATATCCCGGCATCTACACCGATCTCGCCAAGCTGTTGCCGAAGGAAGAGATCGATGCCTTCGTCCCGGCCAACGTCGCCGCCGGCACGCTGGACGGCAAGCTGGTGATGCTGCCACGCGCCCAGTTCGACGTCTCGGCGCTCTATTACCAGAAGAGCCTTTATAAGGACGAAGCCAAGAAGAAGGCCTACAAGGACAAATATGGCGAGGAGCTGGCGCCGCCGGACACGTTCGACGAGATGGCGCAGCAGGCCGAATTCTTCGCCAGCCCGCCCGATTTCTACGGCACGCAATATGCCGGCAAGGAAGAGGCGATCAACGGCCGCTTCTACGAGATGGTGATCGCCGACGGCGGCGAATATCTCGACAAGGATGGCAAGCCCGCCTTCAACTCCGAGGCCGGCGTCAAGGCGCTCGACTGGTTCGTCAACCTCTACAAGGCCAAGGCCGTGCCGGCCGGCACCACCAATTATCTGTGGGACGATCTCGGCCAGGGCTTCGCTTCGGGCACGGTGGCGATCAACCTCGACTGGCCGGGCTGGGCCGGCTTCTTCAACGACCCGAAGTCGTCCAAGGTCGCCGGCAATGTCGGGGTCAAGGTCCAGCCCAAGGGTTCGTCCGGCAAGCGTTCCGGCTGGTCCGGCGCGCATGGCTTCTCGGTGACTGAGAACTGCGCCAACAAGGAAGCTGCCGCCTCCCTGGTCTGGTGGCTGACCAATGAGGACAGCCAGAAGCTGGAAGCCGCGGCCGGCCCGCTGCCCACCCGCACCAAGGTTTGGGAGTGGGACCTCGAGCAGGCGAAGTCCGATCCGTACAAGACCGAAGTGCTGCAGGCCTTCCAGGAAGCCGCCAAGAACGCCTTCCCTGTGCCGCAGACGCCGGAATGGATCGAGATATCCAACGCCGTCTATCCTGAGCTGCAGGCCGCCATCCTCGGCGACAAGACGTCGAAGCAGGCGCTCGATGAGGCTGCCGCCAAGGCAACGCAGATCCTCCAGGACGCCGGCAAGCTCTAAGCTTCCACCCCCCGCGGCCGCCTCCCCGCAAACCGGGGAGGCGGCCGCTCAAGCCTGCGCAAAATGTCATTACCCGGTTTCGGCCGCGGCTTGGTCATCTCACTTCGCTCACAGGGTCCCGATGAAGGGCTTCAAGCCATCCGCGCCGATACTGCTTCTGCTGCCGGCCTTCGTCGTGTTGGCGGCGGTAGTGCTCGTGCCGCTGCTTTTGTCGCTCTATTCCAGCTTCACGCCATTTCGCCTGACCAGGCCCGAAACCTTCTTCGTGCTGATCGGCTTCAGGAACTACGTCTCGATCCTGAGCAACCCGGACTTCTGGTACGCTTTCGGCCGGACGGTGCTTTTGCTCACCGTCGCGCTCAACCTCGAAATGCTGCTCGGCCTCGGCCTGGCGATGCTGGTCGAGAAGGCGACGCGCGGCCAGCGCATCCTGCGCACGCTGATGATGTTTCCGATGATGTTCTCGCCGATCCTGGTCGGTTTCCAGTTCAAGTTCATGTTCAACGACAATATCGGCCTGGTGAACAATGCGCTGCAGTCGTTGGGCATCACGCAGGACGCCATCCCGTGGCTGATCGAAAGCCATCTCGCCTTCATCGCCATCTCGATCGCCGAGATCTGGTCGTCGACCTCGATCTTCGCCATCTTGATCCTGGCCGGGCTGCTCGCCATGCCCAAGGAGCCGATCGAGGCGGCGCGCGTTGATGGCTGCACGCCATGGCAGACCTTCCGCTATGTGACCTGGCCGTTCGTCATGCCCTTTGCCTACATCGCCATGACGATCCGCTCGCTCGACGTGGCGCGCGCCTATGACATCGTCAAGATCATGACTGATGGCGGCCCGGCCGGCCGCACCGAGCTGTTGTGGACGCTGATCGGGCGGACTGCCTATAGCGACGCGCGCATGGGTCTCGCCAACGCCATGGCCTATTTCTCGATCCTGCTCTCGATCGCCTTCACCGTCTACTTCTACAACAAGCTCGCCGCGGCGCGTGCGCAGATCGGCGCGGAGTGGTGACGATGGACGAGAACGCCTCCGCCCGCCTGATGCGCCGCGCGCTGACCGTCGCGCACCGCGTCGGCTTGTTCCTCGCCATGCTCCTGATCTGCCTGCCGGGCATCTGGATCGTGCTGTCGTCGCTGAGGCCCACGGTCGAGATCATGGCCAAGCCGCCGGTGTGGATCCCGCAAGAATTGTCCTTCGACGCCTACATCGCCATGTTCAGCGGCATCGGCAAGGGCGGCATTCCTGTGCTCGACTATTTCCGCAACTCGCTGATCATCTCGGTCTCCTCGACGGTGATCGCGCTGGCCATCGGCATGGCCGGCGGCTACGCCTTCGCGCGCTACCGCTTCCGCGGCAAGTCCGGCATGTTCCTCGGCCTGATGCTGACGCGCACCGTGCCCGGCATCGCCATGTCGCTGCCGCTGTTCTTCGTCTATGCGCGGCTCGGCATCATCGACACGCATTTCGGCATGATCCTCGCCTATGTGGCGTTGAACATCCCTTTCACCATCTGGCTGATCGACGGTTTCTTCCGCCAGGTGCCGAAGGACCTCGCCGAGGCCGCGCAGATCGACGGCTGCACGCGCTGGCAGGCCTTCTGGCAGGTCGAATTCCCGCTGGCCCGGCCCGGCATCGCCTCCGCCGGCATCTTTGCCTTTCTCACCTGCTGGAACGAGTTCGCCTTGGCCTCGCAGCTGACCCGCTCCGTCAATTCCAAGACGCTGCCCGTCGGGCTGCTCGACTACACGGCCGAATTCACCATCGACTGGCGCGGCATGTGCGCGCTGGCCGTGGTGATGATCATCCCGGCGCTGACCCTCACCTACATTGTCCAGAAACACCTTGTCGGCGGTCTCACCTCCGGCGCGGTGAAAGGTTGACTTCATGGCAACGGTTTCGCTGAAAAAGCTCACCAAGCGCTACGGCAACACCCAAATCGTGCATGGCATCGATCTCGAGATCGCCGACCGCGAGTTCATCGCGCTGGTCGGTCCCTCCGGCTGCGGCAAGTCGACGACCTTGCGCATGATCGCCGGTCTCGAGGATATCAGCGGCGGCGAGATCGATATTGGCGGGCGCATGGTCAACGACCTGCCGCCGCGCTCGCGCAACATCTCCATGGTGTTCCAGTCCTACGCGCTCTACCCGCATATGACGGTGCGCGAGAATCTCGGCTTCTCGCTCAAGATCGCCGGCGCGGCAAAGGACGACATGGACCGGCGCGTGGCGGAAGCCTCCGCCATCCTCGGTCTCGACGAACTGCTTGAGCGCCGTCCCTCGCAGCTCTCCGGCGGCCAGCGCCAGCGCGTCGCCATGGGCCGCGCCATCGTGCGCGATCCCGATGTCTTCCTGTTCGACGAGCCGCTGTCCAATCTCGACGCCAAGCTGCGCACGCAGATGCGCACCGAGATCAAGAAGCTGCACGCCAAGGTGAAGTCGACGGTCATCTACGTCACCCACGACCAGGTCGAGGCGATGACGCTCGCCGACCGTATCGTCATCATGCGCTCAGGCTATATCGAACAGGTCGGCACGCCGGACGAGGTGTTCAGCCGGCCGGCAACCCGCTTCGTCGCAGGCTTCATCGGCTCGCCGCCGATGAACCTGCACGAGGCGACGGTGAGCGACGGCAAACTTGTCTTCAACGGCGGCGACAGCCTGCCTTTGCCTGGACAGTTCAAGTCGAGGACATCGGTCGGCGACAAGGTCGTGTTCGGCATCCGCCCCGATGATTTCTATCCGACCGGCCACGGCCTGAGCTCCGGCGGCGAGACCGAAGTCCACCGCGTCGAGCTGCCGGTCAGCATCACCGAGCCGCTCGGCAACGAGACGCTGGTCTTCGCCGAGTTCAACGGCACCGACTGGGTGTCGCGCATGCTTAATCCGAAGCCGCTGAAGGCCGGCGACAGGATCGGCATGAGCTTCGACTTGAGCCGCGCGCATCTGTTCTCCGCCGAAACCGGCAAGTCGCTGAGGAGCTGAGCATGGCAAAAATCGAGAAAATCGAACTGCGCATGGTCGACCTCGTGCCGAAGGTGAAGCGCACGGACGCCATCCAAAGCTTCGTCAGCCAGGAAACGCCGATCGTCACCATCACCGATTCCGACGGCGCGTCGGGCACCGGCTATAGTTATACGATCGGCACCGGCGGCTCGTCCGTGATGCGGCTTCTGGCCGATCATCTGGCGCCCCGCCTGATCGGCCGCGACGCCGACCAGATCGAGGCGATCTGGCATGATCTCGAATTCGCCACCCACGCCACCACCATCGGCGCCATCACGGCGATCGCGCTGGCCGCGATCGACACGGCGCTTTGGGATCTGCGCGCCAGGAAGCAGAACCTGCCGCTCTGGAAACTCGCCGGCGGCGCCAAGGACCGCTGCCCGCTCTACACCACCGAAGGCGGCTGGCTGCATATAGAGACGCAGGCGCTGGTTGACGACGCGCTCGCCGCGAAGGCCAAGGGTTTCACCGGCTCGAAGGTCAAGATCGGCAAGCCGCACGGTTCCGAGGACGTCGCCCGGCTGTCGGCCGTGCGCAACGCGGTCGGCGACGGCTACGAGATCATGACCGACTGCAACCAGGGCTTTTCCGTCGACGAGGCGATCCGCCGCGCCGAGCGGCTGCGTGAGCTCGACCTCGCCTGGATCGAGGAGCCGCTGCCGGCCGATGACATCGACGGCCATGTGCGGCTGTCGAATTCGACTGCCACGCCGATCGCCGTCGGCGAGTCGCTCTATTCCATCAGGCACTTTCGCGAATACATGCAGAAAGGCGGCTGCAACATCGTCCAGGTTGATGTCGGCCGCATCGGCGGCATCACGCCCTGGCTGAAAGTCGCCCATGCGGCGGAGGCCTTCGACATGCCGGTCTGCCCACATTTCCTGATGGAACTGCATGTCAGCCTCACCTGCGCTATCCAGAACGGCAAATATGTTGAATACATCCCGCAACTCGATGAGTTGACGGGCGCCAAAATGCGCATCGAGAATGGTCATGCGCTGGCGCCTAGCGAACCTGGCATCGGCATCGACTGGGACTGGGACGCCGTGAAGGCAAGAAGCATCGCCGAATTCACCACGGCGATCGTGAAATAGGGAGGCGGATATGCAGCGCATGGGAATGGTGCTGGGCTTAAAGCCCGAGAAGGTCGAGGAATATGTCCGCCTCCACGCAGCCGTGTGGCCGGACGTTCTCGCCATGATCTCGGCCTGCAACATCAAGAACTATTCGATCTACCTGAAGCGGCCGGAGAACCTCCTGTTCTCCTATTTCGAATATGACGGCACCGACTACGCCGCCGACATGGCCAAGATGGCCGCCGACCCGAAGACCCAGGAATGGTGGTCGGTCTGCATGCCTTGCCAGGAGCCGCTGGAAACGCGCAAGGAAGGCGAGTGGTGGGCGACGATGGACGAGGTCTTCCATCATGACTGATGCCTTCGATCCGGCATCGTTGGCACAGTCCTGGCCAAAACCCTCGAAGCCGCGCCCGATCGTCACCTTCGGCGCCGGCTCGATTGTCGGCGACGCGCATTTTCCCGCCTACCGCAAGGGCGGCTTCCCGATTTCCGGCCTCTACGATCCGGATCAGGCGAAGGCTGAGAAGCTTGCCGACAAATGGGGCGTGACGGCGTTCCGTTCGGTCGAGGAAGCGGCGGCGGTGAAGGACGCGATCTTCGATCTCGCGACGCCGCCTGGTCGCCATGCCGACGTGTTGAGGGCACTGCCCGATGGCGCGGTGGCGCTGATCCAGAAGCCGATGGGCAACTATCTCGGCGAGGCGACCGAAATCCTCGAAATCTGCCGCGCCAAGCAACTGAAGGCTGCCGTGAACTTCCAGCTCCGCTTCGCGCCGATGATGCTGGCGCTGAAGGACGCGATCGCCAAGGGCTGGCTGGGCGAGGTGGTGGACTTCGACGCGCTTCTGGCGCTCGACACACCGTGGCAGCTTTGGGAATTCCTGCTCAAGGCGCCGCGCGTCGAGATCGCCATGCATTCGATCCATTATCTCGACCTGATCCGCGAGCTTCTCGGCAATCCGCTGGGCGTGCACGCCAGGACGCTCGGCCATCCCAACCACAAGGTCGCGCAGACCCGCACCAGCGCCATCCTCGACTATGGCGACACGGTGCGCTGCGGGCTGTCGATCAACCACGACCACAAATTCGGGCGCCGCTACCAGGCCTGCGAGTTCCGCATCTGCGGCACCGAGGGTGCTGCCTATGTCAAGCTCGGCCTCAACCTCGACTATCCGCGCGGCGAGCCGGATATCCTGGAGATCCATCCCAAGGGTGGATCGGACTGGGTCAGCGTGCCGCTCGCCGGCGAATGGTTCCCCGATGCCTTCGTCGGCCGCATGGCCAATGTCCAGCGCTTCGCTTCCGGTGAAGACGCCGAGCTTGTCAGCTCCGTCGAGGACGCCTGGCACACCATGGCGCTGGTCGAGGCCGCCTATAAATCGAGCGCGGCGCCGGCAACGCCGCTGGCGGCAAAGCCATAAGGCGGGATATGGAACAGACCACCTATTTCGAGGACTACCTGATCGGTTCATCCCGCCTCACCAGCGGCCGCACCATCACCGAGACCGATTTCATCGTCCATGCCGGCCATACCGGCGATTTCTTTCCGCATCACATGGACGCCGAGTTCATGAAGACGACGCCCTTCGGCCAGCGCATCGCGCATGGCACGCTGGTGTTCTCGGTCGGCGTCGGGCTGACCGCGAGCGTGATCAACCCCGTCGCCTTCTCCTATGGCTACGATAGGCTGCGCTTCATCAAGCCGGTCTTCATCGGCGACACGATCCGCACGCGCACCACGATCGCTGCCAAGGAGGACGACCCGAAACGGCCAAACGCCGGGCGCGTCATCGAGCGCGTCGAGGTCTTGAACCAGCGCGACGAGGTCGTGCTGGCGGCGGATCACATCTACATCGTCGAGCGACGGCCCGGCTGAAAGACGGAGACAAGAACATGGCTGATATCACAGGCAAGGTCGTGGTCGTCACGGCGGCCGCGCAGGGCATCGGACGGGCAAGCGCCCTGGCTTTCGCAAAGGCCGGCGCCATCGTCCACGCCACCGACATCAACGAGGCAGCCCTGGCCGAACTTGGCAAGACGCCCGGGATTGCGGCGCGAAAACTCGACGTGCTGAACGACGAGGCGGTGAAATCCGCCTTCGCCGAGATCGGCCGGGTCGACGCGCTGTTCAACTGCGCCGGCTTTGTCCATGCCGGCTCGATCCTGGAGATGAAGGACGAGGACCTCGACTTTGCCTTCAATCTCAATGTACGCGCCATGATCCGCACCATCCGCGCCGTGCTGCCCGGCATGCTGGAGCGCGGCGACGGCTCGATCATCAACATGGCGTCGGTGGCGGGCGCCCCGAAGGGCGTGCCGAACCGCTTCGCCTACGGCGTGACCAAGGCGGCCGTGATCGGCCTGACCAAATCGATCGCCGCCGACTATGTCGCCAAGGGCATACGCTGCAACGCCATCTGCCCGGGCACCGTCGAGAGCCCCTCGCTTCACGGCCGCATGCAGGCGCAGGGCGACTATGAGGCGGCCCGCGCGGCTTTCATCGCCCGCCAGCCGATGGGCAGGATCGGCACGCCGGAGGAGATCGCAGATCTCGCCGTCTATCTGGCCGGCGCCACCTACACGACCGGGCAGGCCTATAACATCGACGGCGGCTGGTCGATCTGAGGCCGTTTCGGCCGCCAGTTGCGTTACGAGGCAGGCCAGCTAAGAGGCAGCAATGACGAAAATCACGGACCTCAGAACCTTCGACCTGCGCTTCCCGACATCGCAAAGCCTCGACGGCTCCGACGCGATGAATCCGGACCCGGACTATTCGGCCGCCTACGTCATCCTCGACACCGATGTCCCGTCGCTGAAAGGCCATGGCCTCACCTTCACCATCGGCCGTGGCAACGAGATCTGCTGCGCCGCGATCGAAGCGCTGCGCCACCTCGTCGTCGGGCTCGATCTCGACTGGGTGAAAGAGGATCCCGGCCGTTTCTGGCACCATGTGACCGGCGACAGCCAGTTGCGCTGGATCGGCCCGGACAAGGGCGCCATGCATCTTGCGGTCGGCGCCGTAGTCAACGCGGTCTGGGACCTGTGGGCCAAGGAAGCCGGCAAGCCGGTCTGGCGCCTGGTCGCCGAGATGAGCCCCGAAGAGATCGTGCGCATCGTCGATTTCCGCTACCTCACCGACGCCATCACACCGGCCGAAGCGCTGGCGATCCTGAAGAAGGCCGAGGCTGGCAAGGCCGAGCGCATCGCCATACTCGAGCGCGAGGGCTATGCCTGCTACACCACCTCGGCCGGCTGGCTCGGCTATCCCGACGACAAGCTCCGGCGTCTTTGCCAGGAGGCGATCGACGATGGATTCAACCACATCAAGCTGAAGGTTGGCCGCGACCGCGAAGACGACGTCCGGCGTCTCAGGATCGCCCGCGAGGTCATCGGCCCGGACCGCTATCTGATGATCGACGCCAACCAGGTCTGGGAGGTCGACCAGGCGATCGACTGGCTCACGGACCTCGCCTTCGCCAAGCCCTTCTTCATCGAGGAGCCGACCAGCCCGGACGACGTCGCCGGCCATGCCAAGATCCGAAAGGCCGTGGCGCCGATCAAGGTCGCGACCGGCGAGATGTGCCAGAACCGCATCATGTTCAAGCAGTTCATCGCCGGCGGCGCGATCGACGTCGTGCAGATCGATTCCTGCCGCATGGGTGGGCTGAACGAGGTCCTGGCGGTGCTGCTGATCGCCGCCAAGTTCGGTCTGCCGGTCTGGCCGCATGCCGGCGGCGTCGGCCTTTGCGAATATGTCCAGCATCTGTCGATGATCGACTACGTCGCGGTGTCAGGCAGCAAGGACGGTCGCGTCATCGAATATGTCGACCATCTGCACGAGCATTTTTTGGAGCCCTGCGTGATCCGCGACGCCGCCTACATGCCGCCTAGGGCGCCCGGGTTCTCGATCGAGATGAAGCCGCAATCGATCGAGGATTATCTGCATCGCGCCTGACATTGATCCCCGCGACGGCATGCTGTCGCGCGACCGGACCGCCGCGAATCGGCTATGCATCGCCCATGCAGGAAACTTCCCTCTACGAGCCGGTGAAGCGGTTCCTCGAGAGCATGGATTTCGCCGTCAAGGGCGAGATCGGCGGCTGCGACGTGGTCGGCGTGCGCACCGGTGAGCCGGATGTCGTCGTCATCTGCGAGCTCAAGCTGCAATTCAACCTCGAGCTCGTCCTGCAAGCCGTCGACCGTGCGGCGGCCTGTGACGAGGTCTGGCTGGCCGCTCTGATGTCGGCGCGCGGCAAGGGCCGGGAGCACGACCGCCGCTTCCGCGCGCTCTGCCGTCGTCTAGGTTTCGGCCTATTGGGCGTCGGCAAGAAGGGCGAGGTGGAATTGCTGCTCAGTCCCGCCGCCTTGCCGCCGCGCCGCGATCCCAGGCGGCGCTCGCGCCTGGTCGAGGAGCATCACCGCCGCAAGGGCGATCCGTCCATCGGCGGCAGCACGCGCAAGAAGCCGATCATGACCGCTTACCGCCAGGAGGCGCTGGCCTGCGCCGCCGCCATGGCCGACGGTCCGAAGCGGCCGCGCGACCTCAAGACCCTTTCGCCGCGCGCCGCCAGCATTCTTTTGCATAATTACTACGGCTGGTTCGCCAGGGCCGAGCGCGGTGTCTACGCGCTGACCGAAGCCGGTCTCGCCGCCATCGGACCTTTGCCGGCGACGTTATAGGCAATCGAGTGCGAAATAATTTGCCGGCTTACCACTCGGCGAACGAGCCGTCCTTGTGGCGCCAGACCGGGTTGCGCCAGCGATGCCCTTCCTTGGCACGCTCCTTCACATAGTCTTCGTCAATCTCGACCCCCAGGCCCGGACCGTCGGGAATGGCGACATAGCCGTCCTCATAGCGGAACACGTCCTTGTTGGCGGCGTAGTCGAGCAGGTCGTTGCCGGCATTGTAATGGATGCCCAGGCTCTGCTCCTGGATGAAGCAGTTGTAGCTCACGGCGTCGAGCTGCAGGCATGCGGCAAGCGCGATGGGTCCCAGCGGACAATGCGGCGCCACCGCCACGTCATAGGCTTCCGCCATCGCCGCGATCTTGCGGCATTCGGTGATGCCGCCGGCATGCGACAGATCGGGCTGGATGATGTCGACGACCGCCTCCTCGAACACAGATTTGAAGTCCCAGCGGCTGTAGAGCCGTTCGCCGAGCGCGATCGGCGTCGAGCCGAGCGCGGCGATCTCCTTCAGCGCCTCGCGGTTCTCGCTCAGCACCGGCTCCTCGATGAACATCAGCCGGTATGGCTCCAGTTCCTTGACCAGCATACGCGCCATCGGCCGGTGCACGCGGCCGTGGAAATCGACGGCGATGCCGATATTGGGGCCCACCGCCTCGCGCACCATGGCAACCCGCTCGACCGCGGCATCGATCCTGTCATGGCTGTCGACGATCTGCAGTTCCTCGGTACCGTTCATCTTGAGCGCCTGGAAGCCGCGCGCCACCACGTCCCTGGCGCCGGCCGCCACTTCCGCCGGCCGGTCGCCACCGATCCAGGAATAGACCTTGATCGTCTCGCGCAGCTTGCCGCCGAGCAGTTCATGCACCGGAACGCCGAGCGCCTTGCCCTTGATGTCCCACAGCGCCTGGTCGATGCCGGCGATCGCGCTCATAAGGATCGGCCCGCCGCGATAGAAGCCGCCGCGATGCATCACCGTCCAATGATCCTCGATCAGGCGCGGATCCTTGCCGATCAGATAATCGGCCAGTTCCTTGACCGCCGCTTCGACCGTCAGCGCCTTGCCTTCGACCACAGGCTCGCCCCAGCCGCTGATGCCGGCATCGGTCTCGACCTTGAGGAAGAGCCAGCGCGGCGGAACGATGTAGGTGGTCAAGGCGGTGATTTTCATGCGGGCAAAACTTGTCTCAGTTGTTCTTGAGTTTCTTGGCGCTGACGAGGTCGCGCGCCGCCAGGTCGAGAATTCTGTTTGCCGCGCCGCGAGCTGCTTCGGCGTCGCGCATGCGCAGCGCCTCCACCACTTCGCGGTGCGCCGCCACCGCTTCCATGCGCCGGTCGAGCGAAATGGTCGCCGTCGCTTCCAGCGAGAATTTCAGCCCGGTGTCGATCAGGTTGCCGATCTGCCGGAAGATCGGGTTGTGGCTGGCGGCATAGAGGATCTGGTGGAAGGCGATGTCGCTGCGCGAGAAGGCGACGGGGTCCTCGCCGGCGCCGGCCATGCCGCGCCAGGCCGCCTCCAGGTCGGCGATCTCCTGCAGCGTCGCGCGCGCGGCGGCGAGCTCGGCGACCAGCGGCTCGATGGCGCGGCGGGTTTCGAGGATCGCGTCGAACAGCTTGTCGTCCAGGGCGTGCGGCGCATGCCAGGCAAGCACTTGCGGATCGATGATGTTCCAGTTGTCCTGGTCGCAGACCACCGTGCCGATGCGCGGCCTGGAAAGCACGAGGCCCTTGGCCGCCAGCACTTTCAGCGCTTCGCGGATCACGGTGCGGCTGACGCCGTATTCGACGCCGAGGTCGTTCTCGGTCGGCAGTGACGAACCGGCCGGATAGCGGCCCGAGAAGATGTCGGAGGCCAGCGCCTTCGTCACATCCGGCATGACGCGCGGGCGGCGCGCCGTCTCGCGCGCATCCGTCGCCTCGTCAGCCTTCTTCGGTGTCTCGTTCACCTCAGCCCCTCCTCCAAGGCAGCGAACCCTGGTTGCGCGCGCCCGGCCCGGCCTTAGCGGATACCGATCATTTGCGCCAGCGCTACTGATCTGACTATTTAAATCATTTATCATACCAGATCAATTGACGTGTATGATGAAATTGATTAGAGACGGGAAACCCGGGCTCGGCGCCCGGCCGTTCACTGGGAGGTAAACATGCGACTTTTGAAAACCGCGCTCGTCGCGGGCGCTCTCGCCGTCTTGTCGGCCACGACAATCGCGTCTGCCTATGCGCAGGACACCAAGATCGGCTTCATCGTCAAACAGCCCGAGGAACCCTGGTTCCAGGACGAATGGAAATTCGCGGACCAGGCTGCCAAGGAAAAGGGCTTCACCCTCGTCAAGATCGGCGCCGAGGACGGCGAGAAGCTGATGTCGGCGATCGACAATCTCGGCGCCCAGGGCGCGCAAGGTTTCGTCGTCTGCACCCCGGATGTGAAGCTCGGCCCGGGCATCGTCGCCAAGGCGGCCGCCAACAATCTGAAGCTGATGACGGTGGACGACCGCCTCGTCGGCGCCGACGGCAAGCCGCTGGAAGACGTGCCGCATATGGGCATCTCCGCCACCAAGATCGGCGAGGCCGTTGGTCAGGCCATCATCGACCAGATGAAGGCGCGCGGCTGGAAGATGGACGAGGTCGGCGCGATCCGCGTCTCCTACGACCAGTTGCCGACCGCCGTCGACCGCGTCGAAGGCGCGATTTCGGTGCTGAAGGCCGCCGGCTTCAAGGCCGAGAACATCTTCGACGCGCCGCAGGCCAAGACCGACACCGAAGCCGCGCTCAACGCCGCGACCGTGGTGCTCAATGCCCATGCCGACATCAAGAAGTGGATCGCCTTCGGCCTCAATGACGAGGCGGTGCTCGGCGCCGTCCGCGCGTCCGAAAGCGTCGGCATCCCGGCCGACGGCATGATCGGCGTCGGCATCGGCGGCGCGGAATCGGCGATCAACGAGTTCAAGAAGCCCACCGCCACCGGTTTCGTCGGCACGGTGATCATCTCGCCCAAGCGCCATGGCTACGAGACGGCGCTGAACATGTATGACTGGATCGCCAACAACAAGGAGCCGGCGAAGCTGACGCTGACCGCCGGCGCGCTGGCCAAGCGCGACGACTACCAGAAGGTGCGCAAGGACCTCGGCATCGAATAGTCCTCCCTGTACAAACAGGCGGCGGCCCGCGTCGCCGCCTGTTTGGTCCGACCCGGCAAGGGTAGCGCACAAGGATCTGAGCGGTGTCCTTTCTCGAATTCTCCAACATCACCAAGACCTATCCGGGCGTCAGGGCTCTGTCCGACGTGTCGTTCGGTGTCGAAAAGGGCGCCGTGCACGGATTGATGGGCGAGAATGGCGCCGGCAAATCCACCCTCATCAAGATTCTGTCCGGCGACCAGCATGCCCATGCCGGCGCAATAAGCATCGACGGCAAGGTTCAGGCCTATGCCTCGACCAGGAACGCCTTCGACAACGGCGTCATCGTCATCCATCAGGAATTGCAGTTGGTGCCCGAGCTGACCGTCGCCGAAAATCTCAGCCTTGGCCGGTTTCCGGCGAGCGCAGGCGTCATCGCCCGCCGCCGCATGCTCGACGATGTCGGCGCCAAGCTGAAATCGGCCGGCATCGACATCGACATGCGCCGCAAGGTCAAGACGCTCTCGATCGGCGAACGCCAGATGGTCGAGATCGCCAAGGCGGTGATGCTGGACGCCCGCGTCATCGCGCTCGACGAGCCGACCTCGTCGCTGTCCTCGCGCGAAAGCGAGATCCTGTTCGCCCTGATCGACCGGCTGCGCGGCGAGGGCAAGGTCATCATCTATGTCTCGCACCGGCTCGACGAGGTGTTCCGGCTCTGCGACAGCCTGACGGTGCTGCGCGACGGCAAGCTCGCCGCGCACCACGCATCGCTCGAAGGTGTGACGCGCGATCAGGTCGTTGCCGAAATGGTCGGCCGCGAGATTTCCGACATATGGGGTTTTCGGCCGCGAAGGGCAGGAGAGATCCGCCTCAAGGTCGACAGTCTGAGCGGCGCCAGATTGCCGACGCCGGCCAGCTTCGAAGCCCGCGCGGGCGAGATCGTCGGCTTCTTCGGCCTGATCGGCGCCGGGCGCTCGGAGCTGATGCGGCTGGTCTTCGGCGCCGATCCGCGCTCGGGCGGCGCGATCGCCGTCGACGGCAAGGCGATTGCCGCCGCCAGCCCGCATGACGCGATCAGGGCGGGCATCGTGCTCTGCTCCGAGGACCGCAAGCATGACGGCATCATCCAGGGCCGCTCGATCGAGGAGAACATCAACATCTCGTCCAGGCGCCATCACACGCGCTTTGGCGTGCTGAGCCGCGCCAGCGAGATCGCGACGGCCGAGACCTTCATCAAGAAGCTCAAGGTGCGCACGCCGTCCCGCAGGCAGGACATCGTCAACCTGTCCGGCGGCAACCAGCAGAAGGTGATCCTCGGCCGATGGCTGTCCGAGCAGGGCATAGGCGTTTTGATCGTCGACGAGCCGACGCGCGGCATCGATGTCGGCGCCAAGTCGGAAATCTACGAGCTGCTCTACCAGCTCGCCGAGGACGGCATGGCGATCGTCGTCGTCTCCTCGGAGCTGCCGGAAGTGATGGGCATTTGCGACCGCATCCTGGTGATGTGCGGCGGACGCATCAGCGCCGAACTCACGCGCGACCAGTTCGCCGAAAAGGCGATCCTGGCCGCGGCCCTTCCCGACAAGAAAACCCCCGACGCGATTGCATCCTGAGGACACCCGCCATGACCGACCGGTTGAAGAAGATACTGCTCGGCGAGCAGGGCCTCGTCGTCATCTTCATCGTCGCCTTCGCGCTGGTGTCGCTGCTGGTGCCGAACTTCCTCACCGACCGCAACATGCTGGGCCTGCTGCAATCGGTGGTCACCGTCGGCATCGTTGCCTGCACGATGATGTTCTGCCTCGCCGCGCGCGACTTCGACCTGTCGGTCGGCTCCATCGTCGCCTTTGCCGGCATGGTCGCGGTGATGGCCTCGAACTACACCGGCTCGATCCTGCTCGGCCTCATCGCGGCCATCGCCTGCGGCGCCGTCGTCGGCTGGGTCAATGGCGTCGTCATCGCCAAATTCCGCATCAACGCCCTCATCACCACCCTGGCCACCATGCAGATCGTGCGCGGCTTCGCGCTGATCTCGTCGGACGGCCGCGCCGTCGGCATCAACAGCCCTGACTTCTATCAGTTGGCCCTGTCGAAGCTACTCGGCATCCCGACGCCGATCTGGGTGCTTGCGGTGCTCTTCGCCATTTTCGGCTTCGTGCTCAACAGCACCGTCTTCGGCAAGAACACGCTGGCCATCGGTGGCAATCCGGAAGCCTCGCGCCTCGCCGGCGTCAATGTCGACAGGACGCGCATCTGGATCTTCACGCTGCAGGGCGTGGTCTGCGGCATCGCCGGCATCCTGCTCGCTTCGCGCATCACCTCTGGCCAGCCCAACGCCGCGGTCGGCCTCGAGCTGTCGGTGATCTCGGCCTGCGTGCTCGGCGGCGTCTCGCTGGCTGGCGGCCGCGCCACGATGTCGGGCGTCATCGTCGGCGTTTTGATCATGGGCATCGCCGAGAACGCGATGAACCTGCTCAACATCCCGGCCTTCTACCAATATATCGTCAGGGGTGTGATCCTGCTTCTGGCGGTCCTGCTCGACAATCTGCGGTCGTCGGCATTGGGCCGGCGCTGAGCCGGCATGTCGATGTCGGGCCGATGCGGCTGAAGGATCGCCGTGGCTGTCTTCGACTGGAGTGACGACGATGACTGAGCGCCTTGCAGGCAAACGCGTCTTTCTGACCGGCGCCGCCCAGGGCATCGGGCTCGCCATCGCCGAAGCCTGCCTGGCCGAGGGGGCGAGCCTGTTCATGATCGATCGCGACGGCGAGCTCCTGGACAGGGCCGCCTCCGGCCTGTCGGCGCCGCGCGGTCGTCTCCGGCACTGCCGGGCCGATATAACCGATGCCGCGGCGATCGCGTCGGCCGTCGGCCGCGCGGGCAAGGAAATCGGGCTGGTCAACGCGCTGATCAACAACGCGGGGATGAATGTCTTCTCGACGCCGCTCGAGGCGAGCGAAGAGGAGTGGAACCGCAATTTCGACGTCAACGTCAAAGGCGCCTGGAATTGCAGCAAGGCGGTGCTACCGGGCATGCTGGCAAGCGGCGGCGGGGCGATCCTCAACATCGCCTCGACGCACGCCTTCACCATCATCCCGCATACCTTCCCCTATCCCGTCGCCAAGCACGCGCTGCTCGGCCTGACCAGATCGCTGGCGCTCGAATATGCCGGCCAGGGCGTGCGCGTGAACGCGCTGGCGCCGGGTTATGTCGAGACGCAGAAGGCCCTCGACTACTGGAACAGCTTTCCGGACCCTGTCGCCGCGCGCGCCAACACCATAGCGCTGCACCCCGGCGGCCGCATCGCCACTGCGCGCGAGATCGCGCTCGCCGCGGTGTTCATGATTTCCGACGAGTGCCCGTTCATGAACGCGGCCTGCCTCGTCGTCGATGGCGGGCTGAGCCAGCTCCAGCATCCGGCCTGAACATCGCCGAGGACCGACCATGACCAAGAGACGATCGCAGCACTGGTTCGGCGGGCTCGGCAAGGACGCCTTCATCCATCGCAGCTGGATGAAGAACAACGGCCTGCCGGACGATGCTTTCGACGGCCGGCCGGTGATCGGCATCTGCAACACCTTCTCCGAATTCACGCCCTGCCACGTGCATTTCCGCGGCCTGGTCGAGCACATCAAGGCCGGCGTGCTGGAAGCCGGCGGCCTGCCGCTGGAGTTTCCGGTGTTCTCCTGCGGCGAATCCAATCTGCGGCCGACGGCCATGCTGTTCCGCAATCTTGCCTCGATGGATGTCGAGGAGGCGATTCGCGGCAATCCGATGGACGGCGTCGTGCTGATGGCGGGCTGCGACAAGACCACACCGTCTCTGGTGATGGGCGCGGCCTCCTGCGACCTGCCCGCCATCGTGATTTCCGGCGGGCCGATGCTCAACGGCCGGTTCCAGGGCCGTGAGATCGGCTCCGGCACCGACGTGTGGAAATTTTCAGAGGATGTGCGGGCCGGCGTGATGAGCGCGCAGGATTTCGCCAGCGCCGAGAGCGCCATGTCGCGCTCGCCCGGCCATTGCATGACCATGGGCACGGCCGCGACCATGGCCTCGATGGTCGAGGCGCTTGGCCTGGCGCTGCCCGGCAACGCGGCCTATCCGGCGGTCGACGCGCGCCGCAGCCGCATTGCCCGCATGACCGGGCGGCGCATCGTCGAGATGGTCAACGAGGATTTGCGGCCGTCGGCGATCCTCGACAAGCAGGCCTTCGCCAATGCCATACGCGTCAACGGCGCGATTGGCGGCTCGACCAACGCCGTCGTGCATCTGCTCGCCATCGCCGGCCGGGTCGGCGCCGAACTCAGCCTCGACGATTGGGACAGATACGGCCGCGATGTGCCGACCATCCTCGACCTGATGCCGTCGGGCCGCTTCCTCATGGAGGATTTCTGCTATGCCGGCGGCATCCCGGCTGTGATGAAGGAGATCGCCGACCTGCTCGACCTCGACGCGCTGACGGTCACCGGCAAAAGCGTGCGGAACAACATCGCCGATGCCCGGAATTACAATCCGGAAGTGATCCGCCCACGCGACAAGGCGCTCACGCCGCATGGCGGCATCGCGGTGCTGCGCGGCAATTTGGCGCCGGCGGGCGCCATCATCAAACCGTCGGCCGCATCGCCCGCCTTGATGAGGCATCGCGGCCGCGCCGTCGTTTTCGAAGACATCGACGACTACCGGGCGCGCATCGACGACCCAGGGCTCGATATCGACGAGACGTCGGTCATGGTGCTGAAGAATTGCGGCCCCAAGGGCTATCCCGGCATGGCCGAGGTCGGCAACATGGCGCTGCCGCGGAAGCTCTTGCAAAAGGGCGTGCGCGACATGGTCCGCATTTCCGACGCCCGCATGTCCGGCACCGCTTTCGGCACGGTGGTGCTGCATGCGGCCCCCGAGGCCGCCGTCGGTGGCCCGCTGGCACTGGTCAGAAGCGGTGACATCGTCGAGCTCGATGTCGAGGCAAGAAGGCTGCATCTCGAGGTTTCGGAAGAAGAATTGGCTCGACGTCGGCAATCCTGGCGGCCGCCCGAACCGGCGATGCGCGGCGGCTATCAGGGCCTCTATGTCGATCATGTCCTGCAGGCGGACCGTGGCGCCGACCTCGATTTCCTCGTCGGCAGCCGCGGTCACGCCGTTCCGCGCGAAAGCCATTGAGGGCGAGCGCGATGGCCCAATTCGCGCCGGATCAGATCCATGGCATCCACGCCATTCTCTACGCGCTGTTCGACAGCCAGGTCTTCGTCATGCAGGGCATCGAGAACCTGATCTGCTACGGCAAGCGCCTTGTTCGGCGCCCGTGCCGGCGTCCCGATATTTGACCGCGCGCCGGCGATGCGGCCGTGCGCGGCCGGCCTGGCGATGGTGGAGCGCTTCGCGTCCCGTCTGGGCAGTTATCCGCCCTGACGCCAATACCCTGGCGCATGAATCCAAACGATCACATGCCGGGCGGCGCAGGATCGCCCGATCAGCGACCTGTCGGTGGATCAGAAACGCTCCCGATAGTCGCGCGGGTTGGTGCCGAGGACGCGTAGAAAGCCGCGCCGCATCGTTTCCTCGGAGCCGAAACCGCAGCGCCGCGCCGTTTGGCTGACCGTTTGCCCCCGCTCCAGCATCCGCCGCGCCGCCTCAATCCGGATTTCTTCGATCGCGCGGGCGGGTGTGCGCCCCGTTGCCTCCTGATAGTGCCGCGAGAAACTGCGCCGGCTCATATTCGCGCGTTCGGCCAGCTGCTCCAGCGACAGGTCGCCGCTCAGATTGTCGAGGATCCAGCCATGCAGCCGGTCGAAGCGCCCGTCCCCCTCTTGCAGCTTGAGGGTCTGGCTGAACTGCGCCTGACCGCCGGGTCGTTTTAGGAAAACGACCAGCTCGCGTGCCACGGCGAGTGCCATGCGCCGGCCGAGGTCGGCCTCGACGAAGGACAGCGCGAGATCGATGCCGGCCGTCACCCCGGCCGAGGTCCAGACATTGCCGTCGCGAATGAAGATCGGGTCGGGTTCGAGCCGGACCGCCGGAAAGCGCTTGGCGAACTCCGCGCAGCGGCCCCAATGGGTAACCGCGCGGCGGCCGTCGAGCAGGCCTGCCTGAGCCAAAAGCATCGCGCCGCTGCAGACCGAAACCGTCCGCACAGCATCGCGCGAGCGGCCGACGATCCACTCCACCAGCTGAGGATCCTCGCAGGCCGCGTTGACGCCCCAGCCGCCAGGCACGATCAGCGTGTCGACCGCGAGCCCCTGCGCCGGCAGCGCCGCCGCCTCAAGCGCCAGACCGGACGATGTCCTGATCCGCGGCGAGGCGGCGACGACGACGGGCTCATAGGCGGCCGGCTCGCCGGCCTGCGTCCTGAAGTCGTTGGCGCTGGCAAAAACCTGAAGCGGTCCGCTGACATCGAGGAGCTGGATGTCGGGATAGGCGAGGATTTCGATGCGGCGCATGGGAATGGCCTGAAACGAGGGGTAAATGGCAATCGTGCCAAAGCATGATGCCGTAGGTTGCCCGAAGTCAATCCACGGAGATTCCCATGTCCCTTCGTTTCGGCATCCTCGTATTTCCCAATGTCCAGCAGCTCGACCTCACCGGGCCTTATGAGGTTATGGCAACGGTCAAGGGCGCTGAGGTGGAACTGATCTGGAAGGATCGCAATCCGGTGATGTCGTCGACGCGTCTGTCGCTCACGCCGACGGCGACCTTCGACGACTGCCCGCCTCTTGACGTGCTGTGCATTCCGGGCGGCGGCGGCGTCAACGCGCTGCTCGAGGACAAGGCGGTTCTCGACTTCGTCTGGGAGCGCGCGGCGCAGGCGCGCTACATCACCTCGGTGTGCAGCGGCGCGCTGGTGCTCGGAGCGGCCGGATTGCTCAAGGGCAAACGGGCCACAACGCACTGGTATGCGCATGATTTCCTTGAAGAGTTCGGCGCGATCCCCGTCGATGCGCGGATCGTCGAGGACGGCAAGCTGATCACCGCCGGCGGTGTCACGTCCGGTATCGATTTCGGCCTGGCGCTGGTCGCAAGGCTGCTTGGACAGGCGGAAGCGGAAATCGTGCAGCTCTCGCTCGAATACGCGCCGGCGCCTCCCTTCCGCTCCGGCACGCCCGCCGAGGCTTCGCCCTCTGTCCTGGCGGAAGCAAAGGAGCGGCTCTCGGGTTCGCGGCGGGTCCGCGAGGAAATGTTCGCGCGCTGGCGCGAAGAGCGCGCGGAGGCCACGCCGGCGCGCATCCGCGCCTGAAACAACAAGGCCGAATGGCGCACGATCCGCGCCTTTCGGCCAGCCTCATTTCGGCTGTTGACTCCCCTTTCTGTCTGTGCAGAAATTGGTTGGACCATTGAACCACTTTAGGCTCAGCCGGCGTGACCGATTTCCTGCCCCCCATCCAGACCACGGCCCGCGATGACGCGGTGCTGAAGGCGTTGGCGGGGTTCGTGCGCCAGGAGGCTCTTGGCCCGGGCGAGAAACTGCCGACGGAGCGCATCCTGGCGGAACGGCTCAAGGTCAGTCGCAACACGGTGCGCGAGGCCCTGACCCGCTGGGAGGGGCTAGGCCTCGTCGAACGGCGGCAGGGCTCGGGCACCTATCTCAAGGCCGCCGTCTCGCCTGACATGCTGCACATGCCGCTGACATTGGCCGGCGGCAATGATTTCGCCGGCCTGATGGCGACGCTGGAAATCCGTCGCGCGCTGGAGGCGGAGGCGGCGGCACTTTGCGCCGTTCGCGCGGGCAAGGCCGAGCTTGCCGAGATCGAGCGCAAGCTCGACCTCATGGAGGAGGCCTTCCGCACCCGCGCCGGCATGTCCTCGGACGAGGACTGGGAATTCCACCAGGCGGTCTTCCGCGCCTCCGGCAACCCGCTGTTCGAGCAGATCATCGCCGCCATGTACGAGATGTTCCACCGCTTCTGGGAACATCCGCTCGGTGTGCGCGACTTCGGCCATGCCAGCTTCCCCTATCACCGCACCATCTTCGTCCGCATCGCCGCGCATGATCCCGACGGCGCCCGCGCCGAGGCGCTGAAGCTCATCGCCACCGTCGAGGACGATCTGAAACGCGGTGCCGCCAACCTCAAACTTTCGGACCGCAGATGAACGAGCAGCCCAACACCTTCGATCCGGCCTTGATGGCCAGCGATTATCTCGGCGAGGCGGCGACGCTTCTGGCGCATGACGATCCGTTTCCCGGCGGCGCGGTGGTGCCGCCGATCTACCAGACGTCGCTGTTTACCTTCGCCAATTACGCCGACATGGCCGACACCTTTGCTGGTCGAAGAAAGCAGCCGATCTACTCGCGCGGCGACAACCCGACCGTGATGGAGTTCGAGGCGCGGGTCGCGGCGCTCGAAGGCGCCGAGGCCGCGCGCGGCTTCTCGAGCGGCATGGCGGCCATCAGCGCCACGGTGCTCGCCTTCGTCGGCGCCGGCGAGCGCATGGTCGCCGTACGCAACTGCTATGGCGACGCCTACCGGCTGTTCGAGCGGCTGTTCCCGCGCTTGCATATCAAGGTCGACTATGTCGACGGCGCCGATCCCGATGCGGTCGCCGCAGCCCTTCCCGGCGCCAAGCTGCTCTATCTCGAAAGCCCGACCTCGATGATGTTCGAGCTGCAGGACCTGGAGCACCTGACGCGGCTGGCGAAGGAGCAGGGCATCGTCACCACCATCGACAATTCCTGGGCGACGCCCGTCTTCCAGAAGCCGATCTCGCATGGCGTCGACCTGGTGCTGCACTCGGCCTCCAAATATCTGAGCGGCCACAGCGATACCGTCGCCGGCGTGGTGGCGGGTTCTGCCGCCCACATCAAGCACATCAACGAGCAGACCTATTCCCAGCTTGGCGGCAAGCTGTCGCCCTTCGAAGGCTGGCTCTTGTTGCGCGGGCTGCGCACCTTGCCGCTGCGCCTGCCACATCACATGAAGAGCGGGCTCACCATTGCCGAGCGGCTCAAGGCGCATGGCAAGGTCGAGCGGGTCAATCACCCCGCTTATTCCAACCAGCCCGGCAAGAAGACGCTTGCCGGCTATGCCGGCCTGTTCTCCTTCGAGGTCACCGAGGATGTCGATATCCCGGCCTTCGTCGATGCGCTGAAATTCTTCCGCATCGGCGTCAGCTGGGGTGGCCATGAAAGCCTGGTCGTGCCGGCAAAGGCCTCGCTCGAGCAGACGCCGGGCATCAATTCGATGGCGCGCTTCGGCGTCAGCCCCCGAACCATCCGCTTCAATGTCGGATTGGAAAATGTCGAGGATCTCTGGGCGGACATCGTCCAGGCCTTCGACAAGTCAAAAAAATAAACGGATCGAAAATGGGAGTCCTGAAGATGAAAAGACTGACCTTCATGCTTGCCGCAGCGGCCGGCCTGGCGATTTCCGCCAGCGGCGCGATGGCCGACACCACCATCAAGCTGGTCGAGGTCATCACCAGCCCGCCGCGCACCGAATTCCTGAAGAAGCAGATCGCCGAATTCGAAAGCGCCAATCCAGGCATCAAGGTGGAGGTGGTCTCGCTGCCTTGGGGCCAGGCTTTCGAAAAGTTCCTCACCATGGTGCAGGCCGGCGACACGCCTGATGTCGTCGAGATGCCGGAACGCTGGATGGGCCTCTACGCCAACAACGCTCAGCTCGAGGATCTCGGCCCCTATATGGCCAAATGGGACGACGCCAAGACGCTCGGCGACCGCGCCAAGCAGTTCGGCTCGACCGTCAACAACACCCAGTTCATGATCCCCTACGGCTATTATGTGAATGCGCTGTTCTGGAACAAGAAGCTGTTCAAGGAAGCCGGCCTCGACGGCCCGCCGGCGACGCTCGACGATTTCGTCGCGGATTCCAAGAAGATCTCGGCCATCCCCGGCAAATACGGCTACTGCCTGCGCGGCGGACCGGGCGCCTTCAACGGCATGCACATGTTCATGAACATCGCCGACGGCAAGGGCGGCTACTTCAACGAGGACGGCACCTCGACCATCAACGATGAAGGTTCGGTCAAGGGCCTGCAGATGCTGGCCGACATGTACAAGAACGGCCTGGCGCCGAAGGACGCCGTGAGCTGGGGCTTCAACGAAACGGTGACGGGCTTCTATTCCGGCACCTGCGCCATGCTGAACCAGGATCCGGACGCCTTGCTCGGCATCGCCGACAAGATGAGCGCCGACGACTTCGCCGTGGCTCCGCTTCCCGTCGGCCCGAGCGGCAAGTCCTATCCGACGCTGGGCTATGCCGGTTGGGCGATGTTCGCCAATTCCCAGCACAAGGATGAGGCCTGGAAGCTGATGGCCACACTTCTGTCGCCCAAGGACAATCTGGAATGGGCCAAGGAGGTGGGCGTCGTGCCGATCCACAACGGCGCCGACCAGGACGCTCATTTCAAGACCGAGCAGTTCAAGGGCTGGTTCACCGAGCTCAGCGACAGCTCCAAGTACGAAATGGTGACGCCGCCGACCCATCTGGAGAACCTTGGCAACTTCGTCGACCAGGTGGCGATCAAGAATTTTCAGGAAGTGCTGCTCGGCCAGAAGCCGGCCAAGCAGGTGGCCGACGAATGGGCCGCGTTCCTGACCAAGGAGCAGCAGGCCTGGCTGGCCAAGAACAAGAAGTGACGCCCTTCTTCCTTCTCCCCGTTTTACGGGGAGAAGGTGTCACCCGATGCATGTCGCCCAAAAGTGCTTAGCGGTTTTGGGACAACGACATGCACAGATAAGTGACGGATGAGGGGCCGCGCTGACTTCTGAAAGGTTCGCGCCGCCCCTCATCTGCCTGCCGGCATCTTCTCCCCGTTGAACGGGGAGAAGGACGCTGTCGCCATCGCCAGAATTCAACCTCCACCGTAGAGCCACGTAATGACCTACGCAGTGTCCGAAATCCGATCCGCTGCCCCGCCGCGAAAGCAACGGCTGAGCGAGGCCGCGATCGAGCCATGGCTCTATCTTTCGCCGGCTATTGTCCTCTTGGTCGTGGTGCTGCTGGTCCCGCTGATCATCGGCATCAGCTATTCCTTCCGCAAATTCTCGGCCTTCAAGTCCGAATATGTCGGCCTCGGCCAGTACCAGGCGATGCTCTCCGACCAGGTGCTCGGCCAGGCGCTGATCAACACACTGTGGTGGACGGTCGCCAGCCTGTTCTTCCAGTTTTTTCTTGGCCTCGGCCTGGCGTTGCTTCTCGACAAGCCCTTCTACGGCCGCAAGGTCGTGCAGGCGGTGGTGTTCCTGCCCTGGGCCGTACCCTCCTTCCTCTCGGGCCTCACCTGGGCGTGGCTGTTCAACCCGATCATCGGGCCGCTGCCGCACTGGCTCTTCGCGCTTGGCCTGAAGGCCGAGCCGACCAACGTGTTGTCCGATCCCGCCACCGCCATGTGGGGGCCGATCGTCGCCAACATCTGGTTCGGCATTCCCTTCTTCGCCATCACGCTGCTGGCCGCGCTGAAGTCGATCCCGTCCGAATTGCATGAGGCGGCGGCCATCGACGGCGCCTCGCCCTGGCAGCGCTTCACCAAGGTGACGCTGCCCTTCCTGGCGCCGACCATCGTCATCACCGTCATGCTGCGCACCATCTGGATCGCCACCTTCGCCGACCTGATCTTTGTCATGACCGAGGGCGGCCCGGCCGGCTCGACCAGCACGGTGCCGGTCTACATCTATGTCAGCGCCTTCAAGTCGCTCGACAAGGGCTACGCTTCGGCGGTCGCGGTGCTGCTTCTGGTGCTGCTCATTGCCTATGCGATCGGGCTGATCGCCATCCGCCGCACGCTGGTGAGGCACGTCTGATGATCGCCGGTCGCTCCACATCATCGCGCATCGTCGGCGGCATCGGGCTTTACCTGGCCATTGCGGCATTTGTGATCTTCGCGCTGTTCCCGATCTTCTGGACGCTGAAGATCTCGGTGACGCCCGAGCGCCTGCTCTATTCGGAAGGCATCACCTTCTGGCCGTCGCAGACGACTTTTCAGAATTTCGTCACCGTGCTCGAGGCCTCCGACTTTCCGCGCTATTTTCTGAACAGCGTCATCGTCTCGGTGTCGACGGCGGCATTTGTCACCGTCATCGCCACGCTTGCCGGCTACGCCATGTCGCGCTTCACCTTCCGCGGCAAGGCGACGCTGGCGATCCTGTTGCTTCTCACCCAGACCTTCCCTCTGGTCATGGTCATCCCGCCGATCTACCGCATCATGGGCGATATCGGCCTGACCAACAGCCTGATCGGACTGATCATCATCTACACCGCCTTCAACACCGCCTTCGCCACCTTCCTGATGCAGTCCTTCTTCGATGGCATCCCGAGGGATCTCGAGGAGGCGGCGATGATCGATGGCTGCACCCGCGCCCAGGCGATGCGCCGGGTGATCGTGCCGCTGACCTTGCCCGGCATGGGCGCCACGCTCGGCTTCGTCTTCACCGCCGCCTGGAGCGAATTGCTGTTCGCGCTGATGTTGATCTCCAGCGACGAGCAGAAGACTTTTGCGGTTGGGCTGCTCACCTTCATCGGCAAGTTCGCCGTCGACTGGGGGCAGATGATGGCGGCCTCGATCCTGGCGCTGATCCCGGTCTGCGTCTTCTTCGCCTTCCTGCAACGCTATCTCGTCACCGGCCTCACCGCCGGCGCGGTCAAAGGATAAAAGATGGCCTCCGTCACGCTGCAAAACGTCGAGAAGGATTATGGCTCGCTGCGCATCCTGCACGGCGTCGATCTCGAGATCGCCGATGGCGAGTTCGTCGTCCTGGTAGGTCCGTCCGGCTGCGGCAAGTCCACGCTGTTGCGCATGATCGCCGGCCTCGAAGAGGTCACCGGCGGCGAGATCCATATCGGCGAGCGCCTCGTCAACGACGTCGCGCCCAAGGACCGCGACATCGCCATGGTGTTCCAGTCCTACGCGCTCTACCCTCATATGGACGTCTCTTCCAACATGGGCTTCAGCCTGATGCTGAAGAAGGCCGAGAAGACGACGATCGACGGCCGCGTGGGTGCCGCCGCCAAGCGGCTTGGCCTCGACAGCTATCTCGGCCGTTTGCCGCGCCAGCTTTCCGGTGGCCAGCGCCAGCGCGTCGCCATGGGGCGCGCCATCGTGCGCGACCCGAAAGTCTTCCTGTTCGACGAACCGCTGTCGAACCTCGATGCCAAGCTGCGCGTCCACATGCGCGCCGAGATCAAGGCGCTGCACCAGCAGCTCAAGACGACGTCGGTCTATGTCAC
This sequence comes from Mesorhizobium humile, assembly GCF_033977215.1. Taxonomy (NCBI): domain Bacteria; kingdom Pseudomonadati; phylum Pseudomonadota; class Alphaproteobacteria; order Hyphomicrobiales; family Phyllobacteriaceae; genus Mesorhizobium; species Mesorhizobium humile. The sequence continues at coordinate 522,543 of NZ_JAVIIV010000001.1, forward strand.
CCACGACCAGGTTGAGGCGATGACCATGGCCGACCGCATCGTCGTCATGCATGACGGCTACGTGCAACAGGTCGGCCATCCGCTCGAGCTTTACGACCGGCCGGCCAACACCTTCGTCGCCGGGTTCATCGGCTCGCCGGGCATGAACTTTTTGCCGGCGAAATTCGCCAAGGGCGGCAAGGCCGATGCCGTGCTCGCCGATGGCCAGAAGCTGCGGCTGCCCGATGGCCTGCCGCTGAAAGATGGCGACGCTCTCACAATTGGACTGCGGCCCGAGCACATCAGGCTGGTCGACGACGGCGCGCTGAAGGCCGAGGTCGAGGTGGTCGAGCCGCTCGGCCTGTCGACGCAGTTCTATGTCCGGCTGGCCAACCAGCAAATCTGCGTCTTCGTCATGGGCCGCAGCGACGTGAAGCCGGGCGATATCGTTCGGCTGTCAGCCGATCCGGCGGCGCTGCATCTGTTCGATCCGGCGAGCGGCAACCGGATAGGTTAGGGCGTCTCACTTAGAAGATGGTTTGTTCGCCAGCAGGCGATCAGGTGGCCGTCGCCGACATCGGCGGAGGCCGGTTCGGCTTCACGGCAGTCCGGCGAGGCGAGCGGGCAGCGGTCGGCAAAGCAGCATCCCTTGGCCGACTGAAGCTCCGCCACGGTCCCGCCCTGGATGGAGGCGGTCTGGGCAGCATCGGCGGACGCCGCCAGCAGCAGCTTCGTGTAGGGATGGTTGGGGCCGCGAAAGACCTGTTCCGATGAGCCGGTCTCGACCAGCCGGCCGCGATAGAGCACGCCGATCCTGTCGGCCATGTAGCGCACGACCTTGAGGTCGTGGCTGATGAACAGGTAGGTCGTATCCTTGTCGCGCTGCAGGTCGTTGAGCAGGTTGAGCACCGTCGCCTGGACCGAGACGTCGAGCGCCGAGGTCGGCTCGTCCAGCACCACCACTTTCGGCGCGCCGGCAAAGGCGCGCGCGATTGCCGCCCTCTGCCGCTGGCCGCCGGACAATGAGCGTGGCTTCTGTTCCGCGGTCGTATCGGCCAGCCTGACGGAGCGCAGCAGATCGGCGACGCGGTTCTTCGCATCGCTCCGGCCAAGGCCGGCAAGCCGCCGTAGCGGCCGGCTGATGATCCGCCCGATCCGGTGGCGCGGATTGAGCGTGCGGTCGGGCGACTGGAAAACCATCTGCATGTCGCGCCGTTCGCCCGGCGCCCGTTTCTCGGCGCGCGGCGCGACTTTCCTGCCGAACAGCTCGACCGACCCCTGGCTGGGTGTCTGCAGCCCGGTGACGATCCGTGCCAGCGTCGACTTGCCAGAGCCGGATTCGCCGATCAGGCCGAAGGTTTCGCCTTGCCCGACGCGAAGCTCGACATCGTGCAATACGGCCTGCGAACCGAACGAATGGCTGATGCCCTTGCAGGCAATGGCGGTCTGGCGTTCCGCGTCAGGGCCGGTTCGGCGAGCGGCCGACCGGATCCGGCCTGCCGTGCCGGTCTCGGCGAGCCGCCCGTCATGCTTGGTGAAATTCAGCGCCGGGATCGAGGCGATCAGCGCCCTGGTATAGGCATGGGCGGGGTTTTCGAAGACATCCTCGGCGCCGCCGCTCTCGACCACGGCGCCCGACTGCATGACCGCGACGCGGTCGCAGGAGCGGCGGATCAGGTTAATGTCGTGGCTGATCAGGAGGATGCTGGTTTTGTGGTCGCGGCGCAGATCGTCGAGGATCGCGATCATCTCCGACTGCACGCTGGCGTCGAGCGCCGTCGTCGGTTCGTCCAGCACCAGCAGCGCCGGGTCGAGCGCGATGGCGATGGCGATGTTGGCGCGCTGCTGCATGCCGCCGGACAGCTCATGCGGATAAAGATCGAGCACCCGCTCCGGATTGGCGACCCGCACGCGCCTGAGCAATTCGGCCGATCGCCAGCGGGCTTCCTCGTGACGGACCCGGCGATGGCGCATGATCGTCTCGCCGATCTGCCGGCCGATCGTCATGGCCGGGCTGAGCGCGGCGCCCGGATGCTGGTAGACGGCCGCGATACGGTTCCCTCTCAGGCCGCGCAGATCTTCGCCGGACAGCCCGCGGATTTCCCTGCCCTGGAACTCCAGCGCCGAGGCCGCCACACGCGCATTGCCCGGCAGGTAGCGCAATATGGCCAAAGCCACCGAGCTCTTGCCCGAACCTGACTCGCCGACCAGCCCCAGTGCTTCGCCCTGGCCCACGCTTAGCGAAACGCCATTGACGGCGGATTGCCATCCTCTTTTCCCGCCATAGGCGATGGAAAGTTTCTCCACGTTCAGCACCGAAGGGGACATTGAGACCTCGAAATCGCTTTCTGTTGGTGCCCTAATCAAGGGCAATCGCTTCCACTCATTTAGTACATTATCTCTATAAAATTACTCGAATTAACGGCAAGCGCAATCTAGCCTTTCACCTGATCGAGAGATTTCGACAGCGCCGACGGATGCGGCGCCCCGGTCTCTCGCGGATCTGCAAGGAGGCCGGCATGGCGCGAAACCAGTTGATCTTAAGCGCATTCTTCTTCAACCCGCAGGGCGACCATCGCATGTCGTGGCGGCACCCGCGCGCGCCCGGCCACGAAGTGCTTGGCTTCGATTACTATCGCGAGCTGGTCCAGGCTGCCGAGCGCGCCAGGATCGACACGATCTTCGTCGCCGACCACGTGTCGATCTGGGATTCGGTGAAGAGCGGCGTCGCGCATTACGCCAATGCCCGCCTCGAGCCGCTGACGCTTTTGTCGGCGTTGGCTGCCGTGACGAAGCATATCGGCCTCATCACCACCGCGTCGAGCTCCTACAGCGAGCCCTACAATGTGGCGCGCCTGTTCGCCTCGCTCGACCATATCAGTGGGGGCAGGGCGTCCTGGAATGTCGTCACCTCGGCCATGGACGAGGAGGCGCGCAATTTCGGCCGCGACGGCAATATCGAGCACGCCTTCCGCTATCAGCGCGCGGCCGAATTCCTCGATATCGTCAAGGGATTGTGGGACAGCTGGGAAGACGAAGCCCTGCTGTTCGACAAGCAAACCGGTTATTTCGCCGACCCGGACAAGGTCCATGTGCTCGACCATCGCGGCGCGCATTTCAAGGTGCGCGGGCCGCTCAACGTGTCGCGGCCGCCGCAGGGCCATCCGCTGATCGTGCAGGCAGGCTCGTCCGAGGACGGCAAGAATTTCGCCACCGCCCATGCCGATGCGCATTTCGCCATCTACAGCACCAGGGAAGACGGCATCAGATATCGTGAGGACATCAACGAGCGGTTGGCGCGTCACGGCCGGCGGCCGGAGAGTTTCAAGATCCTGCCGGGCATCCTGCCGATCGTCGCCGCCTCCGAGGCCGAGGCGCGCGACAGGCAGGACTACCTGCAGACGCTGCTCCCCGACCGCGTCGGCATCGATCTCCTGTCGAGCTGGAGCGGTATCGACCTCTCGGCCTATCCGCCGGACGGCCCGCTGCCGCAGCTTCCCGACGAAAGCACCTTCAATGGCGGGCGAACCTCGCTCAACCGGGTCAGGCAGTGGGCGACGCAGAACCTGACCCTGCGCGAAATCGCCCGCAAACTCGCCAACAGCGGCTCGGTGCCGACCGTCGCCGGCACGCCAAAGCAGATCGCCGACCAGCTGCAGGACTGGTTCGAGGCGGGCGCCGCCGACGGCTTCAACCTGATGTTCCCGCTGCTGCCGGAGGACTGGGTCAACTTCGCCGAGCAGGTCGTGCCGGAGCTGCAGCGCCGCGGCGTCTTCCCGACCGAATACGCGCCCGGAACGCTGCGCGACCGCTTCGGCCTTGCCCGTCCCGCCAACCGCTTCGCCGAACAGCGCGCCAACGCGCGCGCCGTATCCTGAAGGAGAGCCGTCATGACCGCCGCGCCAAGACTCCAGCCGCGCGAAGCGACCGCGCCGCAACTGATCAACGTCCTGCACAGTCCCAAGCGCATCCGCGTCAAATTCGGCGGGCGCGTCATCGCCGACAGCCGCAACGTGCTGGTGCTGCGCTCCAATCATTTCCTGCCGATCTATTTCTTCCCGCTGGCGGCGGTCGACCAGTCGGTGCTGAAACCGTCGAAGCAGGGCCAGCAGCACCCGGTCGGCGGCGAGACAAAATACTGGGATATCGAAGCCGGCGACAGGCGCGCCGCCGATGCCGCCTGGTCGTTCACGGCGCCGCCCGACGAGAACCTCGCGCCGCTCGCCGGCCGCATCGCCTTCACCTGGAACCTCGTCGACCAGTGGTTCGAGGAGGACGAAGAGGTCTTCGTCCATGCCCGCGACCCCTATGCGCGCATCGACGTGCTGCAGAGCTCCAGCCATGTCGCGATCTGGTTCGACGGCGAATTGATCGCCGACAGCCGCCGCCCCGTGCTGCTGTTCGAAACGCACCTGCCGACACGTTTCTATCTGCCGGCGGAGGATGTCCGGCTCGACCGGCTGAGAGCTTCGCTGACGAGGACCCGATGTCCCTACAAGGGCATCGCCTCCTATTGGTCCGTCGTGCTCAAGGACGGCTCTCTGCGCGAGGACATCGCCTGGAGCTACCGCGATCCGATCGCCGAGATGCCGAAGATCAAGGGGCTGATCGCCTTCTATCCGCAAGCAGTCGACCGCATCCATCTCGACGGCCAGCCGGTCTGACCGGCCCGTCGTCTCCACCTCATTTCAAACCACAATTTTCACAGAGGCAAAAATGACCAAGCGCAACGAAATCGACGCCCTTCGCAATCTCTCCGGCGACATCTGGAACGTCGCCGTCGACGAATACGCCGCCGGCTACCTGAAACGCCGCGATCTCCTGAAATACGCCGCACTGATCGGCCTGACCGGCTTCGCCGCCTCGCAAGGCTTGGGCTTTTCCGGCACGGCGCGCGCCGCTGCCGCCGGCGGCACCGTCCGCGTCGGCCTCGGCCAGCCGACCAAGGCGATCGATCCGGTCACGGTCACCGATCCGGCCAGCATCGGCGTGCTCAGCCAGGTCGGGGAATACCTGATCCTCGACGATCCCAAGGACGGGCTGCAGCCAAAGCTCGCTTTGTCCTGGGAAGCCGACGAGACGGCCAAGCGCTGGACGTTCAAGCTGCGGCCCGGCGTGAAATTCCATGACGGCCGCACCGTGACCGCCAAGGACGTCGTGGCGAGCTTCGAGCGTCTGGTCGATCCGAACAGCGGCTCGTCGGCCCTGTCGGCCTATAGGGGCGTCCTGTCCAAGGGCGGCGCCAAGATCGTCGACGACGAGACGGTAGCCTTCGATCTCGACCAGTCGAACTCGAATTTCCCGTTCTATGTCTCCTCCGACGTCTACAACGCCGTGATCCTGCCGTCCGACTATGCCGGCGATTTCGAGAAGAACTTCAACGGCACCGGCCCGTTCAAGCTCGAATCCTTCCGCCCCAAGCAGGGCGCCAGCTTCGTGCGCAATCCCGATTACTGGGGCGACAAGGCGCTGCCCGACCGGGTCGAAATAAAGTTCTTCGACGACGAGCAGGCGCAGGTCGTGGCGCTGCAGGCCGGCCAGCTCGATGTCATCCCGAGCACCACGCGCCTCGAGCTGGCGATCGAGGGCAATGCCAACTTCAAGCTGCTGAGCGTCCAGGCAAGCTCGCATGATGCCGTGCATCTCAGGACCGACCAGGCGCCGTTCACCGACAAGCGCGTCCGCCGCGCATTGGCGCTCACCCTCGACCGCGAGGCCATCGTGAAGGGCCTGCTCAAGGGGCGCGCCATCGCCGGCAACGACACGCCGTTCGCGCCGATCTTCCCTTCGGCCGATCTGTCGGTGCCGCAGCGAAAGCAGGACATTGCCGAGGCGAAGCGTCTACTCGCCGAAGCCGGCGTGCCCAACGGCTTCGAGGTGACGCTGACCACCGAACGCGCCTATGACATCCCCGACTACGCCGTCATCATCCAGAACTTCGCCAGGAAGGCCGGCATCGACATCAAGCTCAACGTCCTCCCGCAGGATGCCTATTACGGCTCGGCGACCTTCGGCAGCTCGCCCTGGCTGGATTCCAATCTCGGCATCACCGATTTCGGGCATCGCGGCACGCCCGACATCTTCCTCAACGCGACGCTGAAGAGCGACGGCGCGTGGAACGCCGCGCATTTCAAGAATGCGGACTATGACGCCTTGCTGGTCGACTACGGCAAGGCCCGCGACCTTCAGGCGCAGCGCGTCGTAGCCGGCAAGATCCAGACCCTGCTGCTCGACGAGACCCCGGAGATCATCAGCTACTTCTCGCAATACAGCCGCATAACCAGCAACAAGGTCGAGGGGGTGCGCTTCACGGCGATCTCGCATCTTCTGCTCGACCGCGTTTCCTTCGTCCAGGCATGATGCGCAAACGCCAAGCCGCGTGGGACGCCGGATGCTGACCGGCCGCGCCTTGTCGGCGCGCGGGGTCTCGCTGCTGCTCACCCTGTGGCTGGTCAGCGCGCTGGTCTTCCTCGCCGGGCAGGTCCTGCCCGGCGATGTCGCACGCGTCATGCTGGGTCCCTTCGCCGACGCGCAGGCCGTCGCGGCGCTGAACAGAGAGCTCGGCGCCGACCAGCCCGTGCTCGTTCAATACTGGCGATGGTTCAGCGCGGCGCTCACCGGCGACTTCGGCACGTCGCTGTCGATGCGCGCGCCGGTCGCGCCCTTCGTGCTGGCAAGTCTCGGCCGTTCGGCGGCGCTTGCCGGCATCATCCTTTTGTTTCTTGTGCCGCTCGGCGTCGGCGCGGGCATCGTCGCCGGCCTCAACCGGGGTCGGCTTGTCGACCGGCTGATCGTGCTCGCCGGCGTCTCCTTCGGCATCGTCCCGGATTTCGTATCGGGGCTGCTCCTGCTGCTGGTCTTCGGCCTGTGGCTGAACTGGCTGCCGATCACCGGTGCTGCCCCCGATGGCGCCGGCTTCTGGACGAGCAGCTACTACCTGATCCTGCCGGCGCTGCCGCTGGTGCTCAACCTTGCCGGCTATCTGGCGCGCATGACGCGGGCCGGCGTCATCGAGGCGCTGGCCGCCGACTATACGCGCACCGCCACCCTCAAAGGGCTCGATCGCCGGCAGGTCATTCTCCGCCACGTGCTGCCCAACGCGCTGACGCCGACGATCGCGGTGCTGGCGACGCAGAGCGGCTACATGCTCGGCGGGCTGGTGGTGATCGAGGCGCTGTTCGGCATCCAGGGCCTCGGCAATCTCGTTTTGAACGCCGCCAAGTCGCGCGATTTCCCGATGCTGGAAGCAGGCGTGCTTGTCATGGCGACGATCTTCGTCCTGTCAGCCGCGGCGGGCGATCTCGTTCAAGCGCTGCTCGACCCGCGGCAGCGGCGGCGGGCGTCGCTATGATGGACCTTTTGGAATTCCCGGCACCTTCGCGCGCACCCGGTTTCCTGCGGAGCGCCGGCAGGCTGGGCCGCGCCGTTCGCGGCCTTCCTCCATCCGTCATTATCGGATCGCTCATCCTCGCCTTCTGGGTCGCCTGCGCTTTGTTCGGCGACCGGCTGGTTCCCTATGATCCCTATGCCGAGGATTTCCTCGCCACGCTGACGCCGCCGGACGCCGCGCACTGGTTCGGCACCGATCATCTCGGTCGCGATGTGCTGTCCCGCATCATCGTCGGGTCGCGCGACATCCTGCTGGTCGCGCCGCTCGCGACATTGGGCGGCGTTGCCGCCGGCACCATCATCGGCCTGGCGCTCGGCTATTTCGATGGCCTGGTCGACGCGATCGGCGCGCGGCTGCTCGACACGCTGATGGCCTTTCCCTTCATCGTCCTCGTCACCATGACGCTGGTGGCGCTGGGGCCCTCGAACCTCACCGTCATCCTGGTGATCGCCATTGCCTATGCGCCGCTGGTGGCCAGGACCGTGCGCGCCGCGGTGCGCGAGCAGAAGGAACGCGAATATGTCAGCGCCGCCCGCCTCGGCGGCGAGAACTCACTTGCCATCATGGTTCTGGAGATACTGCCCAACATCAGGGAAACGATCCTGATCGAGCTCGTCACGCGGCTGGGCTATGCCTTCTTCTCCATCGCCACGCTGAGCTTTCTCGGCCTCGGCATCCAGCCGCCTTCGGCCGACTGGGGCCTGGCCGTTGCAGACGGCTATGGTTTCCTCACCGGCGGCAAATGGTGGGTCGTTGTCTTCAACTCAGGCGCAATCGTCTCGCTGGTCATGGCGACGAATCTGATTGCGCAAGGGGTAGGTGCCTTCGAGAATATCGAGAGGTGATTGCGGCTTTTGATTGCTAGACTCCTGTTGATTCGTCTCGACAGGAAACGACATGAGCAAGGCCCTCGGCACATTCGCACTGGTCACTCTTTTCAGCGCCTTGCTGATGGCGCTTTCCCTGGCGGTGGCGAGGCATGGCTATCCCTACGGCGCCTTCGGCGTGAAGCGCCTCGACGGCATTGCCGATGCCGGCTCGTTCCTGGCGATCGCCGCCATCTATTTCTTCGGCGCCATGCTGATGATGATCCTGCCGATCCGCGCCGCCGGCGTGGTCCTGACCCATGCCGCCGACGCGATCTTCTGGGCGACGATCGTGCTCTTCGCGACGATCGTCGGCTCGCTGCTCGCCAGATGGGCCTTCGGCCAGCATGAGGTGCTTTGGGCGCTTTTCAACTGGCGCTTCCTGTTCGTCGCGGCGATCGTGGCGGCGCATCTTTTCATGAACGAGCTTCGACGCAACGTCCTGCTCAGAAGCCTGTTCTTCGTCGTCTTCGGCGCGGTCACGCTCGCCTGCCTGTTCTGGTCGTTCTCGACCTGACGCGAGCCGGCTCTAGGTTTAAGATGGCGGGTAGACCTCCTCCCGGGCAATGACTATATCATTTGTCTGACAATTGACCCGGCCGATGGCTGTCGCTCCCAAAACCCAAGGAAAAGCAAGATGACCGTGCTGCGTAAGAACCTGATCGACGGCGAGTGGCTCGGCGAGCCCGGCTCGCGCAACATCAACCCCTCGAACACCGACGACGTCGTCGGCGAATATGCGTCGGCCGGGCCCGAGCAAGCCAAGCAGGCCATCGCCGCCGCCAAGGCGGCCTTTCCGGCCTGGTCGCGCTCCGGCCCGCTGGCCCGCCACGCCGTGCTGAAGAAGACGTCGGACGAGATCATGGCGCGCAAGGACGAGATCGGCCGCTCGCTTGCCCGCGAGGAAGGCAAGACGCTGGCCGAGGGCATCGGCGAGACCATCCGGGCGGCGCAGATCTTCGATTTCTTCGCCGGCGAGACGCTGCGCCTGTCGGGCGAGACGGTGCCGAGCGTGCGCCCGGGAGTCGGCGTCGAGATGACCCGCGAGGGTGTCGGCGTCGTCGGCATCATCACGCCGTGGAACTTCCCGATCGCCATTCCCGCCTGGAAGATCGCGCCGGCGCTCACCTATGGCAACACGATCGTCTTCAAGCCGGCCGAACTGGTGCCTGAAAGCGCCTGGACCATCGTCGATATCCTGCACCGCGCCGGCCTGCCCAAGGGCGTGCTCAACCTCGTCATGGGCAAGGGTTCCGTGGTTGGCCAGGCGATGCTCGACAGCCCCGACGTCAACGCCATCTCCTTCACCGGCTCAGTCGGCACGGGCAAGCGCGTCGCCGCCGCAAGCGTCGAGCACATGCGCAAGTTCCAGCTGGAAATGGGCGGCAAGAACCCGTTCGTCGTGCTCGACGACGCCGATCTGGCCGTCGCCGTCGATTGCGCCGTCAACGGCGCCTATTTCTCGACCGGTCAGCGCTGCACGGCGTCCTCGCGCCTGATCGTCACCGACGGCATCCACGACCGTTTCGTCGACGCCATGAAGGAGCGGCTGGACAAGCTCGTCATCGGCGACGCGCTCGATGCGCAGACCCAGATCGGTCCCGTCGTCGACGCAACCCAGCTGAAGCAGGATGAAGACTACATCGCCATCGGTGTCAGGGAAGGCGCAACGATTGCCTTTGGTGGCGAGCGGCTCGATCGCAAGACGCCGGGTTTCTATCTGCAGCCGACGCTGTTTACCGGTTCGACCAATGCCATGCGCATTTCGCGCGAGGAGATTTTCGGCCCGGTCGCCAACGTCATCCGCGTCAAGGACTATGACGAGGCGCTCAGCGTCGCCAACGACACGCCGTTCGGCCTCACCTCCGGCATCTGCACGACCAGCCTGAAGCACGCGACGCATTTCAAGCGCAATTCCGAAGCCGGCATGGTCATGGTCAACCTGCCGACGGCGGGCGTCGACTTCCATGTACCGTTCGGCGGCCGCAAGGGCTCGAGCTACGGCCCGCGCGAGCAGGGCCGCTACGCCATGGAGTTCTACACCACGGTGAAGACGGCCTATACATTCGCCGGCTAATCCAGCCTGGGAGGAAATCGATGAGCGTGGCCGGCATGACATGGCTCAACCCGCCGCCGCACCATACGGTCGGCGACGGCACGCTTACCGTTCGAACAGGAAAAGATACCGACTTCTGGCGCGAGACCTTCTATGGTTTCTGGCGCGACAACGGCCATTTCCTCTACCGCCCCGTCGAGGGCGATTTCAGCGCCGAAGTCACCGTCAAGGGCGACTACAAGGTGCTCTACGATCAGGCCGGGCTGATGCTGCGGCTCAGCGAAACGCACTGGATCAAGGCTGGCATCGAATACACCGACGGGCTCGCCTACTTCTCCGTCGTCGTCACCAACGACACCTCCGACTGGTCGCTGGTTGCCATCGCCGCCGGCAAGGATGGCGTCAGGATCCGCCTGACCCGCCACGCCGAGGCGATCCGCATCCAATATCTGGATGCTTCGGATGGCCAGTGGAAGCCGGTGCGGCTGGCCTACTTCCCGATCTCGAAATCGGTCGATGTCGGCATGATGTGCTGCTCGCCGCAGCGCGAAGGGTTTGAAGCGACATTTTCCGACTTCATCATAGGGCCGGCGATTTCAAGGGACCTCCATGACTGACCGTCGCAACGGCGGCCATCCTTTCGCGGCTGCAAGCGAGGGCGTAAAGACAGCGCATCGCTTGATCCACAGGGCCTGATGCCGCCGAATCGTCCGCTCATCCTCTTCTGGACGCGCTGGTTCAAAAAGGCCGTCGACCTCGACGCCATTCCTCGATGCGATTTTCCCGTCGAGTGGACGAACGACCGCAGCCGGCTGGCGGAAGCGGTAGCCGTCATCTTTCACGTGCCGAATTTCGAAGAGATCGCCGATGCCCGCAAATACCCCGGCCAGCTATGGGTCGCCTGGTCGATGGAGAGCATCGTCAATTATCCCGTCTTGGCCGATCCGGCTTTCATGCGCCACTTCGACATCGTCATGACCTATGAAACCGGGTCGGACGTCTGGTCGCCTTATCTGCCGGGGGCGGGCTGGTGGGACGTCGTGCGACATAAGCCCATACCGCCCAAGGTCGAGCGCGCGCCGGCGGTGCATTTCCAGTCGTCGAGCTTCAACAAGAGCGGTCGCGACAAATTCATCGCCGAACTGTCACAGCATATCGCTGTCGATTGTTACGGCCGATATCAACCCAACCGTCAAATCGCAGGCCCCGATCTCGGTCCGCAGACGAAGCTCGAAACCATAGGCCGGTATCCTTTCTGCCTGGCGCTGGAGAATTCGATCGCGCCCGATTACGTCACCGAGAAGATGTTCGATCCGCTCGCCGCCGGCACGGTGCCCGTTTATCTCGGCGCGCCCAATGCCGCAGTTTTCGTTCCGACGGCTGCTATATCGATGCTGCATCCTTCGGCTCGCCGGCGGAGCTCGCCGCCTATCTCCGTCATCTGATCGAGACGCCTCAAGCATATCAGGCTTATTTCGCCTGGCGGACGAAACCGCTGCCGGAGCGCCTGAGAGTACAGTTGGAGCGGGCTGCCATGCCGCCGAAAGTCCGTCTGGCCGCACTCGTCCACGAACGTCTTGCGGCACGGACCGCCCCGCCGTCGGGCCGGCCTCACAGCCCATTCGGGCATGCAGCGTTCCTATCGGCGCGCCTGTCGCGTTGGCGTGGAAAATTTCGCGCCGGCTGATCGCGCCGTCGGTTGACCCGGCCACCGCGCAGCCACCCGTGGCGCTAGAGCAATTCCAGGAAAAGTGTGATCGGTTAGGCTCGGCGGCTTCGCCGTAGCCTTCCGTCCGGAATTGCATAAAAACAAGGAGATAGTGCGTTTCGCCGTTTCCGTGAAACGGTGAAACGCACTAATCACCACGGCACGTGCTCTATCTCCAGCCTGGGCAGCCCGATTGGTCTGATTCCCAGATCGTTGGCCAAAACGCCGAACCCCTCCGTCTCGATCAAATCGCGATAGGGAATCTCCGGGAAGCGAAGCCCGCCGCGATGCAGGGCCGCGTCGACGAGAAGCATGGTGCCGCCGACGCCGTCGAGCCCGATGCTGTCGAGATGCCTGACGTCGCTGAGATGCAGGCGGTTGTAGGAGTGTATCGGCGGTTGATGGATGCCGCCGCGTATCTGGCGATAGTAGCGATAGTCCTTTTCTTTGCGCACGCTGACGAAGCTGTTGAGGTCGAAACTGTCACCGCCGGCGATCTTGACGCAGTTGGGAACCACGATGCGATGGCCGCTTTCGATAAGCCGGCTCAAGATGTCGCAGGGAAACCGCCACACGTCGATGTCTATCCACAACGCCCAATCGTCGACCGGGCCAAGGCCGTGGTCGATCAGGTGGTTGCGCACCTTCGCGATGGCGCCGCGCCTCACGCGCTGCAAGCGTCGCCTGGCGCGCTTCGTTCGGTCGAGCTGTACGCCGGTCTGTCTCTGCAGCAGGACCACGTCGCGATAGACGCCGGCCAGCGGTGCCACGGCCCGCTGCAATCGCTCCCAGCTTGCGTCCAGGCTGTCACCCTCGCAGAAGACCAGCTTGATCCTGTCCTTCGGGTAGTCGAGCGCGCCGACGGCATCGAGGAAAGGCTGGATATGATCCGCCGCGTCGCGCAGCGGCACCAGAATGGCGACGTTGCGGCCTGACGGGATCGGCGCCGCGATGGCCGCTGGGCTCACGCCCTGCCTGGCGGCTGCTTCGCTCAGATAGGCGCCGCGCGTGAGGTGGTGCCAGGACCGGTAGACCTGCGTGCGGATCTTGTCTCGCCACCCCGGGGCCGAGGCGCGTGTCCACCATGTGCCGGCCCAATGGTGGATGGAAAGGGTCGGCGTCCCGTTGTCGCCATTGCGTCCGGCCGAGTCCACCGGTGCGAACAACGCCGAAGGGTGGATGGCGAAGGCGGATTGATCGCCATAGCTGAGCTGGGCCGAAGTCATCACGCAGGGGCCTGTCGCGTCGATGGCTTCCTTGGCGTGAGTCAGCCCCGGCAGGAAGGACAGGAGATGAAGCCAGAAGGGATGGCCAGGCGGGCTGGCCATGGTGCCGTTGAACAGAAGATAGGGCAGCCGGCGGAAATCGGCTTGCACCCGTGCATGCGTGTCCGGTTCCTTGCAGACCACGATCCGGTCTTCGCCGGCCAGCGGATCGAACGAGGCCACGCATTCGCAGTCGATATCGGCGTAGACGCCGCCGAAATGGTGCAGAAGCATATACCGTCCGGCATCCGCTCTCAGCACGCCGCGTTCGTAACTGCAAAAGGTCGGCAGGAAGTCGGGATAATGCTGGGCGACGAACTCGAGCAGCCGCCGGTCGTTCCAGAACATCATCGTCCAGTCCGGATGGTGCCGCTTCCAGCTCTCGACATAGGCCCGGAACCGGGCGGGGATTTCGTCGGTCTTCCAGGTCTGGTGCAGGATCTTGGGGATCATCGAAGGCTCGTTGTGCAGCGGTTCATCGGCTGGCGCCGTCCAGTCCCAAGCCATGGCGAACGGCGTCGCGGATTGCCCGGGGTCCGAAACGAGACCAAGCGGTATCATGGGCCCGGGAGCGCAGCCGGGCCATGCGGGCAGGGTCAAAACAGAGCGCGACCGTCAGGTCGGCAAGTTCTTCGTCCGTGTCGGACAGGAGCAGGTCCTCGCCTCCGGTGAGGTCGAGCCCTTCCGCCGCGAGCGGCGTCGCGATCACCGGAACACCCGCGGCCATCGCTTCCAGGATCTTGATGCGCGTACCGCCCCCCGTCCTGAGCGGAACGATGCAAAGATGCGCTGCCGATAGCAGGGGGGCGACATCGTCGGGGTTTTCGATCAGGACGACTCCGTCGGGTTCTGACAGGGTCCGGACGGCTGGATCGGGCGAACGGCCGGCAAGGACGAGCCGCGCGCCTGGCAACGCCTGCCGGACCCGCGGCAGGATGATGCTGGCCAGGCGCTCAGCGGCATCGATGTTGGGACTGTAGCCGAGATGGCCGACAAAGAGGATCACCGGAAATCCGTCGGATGTGCCGGGCGGTGGCGGCAGCGTCCCAAACGACCCTTGGGCGCGCGGGATGCCGTTCGGTACGATATCGATCGGTGTTCTGTGCGCCACAATAGCGTTGAGCCGCTCGCGGTCCCGCTTCGAACACACCCAGATACGGTCGACGATGGCCACCGCTCTCCGCTCCAACCGCCTTATGTCGGGCGACACGGCCGACGGGGCATTGCCGGGCGCTTGGGCGGCGAGATCAGACTCGACATTGTGCATGTCGAGAACGAGCTGCCTGGTCAGCGGCCGCAAAGGGTGCAGCAGCTTGAACAGTGGAATGCTCTCGACGACGATCGTGTCCGGACGGAACTCGCGCACCAGGGCCTTGAGGCGAGCGAGCGCCGGACGTGGAATGCGGTTTTCTCCTTTGAGGCGTCGCCAGCCGAGCGAATGCGATCGCTTGTCGGCTTCCGTGGCCAGCGACACCACGCGGATGTCGCGGTCGGGTGGCTGCATCGAGCCGGCCGGCTTTACCGAGGCAAGGCGGACGGGCCCGAACTCGGCCGCCGCGCCGGCATTGCCGAAGGTCCTGAGATCGGCGCCGGAGACAGGCGGATAGGCAGGGTCGAAGCTGACGATCAGCGTGCGTCGGGGCGCCGCCGGATCGACAGATATATCCGGCCTGTTGCCTGCCAGCCGCCCGAACCGGATCCTGGCCAGGTATTGTGCCGCCTTCCAGCTCCGGCCAAGTTCCCGATGCGCCTTGACCGCGCGCATCATGCCGGCCGCGTCGGCGAACATCCTGTGCTTGATGAGCTGGCGCGCGATGCGCTGCGCTATCCAGGCCTTTCGCCATTGCAGAGGCCCCTGCTCGACGCCGGCGGCCGCAAGGCCGTTGAGCTCGCGCGCTATGGCCAGAAAGGTCTTGCGCGGCGCCGTGATGAAGCGCCGCGCCATCCGGGCCTCGTCATGGTGGTAGAGGAGCACCGGCGTCTCGATCGCGACAATATCGGCGCGCGCCAGCAACGACGCCCAGTAGCAGGTGTCCTCGTCGAGGCCGATCGTCTCGGGAAAGCGAATGCCGGCTGTAGCCCAGCCGGCAACCAGCGCGCTTCCCATGGCGATCGGCCATAGTTCGTTGCGCAGGTATCGGCGCGTGTTCTGCTGCCTGTCGGGGCCATAGCCATGCGGCGTCTTGAGCTTGTCCGGCCGGCCCTTCGCGCGCCGTATGCTGGCCCCGACAGCAAGGCCGGCGCGAGGCTGGCCAGCGAGCGCCGAACCCAGCAGCGACAGGCTGCCGGGCATCACCTCGTCGTCGGCATCGAGAAAGAAGATGGATGTGCCGCTTGCCCGCTCGATTCCGACATTGCGCGCGGCGCCCGCGCTGCCCAGGCGCACGCTCACCACATCAAGCGGCAAGCCGCGGCTTTGCGCGCTCTCCTTAGCCACGGCAGCCGTCCGGTCGTCCGAGCCGTCGTCGATCACCAGGATCTCGCGGATGACCGGACGGTCGGCAACCAGGCTGCCGAGCACGGTGTCCAGCGTGGCAGCCGCATTCCTTGCCGGGATGACGACGGTTATGTCGGCCGCCATGTGGCTCATTGCCATTCGAAGAAGCCACGCTTCAGCACGCGGTTATAGTGATGTTTGAGCATCGACACCGGGCGCAGCGAAAGACTGCCAAGATCATCGACCACTTGCGGCTCGATGTCGAAGGGTGACTGGCTTTTGATCCAGCTGTAGGAGGAACCGTCCCCGAGCACGGAGGGAGAACCCACCACATAGCCGCCGAGCGCCTTGACATGGCCGACGCGGCGCAAGCCGAAGTGGAGGCTGGAGGAGACCATCGGCTCGCGTGTCCTCAGATAGACGTGAAACCCGCTTGGCGACTTTGCTGTCGGCGTAGCGTTCGCGATCGTCTTGTGATCGGCCAGCCAGGCACGGTAGCCGGCGGCGTCATCGAAATCGAGGATCATCAGGTTGGAAAATCCTCCCAATATGCCGATATTGCCGGCAAAGTCGCGGAACCAGCGCGCGATGTCGCCGCTGCCTGGCGGCTTCTGCGCCAGTTGGAAGGCGACAGAGGTGAAGGCCAGTTCCTTCAGATCCTTGCGCAACGTCCTCAGGTGCAGCGGGTCGTACTCCATCGCTGCAAGGTCAAGATGCTTGCCGCCCGCACGAAGCGGCAGGCATATATAGCCGCGCTCGAGCAGGCTTATGGCGTATTCGGTCAGCTCTCCGGGCTGCATTCGCCAGTACCCCCACGAAATTCCTTGCTCGATCTTTTTTGCCGGCGCCGTCCTCGTCAAGCACCGGATGGGCAACCCCTTGGTTCTTCATCACGTTACTGCGACCTCTGCCGGCGGAATACGGGCCCCGATCGCATTGCCAAAACACCGCTGCCGGTCACGTGTCCAACCGGTGCTGGAAAAACTGCAGGAACAATTCGCGCTCGGTGGTGATGTCGAGTTTCTCATAGATGCGGCGACGGTGGTTCTTCACCGTGCCGACGGTGATGCCGAGCCGCTCGGCGATGTTGGCGGTCGGGTGTCCGGCGAGGATCAGTTGTACCAGTTCACGCTCGCGCAGCGATAGCTCCGGCCACAGGCTTTCCGGAATGCTCGGTTTCTGCTGCGGCGACGCGCCGGGACCGCTCGGTGCCGAGGTGCGCGAAAAATCTGAGCCGCGCGCCTTGATGTCCAGCGCATGCAGCGCCTCGAACACCGGCAGCCGCTCGCTGAGCAGCGCGATCTCGCTGTCCTTGAACGACACGGTCGAGCGGTCGAGGAAGATGCCGAGGCACCAGTCGCCGCCGTCGGCGAGCAGGATGCCGACCTCGTCGCATATCTCCGACTGCGCCAGGAAGCCGGCTATATACTGGCCGCGCTTGGCCTCCTCGTCGGCCAACCCTTTCAGCGGCACGATGCCGAGCCGGCGCTGGCGCCGCCACGACGCATAGAAGGGATCGAAGACGTAGTAATTGTCGAGGTAGCGCCGCACCATCTCGTCCGAAAAGCGCCGGTGCTTGACGAATTCGGGCGTCCTGGTCGCTGAGTAGCGCGTCACCGTTACCAGGTCGTGCGCGATGTCGGCGCCGATCAGGTCGATCAGGCAGTCGACATGCCGGTCGGTGCCGGTGGCGGCGATCGCCTTGGCCAGCGGCGCCCAGATATTGCCCATGCGCATGCCCTTTTCTCGGCGAACCGCGTCGCGCGGTCATTGTGTCTTTAGGCATATGGCGCGATCCGGCTCCGGGAATCTAGCCTATGGTCGTTCTCGATAAGGGAAGGCGACACGTGGACCAGATCACCACCAACCCCATCGTCATCGGCATCGACGCCGGCGGCACCATGACCGACACGATCCTTGTCGATCAGGACGGCCACTTCAAGATCGGCAAGTCGGCGACCACGCCGAAGAACGAGGCGGAAGGCTTCCTCGCTTCGGCCGAGGACGCGGCCGAGGCCTGGGGCATCTCGCTGCAGGACCTGTTCTCGGGCGTCAACGTGGTGCTCTATTCCGGCACCGGCATGCTCAACACGCTTCTGTCGCGCACCGGCCGCAAGCTCGGGCTGATCACCACCAAGGGCCTCGAGGACATGATCCTGATGGGCCGCGGCCTGCAGGCCTGGGCGGACTATTCCTATGCCGACCGCCTGCATGCGGTCACCCACCACCATCCCGATCCGCTGGTGCCGCGCCGCCGCACGCATGGCGTCACGGAGCGCATCGATCAATTCGGCGACATCATCCTGCCGCTCTACGAGCACGAGGTGCATGCCGCGGCGAAGAAGCTGATCGCCGACAAGGTCGAGGCGATCTGCATCATGACCGTCTTCTCGCACGTCAATCCGGCGCATGAGAAGCGCATCGCCGAGATCTGCCGCGAGGAGATCGCCGCTGCCGGCGCCGACATCCTCGTCTACACCAGCCACGAGGTGCGCCCGGTCATCCGCGAGCAGTCGCGGCTGAATTCGGTGCTGATCGAGGCCTACGCC
Organism: Mesorhizobium humile; assembly: GCF_033977215.1. Classification (NCBI taxonomy): domain Bacteria; kingdom Pseudomonadati; phylum Pseudomonadota; class Alphaproteobacteria; order Hyphomicrobiales; family Phyllobacteriaceae; genus Mesorhizobium; species Mesorhizobium humile. The sequence goes on from NZ_JAVIIV010000001.1 coordinate 540,793, forward strand.
ACCTCGCGCGGCCGCAAGCAGTTGAAGGGCATCGAGGACGTCTCGAAGAAATACGGCTTCAAATATGGCGTGCAGACGCTGCTCTCCTTCGGCGGCCTGACCTCCATCAACCATCCGCGCCTGCACGAGACGATGATCTCCGGCCCGATCGGCGGCATCCTCGGCGCGGCCTATGTCGGCAAGCTGATCGGCAACGACTCGCTGATCTGCTCGGATATGGGCGGCACGTCCTTCGACATGGGCGTCATCACGCGCGGCCAGACGCGGATCGAGAACGAGCCGTTGATGGACCGCTTCAAGCTCAACGTGCCGACGCTGCATCTGGACACGATCGGCGCCGGCGCCGGCATGATCCTGAAGGTCGACCCGCTGACCAGGAAAGTTTCGCTCGGGCCCGAAAGCGCCGGTTCCGACCCCGGCCCGATCTGCTTCGCCAAGGGCGGCACCGAACCGACCATCGCCGATTGCGACGCCATCCTCGGCAGGTTGAATCCGCACTACTTCCTCGGCGGCAAGGTCGTGCTGCAAGTCGAGAAGGCGCGCAAGGCCTTCGAGGAGAAATGCGCCCGAGTGATCGGCGTCGGTGTCGAGGAAGCCGCCGAGGGCATGATCGACATGCTGGAGGCCGACGCCAACAACGCGCTGCGCCGCGTCATCTCCGGACAAGGCATCCACCCGTCCGAATTCACGCTGCTCTCCTATGGCGGCTCCGGCCCGCTGCATCTCGCCGGCTGCTCGAGGGGCATCGGCTTCAAGGACATCATCACCTTCCAGTTCGCCGCCGCCTTCTCGGCGTTCGGCTGCACCACCGCCGACTTCATGCGCCGACATTCGGTCTCGACGCAGATCGATATCGGCGCACGCGCCAGCGATGACGAGCTGGTCGCGTTCGGCAAGAAGGTCACCAATGTCTGGGACGATCTCACCAGGGCCGCGGTCGACGAGATGGTCGCCGACGGCCATGCGCTGGATAAGATCAAGACCGTGCCGTTCCTGATGATGCGCTACACCGGCCAGCTCGAGGACGTCGAGGTGGTGGCGCCGCTGTCAGCGATCAAATCAGCCGACGATATGCGCAAGGTCATCGCCGAATTCGAGGCGGTCTACGCCAAGGTCAACCACCGCGTGTCGCGCTACGGCGAGGCCGGCTTCTCGATCACCGAGCTGGGGCTGATCGCCACCGCCGACAAGGTCAAGCCGATGCTGGTCAAGCGGCTGCTCGGCAAGTCCGACCCCGCGTCGGCCCACAAGGGCGTCCGCGAGGCCTATATCGGCGGCCGCTGGCACAAGGCCAATCTTTACGAGATGGATTTGCTGCAGCCCGGCCACGAGGTGATCGGTCCGGCCATCATCGAACATCCGGCGACGACGCTCGTCGTCCACCCGCAGGACCGCGTCCATGTCGATGAATGGACGCTGCTGCACTACACCCACGCTTGAGAAGGGCGAACGCCATGCTGGACAAACCCGCCTCTGCGCTGCGCATCCGCGAACGGCTGCTCGAATCCGAACGGCTGATGGAAGCGACCGGCTGCTATGACGGCATCACCGAGCTCCATCTGCGCAACCAGGATCCGCTGAAGTTCGAGACGCTGCACACCAAGCTGCGCGCCTATTGCGTCTCGGCCCGCGAGATGGCCCGGCGCATTTCCGCCTCGCCCGGCGTGCGCGAGGTCGGCGAGATGGTCGTCGCCATCTACACGCCGGAGGGCGACGCGATCGCGCTCTCCAACGGCATCATGGTGCATGTGCACACGATGAGCCGCTTCATCAAATGGATGATCCGCAACGGCTACGAAGAGAACCCGAAGATCAATGACGGCGACATCTTCGCCAACAACGACGCCTTCATCGGCACCGTGCAGGTGCCGGACGTGATGGACGTCGTGCCGATCTTCCATTCCGGCAAGCTTGTCGGCTGGGCTGGTGCCGTCTGCCACGAGCTCGAAGCCGGTGGTATCACGCCCGGCGGCGACGTGGCGCTCGCCCAGGAGCGCTTCACCGAAGGCCTGTTCGTCTGCGCCGAAAAGGTCGGCCAGAATGACGAGTTGCGGCGCGACTACGTTATCCGCTGCGAGCGCAATCTGCGCATGCCGATCTACTGGGTGCTGGACGAGAAGGCCAAGGTCGCCTCCTGCATCGACATGCGCGAAAGCGTCAAGGCGCTGATCGACGAGATCGGCCTCGACTACTGGATGCAGGTGTCGAAGGAATTCATCGAGGAGGGCCGCCGCGCCCAGCTCGCGCGCACCCGCCAGCTCACCGTACCCGGCATCTATCGCGGCCACACCTTCTACGGCCACGTCACCGCCGGCAAGCCGGGCTACCAGCCGCTCGGCGATCCCGACTGGCTCTACAACATCCCGATCGAGATGGAGATCACCAGCGACGGCAAGATCAAGATGGACTTCGAGGGCACGCAGCCCTGGGGCTATCATTCGATGAACTGCACGCCGGCCGGCATGGATGGCGGCATGTTCGTGACGCTGACCCAGCACATGAACTTCGAAGGCCTGGTCAATGACGGCGCCTGGATGGCGACCGAGCTGAAACTGCCGCACGGCACCTGGACCAACCCGGACAACGAAATGGTGGCGACCGCCACCTCCTGGGCGCTGCTGCTGCCGGCCTATGGCGTGTTCCAGCGGCTCCTGTCGCGCTCCTTCATCGCCCGTGGCTTCGTCGAGGAGGCCTTTGTCGGCCAGGTCAACAGCCCGATGATCGAGATGGGCGGCACCAGCCAATATGGCACGCCGTTCGGCATGGCGCATTTCGAATGCGCCGCCGCCGGCTCCGGCGCGCTGGCCATCAAGGACGGGCTGGACACCGCCTATGTCGGCTGGAACCCGGAATCCGACATGGGCAATATCGAGATCTGGGAACAGAACATGCCGATGCTCTATATAGGCCGGTCCATCGTTCCCAATTCCGGCGGCGCCGGCAAATATCGCGGCGGCTGCTCCTTCCTGTCGACCTGGCTCGTGAGCAAGACCGATCATCTGCGGCTGGTTACGTCCGAGCACTCGTCGCGCGTCTTCGACAATGGCGGCCTGTGCGGCGGCTATCCGGCGCCGACCTGCCAGAAGCATCGCGCGGTGCGCAACTCGAACATCTTCGAGCTGGCCGAGAACGGCGCGCCGCTGGCGCACCACACCGGCACCAATCCGTACCGCTCGGAGCTGGAAATGCGCCTCGAAGGCGAGCACGTGACAATGGAAGGGCCCTATATCACCGCGCCGCACAAGACGGGCGACGTCTTCAGCCATTCCTATAATGGCGGCGGCGGTTACGGCGACGTGCTGGAGCGCGACCCGGTGAAAACCGCCTGGGACGTCGAGAACGGCTTCCTCACCAGGCAAGCGGCTGAAGGCATCTTCGGCATCGTGCTCGACGAAGACGAGGAAGGCTTTCCGGTCGCCAATCTCGAAGCCACCAAACGCCATCGCGCCGAGATGCGGGCAAAGCGCCTGGCCCGCGCAAGGCCGGTTTCGGAATGGATCGCCAAGGAGCGCGAACGGGTGAAGGCGGCCGGTTTCGCGCCCGAGGTGAAGAAGATGTACGCCAGCGCGATCAAGCTCTCGCCGCGCTTCACCAAGGACTTTTCGACCTTTTGGGATGTCGATGCCAAATCGACCTTCGGCGTGGAGTAAGGGACCATGACCTCATACAGCAAGGAAGTCATCGCCGATCTGGTTGCCGGCACGCTGCCCTGGCCGCAGACGCGCCGCATCATGAGCGCCTACAAGGACGACGACCGTTTCTTCAAATATGTCGCGGTGCTGCAGGACCGCGTCGGCTGGAAGGACCCGATCCTGCTCCCCGTCGGCGACCATCTCTTCATCTGCCAGAGCGGCGACGAGCGGGTGACGAAATGCGAATGCGGCCATTCCTTCGGCGACTACCGCAAGAACTGGAAGCTGAAGGCCTCGATCATCGTGCGCGACAGCGAGGAATCGCTGCGCGAGATTTATCCCAACAGCGATCTGCCGGATCCGGACTGGATGGAAATCCGCGAATTCATCTGCCCTGAATGCGGCACGCTTCACGAGGTCGAGGCGGCCGCGCCAGGCTACCCGATCGTGCATGACTTCGAGCCCGATCTCGAAGGGTTTTATCGCGATTGGCTGGGCAAGCCGCTGGAGCAGAACAGAGCAATTCCAGGAAAAGTGTGAAACGGTTTTCCGTCCGGAATTGCGTCAACAGAGGAGGTTGATGCCGCTGATGGGTCGCGTCGCAGGCAAGGTGGCGCTCGTTACCGGGGCCGGTCTCGGCCTCGGACGGGCGTCTTCGCTTCTGCTGGCGGCGGAAGGCGCCAGGCTGGTCGTCAGCGACATCGATGAAGGCCTCGCGGGCAATACGGCGGCGGAGATCGTCAAGGCCGGCGGCGAGGCATTGGCGCTGCGCCATGACGTATCGAAGCCCGAGGACTGGCCGTCGGTCATGGCGGCGGTCGAGCAGCGCTTCGGGCGGCTCGACGTGCTGGTCAACAATGCCGGCATCGCGATTGCCAAGACGATAGAAGACACCTCCTTGGCCGAATGGCGGCGCACCATGGCGGTCAATCTCGACGGCGTCTTCCTTGGCTGCCAGGAAGGCATCAAGCTGATGAAGAAATCCGGCGGCGGATCGATCATCAACCTCTCCTCCATCGACGGCATCATCGGCGAGGCGGAGCTTGCCGCCTACTGCGCCTCCAAGGGTGGCGTCCGCACCTTGACCAAGGCGGTCGCCGTCCATTGCGCCGAACGGCGCTACGGCATCCGCTGCAACTCCATCCACCCGGGCTATATCTGGACGCCGCAGACCGAGAACTATTTGCGCGATCTGGGAAAGCTCGAGCAGGAGAAAGCCAAGGCGCTGTCGCGCCATCCGATCGGCTTCCTCGGTGAGCCGAACGACATCGCCTACATGGTCCTCTACCTCGCCTCGGACGAATCCAAATTCGTCACCGGCTCCGAAATGGTCGTCGACGGAGGCTATCTTGCAGTGTGAATATGGAGACCGCTTGCGATGACCAACCTCACCGGCCGCAGCGCCATCGTCACCGGCGGATTCTCGGGCATGGGTTTTGCCATCGCCACGGCGCTCGCCAAGGCAGGCGCCAACGTTGCCGTCGGCTCCTATGTGGCGACACCGCAGCCGGGCAGGGCCGATGCCGCCTATTATCCCGGCGCCGACGAGATCGAGCGCGTGAGGTCGGCGCTGGCCGCCCACGGCACCAAGGTGCATGCCGCCCATCTCGACGTCCGCGACAGCGCGCTCACCAACCTGTTCTTCGCGGAAGCCCAGGCGGCTGTCGGCCAGGCAGACATCCTGGTCAACGCCGCCGGCACCACGGCTGAGCAGCCGGTCTGCGGCCATTCCGACGAGTTGTGGGACAAGATCGTCGACACCAACCTCACCGGCGCGTTCCGCACCACGCGCGCCGTGCTGCCCGGCATGATCGGGCGCGGCTGGGGCCGCATCGTCAACATCGGCTCGACGGCGGCCTCGGTCGGCTGGAAGGACAACCCAGCCTATTGCGCCTCCAAGGCCGGCCTGCTCGGCCTCACCCGCTGCGTGGCGCTGGAAGGTGCGCCGCATGGCGTCACCTGCGTCATGATCAGCCCGACCTGGGTCGAGACCGAGCTGATGCGGCGCAATGTGGCGCAGGTCGTCGAGCGCGAAGGCAAGGGCCGCAGCGCCGAGGAACTGATGGACGAATTCAGGAAAGGCAATCCCCAGGGTCGCATGATGCAGCCGGAGGAGATCGCGGCGCTCGCCGTTTTCCTCTGCTCGGACCTCGCCAAGGGGATCACCATGGAGAATATCCAGATCACCGGCGGCGCCTTGTGGTAGCGTCGGTTGGGGGTGACCGGTCTCGTGGGAGGAGACCGGCTTGGAAGAAAGGCCATCAACAACAGGGGAACTGACATGAAAACGAAAAGTGCCTTGCAAGGGGCCGGAATTGGCCTCGCGCTGATGCTTGCCGCAACGACGGCTGGGCAAAGCGCCGATCTCGGCGCCAAGGACGAGCCGATCAAGCTCGCCATGCTGGAATGGACCGGCGCGCATGTCTCCACCCACATCGCCGGGCAACTGCTGCAAAAGCTCGGCTACAAGGTCGAATACGTCACCGCCGGCAATTTTCCGCAATTCTCAGGATTGGCCGACGGCTCGCTCAGCGCCTCGGTCGAGATCTGGCTCAACAATGTCGGCGACATCTATCCGAAGGTGCTGGCGGCCAAGCAGATCGAGGACATCGGCAAGCTCGATCTGAAGACACAGGAAGGCTGGATCTATCCAAAATTCATGGAGAAGGTCTGCCCCGGCCTGCCGGATTGGACTGCGCTGAACAAGCCTGAATGCGTGCAGGCGCTGGCAACGCCCGAGACCGCGCCCAACGGCCGCTTCCTCGATTACCCGTCCGACTGGGGCTCGCGCGCAGCGACCATCCTTGCCGACAACAACATGCCCTATACCGCCGTGCCGTCCGGCTCCGAAGGCGCGCTGGTCGCCGAGCTGGAAGCAGCGGAAGCCGCCAAGACACCGCTGATCATGATGTTCTGGGGTCCGCATTACGCGCTGGCCGAGAATGATGTCGGCTGGGTGACGATGCCGCCCTGCAAGCAGCAGACCAACGACCACTGCATCACGCCGCCTGACGTCGACAAGATCGTCTGGTCGGGCTTCGGCGCCAAATGGCCGGCGGCCTATGCCTTCCTCAAGGCCTTCAAGATGGATGCGACCGAGCAGCAGAAGCTGATGCTGGCGGTCGACAAGCAGGGCAAGGATCTCGACGCCGTCGTCAAGGAATGGATCGACAAGAACGAGGCGGTGTGGAAACCTTGGGTCGACGGCGCCAAGGGATAATTCCGCCGATGTGCCTGACAAGGGCTGAAGGCCACCAGGGTCCGGCTCCCGCGACGCGCGGGGCCGGGCAGGGCACGGGCGGTTGCCGATGAACGCCGCCGCGCGCCCGGTAAAGCTTGCCTGCCGCAATGTCTGGAAAGTCTATGGCCGGCGTCCCGGCTATTACTTCGACTCGCGCGGCTATGTGATCGATCCCGACGCGCTGGCCGAACGCCTGCGCGCGGAAGCGCATCTGCCGGCCGTGGTCGATGCCAGCTTCGAGGTGGCGACCGGCGAGATCTTCGTCATCATGGGCCTGTCCGGATCCGGCAAGTCGACCCTGGTGCGCTGCCTGTCGCGCCTGGTCGAGCCGAGTGCCGGCGAGATCCTGCTCGACGGCAGGAACCTGCTCGCCGCCAGCGGCAAGGAGCTCATTGAACTGCGCCGCCACGCCATGGGCATGGTGTTCCAGAATTTCGGCCTGCTGCCGCATCTGAGCGTGTTGGGCAACGTCGCCTTCCCGCTGAAGATCCAGGGCAAGCCGGCGAAGGAGCGCGAAGCCCGCGCCCGCGAGATGATCGCGCTGGTCGGGCTCGAAGGCCGCGAGGCGTCCTTCCCGCACCAGCTTTCCGGCGGCCAGCAGCAGCGCGTCGGCATCGCCCGCTCGCTCGCGGTGGGGCCGGAGCTCTGGTTCCTCGACGAGCCGTTCTCGGCGCTCGATCCGCTGATCCGCAAGCAGATGCAGGATGAGTTCCTGCGCCTGCAGCGCATGCTGAAGAAGACCATCATCTTCATCACCCACGATATCGCCGAGGCCTTCCGCCTGGCCGATCGGCTGGCGATCATGCGGGACGGCAAGATCGTGCAGATCGGCCGCCCGGCCGACATTGTGCTCAACCCGGCCGACGACTATGTCGCGCAGTTCACCGAGGACATGCCGCTGCTGCACGTCATCACGGCCGGTGACATCGCCACGCCCGCCAATGGCGCGGCGCTGCCCGAACGGAGCGTCGCCGCCGACACCAGTCTCGAGGCGCTTATCCCGCAGCTCGCCTCCGGCGTGGCGGCGTTCGCTGTGCCGGGCGCCGGCGGCAGCCCGCCGGCGGTGCTCAGCGCCGGCGCGGTGCTCGCCGTGCTGGAGCGCGAGCAGGCGAGGCGCACGCGCCCATGACGGCGCCGGCCGCGATCGCGCCATCCCCGCAAAGGTTCGCCATCGCGCCGACCCTTGTTCCCTGGTGCGGCCTGGCGGTGCTGACGGTGCTTTGCCTGCTGCTGAAAACCGAGCTTCCCTGGCTGGTCAATTTCCCCAAGGAATGGACGCTGCCGCTGGCCACGTACATCAACGCCGTGACCGACGTGGTGGTCGCCGTCATCCAGCCCGGGTTCCGCGCGCTGTCCGCCCTGCTCGATGCGCCGATGCGCGGCGCGCGGCTGGTGTTCGCCTGGCTGCCCTGGCCGGCGGTGATGCTGGCAGTCGCCGCCCTGGCGCTGAAGTCGAGCGGCGAGCGGCTGGCGATCTTCGCGCTCGCCACGCTCGCCTATATCCTGCTGGCCGGCTATTGGCCGCAAAGCATGAACACGCTGGCGCTGGTGCTGCTGGCCGTGCCGATCTCGACCGTGCTCGGCTTCCTGCTTGGCGTTCTCGGCTACGCTCGCCCGCGCTGGCGTCCGGTGCTGCTCGGAGCGCTCGACCTGATGCAGACGGTGCCGGCCTTCGCCTATCTTATCCCGCTCTTGCTTCTGTTCGGCTTCGGTCCGGTGGTCGGGCTGATCGCCTCGGCGATCTACGCGACGCCGCCGATGGTGCGCAACACCATGCTCGGGCTCGACCGCGTGCCGGCGGCGATCAGCGAGGCCGGCCTGATGAGCGGCTGCACGCGCCGCCAGCAATTCTGGCAGGTCGAGGTGCCGACGGCGCTGCCGCAGCTTCTCGTCGGCTTCAACCAGACGACGATGGCGGCGCTGTCGATGGTGATCGTCGCCGCCATCATCGGCGGCTTCGAGGATATCGGCTGGGAGGTCCTGTCCTCCATGCGCAAGGCCGAGTTCGGCCAGAGCATCCTCTCCGGCCTCGTCATCGCCCTGCTCGCCATCCTCATCGACCGCCTGACCATCGGTTTCGCCAAGGCGCCGGAGACCGGGCCGACGCGCGCCATGCGATGGATGACGCCACGCCGGCTGGCCCTGTCTCTGGTAATCGCGCTGGCCCTCGCCGTCGTCATCCGGCTGGCCGCGCCCGATGCGACGCTACTGCCGGAAACCGGGCTGCGCATGCAGATGGGCGCCGTCAACCAATGGCTGCTGGGGCTTGTGCGCGACTATGCCTGGTTCTTCAACGGTGTGCGCAATTCCGTGCTCTATTGCCTGCTTTTACCGATGCGCGTCGGCATTTCGGGCTCGGCGACGCCGGCCATGTGGGGCTTCTCGCTGCCGCCATCGGCGCTGGCAATCTATGTTGTTGTGGTGCTGGCCTTGGCCGGGCTGGCTGCGCGCCGCTTCGGTTGGCGGGCGGCGGTCGCCGTGCTCGCGGCCGGCCTCGTTCTCTACACCGGCTTTCTCGATCTGCCCTGGCCTGTCTTCATCCTTGCGGTCGCCTTGCTCGCAGCCCAGGTGGGCGGGCGGCGGCTTGGGCTCTTCGCGGTGGCAGGCTTCGGGCTGATCCTCGTCAACGGCCTATGGCCGCAACTGGTGCAGTCGCTCTATCTCTGCACGCTGGCGGTCCTGCTTTGCCTCCTGGTCGGCGGCGCGCTCGGCACATGGGCGGCGCATAGCGACCGCGTCTCGCGCATCCTGAAGCCGATCTGCGACGCGCTGCAGACCATGCCGCAATTCGTCTTCCTCATTCCGGCGCTGATGTTCTTCAAGGTCGGCGAGTTCACTGCGCTGATCGCCATCATGCTCTACGCCATCGTGCCGCCGATCCGCTATGTCGAGCACGGATTGCGGCATGTTCGCGCCGACGTCGTCGAGGCGGTCGAACAGATGGGCGCCAAGCCGATGCAGACCTTGTTGCAGGCCAAGCTGCCGCTCGCTCTGCCGGTCGTCATGCTCGGCCTCAACCAGACCATCATGGCCGCGCTGTCGATGCTGGCCATCGCCGCCCTTGTCGGCACGCGCGATCTCGGCCAGGCGGTCTATGTCGCGCTCGGCAAGGCCGATGCCGGCATGGGCCTGATTGCCGGCCTGTCGATCGCCTTCCTGGCGATCCTGGCCGACCGGCTGATCCAGGCAGCGGTCGCGCGTTCGGCCGTTGCTTCCCACTGATCAGATAGGGGCCGGCATGCGGCCACCGGCATGCCTCTCGTCCTCGGCGGGAATGGCTACCCGGCGGCGCCGGTAAGCCGGCAACGGGGTTAGCCTGAACAGGCCGTAATAGACGATGAAGGACGCCATGAAGTAGGGGCCGAGCATCTCGACCTCGAAGAACGAGCGGATCAGCATCAGCCCGATCGCGCCGGCAAGCACCACCGAATCGGCGCTCCACTCCCCGAACACCACTTTCGAGACATGGCCGTAGAAAGCGCGCAGGATGACCAGTGCCAGCAAGGTGACGCCGATGAAGCCGATCTCAACCAGCGTCTCGACATAGGTGTTGTGGAAATGGAAGCCGGAGCGGGTCGAGATGTAGAACTCCGCCCACAGCCGCTCCGGATCGGCAAAGCCCTGCACCCAGTAGGCGGCATAGCCGTAACCGAGCAGCGGATGCTGCTGCGCCGCCTCCCAGCCCTGCTCCCAGAGATAGGTGCGGCCGGTGAGCGTCGAATCCTTGCCGAAGAGGCCGAGCACGAGATCCAGCAGGCCCAGGTTGAGGGCCGCCACGACAGCCATCACCAGCGCGCCGGCGCCTATGATGAACAGCACGCGGCGATAGCGCAGCGATAGCACCTTGGTCATGGTAAGCAGCGACACGATGCCGATCACGGCCGGGAGCGAGGCCACCGACGTCGCCGAATGGGCGATTGCCAGCATATAGACCGACAAAAGCATGATCGGCGCGGTCCAGACGAAGCCCAGCCAGTTGCGCCGGTAGAAGACCAGGAACGCAAGGCAGAAGAAGATGCCGAGCGAGGAGAAGAAGCCGACCTGGTTCTTGGAACCAAAGGCGCCGACGAAATTGACCGTGCCGTCCATGATGTCGAGCGCGTAAGCGCCGACTCTCAGCGAATAGAGCAGAACGACGAAGATACCGATCAGCGAGCCCACCATCAGCGTGCGCACGCTGATGGTGCGCGCCGCGACATAGGCGCAGACGATATGCGAGGAATATTGCACCGCCGCGCGCGCGCTGATGCCCGCCGCCTGGGACCAGAACACCGAGAAGCAGACATAGGCCGCAAGCAGTATGGGCAGCCAGGCGGTGGAAAGTCTCCAGGTGAAGCGCCGGTAGTCGACGAAGAGCAGCGGCAGCCAGACGGCGTAGTAAGCGAGGATCAGGATCTGGCCGAAATTGGGCGAATAGGCGAAAGCGACCATGGAAACCGCGACGGCGAAGGCGCCGTAGCTCTCGTTGCGGTCGGGATCGATCAGAATGGATTTAGGAATCTTCATAACGGATTTTGCCCGTTGACCCTTCTTAAGCCACGGCCCGGGCGCGCTGCATCTGCCGCTGCAGGAAGCGTCGGACAGGCTCGTCATAGACGCGCGTGGCGATGTCGGCGATGACGATGACCGAGGCCGCCATCACGAGGCCGAACCAGGGATGATGCGCGAAAGGATCGATCGAGAAGGCCTTGCCAGCCCCGGCGATGATCATCAGCATCGGCGTGTGGATGATGTAGATTGGGTAGGAAATCCGCCCGAGCCAGCCATAGAAGCCCGACAGAATTGGCGCGGTCGGCGCCACCGCGCCGGTCATCACCATCATCGGGAAGACGATGACGATGGCGGCGAGGTCGTAGGCGACGCGCGCGCCGCCGCTAGGTGCGATGGCGAAGACGGCAAGCGTCAGCAGGATCGCGCCTTCGACCCACAGGCCGCGTTGCAGGAAGCCGAGGCTGCCTTGCCAGCGCACCATCGATCGGCAGAGCAGCACGCCGAGGAAGAACGAGAAGGTGACGCGCGGCAGCCCGCTGAGGATCGTGTTGCCGGTCATGCCGAAGTCCAGCGTGCCGGCGAGGATCGAGGCGACGACGAGCAAGACGAGGCTGACGGCGACGATCCCCGTCAGCACGCGCCGTGACAAAAGCACGAAGACCGCGACATAGGCGATGTTGACGATGAGCTCGAAGAACAGCGACCACGAAGCGGGGTTGAGCGGAAAGATCGTATGGTAGGTATCGCTGACCAGCGGGATGAAGAGCATGCCCGTGGTCAGTTGCATGCCGATCTCGGACAGCGGCATGTACTCGGCCGGCATCAACCTGTTCTTGACCAGCAGATAGAAGAAACCGAGCAGCGTTCCGGCAAGGTAGAGCGGATAGAGGCGTATCAGGCGGATCGCAACGAAAGTGCCGAAGCCCATGCCGTTCTCGATCTTGCGGTCATAGGCATGCGCGATGACGAAACCGCTGAGCAGGAAGAACAGATCGACCGCCAGATAGCTCGACGGCAGCACCTTGCCGTCTGCCAGGAACGGCGAGAAGTGGTAGAGCATGACGCTGATCGCCGCCACGCCGCGGATGGCGTCGAGGTTCAGATACACGTGACGCGGGGCTGCGGGCTGCATGTTATGCCTTCAAGCGGTCCAAACAGATCGCCCGCCCGCGCCGTGACGCGAACGAGCCTGACTTGTCCCTCCCGTCTCCGTCCCTCGGCTCGAGTCGAGCAAGCCGGGCCGGCGACGCTACTGGCTGGCCGTCGGCGCCAGCTTCACCTTGATCACGTCGCCCGGCAGGACAGGCGTGTCTTCCTTGGCTTCGATCTCGCTCGTCTTGCCGTCGGCAACCCGCACCAGTGAATAGAGCAGGGCCGGTTCTTGACTGCCGGTGAGGGCGGCAGTCGTTGCCGGATCCGATGCCTGTGCGATCAGACCCTTCTGCATACCGACCCTCAAGGCTGCCTCATTCAGGTTCGCCTCCGTTTGCTGCCGATCGGCGGTGAGGCTCGAACCCAATGTGTTGCGGGCATCGATGGCATCTTGCTCTGCCTTGCTGATCGACTGCTTGGCTGTGAGGATAGCCGTCTCATAGTCCAGGATCTTGCCTTGCAGGTCGGTGACCGTCTGCTGCGAGGAAAGCAGACGCGCATTGGCAACCAGGCCCTTCTGTGCCAGCGGACCTATGCTGTCGGCCTGCTGCGTCGCCAGATCGACCTGCTTCTGCTGGTTGGCGATCTTCTTCTGCAGCGATTCGATTTCCGACTGCAGAACACCCTTCAAATCATCGAGCGCATCGAGCTTCAGCTTGAGCGACTTCTGGTCGGAGACCAGGATCGCAGTTTCGTCGGCGACGATGGTCGGCAATCTGGAATCGCCCTGAATTTCCTGAGGCACCTCGAAAGTCGTTTTCCCGGCGAGGTCGGCGTCGATGCGGGCTCGCTTGACCATCAGCCGCAAGCGCTGGTCGTCATAGATTTCATAGCTGCCCTTGGCGGTGATCAGATCCTTTTCGATCTGCGGACCATAGTCGGCATTGCGCCGGATACCGCCGGCGATGCTGATTGCCTTGAGCACGGTCAGATCGGGCACGAAGGGAAACTGGCCGGGGTTCTGGACTTCGCCCGAAATGTAGAACGGCCGGAACTGCGCCATCTCGACCGACGCTTCCGGCTTGTCCGGCAGCGCCAGCTTACGCTGCAGGGCGAGCCCGATCGCCGAGGCGACTTCCGCCGTCGTCTTGCCGGCAGCCTGCATGTCGCCGACGAACGGCACCGACAGCGTCCCTGCCGGGCCGACCGAATACTCGCCATTGATGGCCGCCCAGTCGCGGAACGTGCCGTCGACGGTCTGCCATTCGGCAACACGGATATTGAGCTTGTCCAGTGGGCCGAGCTGATAATCGCCGGCGGCTGCAAGCTGCGGCATGGCCAGCGATCCCGCAACAAGCAACGCGCCCGCGAGGCGGGCGGTCGTCCTGGGTATGAGACTGACGGCGTAAGACAGTCCGAAGGGGTCTTTTTTCAAATGAACGTTTCCGATTCGCTTTGGCCCCATCCGCCCGATGAGATCACTGCCGGATACCTGCCCCGCGTTGGGCGAGGCAGGTCCGTCGGTCAATAGCTGCCGCGCGACATCCACACGGCAGGAACGGTCTTGAAGATGATTCGGATGTCCTGGAACATCGACCAGTTCTCGACATAGTGGCGATCGAAGGCGACGCGCGTGTCGTAGGACACGTCGTTGCGGCCGCTCACCTGCCACAGCCCGGTGAGACCCGGGCGCGACTTCAGGTAATAGACCGCGGCACTGCCATAGATCTCCAACTCATCGCGCACGACCGGGCGCGGACCGACAAGGCTCATGTCGCCCTGCAGGATGTTGAGGATCTGCGGCAACTCGTCGAGGCTGAGCTTGCGAAGCACCTGGCCGACGCGAGTGACGCGCGGATCGTTCTTCAACTTGCGCGTCGCGATCCACTCGGCGTTGGCTTCCGGATTGGCCGCCAGATAAGCGTTGAGCACGCGCTCGCCATCAGGCACCATGGTGCGGAATTTGAGGCAGGAGAAGATCCTGCCTCCACGGCCGATACGCTTGTGGCCATAGAAGATCGGACCATTGTCCGAAAGCTTGACCAGCAGCGCGACCATAAGGAAAAGCGGGCTGAGCAGGACCAGCCCAGCCAGGGAACCGACGATATCGAAACTGCGTTTGAGCAGACCGCCGATGGGGGGTGGAAAATCAACGCCGACCTGCGCAAAACCCGCATTAGCCGACTTGGCGACGTCCCTCATGCAGAAGCTCCATACGTTGAACGGATGGTTTACGGCAAGATATCAAAAAAATGCTGCAGCGCAACACACAATTTCCCATCGCGCTGAAATGTTCATGTCATGAATTGATTAAATAATAAACCTGCCTTGCCCAAATTTTCACCTTTGTGGCATGTTTATGACAAGGTGAGAGCAAACCAGGAAAATGTAGTCCGCCTTTTGGGCGATTTTTGGACAGTGCATTCTTTGCTGCAGAAGAAACGCGGTTGCAGGCCCATGGAAGCACTCGCCAGGGTAAGTTATTCAGGTAAAATACTAATTAAAGTGGCGGGTTTTACTGAAGCGGCAGATCGCTCATCGAATCGCTGCCGGAGCCAGAGTGTGCGACGCAGCATGGCAGAGTCGATCTCGTAAAATCGTTGGAAACCATATCTGCACGGCCTTGCTCCGGCCGATCTGCCTTAATAGAGTCGCAAATTGTTCCTGTCATAGTCTGCATGGGTAAGGAAGGCCGGAAGCAACCGGCCGTATAGGGCAGCCAGAAAAAGCTCTTTGGCGCAACGGGGAGTTACGCGGGTGGGTAAGTCGCAGCTTCTGCATGCTCGTCTCGGTTGAGAGGCCGGCGAACATGTCTCTGCCAAAATTCATTATAGGCATGATCTTCGCGCTCGCGATCGTCATCGGTTGGTCCTATTTCGATGGCGCTTCGCTGGGAACCATCCTCCTTCGCGCCGTCGTTTGCGCCGTGATTATCCAGGCCGGCTATTTCCTTCTGGTCTTTGCCATGGTTGGCGGGACCACGCCGACATCGGCCGACAAGGCCCGCGAGGCCGACCGCGGCACGATCCTGAACAAGGTCGCCGACGGCGAAGAGCTAAGCGCCAGACGCAGCCTCCACTGAACGTTCGGCCGGCGCCGGGACCAGCCCCGTCTCGACCGATGGCGCGCCTTCGCGCTCGGCCTGCTCGCCGGACAGCATCCTGGCAAGGCGGCTGCCGGCTTTTGCCTTCAGCCGCCGGTATTGTCCGACCTCTACGATGCGTCCATTCTCGATGGCCACGACCCAGTCGGCGAAGGCGATCATCGATGGCCGGTGCGCGATGGTCAAAATCGTCATTCGGCCGCGCAGCGCCTCGATCGATTGGGCGATCAGCGACTGGTTCTGCCAGTCGAGCGCGCTCGTCGCCTCGTCGAGGATGAGCAGCGAGGGCTTGCGCAGCAGCGCCCGCGCCAAGGCGATGCGCTGCCGCTCGCCGCCGGAAAGCCGGACGCCGCGGTCGCCCACCACCGTATCGAGCCGCAATGCCAGGCGCTCCACGAAATCGGCCGCATGGGCGTTGCGCAACGCCTCCCATAGCTCGTCGTCGCTGGCTTGAGGTGCGGCAAGGCGCAGATTGGCGGCGATCGTGTCGTGCAGCAGGAACACGTCCTGCGGCACATAGGCGACCTGATCGCGCCAGGCCCGGCGATTCTGCGCCGTGATCTCCACGCCGTCGGCCAGGATGCGTCCTTCGGTCGGTTCGAGCAGGCCAAGCAGCATGTCGGCGATCGTGCTCTTGCCGGAACCGGAAGGGCCGATCAGCGCCGTCACCTTGCCGGCGGGCAGGCCGAAGGTGATATCGCTGACCACCGGCTTGCCGTCGCCCTCGCCATAGGCGAACGCCACATCGCGGATGTTGAGGCCGGTCTCGAGCGACAGTTTTACCCCTTGCTCGGCCATGCTCCCGTCCGGCTCGCGCTCGGCATCGAAGCGGGCCTGGAGGCTTTTCATCGAAGCGTAGGCCGGCAGGTTGATCAGCACCTGCTGGGTCTGAAGCTGCATGTCCATGAAGCGCGGCGCGACCCGCATGAAGACCAGAAGCAGCACGACGATCTCGGCCAGCGACAGGTGGAAGCGGACCAAAGCGATGTAGATGAAGAGGCTGAGCCCGATCACGCTCGTCACCTGGAACAGGGCGGTGCCGAGCGAGCTGTTGCGGACAAAGGCGATGTTGTCGGTCTTCATCCTGTCCAACGTCGCGCCGAGCTCGGCAAAGTAGCTTGCCTCGACATTCAGGCTCTTGGCGACCTTGATGCCGCCGAGGAACTCGGAGACGGTCCGGTACTGGTCTTGGCGATTGCCGGTCAGCGTGCGGCCATAGGCGCTGGCGCGCGCCCGGAACGGCTGCAGCGCAACCAGCAGCACCAGGCCGACAAGGATGGCGAAGGACGTCATCACCGGCGAAATGAACAGCGAAACCACGAGATAGCCGGCCAGCAGCAGCGTCGCCTGGGTCAGCATCAGCAGCGAGAAGGCCGCCACCTGCACCCGGTCGACATCGCCGTTGAGCGCATGGTCGAGATCGGAGCTGCGGATGCGGGTGAAAACGCCCCAGCGGGCCTTGCCGACGCTCTCGAACAGGTTCATGCGCAAGCGGTTGACGAAGTCGTAGAGCAGCCGCGCCATGTAAACCGACTTGAAGCGGTTGAACGTCGCTTGCAGCGCGACCAGCGCGACGAGCAGGCAGAGCACGGTCGCGAGCGACAGCGTTCCGCCGGGCACCAGCCAGTGCAAGGCCTCCGGCACTCGCACCGCGTAGTCCTGGTCAGGCTTGCCGATCAGCCGCAGCAGCGGCACGAGCAGCAGGATCGAGATGCCTTCGGTGAGGCTGCCCAGGATCAGGAAGGCAAGCGCCGTCGCCGTGCGCCGTCCGCCGACATGCGCCATCATGGCGCCGAAACCGGCGATGTCCCGGAAAAGCGACAGGCGAAACTTCGAGGACCAGCCCATGCCCTGGCTTACCTTGTCCCGGACGCCAGGTCGGTTTCGATCGCGGCGACTGCTTCGTCGATCCGGGCGAGCCCGGCCGGCACTTCGAGGCGGCTGACGCCGACCCGTCCGGCGACCTGTGCGCATTGGCTGAGATGCGCGGCGGCAAGATTGCCGGGCAGCGCCTGCCGGCCGAACCGCGTGACATAGGAGAATTTGATGATCGCCGGCAGCGCGGCGGCGCCGGTCAGCGGCGAGATCGCCGCCCGCACGCCGCGCTCGAGCACATAGACGCGCGATACCGGCACCGCATCGGCGGCAAATCCGTCATGCAGCCGATGCTGCGCCTTGTCGATCTGCGGATGGACCTGCGGGCGTATTTGCGCCTGCTTGAGGCGAATGGCGCCGGCCGCGTCCGCGGCGAGCTTGAGCTGCGGAAATCCGGGAAGGATCATTGGCCGTTCCGGGTCGGACAAATCCAGCGCCACGACGTCGTCGGTGAGCAGGCGGTGGCCGGCGCGGATCATCGCGCCCGCCGTCGTCGACTTGCCGGCGCCCTTGTCGCCCATGAAGATCACGCTCTTGCCGCCGACGGCAATGGCGCTGGCATGCAGCACGAACAGCCCGCGCCGATGCAAGGCCAGTGCCATCACCGGCCCGAGCAGCGGAAAGGCGAGCAGCGGGTCGTCGACCCCCGGCGCCGGATCGACATCGATCCGGTTGGCGCCGCTGATCATGAAGGTGCCGACCGCCTGCCAGGAAAGATATTGGCGCGTCGTCCCGAGCCGAAAGGCCGTGGCGCCCTGCGATGCACCGTCGGGAAAGTCGACCGGCCCGACCGCGATCTCCAGGTCCGGTATCGCCGGCGCTGCCGGCTCCAGCTCCGGCAATGCCACGTCCGAGCTGACGAGCAACCCGTAGGCTCTGTAGAATTGGCGGGCGCGTCCGCCCGGCGCCGTCGTCTCGGTGGCCGGCTCCGGCCGTGCAAGGGAAACGATCGGGAGATTCATGCCGGGCTTCCTTGAACTTGCCGCAGCCACAGCGACAGCGACACCGAGCGCCAGACATGCTGGACGTCGGGCAGCGTCGCCTGCTCGGGCTGGCGCAGCATGCGCTCATAGACCGCGTTCACTTCCGGCAGGTTGACATAGGGTGCGATCCGCTCGCTGTCCGATATCAGCAGCCTGTCCAGAAGCTCGCGGTGGTTGCCGAGCATGCCCTTGACCAGGTTGGCGGTGAAATCGATCTTGTCGCGCCGCCACTGTACCGTCGGCGGCAAGATGTCTTGCATGGCCTGGCGCAGCACATGGCGGCCAAAACCGTTTTGCAGCTTTTCTTTGCCGGGAAGCGAAAGGCAGAATTCGACGAGCGGCTTGTCCCAGAACGGATAGCGCGGCTCGACGCCGAAATTGGCAGCGGCCTTGTCGAGAACCTCGAAAGCGTGCGGCACCAGCCCGTTCGACAGCAGCCAGCGATGCGTCAGCGCCTCGCTGGCGCGGACACTTGGGGGCATGTGGCCGGCGCGACGGAAGCGCTCGGGAAGGTCGGTGCGCCTGGCAAGCTCCGGGTTGACCAGGCCTCCCCAGGCCGCGCGTGGCGCTTGGCGCGGCTTGCGCTGCAGCCGGGCGAGCACGCGGTTCATCTCACGTCTCAGTCTGACGATCCGCCAGGCCGGTCCATAGATGGCCAGGAATTTGAAATAAAGGCCCAGCATGCCATCGCCATAGGTATTGGCGGCGCCGTGCAGTTCGCGCCACAGATCGAGCCATTTGCCGGCATTGGCGAGCTCGTGCAGATACCCATGGCCTTGCGACACGACCTCGTCGCCGCCATGGCCGTCGAGAAGCACTCTTACGCCTTTGGCGCCTGCTGTGCGGTAGATGTTGCGGCTCAGCGACAGGCCGGGGGCCAGGAACGTGCCTTCCTGCTCCTCCAGGATGCGCTCGAATTCGGCGAACGGGGCGTAGTTGCCTACCGCAATCAGCGTGCCATCGACCGGGCGCTGATCGAGCACCGCGTCGATGAAGGGCTTTTCGTCCATCGACGAGCCTTTCTCGAAGACCAGCGAGAAGGTCTTGAGCCTGGGCTTTCGCTCCGCCGCATTGCGCAGGCCGGCGACGCAGGCGATCGAGGAGGAATCGAGGCCGCCGCTCAGCATCGCGCCGACAGCAGGCGTGCCGCGCATCCGGTTTTGCACCGATTGCGAAAAGAGATGCCGGAATTCCTCCGCCGCATCAGAGCGCAGCGGCCGTTGCGAGGGCTCGATCTGCCAGTAACGGCGTAGCACCACGTGGTCGCCCGTCACGGTCAGGCTGTGACGCGCCGGCAGGCGAAAGATTTCGCTGTAGGGCGTGGCCTGCGGATCGTCAGGCAATCCGGCGAGGAAGCCCGAAATCTGATGCTCGCTGATGCGCCTGCCGACGCCGTCGAGGGCGAGAATGGGGCTGATTTCCGAGGCGAACGCAAAGCGCTTGTCGCTCGAATGGTAGTAGAATGGTTTGACGCCAAAATGGTCGCGCGCGCAAAACAGCGCCCGCCGCTCGCCGTCCCATATCGCGAAGGCAAAATCGCCCTGCAGATAGGTCGGACAGGCTTCGCCCCATTTGAGATAGGCGCGCATCATCAGCATCGCGTCGGCGACCGAGCGGTCGCGCAGGCCGAGCCGCGCCAGCAATTCATCGCGGTTGTCCAGCCGGCAATCGGCTGTGACGGCAAGCTTGCCGCCGGCCGTCGTTAACGGGCCGGGGCCGCCCTCGCCGGTCGTGTCGAGCCAGGCGTGGCCAAGCGCCACGCTGCCGTCCGCCCACCATGAACTGCCGTCGCGGGCGCGGTGGCGCATGCGCGAAAGCATCTCTTGGATATCGCCGGTCGCGGCGGGCCGGCCGTTGTCACTGAGCACGATTCCAGCGACGCCGCTCATCGCTCACGACCCATGGTCGACCAGATGGGCAAACCCTTTGATCGAGCCGCCGAGTACGATGTGGTTGCCGCTCATCAGCCAGGCGTGCGCCTTGAGCTCGTTGCCCGTCCCTTTTTCGATGCCGATGCTGATTTTCGATGCGCTGCCCTGGCGGGCGAGCAGATATTGTCCAGCCAGCGCCTGGGTGAGGCAGCTGGCGCCCGGCACGAGCCGCGCCGCGGCGGCAACACCCCATGCGACACGCCGCAGGTCGGCGATGCTGGCGTCGCGTCTGGCATCCAGTCGCGTCACCAGGCTGCGGACACGGTTATAGGAGGACAGCGTCAGCGCAAGCCGCACCGCGCTCACGACGGTCAGGCAGTGTGCCAGAAACAGCATTTCCTGGCCGCTCAGCGAGCGGAGCCTAGACCAGTTCCTCACTGTGGAGCCTCGCAAGCCCTGCTTCGCTCAACCCCCTGAGCAAGCCCTCGACATCGGCCTTGCAGCGTTCGGCATCGACATTGTAGCGCGCAAGCACGGCGGCGCGGATATCGGCAATCGATCGCGGCTCCTGGATCTGTTCCCAGATGAAGGCGCCGACGCCGTTCAGGCTGTAATAGACATTGGATTTGAGGTGGAGCAGCGCCAGTCCGGCGCCGAATTCGCAAGCCACCGCCTCGTTGGTCGCGACCACGCGGTCATGGTCCGAAGGGTTCCAGTGCATCCTAAAACCTCGTTGCTGGCCCGCCGCGCCAGTGAGCTTCCGCCGGAGATCGGTTGCCTGCGATCCTCGGCAGGAAGCCGGGGGACAAAAAGCCCCCCGGCCCACCTGTTGGAGAGCATCCGGAGCCCCAACTTAGACGCCCGGGATGCCTGTAAGCTTTAAGAGAAAGTAAGCTCGCCGGTCGGCGTGTGTGCCGGGAAAGCGACGTCAGTAGCCGTCGTGCCCGCACCGCCCTGCGTGATGGTTTCAATCGAACCGTGAACCGTCAAGCTGGGGGTTTCATACTCATGCTTTTCAACATTCTGTTCCATTGTACTCTCCAATTAAGGACTGGAAGCGGCTGCAGAATACCGCCAGCATATTACTATGCTGCAGCGCAATTGCTGCATGGCAACATCCATGAGTCAAGCTTGATTTACCAAGCATTGATCAATTCTCGGTTGCGCTCGCCTTCCTTGGTGATCAAGCCGTGGATGCCCTCATCGTAAACCTCAACGATCCGCGAATTCAACCGCTGGTCTTTGCCGTTTAAATAAGCATTTGATTTATCTATGATAATTTTTTGGATGGGAAATGCCTTTCGCGGATGCGAAGAAATTGCTGCGAAAAATCGCCATTTTTCCGACTCGCGGGAGGGCCACGGGAGCGTCTTCAAAAGTGATTGAGCGGGCGGCGGTTTTAAACGCTGGGGTTGCAGCTGTAAGCTGACCCCAGCCCGATCCTGAGCGGCCTCGTCAATTTTTTCGGTGCTTTTCTTCGCAGGTGCGGTATAAACCGCCCGGGTGGCATTTTGCGGAGAACGACATCGGGCATGGCGGTGCAGGATGGCTCCTATGAAAGGCTGCGTGCCGCCGGCTGCGCCGATGAAGTGGCCTATGTGCAGGCTTGCCTGAGGCTGTTTTTCGCGCCCGGCGTCAACGCCATCGACATCCAGGCCGATACGCCCGCTCCGACGATCTCGGCGATCCCGGCAGCCCCGACAATCTCAGGAGCCCCAACAATCTCAGCAGCCAATGTCGCCGACATCGCCAGGCTGAACAAGGTCGCCGTGTTTCTTCTCAAGGCGCTTAAGAGTGCGCCCATTGGTGCTGTGCCTCCAGAATTGCCTGCCTGGCTCGACACCTACCGCCGGCGCACCATGTCGATGAATGCCGCCTGCATCGGCGATTCGATGGCCATCGATCGCGTGCTGCGCGAGAGCCGGGTCGATTTCGTCTTCCTCAAGGGGCCGCTGCAGCAGCATCTGCTCTATGGCGACCACTTCATGAAGCCATCCGGCGATGTCGACATACTGGTTTCGCCGGCCGGTTTCACCAGGGCGCGCGATGCGTTGCGCGCAATTGGCTATGAGGTTGCCGGCAAGTCGCGCTCGGTCTGGTGGGTACGTTTCCTTGGCGAGCAGCACATGGTTCGCGAAGACGGCGCGAGGGCCTCGACCGTCGACCTCCACCACCGGCTGCAGCAGCCGGGCTCGCCCAGCCCCCGCGACACCGACGGCTTCCTTCGCCGCAAGCGCGAGGTCATGGTGGCCGGCGCCGCCATGCCGATCATCTCTGCGGCCGATACCTTGCTTTTGTCCGCGATCAGCGTCGCCAAGGCCTTTTTCAATCGCGAACCCTGCGCCGGCTATGTCTGCGATGTCAGGGCCAGTGCCAGCCGCCTGAGCGAAGCCGAGCAGCAGACGGTGCTCGACCACGCCGCCGAGCAGGGCCTGGCGGACACGCTGCTCTTGGGATTGCGCGCCGGCGACGTGCTGCTCGGCGCCGCCGGCACGATGCTTTCGGATCGCGCCACCCGCATTCTGGCGCGCATCGACAACGCCGATCTCTTCCACATGGTGGTCGCGCCCTGGCTCGCGTCGCTGCGCTGGCCGCAGCGCCGCCATGTGCTGTGGGAGCTCTGCGGCCGCGAGCCGGTCCGTTATCTGGCCGAAGCCGGCTGGGCGGCCTCCGCCGACCTCAGCCGGCGCATCTTCGAGCGCCCGGCCACGATCGAGCCGGCGCGGAGCGAAATGATCAAAATCGTGCGTGGGGCGGCCAATCATGCAGGCGAAAGGTGAGCCCATGCCCGTGACGACACCCATGACGACCCCGGGGGTCTGCGTCATCATCGCCGCCCGCAATGCGGCGCGCACGATCCCCGCGGCAATCGCTTCGGCGCTGCGCGAAAGGGAAGTCGCCGAAGTCGTCGTGGTCGACGACGCTTCCACCGACGACACCCGCGACGTCGCTCTGGCCGCCGACGACGGCAGCGGCCGGCTTGTCGTCATCCGCTTCGACGTCAATCGCGGTCCTTCCGCCGCGCGCAATGCCGCTATCCAGGCCTCCAGATCGCCTTTCATCAGCATTCTCGACGCCGACGATTTCTTCCTCGAAGGGCGCTTTCGCCGGCTTTTCACCAGCGCCGACTGGGATTTCGCCGCCGACAACATCATGCTGATCCGCGACGATGCCGCGACAGACTTTGCCAAGGTCGCCGCGCCGCCTTTCGCGGCCGATCCGGAATTTCTCGATTTCGAGCGCTTCATCGACGGCAACATCTCGCGCCGCCGCGTCCTGCGCGGCGAGCTCGGTTTCCTGAAGCCGGTGATCAGCCGGGCTTTTCTCGAACGGAATGGGCTGGCTTACGATGAAAGCTTGCGTCTTGGCGAAGACTACGAGCTCTATGCGCGCGCCGTCGCCCGCGGGGCGCGTTTCAAGGTCATCAAGTCCTGCGGCTATGGCGCGATCGTCCGCGCCGATTCGCTGAGCGGTCGCCACAGGACGCAGGATCTGAAACGTCTTGCCGATGCCGACCTGGCGCTGCTGGCGCTCGACAACCTTCCGGAGCGCTCGAAGGCCGCGTTGCGGCGCCACGAGCGCCATGTCCGCGACAAATACCGGTTGCGCAATTTCCTTGATGTGAAGGCAGAGCGTGGGCTGGCGTCCGCCGCTGCTTACGCCTTCGCCAGCCAGTCGAATCTCATCCCGATCGTGCGCGGCGTCGCCACCGACAAACTCGACGCGCTGTTCCGCCGCACCGGGATTGCTGCAAAGCAACAAATACCGCCGACGCGCTTCCTGATGGCGGCGACGAGCGCCGCAAACGAGTGATCCCGCATCACGCCGCAAGCCGTCATCCCTCAAAAAATCCGCATTCGCAAAACTATGATGTTGCCTAGTCGCCGCGGTAGTGGCAGTCTATGTTGCAATGCAGCAATTTCGAAAGGCCGATAGGATGGCTTCGATTTTTGGCTTCAGATCCCGCGATCCGGCTCGCGACCGGCACACCGATCTCCAGCGTTTGGACCGGCTGGCGAAGCTGTTTGACCAGATCGCGGCCGAGATCGAGGCGGAGAAGTCCGGGCTGGAGAATCGCTACAGGTCGACGGCCGCCAACGCGGCCTTTCTGGTCGAGGCGATGGAGAATGGTTCGGCGTCGACCAGCAAGGGCTCGGATGTCAGCGCGATGACGAATTCGATCCTGAATTGCGAGCGCCGCATCGCCGAGCTCGTTCGCCAGAAGGGCCTGGTGAAAGAACTGCGTCATTCGCTCGACGCGATCGTCGAGGATGGTGCCGATCGGTCTGCTCCGCAGTCCGCGGCAAGAGGATGATGGCGCCCACAGGCGCCGTCATCGGTACGAGGCACTGAAGCAATTCCGGGAAAAGTGTGAGCGGTTTTCCGTCCGGAATTGCGTAAAAACGAGGAATAGAGCGGAGTTCAAAGGGCGGAAGATCGGAAGTGGCTCGCTCGCGCGGGTCGAGGACGACTTTGGGTTGGGGCGGAACAACACAAGGTGAGTTTGTTATGAACGCAGATCCGGACAACACCTCCACCGTGGCGGCTTGCGGGATATCGCATGCGCCGGGGAGCGGATTAACCAGCCTGCGGCTCGGCGCGGTCGGCGCCCTGCTTGCGATCGCGGCAACCCTGGCGGCGAGCCTGTATCCAGCGCATGCGCAAGACGCGCAACACGAGCTGCAAAGCGCGCCGTCCTTCGTCGACAATTTCTCGAATTTCGACCGTTCCCGCTGGTTCGTCTCGGACGGCTGGACCAACGGCGCCCATCAGAACTGCACCTGGTCGAAGGATCTGGTGCGGCTTTCCGATGGCGTGCTGTCGCTGGGCTTCGAAAAGCGCAAGCTCAAGGACCGCGAGTTCGCCTGCGCCGAGATCCAGACCAAGCAGCGCTACGGCTACGGCGTCTACGAGGCGCGAATGAAGACCGGCACCGGCTCCGGCCTCAACGCCGCCTTCTTCTCCTATATCGGCCCGCAGGACAAACAGCCCTGGGACGAGATAGACTTCGAGGTCCTCACCAAGGATCCGTCGAAGGTGCAGGTCAACAGCTATATCCAGGGCAAGCCGAAGAACGGCAAGCTGGTCGACGTCGAAGGCGGCGCCGACAAGGGCTTCAACGATTACGGCTTCGTCTGGGAAAAGGACCGGCTGCGCTGGTATGTCAACGGCAAGCTCGTCCATGAGGTGACCAACCCCGACGAGTTGCCGACGCACTCACAGAAAATCTTCTTCAGCCTCTGGGGCAGTGACAAGCTGACCAACTGGATGGGCGCCTTCGCCGACCCCGGCAGCAAGGTGACCATGGAGGTCAAGCGCGTCGCTTTCACCGCTTTGGGCCAGCCATGCCAGTTTCCGGAATCGCTGGCATGCAGCATAAGTAACAGCAACTAGGGCATGGTCCCTAACCGAAGGACCGCGTCAGCGAAAAGTGGGAACCGGTTTTTGCTTCGCTGACCTGCGGTTCGGATAAGATCATGCCGAACTAGCCAGGCCGTTGGGCCTGGGGACATCTGAACCGGCCGGACCGCTTTTGCGGCCCGGCCTTTGACAGGAATAGAGCCAAATGAATTTGACGGTGTTTGGGATTGGCTATGTCGGTCTCGTCCAGGCCGCTGTGCTCGCCGAGGTCGGCCACGAGGTGGTGTGCGTCGATATCGACGAGAAGAAGGTGGAGCGGCTCAACCAGGGCTTGATCCCGATTTTCGAACCGGGCCTCGAAAGCCTCGTCAAGGAAAACCACGCGGCCGGTCGGATCCGCTTCACCACGGATGCGGCGGCGGCTGTCAGGCATGGCCAGATCCAGATGATCGCGGTCGGCACCCCGCCCGGCGAGGATGGCTCGGCCGATCTGAAATATGTGCTCGCCGTCGCCGAAACCATCGGCCGTGAGATGGACAGCGCCAAGATCGTCGTCGGCAAGTCGACCGTGCCGGTCGGCACTTGCGAAAAGGTGAAGGCCAGGATCGCCGAGACGCTGAAGAAGCGCGGCCGCGAGGATCTGAGCTTCGACGTCGCCTCGAATCCCGAATTCCTCAAGGAGGGCTCGGCGGTCGCCGACTGCATGAAGCCGGACCGCATCATTGTCGGCACGTCCAGCGAAGACACCGAGATGGTGATGCGCGAGCTCTACGCGCCGTTCAACCGCAACCACGAGAAGATGATCGTGATGGATGTGCGCAGCGCCGAATTCACCAAATACGCCGCCAACTGCATGCTGGCGACCAAGATCAGCTTCATGAACGAGATGGCTAATCTCGCCGAGCAGCTGGGCGCCGACATCGAGGAAGTGCGCAAGGGCATCGGCTCGGACCCGCGCATCGGCTACCACTTTATCTATCCCGGCTTGGGCTATGGCGGCTCCTGCTTCCCGAAGGACGTGCGCGCACTGATCAAGACCGCCGAGGGCGTCAAGTTCGACGCCAAGCTGCTGCGCGCCGTCGAGGAGCGCAACAATGCGCAAAAATCGGTCCTGTTCGACAAGGTCAATCGCTATTTCAAGGGCTTGCTCAAGGGCAAGACCTTCGCCGTCTGGGGACTGGCCTTCAAGCCCAACACCGACGACATGCGCGAGGCGCCGGCACGCGTCCTGATGGAAGCGCTGTGGGCGGCCGGCGCTAAGGTGCAAGCCTACGATCCCGAGGCGATGCAGGAGTGCCAGGCGATCTACGGTCAGCGCGACGACCTGCTTTTGTGCGGCACCAAGGAAGCGGCGCTGCGCGGCGCCGACGCGCTTTTGATCTGCACCGAATGGAAGAGCTTCCGCGCGCCGTCCTTCGACGCGCTCAAGGATGCGCTGACGACACCGGTCATCTTCGACGGCCGCAATCTCTACGATCCCAAGGTGATCGCGCGCTACGGCATCGAATATTTCTCGATCGGCAGGATGGCGGCATGATGATGGCCGCTAGCCCCAGGGAGAACTGCCGACGCGGCGGACGACAACGGAGCTCGCAATGACTATTGCGCGTAAAGACCTGGGCGCCGCCATGTTTGTAAAACCACGCCAGCGAACCGCGCATCGGCAATAGTATGAGGTCACCAATGGCTGCGCAGCGGAAACCGACGGTCACCGTCATCGTTCCAACCTTCAACCGGGAAAAGTTCCTGCCCGAATCCATCGCCAGCCTGCTTCAGCAGACCGTGGCGCCGGATCAGATTCTCATCGTGGACGACGGCTCGACGGACAACACCAGCGCGGTGGCGGCGTCTTTCCCCGCACCGGTGGAATATTACCGCAAAGAGAACGGCGGCAAGTCGACGGCGCTGAATTTCGCCCTGAGGCACTGCACAGGAGATTTCGTCTGGATATTCGACGACGACGACGTCGCGCACCCAACGGCGCTCGAGCGGTTTCTCGCTGCGTTCGTACGGGAGCCGGCTGCCGATTTCGCCTTCGGCGAATATGCGCGTTTCCAGCAGTCAGCCCAGATCGAGGAGCAGAATTACGAGATCGTCGCCTTCGGTCATGTCGGCCAGGACAATTTTTTCCCCTCGCATCTCGAATATTGCCACGTCCACCAGCCGGGTCTCCTGGTGCGCCGCAAATGCTACGACGAGGTGGGAGGCTTCAACGAAACCTTGGTCCGGTCGCAGGACTATGAGATGATGCTGAGGCTCGCGCGCCGCTTTAAGGGCGTCAGGGTCGATGGCCTCATGTTCTTTCAGCGCCAGCACGACATGGTTCGCGGCAGCACCAAGGTGGTGATTTCCTATACCGACCGGATCAAGGCCTGGGGCTCGTACGACCGGGTGATCATGGAAGAGGTCTACAAGTCGGTCGATCTGCATGAATATCTCGACCGCTCGGAGCAGGCCTTGCCGAAGACGGCCGATCTCGAGATGCAGGCGCTGCTGCAGCGTTCGAGCATCATGGCCAGGAAGGGGCTGTGGCACCACGCGGCCGAAGACATCCGCCGCTACGCGCTACTTGCCGAGCGAGCCGGAAAGACGTCGCTCAGCGACAAGGAACGCGCCATCGTGCGGCGAACGTTCGAAGCCTACGACACCGGTTTGGCATCCGCCCCTGCCGACGAATTCGTCTCGGCGGTGAAGGCATGGAAGGCGGGGCCTCTCAAGGCCGATATCGTCAGGGAGTACATGCATTCGTTCCCCCATTATCTGGCCAGGGACTTGAAGGCCGGTAAGGTGATCCCGGCTTCGAAGTTGTTGCGGGAGTATTCGACGCTGTCGCTTTCGGCCTCGCTCGGCCGGCTGTGCCAGGCGATGACGTCGAAGCTTCCCTTGGCGCGCGGCGCAAGCTGATCAGCGCGGATGCCCGTCCGCCGGGCCGGATTAGGAGTCGAATGATGAAAGTGCTTTTTGCAAGCGGCAACGGATACATTCCCGAGTTCACCGGCGGCGTGCAATCCAACACCCACCATCTGGTCGAGCAACTGATCGAGCATGGCCATCAGGCGTCGGTCCTCGCCTCGCTGTTCGGCGACGGCATGTTCGGCTTCAAGGCGCGCGCCAAGATGAAGCTGTTGCGGCAGCCCGCGGTCGTCGACAATTTTCCCGGCTACCCGGTGATGCGCGCCTGGTACCCGTGGGAGGCGGCCGGCTTCGCCGTCGAAAAGACCAGACCCGACGTTGCCGTCGTGCAGTGTCACAAGTCGGTCCTGCTCGGAAAGGCGCTTCTCGCCGAAGGGGTGCCGCTGGTCGTCTATCTTCACAACGTCGAATTCCACGAGCTCGCCGGCGATCCGCGCGAACTGCATTCGGCTTTGTACATCGCCAATTCGCAGTTCACGGCGCGCACCTACAAGGAAAAATTCGGCATCGATTCCACTGTTCTTCCGCCGACCATCAACGACGCCCTCTACTGCACGCACACGACCGGCGAATTCGTCACCATGATCAATCCCTACGAGGAGAAGGGTTTCGATCTGGCGGTGAAGATTGCGGCCGCCTGTCCGGAGATTCCGTTCCTGTTCGTGGAAAGCTGGAAGCTGGACGATGACCATCGCGCCCGCATCGAGAAGACCATCGCGCCGCTCTCCAACGTCACGCTCGAAAACCGCACCGACGACATGAAGACGGTCTATGGCCGTACCAGGATCCTGCTTGCGCCGAGCAAATGGGAGGAAGCCTGGGGCCGCGTCGCGTCCGAGGCGCATTGCAGCGGCATCCCCGTCCTGGGCTCAAGACGTGGCGGCCTGCCTGAAGCCATCGGACCGGGGGGAGTTGTACTCGACTATGATGCTCCGATCGAAGAATGGGCCGCGGCGGTAAGGCGCCTGTGGAACGACCGCCAGGAATACGAACGGCTTTCGGCCGCGGCGCTCGCCTTCTCCAAACGCCCCGAGCTCGATCCCGCGCGGCAATTGGTGGTGTTTCTCCAACTGCTCGAAAGAGCGGCCCGGCAGGGCGTTCGCCGCGCTGCCTAGCTTGCCGAGAGAGCTGGAACTGGTTTGCTGCAGTGCACCCAGAATGTTGCGACGCAGCAATTCCTATATTAGTTTGCGCCGACAGGAGTCAAAATTCATGCCGCATGTGTCAGGCCTTGCCGACATTTCCAGCCTGATCCGGGCGAGCACATCCTGCCGATGAGGATTTGTTTCGTAGTCGACAAATTTCCCACCCTATCCGAGACTTTCGTGCTCGATCAGATTGCCGGGTGTCTTGAAAGGGGGATGGAGGTCAGCGTCGTCTGCAATGAGATGGCCTTTGGCAAGGACCGCAATATAGACGATGCACGCTGGCGGACGCTGCCTGGGCCGGTTGTTTCCTGGTGGGGGGGCCTCAATCGCTGCCGCTCATTGCTTAGGAAATGGTCCGGCAGATTCTGGGACAAGCTTTCGACCTTCATCGACCTGGCCAACGCGCACAAGCTGCGAAACGCCGATGTCGTCGTAGCGCATTTTGGCCACAACGGCCTCCGCGTCGCCCGCGTCATGAAGCGGCGCAGGATTTCCGCGCCTTTGGTGACCATATTCCATGGCACCGATGTCGGCAGGCCGATGCATGACGGCACACTGCATCAGTACAGGCCCGTTTTCGAAAAAGGGGCTCTCCAACTCCCTGTGAACGCGTTCTTTCGTCAGGCCCTGATCGATGCCGGTGCCGAGCCGACGCAAGTTGTGGTCCACCATATGGGCATTCGTCCTGGCGAGATCGAATATCACTGGCGCTCCTGGCAGGGACGCACGCTGTCTTTCATCTCGGTCTGCCGGCTGACCGAGAAGAAGGGGACCGAATATGCGCTTCGCGCCCTCGCTTGCCTGCCACACCGCGATTGGACCTATTCGGTGATCGGCGGCGGGGAATTGTTGGACGAATTGAAACTTACCGCCATCGACCTCGGTATTGCCGACAGGGTGACTTTCCTTGGACCGCGTCCGCACGGCGAGGTGAAGCAGCGCCTGCGTGACGCCGATGTCTTCCTTTTGCCAAGCGTCGCGGGGCGAGACGGCGATCTGGAAGGAATCCCGGTTGCGCTCATGGAGGCGATGGCCGGCGGCCTGATCGCTGTGAGCACCTATCATTCGGGGATTCCCGAGCTGATCGAGGATCACAAGACTGGCTTCCTCGTACCCGAACGGGACGTCGCTGCGCTTGCCGGCAAACTCACTTGGATCGCCGAGAACCCGGGCCTGTGCGAGCCGATAGCGCTTGCCGCTCGAAGGAAGGTCGAGGCGGATTTCAATTCGAATGCCTTGAATGAACGCTTTGCGCAGATCGTCGCACGGCTAGGGGAAACCGGATCCAACACATGAATGCCAATCCGCCGCCCCCTCAATTTGGTCGCGTTGCCTTGCGCGGCGGGCTGGTCACGGCCGGCGCGCAAGGCTTCAAGATGGCGATCCAATTCCTTTCGGTCATCATCCTCGCCCGGCTGCTTGTTCCAGAGGATTTCGGTTTGGTGGCCTCGGTGGGGCCGATCGTAGCCTTTGTCGGCCTGCTCCAGGATCTCGGCCTTCAGCAGGCGGTCATCCAGCGCAAGGAGATCGATCAACGGCAACTCAACCAGGTCTTCTGGCTGAGCGCGGTTGTCGGCCTGTGTGCCGGAGCGGTCGTGGCTTGCCTGGCCCCCGCCATTGCCGCTTTCTACGGCGATCAGCGAATGTGGGGGATAACACTTGCTTCCGCCGTGCCGCTGCTTTTTGGCAGTCTTGCCGCCGTGCCGCTTGCACTGATGAACCGCCATCTGCAATTCGGCCAGCTTGCGCTCAACGACACAATCACCGCGGCCGTCGGGCTGCTCGCCACCGCAACCGCGGCGTATTTGGGCCTCGGCTATTGGTCGCTGGTTTTGGGTCCGGCTGTCTCAGCTGTCGTAGCACTGGCTGCCGGCTGGTTGGTGACGCGCTGGACGCCGTCTTGGCCGAATCTGAAGATCGACGGCGACATATTCAGGTTCGGGGCGAACCTTACGGGCTTCAACCTTGTCAATTTTCTCTCTCGCAACCTCGACAACATCCTCATCGGAAAATATTCCGGCGCGGTCGAGCTGGGCTACTATGATCGCGCCTACAAGCTTCTTTTGTTTCCGCTGCAGAATATCAATCAGCCTCTGACGCGCATCATGGTGCCGTTGCTCAGTCGCATCCATGAGGACAAGCAGCGATTTCGCGACATCTATGTCCGGACAAACTGGCTGCTGGCCGTTATCACCATGCCCGGCATCGCGACGTTGACACTGACGTCGGAGCAGGTGGTCAGGCTTCTCTTCGGCGACCGCTGGATGGCCGTGGCGCCGATTTTCGCCTGGCTCGGCATCGCCGGCCTGATGCAGTCCGTATCGAGCACCACAGGGTGGATATTCATCTGCCAGGGCAAGACGAAGACGATGTTCCATTGGGGCATCTATTCGTCGCTGACGACCGTCGCCTCCTTCATCGTCGGCCTGCATTGGGGCGCCATCGGCGTCGCGGCTGCCTATGCCATCAGCGGTTATGTGCTGCGTGTTCCGGTGCTTGCCGCCTTGATCCATCGTGTCGGCCCGGTGACCGCCGGCGATTTCCTGGGCATACAGGGGCTCTTCATTGTCTCGTCCCTGCTCGCCTGGCTCTCGTATCTGTCGCTGCCGGCGTTGCTGACCAACCAGTCGGACCTGCTCACGATCCTGGTGGCGGTTGCCCTAAACTACGGGTTCGCCCTGGCCCTCATGCTTGCTATTCCGCAGTCGCGCAAGGCGCTGTTCGCCACTCTTGCCAACGTCGCCAGCAACATTGGGTAAGCGGTTGCCTATCAAGGACGACAACTGCCTGGTTGCCGACATTGCCGATGCATGCTCTTCCAGCACGGCCGCAAGGCTTGCCCGGCGATAGTGGTCAAGGCTGCCGATGAATCTGCCGAGTTTTTCGGCCGCTTCCGACGGTGTCACCGTATCGATGTCGAGTAGAAGGTCGGCGACGCCGATACGCTTGGCGACTTCCTTGGTTTTGAATTCATAGGCGATCGGCAGCACCGGCGTGCCAACGCAGAGCGACATGATCATCATATGCATGCGCGTGGCGACGACGAAGTCGCAACCCTTTACCAGCGCCATCAGTTGGTCGGGCGTATGAAACGAAGCGTCGACACTGACATGTTTGGCGATGTCCGGATCGAGTTCGGCCACGATCGCCCGTGCCGTCCTGGCGTCGTCATGGGCATATTCCGGCACGCCCTGGCAGGTTGAAACGAAGGTCACCTCTTTGGCGTGGTCCCTGACAAGAATTGTGGCGATCTCGCGGATCGAATCGAGATAGCGGCGCATACCGTCTTCACCGTCGCTGACGAAGCTCCAGTGGCGGACGGAAATGGCGACACGGCCCGTCGGAGCCGGCGCGCTGTCGAGATGTTTTTTGATCCTGTCGGTATCGGCCAGCGCAAAGACGGCGTCGGCGACCACATGGCATTTGCCCGGGTCTTTCACCAGATCCAGCATGTGATTTCTGGATCGCTCGTCGCGCAGCAGGATGAGCGGGCTCCGATCAAAGATCGGGCCCAGTTCCTGGCGATTGTAGCTTTTTTTGAATGGGCCGAGTGATTGCGTGAAGAAGATGGGATCTTTGCCCAAGATTGCATCGATACGGAATTGATTGAGGCGCTTTTCAAGATCGTAGTTTTCAACAAGATATGTCCCGCCTGTCGTCACGACCATGTCGGCGCTTGCATAGGCATCAAGCCCTCGGCGGTCGCTCGGGCTGAAAATGACGCTGCTGGCGGCGCCGTTCTGGGCGAAGCGGCGCAAGGCGCGGAAGACACCCCAATTGTAGATCGACTTGAGCCGGCCCTTTATTCCGCCGCTATGTTGATCCCTGAACAGGGATTCCGACAACAGCTTGTGAAATTCGAGATCTGGGTAATCCTTCTTCGGATAGAGCCTGGCCGCGACCTCGGGCTGACTGTCGAAAACGAAAAACTGCACATCGCCGCCGGCGATCGATTTGAGAATATGGCGTATGGCCAAAAGGATCGCGGCATCGCCAGTGTTCAGACACACCGTGTTTTCAACCACGACTTTCATTGGGGTAACCTCGTTTCGCATCCGTGGCCAGGCCAGCGGCGTTAAGACGGCACCGTTGCCGAAGAGCTGCCACGCGATCCGCGCCACGATTTAGGCAGGCCGCACCTGACTGGTAGCCAAATGCGGAATCCAGACGGGTGCCAAGCCGGGCCGAGAGTAGCGAACCAATTTTGCAGTGCAACAAAAAATGTGCGGTCGTTTGCTACGCAGCACCAAAATTGTTGCGATGCAGCAAAAGCTGTACTAGCATCCCCGATGGGTGGGCCAACAGCGGTCGAGTTACATGCTGCATGTCTTGTACCTTGTGCATGACGTATCCGACCCGGCAGTGCGCCGGAGGGTTCAGATGCTCAAGGCAGGCGGCGCCAGGGTCACCCTGGCGGGCTTCCGCCGCACCACCAGTCCGGTCGCCGAGATCGAGGGTGTCGAGCCTGTCGACCTTGGCGCCACGCGCGACGGCCGATTCGCGCAGCGCCTCGGCGCGGTCGCCAAGGCAGCCATGTCGATCGGCGCGAAGCTGGGCGCGATGCCGGCGCCCGATCTCATCATCGCGCGCAACCTCGAAATGCTGGCGCTGGCCCGCCGCGCCAATGGCGCGCTCGCAGCGAGCGTGCCGATCGTCTATGAATGCCTCGATATCCACCGTCTGGTGCTGCGCGACGATTTCGTCGGCAGGACGCTGCGCGGCGCCGAACGTCATCTCGCTCGCGACGTGAAGCTTCTGGTGACGAGCTCGCCCGCCTTCATCGCCAATTATTTCGAGCCGTTCGGGCAGATCGGCGCGCCGGTCGAGTTGATCGAGAACAAATATTTCGAGGCGGCATCCGTTGTCGCCGCGCATTCTTTCGAGGACGACAGCCCGGCGACGCCGCCCTGGCGCATCGGCTGGTTCGGCGCGCTGCGCTGCCGCCGCTCGCTGGAGCTGCTGGCCGATTTCACCCGCCGCCAGGCAGGGCGTTTCGAGGTCGTGCTCAGGGGCCGTCCGGCGCTGTCCGAATTCCCGGACTTCCACGGTTTCGTCGAGGCCGAGCCGTGGCTTTCGTTCGAGGGGCCTTACCGCAACCCGGAGGACATGGCGGCCATCTACGGGCAGGTGCATTTCTCCTGGGCGATCGATTTCTTCGAGGCGGGCCAGAATTCCGAATGGCTGCTTCCCAACCGCCTCTATGAGGGCTGCCGCTTCGGCGCCGTGCCGATCTCGATGGCGGACACCGAAACGGGAAGGTTCCTGAAGCAGCGGGATATCGGCGTGCTTCTGCCCGAAGCGACGCCCGAGGGTATTGAGGCGATGCTTGGCCGGATGGATCAGGATCGATATCGCGGCCTGAAGTCCCGGGTGTTGGCACGCAACCCAAGGACCTGGAGCTACGACCGCAGCGATTGCGCGGCCTTCGTCGACAAGCTGCGCGGCCTTGCAGCAATGCCTTCAAATTTTGCGACGACGGAGGCAGCGGCGTGATGGCAGGGGACGCACAAGAACCGATGGCGCAGGCATCGATCCTGATCGTCATTCCCTGCCTCAACGAGGCGGCCCATATCGGCGGCCTGCTCGACCAGTTGCGGCCCGCGGCAGTACGGCTCGGCGGCCGCATCGTCGTCGTTGACGGCGGCAGCACCGATGGCACGCAAGCCATCGTCGAAAAGATCGTGGCGAAGGATCCCCGGGTCATCCTGCTCGCCAATCCGAAGCGCCTGCAGAGTGCCGCCATCAATCTGGCGGTAGTGACCCTCGGCGAAGGCGCCGACTACCTCATCCGCATCGACGCGCATGGCGGCTATCCGGACGATTACTGCGATCGGCTGGTCGAGGAAGCCCTTGCCACCGGCGCCGATTCGGTCGTCGTTTCGATGCTGACCGTCGGCACCGGCGCCGTGCAGAAGGCGGTCGCGGCGGCACAGAACTCCAAGCTCGGTACCGGCGGCTCGAAGCACCGGCACATGTCCGAGGGCGAATGGGTCGACCACGGCCACCACGCGCTGATGCGCATTGCCGCTTTCAGGCATGTCGGCGGCTATGACGAGAGCTTCAGCCACAACGAGGACGCCGAGCTCGACTATCGGCTGCGCCAGGCTGGCTACCGTATCTGGATGAGCGGCAGGACGCAGATGGTCTACTATCCGCGCTCGACGCTGAAGAGCCTCTATTTCCAGTATCTCGGCTATGGCCGCGGCCGCGCCAGGAACGTCCTGAAGCACCGCATGGTGCCGAAGCTTCGTCAGATGATCCCGCTGCTGGTGGCGCCCGTGGTGCTGCTCGCGCTGTTCTCCTTCGTCCACTGGATCGCGGCGGTGCCTTTCCTGATGTGGGCGGCGGTGTGCCTCGGTTACGGCGTGGTGACGGCGATACGTCAGCGCAACGCAGGCATCGCGCTGGTCGGGGTCTCGGCGATGGTCATGCATTTCGGCTGGTCGGTCGGCTTCTGGCAGCAGCTCTTGACGTCTCGCTTGCAGCGTAAGGTGGCGTGATGGCCGGCCGCTCGCTCGACATCTGCATCTGCACCTTCCGCCGGCCGGAACTGGCCGATACGCTGCGCTCGGTCGCCGCGCTGGAGAAGCCCGAGGGCGTGGAGATCGGCATCGTCATTGCCGACAATGACGATGAGCCCAGCGCGCAGAAGCTGGTGAAGGCATTGGCCGAAGAGCTGAAGCTGCCGATCCGCTACCGTCACGCGCCGGCGCGCAACATCTCGATCGCCCGCAACGCCTGCCTCGACGCCAGCGTGTCGGACTTCGCCGCCTTCATCGATGATGACGAGACGGCCTCTCCCTCCTGGCTGGTCGAGTTGATGGCGACTGCCGATGCCGCGGGCGCCGCGGCGGTGCTCGGTCCGGTGCGGGCGCACTATCGCCAGGACGCGCCGGACTGGATGCAGAAGGGCGATTTCCATTCCACCTTGCCGGTCTGGGTGCGCGGCGAGATCCGCACCGGCTACACCTGCAACGTCCTGCTCAAAATGACCGATGCGAGCCTGCGCGGCCGGCGCTTCAGCCTGGCGCGCGGCCAGACCGGCGGCGAGGATACCGAGTTCTTTGACGCCATGGTTAGGGCCGGCGGCCGCATCGCCTTTGCGCCCGATGCCTTCGTCGACGAAGTCGTGCCGCGCGCCAGGGCCGCTTTCGACTGGCTGCGCCGCCGCCGCTTCCGCTTCGGCCAGACGCATGGCCATCTGATCGGCCGCGGCGCCGGCGGCGTGCGCCGCGCCGGCCAGGTTGGGCTCGCTTCGGCCAAGGTCGCCTATTGCTTCGGCATGGCGATTTTGACCGCGATCAGCCCGGTGCGACGGAACCGCAGCGTGCTGCGCGGCATTATGCACGTTGGCGTCATTAGCGGTTTGGTCGGCGTCCGTGAAATCCGCCAGTACGGCCTCACTTCGCCAGAACAAGGGAAAAAGCGTGCAGCCTGACGTCAGCTTCGTCATCGCCGCCTACAATGCGGAGGCGACTCTCGACCGCGCCATCGCCGGCGCGATCGCCCAACTTGGCGTGACGGTCGAGGTCATCGTCGTCGACGACCAGTCGCGCGACGGCACGCTGGATGTGGCGCGCGCTTATCCGCAGGATATCGTCAAGGTCGTGGCGCTGCCCGCCAATCGTGGTCCAGGCGGCGCTCGCAATGCCGGCCTCGACCTTGCCAGGGGCCGCTGGGTGGCGGTGCTCGATTCCGATGATGCCGTCCTTCCCGACCGCCTGGCCACGATGATCTCCCGCGCCGAAGCGGCGGGCGCCCAGATTGCGGTCGACAATGTGCAGGTCGTGCGCGAGGACGGCACGCCCGACGACACCATGTTCCCGGCCGGCTATCTCGAAGGCCTGCGGGAAATCTCGCTGGCCGACTACATTGCCGGCAATCTGGTCTTCGAATCGCGTTTCAATCTCGGCTACCTCAAGCCAATCTTCCAGCGTCGTTTCCTCGACGACAACAGGCTGCGCTACGACGAGAAGCTGCGCATCGGCGAGGACTACATCCTCCTGGCGAGCGCGCTGGCCAGCGGCGGTCGCTGCGCGGTCGAGCCGAGCGTCGGCTATGTCTACCACATCCGCACCGGCTCGATCTCGCGCGTGCTCGAATTGCGTCACGTCGAGGCGATGACGCGCGCCGACGCCGCCTTCGCGGCGGCATATTCCATGGACAGTAGCGCAAAGGCGGCCTTCGCCAGGCGCGGCCGTAGCCTGCGCAAGGCATCGTCGTTCCTGTCCCTGGTTCAGCACATCAAGGCGCGCGCCCCGCTCAAGGCGATCGGCACGGCGCTCAGGGATCCGGCCGCGATCGGGCATATGAGCATGCCCATCGCGGTCCGGCTCAGAAGGGTTGCGGCGCAAATTCGCCGTGGGGGCGGGGAGATGAAGCATGCGGGCGATTTTCTAGAGCATGATCCCGAAAAGTGGGAACCGGTTTTCGGAAAAGATCATGCTCCCAACAATGAATTAGCCGGCGACAGGTAGAAATCTTTTTCTCTCAGAAGGAAGACCATATGCAGAAAGTCAGGAAGGCAGTCATCCCGGTGGCGGGGCTCGGAACGCGGTTCCTGCCGGCGACCAAGTCGATGCCGAAGGAAATGCTGCCCGTCGTCGACAAGCCTGTCGTGCAATATGCCGTCGACGAGGCGTTCGAGGCCGGCATCGAGCACATCGTCTTCGTCACCGGGCGCAACAAGGCGGTCATCGAGGATTATTTCGACCTGCATCCTGAACTGATCGGCACGCTGGAGCAGACCGGCAAGAAGGCGCAGCTCGAATCGCTGGAGAACCTGCTGCCGGTGGCCGGCGCCACCTCCTTCATCCGCCAGCAGTCGCCCCAGGGCCTCGGCCACGCCGTATGGTGCGCGCGCGACGTGATCGGCAACGAGCCCTTCGCGCTGCTGCTTCCCGACATGGTGTCCTTCGGCGCGCGCGGCTGCCTTGCCGAGACGGTCGATCTTTATCAGCGTACAGGCGGCAATGTGATCGCCGTCGAGCGCTGCGACCCGGCCGAAACCGGCAAATACGGCATTGTCGGCCGGGGCGAGGAGGTCGGTTCCGGCTTCAAGGTCACGGAGATGGTCGAAAAGCCCGCGCCCGCCAAGGCGCCGTCGAATTTCTATATCAACGGCCGCTACGTGCTGCAGCCGGAGATCTTTGCGCTGCTCGGCAACCAGCAGCGCGGCGCCGGCAACGAGATCCAGCTCACCGACGCCATGGTGCGCCTGGCTCAGAGCCAGCCTTTCTATGCTCAGCCCTTCGATGGCCGCATGTTCGACTGCGGCTCCAAGGAAGGCTTCATCGAGGCCACAATAGCCTTTGCCCTGGCGCGCGACGACATGAAGGGGCCTGTCTTCGAAATGCTGCAGCAATTCGTCCGGTCGCATGAGCGCCGGGAAGTAGCCGCATAATGCCCATCTTTCGGGTGCATATGCGAACTCGCGATGGCGCGACAGCCACTCAAGCGCCCGGGCCTTTTGGCCCGGCGCATCCTGGCAACGACGTTGCGCGGTCTTTTCTGGTCACGACGCCGATCTACCAAGGCCGCTAGCGCCTGCAACCTGGAATTGGACCGAACATGAACTATGCCAACTTCCCTCTCGACAAGAGGATGCCGTTGCCCAGCACCGATCCGGAAAAGGGTGAAGACTTCATCGACGTCGAGCGTCTGCTTGGCATGGCCGCCCGGCAGGCCAAGGTGGTGGCGGTCTGCGCCATCATCGGCCTGTTCCTGGGCGTGATCTATCTGCAGACCACACCCAAGCAATACATGTCCGTGGCAAGCGTCTTGATCGACGAGGGCATGAATAAGGTCATGGACGATATCTCGGCTGCCAGCGCTACGCAGCAGACCGACGCGACGATCCTCAGCCAGATCGAGATTCTCAACTCGGCGCGCCTGGCGTCTGAGGTGGTCGACAAGCTGAAGCTTGACCAGAACCAGGACTTCATGAGCCCGCCGCAATCGGCTCTGGCCAAGGGCATCGGGTTTCTGCGCGGCATCGTCGGCTATTTCCGCGGCAATTCGGCCGACCAAATTCCCGGCATCCAGAATGTCGATGCCGCGACGCGCGAAGCCATGATCAAGACCGCGACCCACGACTACGCGGTTCTTGTGCTGCAGACCGGACTGTTGGCGGATCGCGTCAGCCGCAGCAATGTCATCAGCATCGGCTACCAGGCGGCAGACCCGGCACTCGCCACTGCCATCACCAAGGCCTATGCGGATGCCTACCTCGCCGACCAGCTCAACGCCAGCTTCGACGCCACCGAGCGCGCGGCCCTTTGGCTGCAGGGCCGACTTACCGAGTTGCGCGAGAGCTCGCAGGCCGCCTCGTTGGCGGTCGAGAAGTTCAGGGCCGAGCACGGTCTTTCCGCCAACAGCGACGGCCAGCTGCTGAGCGACAAGCAACTTGCCGACCTCAACGCCCAGCTCATCGTCGCCCAGGCCGATACCGCGCGCACCAGCGCCCGCTACCAGCAGTATAAGGCGATCGTCGACAGCGGCTCCGAAAGCGCCTTCAACGATTCGGCCATAGCGGCCGACCAGCCGAGCAGCTCGGTCATCATCGCGCTCAAGACCCGCTATCTGGCCATTGCCAAACGCCTGCAGGACGTCGAGACGAATTTCGGCAAGGATCATCCGCAGGCGGTCGCGCTGGCCAAGGAAAAGGCCGATGTGTCGGCGCAGATCTTCGGCCAGCTGAAGCAGCTCACCGAAAGCTACCGCAACGATTACGAAGTGGCGCAGGCGCGCGAAACGGCGCTGCGCGACAAGATCTCCACCGCCGCCGGCAAGAGTTCGATCGACAACCAATCGCAGGTGAAGCTCAAGGAGCTCGACCAGCAGGCGCAGGCGCTGACCACGCTCTACCAGACCTTCCTCAGCCGCTATGAGGAAGCCTCGCAGCAGCAGTCCTTCCCGGTCGGCAAGGTCCGCATCATTTCCGACGCGACGATGCCGCTCGCGGCCTCCAGCCCACGCACCTTGCGCGTGCTGGCGCTGTCGCTGGTGCTCGGCCTGATGCTCGGCGCCGGCTTCGGCGGTCTCAACGAGTTCAACGAGCGTTTCTTCAGGACGGGCGAGGATATTCGTGACCGCGCCGGTTTGAAATTCCTCGGT
The DNA here is from genome assembly GCF_033977215.1 of Mesorhizobium humile. Lineage (NCBI taxonomy): Bacteria > Pseudomonadati > Pseudomonadota > Alphaproteobacteria > Hyphomicrobiales > Phyllobacteriaceae > Mesorhizobium > Mesorhizobium humile. The sequence continues at coordinate 581,618 of NZ_JAVIIV010000001.1, forward strand.
TATCTGCCGACGATCGGCGGCGGCAAGGCCAGGGATTCCAAGGCCGACGACCTGCCGGTCGATGACAAGGTGGCCAGCCTCTCCGCCGCCGAGAGACGGGCGCGCATGCGTGTCAGCATCGACGCCCCGGCCTCGATGTTCGCCGAGACGCTGCGCAACGCCAAGATCGCCTTCGACGTCGTGATGGAAGACCGCGGCAGCCGGGTGATCGGCGTCATTTCGGTGCTGCCCGGCGAAGGCAAGTCGACGGTGGCCGCGAACCTTGCCGGCCTGCTCGCCGCCAACGGCGCCAGGACCTTGCTCATCGACGGCGACCTGCGCAATCCGGGCTTGAGCCGCAGCCTCGGCATGGAGAGCGAGCAGGGCTTGATGGAGGCGGTGGTCAACGGCCAGACATGGCAGTCGGTCGGCAAGGTCGACCGCCAGACCAAGCTTGCGATCATCCCCGCTGTGCTGCGCGGCCAGTTCTCGCACACCAGCGAGCTTCTGGGCTCGGCCGGCATGCGGCGCTTCATCGAGAACGCCAAGGAGACGTTCGAATATATCATCGTCGACCTGCCGCCGCTCGGCCCCGTCGTCGACGCCAAGGCATTCGCGCCGCTGGTTGACGGCTTCGTGCTGGTCACCGAATGGGGCCGCACGCCGCGCAACATGGTGCGCTCGATGCTGGAATCGGAGCCCTATATCGCCAACAAGGTGATCGGCGCGGTGCTCAACAAGGTCGATTTGAAGAAGCTGGCCAAATACGGCTCGCTCGGCGGCTCGGAAAGATTCTTCGACCGCTATTCGTCCTACTATTTGGACAAGTCGGAATCGCGCCCCAAACAGGCTGCTTGAGGCGTTTTTCCCTTCGAAAGACAGAGCTATAGGGCGGTTCAGCCTAAGACGGCGAACCGCCCTAATCTTGTGAAGACAGCAGCCGGCCGTATTTGCCGACGATCCTGAGCGCGGTCAGCCGCCCGGTCTGAAAGGCGCCGGTGTCGATGTCGAGCCGGCGCCCGTCAAGCGTCGGAACGTCGACGATCGTGTGTCCGTGGACCACCCAGCGGTCGAGACGATGGGCCGCCTGGAAGAACTCCTCGCGGATGTTGAGGAGATCGTTCTCGTCCTGCGCCTCCAGCGCGATACCGGGCCGGATGCCGGCGTGCACGAAGACGAATTCCTCGGAGCAGACCATCGCCGGCAGCGTGCGCAGGAAGTCGACATGGCTGGCGGGAATGGCCTCGCGGATGCGCGCGTCCGTCTGCTCGTTCGAGCCGTAGAGGCTTGCCAGGCGGTCCGGGTCGACGCCGTAGGAGAACAGGGTCTCGCGCGCGCCGTAGCCGAGCCAGGGCTCGCGCGAAAGATAGCCGTCGAGATAAAGGAGCAGCGCGACCTCGTGGTTGCCTACCAGGCAAACGCGCTGGAAGCCTTTCGGCGGCGGCGCCATCACATGTTCTATCACGCGCCGCGAGTGCGGCCCTCGGTCGATATAGTCGCCCAGCATGATGATGATCTTGCGGCCGCTGAACCGTTGCGCGTCGAGCTCGATCTTTGCTTCCAGCGCCAGCAGTTCCTTGTGGCAGCCATGCACGTCGCCGATCGCGTAGACGACCGTGTCGCGCATGTCCATGACAAGGCGCTCGCGTGGCGCGGGCCGAGGACGTCTCGAACGTTGGAACAGACTCACGGATTGAGACTCGGATATTTGCACTGGTTTGCGCCTCGATATCATGCCGGATGCAAACAATTCCACACCGGCGCTCCCAAGCCGGCTCATTCTTGCACGGCGGTCGGCGTCCGCGTTCAGAGCGGGTCAGCGTTTCACAGAATCCCAAGCGGAGCCGGCAAAACCCATTTCGGGATGGGGCGGGATGCCGCCGGTGGCGCGCTGAAACGCCGTAGGGGAAGGCCCAGACCCAGAAGCCATAGTGATGGAACATCACCATGACGGCGGCCAGGAAACGCAGGATGTCGCCGCCGCCGATGTCCTCTTGAGCTGAGCCATGCCGTGCCTTCGGTATGGCCCCCACGCGAAGTCTAAAGTCTATTGCTGCGTTGCACAACAAGTGATCGCAGTGCGGGATAAATTGGTGAATTCGTCCTTAACGCGTCTGCCGAGGGGCTATACCCCGATGCCGCGCCCCTTCAGCGCCGCCGCGATCTCGTCGAGGATCACGGGATCGTCGATGGTCGCCGGCATCGTCCATGCCTCCTTGTCGGCGATCTTCTGCATCGTGCCGCGCAGGATCTTGCCGGAGCGGGTCTTGGGCAGCCGCTTGATCGTCACCACGGTCTTGAAGGCGGCGACCGGGCCGATCCGCTCGCGCACCAGCCCCACAACCTCGTTTTCGATCGCGCCGCTATCGCGCGAGACACCGGCATTGAGCACGACGAAGCCGAGCGGCACTTGGCCCTTCAAGGCATCTGCAATGCCGATGACGGCGCATTCGGCGACATCGGGATGCGCCGCCAGCACCTCCTCCATGGCGCCGGTCGAGAGCCGGTGGCCGGCGACGTTGATGATGTCGTCGGTGCGGGCCATGACATAGAGGTAGCCGTCCTCGTCCATCATGCCGGCGTCGGCCGTCTTGTAGTAGCCGGGAAACTCCTCGAGATAGGCCTGGCGGAAGCGGGCATCGGCGTTCCAAAGCGTCGGCAGACAGCCGGCGGGCAGCGGCAACTTGACCACGACGTTGCCGAGCGTCCCGCGCGGCACTTCGTGTCCGGCATCGTCGAGGATGCGGATGTCGTAGCCCGGCATCGGCACCCCGGGCGAGCCATATTTCACCGGCAACAGCCCCAGGCCCGCCGGGTTGATCGTCATCGGCGAACCGGTCTCGGTCTGCCACCAATGGTCGATCACCGGTCTGTCGAGCTTCTGTTCCGCCCATTTGATGGTCTCGGGGTCGGCACGCTCGCCGGCGAGGAACAGGGTGCGGAACTTCGACAGGTCGTATTTCGGCACGAACTCGCCCTTGGGATCCTGCCCCTTGATGGCGCGGAAGGCGGTCGGCGCGGTGAACAGCGCCACCACGCCGTGCTGCGAGATCACGCGCCAGTAGGTGCCGGCGTCCGGCGTGCCGATCGGCTTGCCCTCGAACAGCACGCTGGTGCAGCCATGCAGGAGCGGCGCGTAGACGATGTAGGAATGGCCGACCACCCAGCCGACATCGGAAGCCGCCCAGAAAACTTCGCCCGGCTTGACGCCGAACTCGTTGTCCATGGTCCATTTCAGCGCGACCATATGGCCGCCATTGTCGCGCACGATGCCTTTCGGTTGGCCGGTCGTGCCGGAGGTGTAGATGATGTAGAGCGGGTCGGTGGCCAGCACCGGCACGCAGTCGACATTGGCGCCGGCGGCCCGCTCCCGGGCAACCGCATCCGCATAGTCGAAGTCGTAATTGTCCTTCATCTCGCAGCGCAGTTGCTCGCGCTGCAGGATGAGGCACGCGTCGGGCTTGTGCTTCGACATCTCGATCGCCTTGTCGAGCAGCGGCTTGTAGGCGATGACGCGGCCGGGCTCCAGCCCGCAGGAAGCGGTAATGATCAGCTTCGGCTTGGCGTCGTCGATGCGGGTGGCGAGCTCATGCGAGGCGAAGCCGCCGAACACCACCGAATGCACGGCGCCTAGCCTTGCGCAGGCGAGCATGGCGATGGCCGCTTCGGCCACCATCGGCATGTAGATGATGACGCGGTCACCCTTGTCGATGCCGCGATGCCTGATCACCGAAGCCAGCGCGACGACCTCGCGCTTCAGTTCGGCATAGGTGAATTTCCGGATCGTACCGGTGATGGCGCTGTCATGAATCAGCGCCAGCTGGTCGGCGCGTCCGCCGGCGACATGGCGGTCGATTGCGTTGTAGCAGGTATTGCAAGAGGCGCCGACGAACCAGCGGCCGTAGACGCCTTCCGCCGGATCGAAGACCTTTTCGGCAGGCTTATACCAGTCGATGGCCTTCGCCGCCTCGGCCCAGAACCCTATGGGGTCGCTTTTCCAGCCCTCATAGACTTCGCGGTAGCGTGAGGCCATCGGCATTCCTCCCAGAACATTTTGCCGTCTGGGAATAGCCTAAGTCGTTTCTGCCGGCCATGTCTTCCTGCATTTTGGTCGACATCGCCGGCGAATGTCTTCCCTCGACGCCTCCAGCGGAAGCGTCGCTGTCACCGTCCGTGATGGAAGCCGGCTAGAGCGGCAGCGCCGCCAGCATCAGCCCGACGCCGCCGGCGATCAGGATGGCCGCCGCAAGCGCCTTCCGATGGCGCTCGAACGCCGTCGGAGCCCGTTCCCAATTGTAACGCATACAAATCACTCCCCAAAACCCGGCGGACTCATAGCTTACCCAAGGGCAGGAAGGCAAGACCTCGCTAATATTCGCCCCCTACGGACAGGCCTGCGGAGCGGATCGTCCGCTTCGCCATCCATGGCGATGGACAGCCTCGCGGTGCCGCGCTAATTGCTTTTCAGCGAAGGGAGCGGGCGGATGGCTGAAATCGGCTCTGAAACGGTGCTGCGCATGGCGGACGATGCGTCTGTTCAGCATGTCGGCGACGGCGCCGTCGTGCTCCTGGCGCGCAGCGGCCAGCTTTACACCTGCAACGACACGACCGAGGCTTTCCTCGGCAAGGTCGATGGCGCGCGCAATCTCGACCAGATCGTCGACCTGCTGTCGGACGAGTTCGACATCGACAAGGCAACGCTCGACCAGGATATGGTGTGGCTGAAGGCATCCTCGCCGACCCGGGCGCGTGATGGCCGACGGACCCGTCCTGCGCGCCCTGTTCCGCGTCCATCTGTGGCTCAGCGCCCGGCTGATGCCGGTGCTGGTCGGCCGGCGCGATTTCGAAGGCGTGTTGAAACTGGCGCCGCTGCAGTCGCCTGCACCCTATCGTGACTTGCCCTCGACCTACATCGTCCATCGCGTCAAGCGAACGGTGCGGCGCCCTTGGCTGATGCGCGACCGCAGATGCCTTCGGGAAGGTCTGCTCGGCTTCCGCTTTCTGCGCATGGCCGGCCTCGACCCGGAGCTGCGTTTCGGCGTCGACGCCAGATCGATGCACGAGCCTCGCCTGTCGGCGCACTGCTGGGTCTGCCTCGACGGCAAGCCGGTGGTCAGCGACAGCCAGCCCGGCATGGTGGAGATTTACCGCCACCCGGTCAGGATGAAGGCGCCAGCCGCTTGAGCGACCAGACTTTCCGCTACGACCTCAACGGTCAGGTCCTGGGCATCACCGCCGCGCGTGCCGATCTGTGGCCGAGCTTCGACCTGATGCTCGGCGCCCTGCGTGTGGACGCGCCTGTCGAGCCCGGTTTTCGTGTCGATATCTTCGAGACGCTTGATCTGCGGGAGAACCCCGAAGGAAAGCTGGCTTTCGACGGCGAAGTGCCGCTGGACGGCCATTGCCGCATGATCGACTGCGGAAGCGTGTTCCATCTCGTCTTTCCGGGCCAGCAGACCGTGTCGATACACGACGGCGAGGGCCGGGCCGAGATCCGTCTCCATCCGGACAGCAAGATCAAGTGGACCTTGCTGATGATGGTGCTGGATGCCGCGCTCGATGCGGATGGCCAGCATATGCTGCACACAGCGGGTCTCACCTTGCCTGGAAAGGACGGCCTGGTTCTCATTCATGCGCCAAGCGGCACAGGCAAGTCGACCACATCGCTGGCGCTTGCATCGCAGGGCTTCGGCCTCTGCTCGGACGACGTCATGATCCTCAATGCAAACGGGCAGGGCATCACGGCCTGGGGCATGCCGCGCAAGGTGAAGGTCCACCGCAACACCGCGGCGATGCTGCCCTTCGTCGCGCCTTTCCTGGGCGGAACATGGGACGCCGAGGGCGAGCAATCCGTTTCGCTGGACCGCCTCGGCGAAATCATCCGCGTCGAGGATGTGTGCGCCAGGCCCGTCGCAGCGCTCCTGCATCTTGCGCGCTCGGCGGACACCGAGACCCGGTTGCTGCCGATGGCCAGGACCGACGCCATGGTGGCTTTGGCCACCGACAATGTAAGGACCGGCATGACCGGCCTGCTGTCGCTGCAGAAAAGGCGCATGGCGATGATCGCAACCCTGGTGAAGGCGGTTCCGACCTTCACGCTGGAAGTCGGCTCGAGTCCCTCGGATGCGGCCGCGCTGATTCAGGCTACGCTGCACGGCTGAAGCGCGTTCAATCCTTCGCGCCGAAACGCCGGATGTCGAAGGATCGCTGTTCCCGCCGGGCCTAGCGGGGTTTCGACTGCCATCGCAACAACAGCCGGGACAGCCTGTTGTAGGCCAGATGGACGACGCGCGCGTCGGCGCAGTCGAACGCCACCAGTCCCCATCGGTATTTCGCTGCTTCGCCCGTGGGTGGTCCCAGGCGGCGAATCGGCTGAGCCAGCCGGACCGGCTTTGCATCGATCAGGACGCTAACCGGAACGCTCGACCCGACGATCCGGCACAGCCGGGCGACATGCTCGCTTGACGATCGCGCGCCGACGATCAACGGACCGCGCTCGATCTGCGCCCAGACATATGCCCCATCCGGCTGAGGCGATCCGGCAAGCCTGCCGCGGCAAAACTCAGGCGCAACATCCGCCGCAAGCACGGCCATCGCGTCGGCCAGGGCCCGGTTCACCGTTGCGGCCGAATGCCAATCCTCTGCGGCAAAGCCAATTTGCGCGAGGATGTCGCCCTCGTCGAAGCCGGACGTCATCTCGTGCAAGGTCACGCCGCCATGGGCCTCATGCGTCTGGTCGATAACCAGTCGGTGGATTGGATGAGGGCCTCGATAGTGCGGCAGAAGCGCGGGATGCAGGTTGAGGCCGCCGTTTGGAAACAGCTCCAGCACGGTTCGCGGGATCCGCTTGCCGTAGCCGAAACAGATCAAGAGATCGGCGCCAGATGCGCTGAGCCGCGGCCCGAGCGTATCCCAGTCGTAGGGCGGGCTGAATTCGATCAGCGCGGGTATGGCGTGTCCGGGATGAGATATCAGCGCAAACCGTCGCCGCAGGCGACGGCGGAGCACACTGAAGCTGAAGCGTTTGCCGGCACGTGGGCCAGGCACCACAACGGCAACGATGCGGTGGCCGCTGTTTGCCCAACGCGCAAGCATGGGCGCGGTGACGGAAGAAACCTCGGTGACGAACACGGCCGAGAGCGGCTTCTCCATGCCGGGCTCAGGCTGGATACGGTCGCGGCCGTGCCAGCCTCTGCACCCAGCGGAAGGCGTCGCGGCTGAGGCGCGAGCGCAGCTTTTCGCGGGAATTGACCCGAAGCAGCATGTTGCCGGTGATGAGCCATTTCGCCAGCCGTATCGAGAGATCCGGCTTGATACGGTTGGCAAGCTCGATCGCGCGTGGCGCGCCGAACAGGCGTCCGGTGACGTTGAGAACCGTCGCCAGCTCGAGCTCGATGCCGGTCATGCGCGCGGCATCGAGCAGCCGCGCTTCCTCTTGAGGCGATTTCAGCGCCCGCACGCCTTGCAGCACGTCGACGCAGAGCTGCAAGCGGTGGAACTTGTGGCCGCCGGCGGCGTGGACGATGGCGATGGTGAGCAGCGCGGCCGGCGTGTCGGTTTCGCCGTCGTCGATCACCTGCAGCTCCCGGAACCCGAGCGACAGGCGGCGCCGCATGCCGGTGTCATGCACAAGGTTGCCGTGCAATTCGATCAGCAGGCTGGAGTTGTCTTTCTCCAGCCATTTGAATTCCTGCAATTCGTGCGACTCGGCCTCGTCGCTGCCGAGCTCGAAGCCGCATTCGCAGATGGTCTTGTTGGCCTCCTCGATGCTGGCGGGGTCGACAAGGATGTCGATGTCGGTGAAGGGACGGTCGGCTACATGGCGATAGAGCTTGCGCGCGAACACCGGTCCCTTGACGATCCGGGCCGGCACGCCTTTTGCAGCGAGCGCTTTCATGATGCGGTCGCCGTGATACTGCAACAACATCGACTGGCCGGTGGCGATCGTCGCTTCGTCGCGCAACTCCGACAATTTCCGCTGCAAGGCTGCGTCCTGCGGCAGTCGGGCGTCGCCGATTTCCCGGAGTTTGCGCAGCATGATCGGCAGCACGCCATGGAACGCTGCGTTGGCGAGCAGCGCCAGCAGGGTTTTTGCCGCAAGGCCGTTGCCAATGGCAACCGGCGCCTCGGGATCGGCGAAGGTCAGCAGCAGTTTTTCATCGGCAGGCGCAAGAGAAGGCAGCATCAATCCGGTTGGCGTTCGAACGATAGGAACGAGGCAAACTTACAGAAAAGCAGGCTGGAAGCCAGTGTGTGGCGGCAGAACGGCTTGTGAGTTTGACTTTCCGCGCCGATCGTCCATTCTCTGGATTCGATCCGGAGGGTTGGAAATGACGAAGAAGAAGTATGAGGCGCCTGTGCTGCGCAAGGCTGGAAAATTGTCGAGCCTGGTTGCCGGCGGGCAGTCGAAGGTGCTTTGAGGCGTTAGCGGCTTCAGTTTGGCTGAAGCCGGCTACATCCCCCAGCGCAGTGCTGCCGTGTGGACCGGCGCGTCCCAAAGTGCTGACGTTTCATCGTCCAGCATGGTCAACGTGATCGAGCATCCTGCCATGTCGAGCGAGGTCACGTAGGACCCGACCAGCGAGCGGATAACCGTCACGCCTTGCTTCTCGAAAATCCTGCGGGCGCTGTTGTACATCAGATAAAGCTCCATCGACGGCGTGCCGCCGAAGCCGTTGACGAACAGCAGCGCCGGCCCCTTGGCGCGATTGCCGAGGTCGCCGGCAATCGCTGCGCAGACCTCTTCGGCGATGGCGTCGGCGCTCTTCAGCGCGTCGCGGCGCCGGCCGGGTTCGCCGTGGATCCCGACGCCAAATTCCATCTCGCCGTCACCGATCTCGAAGGTCGGCTTGCCAGCGGCGGGCACCGTGCCGCTGGTCAGCGCCACGCCCATCGAGCGCGTCGCGGCGTTGACGCGGTCGCCCAGCGCCTTGAGCGCGGGCAGAGGCATGCCTTGCTCGGCGGCGGCGCCGACGATTTTTTCCACCACCAGCGTACCGGCAACACCGCGCCGTCCGGTCGTGTAGGACGAATTCTCGACCGCGACGTCGTCATTGGTCACCACCTGCAGCACACCATCCGCCATCTCGGCCGCCATGTCGAAGTTCATCACATCGCCTTCGTAGTTCTTGACGATGAACAGACAGCCGGCGCCGGTGTCGACGGCCTGAACGGCGGCCAGCATCTGGTCGGGCGTCGGCGAGGTGAAGACCTGGCCGGGGCAGGCGGCGTCCAGCATGCCATGGCCGACAAAGCCGCCATGCAGCGGCTCGTGGCCGGAGCCGCCGCCCGAGACCAGCGCCACCTTGCCTGGCTTCAATTCCCTGCGGCGGATGAACTTGTGTTCTTCGCCCAGCACGAGGATGTCGGCATGGGCCGCGGCGAAGCCATCGAGGCTCTCGGTCAGGACCGTGTCCACGGCGTTTAAAAATTTCTTCATGGCGTCCTCCCAAACAGCCCGGCAACAAAAAGTCAGCCGCTGCCCTTGCCGGCGATGCTGGTTATTTTCTGGATGAATTCGTTGATCGCCCGGTCGAGCGCGGCGTTCTGCCTGTCGTCGCCGAAATCCGGCACGATCAGCGAGACATGGCGTGTCCTGCGCTGCCCGGAGGCCGCGGGCACCTTGCCGGGATGCGCCTGGTGATAGGCGGCCATGAACTGGTCGCGCTCCGCCTGGCTGAAATGGCAGACGGAAAAGATGGACGGCAGATGCTTTGACGGGATCGGGATCGAATAGGCCGGACTGGAAATCTGCGTGACGAAGCTGCGGTGCTTGCCGAGCGCATCGGCCAGGCGCTGGCGCATGCCGGACGGGCGCTGGTCGATCACCTGCGACAGGATCGTCTTGTAGGCGCGGATCGCCTCTTCCGAGCCAGCTTCCGGGATCTTTTCGGTCATGGCCATGCCGCACCTACACCGCAACATCCGCAATGGCCGCCTTGGCCATGGCGAGTTGCGTTGGCGCGACCGACAGGTCGCGCAGGCCGGCCTCGAGCAGCGCCGGGATGGCTGCCGGATCGCCGCCCGCGTCGCCGCACAGGCTGACCGGAATAGCTTTCTCGCGTCCGAAGTCGGCAACCGCAGCGATCAGCCGTAGCACCGCCGGGTGACGGACGGAGTTGAGATGCGCGACCGCGGCATTGTCGCGCGCGGCCGCCATCACATATTGCGTCAGGTCGTTGGAGCCGATCGAGAAGAAGGCGACATCGGCGAAGGCCTCCGGCGCCAGCGCCACGGACGGCACCTCGACCATGATGCCGAGCGGCGGCAGCCTGTGCGCGACGCCCTCGGCGGCAAGCGCGGCCTGCTCCCCGGCGAACAGCGCGGCGGCTTGGGCGTACTCGTCAGGCGTGGCGATCATCGGGAACATCACCTTCAGATTGCCGTGGATGGCGGCGCGCAGCAATGCCCGTATCTGCACACGGAAGATGTCGCGTCGCGCCAGTGACAACCTGATGCCGCGCAGGCCGAGGAAAGGATTGGTCTCCTCGACCGTGAAACCCGGTACCGGCTTGTCGCCGCCGGCGTCGACGGTGCGGATGGTCACCGGTTTGTCGCCGGCCCATTCCAGTACCTTGCGGTAGGCGTGATATTGCGTCTCCTCGTCCGGCAGAGCCTTGCCGAACAGGAATTCGGTCCGCATCAGGCCGACGCCGTCGCAGGTCGCGATATCGATGCCTTCGACGTCGGTAGGGTAGGCGATGTTGACCTGGACGCGCACGGCGGTGCCGGTCTTGGTCGCCGCCGGCTCCGTCAGGAATGTCCGCGCCGCGCCCTGGCGGTCGGCGAAGGAGGCGGCGGCTTGCCGGAAGGCTTCGATCTCGGCCGGCGACGGCGAAAAGACGATCCCGCCGCGCTCGGCATCGAGCAGCGCGACGCCTGTTAGCGATTCGGCTGCAGCGCCGAGACCGACGACCATCGGCACGCCGCGCGAGCGCGCCAGCATCGCGACGTGGCTGGCGGCGCTGCCGCGCCTGAGCGCTATGCCGCCGCCCTTGCTCCAATCGGTTTCGAGGAAGCGCGTCGGCGCGATGTCCTCGCCATAGAGGATCGCGCCCGGGGGCGCCGCGGCCTCGCTGTCCTCGCTCAGCGCCCGCAGCACCTGGTCGCGAATGTCGCGCAGGTCCGCGGCGCGGGCGCGGAAATAGTCCTGGTCCGACGCTTCGTAGCCGGCGATCTCGCCGTCCAGCGCCGCGCGCCAGGCGGCGTCAGCCGGCTGCCCGGAAGCGATCGACGCGAAGGCCGGACCACCCAGCGCGTCGTCCTCCAGCATGGCGATGTGGAATTCGAGGATGCCGGCGGCGTCGCCATCGGCGGTTTCGATCAGCGCCGCCAGCCGACCGACGGCCTTGCCGATCGCCCCCTCCAGCGCGGCTCTCTCTTCCGCCGCTCCCGCCTTGGCTTCGTAACCGGCCGGAGGCTGGTCGAGGTCGAACAGCGAGCCTTCGGCATAACCGGCCGAGGCTGGAACACCCTCAATGCGCATGGTCCGCGTTCCTTGTGGTCGGGGAACCGGGTTGGCTGGCATCAAGCGGACCGGGCATGGTCCTTATCCTCGTCGAAGTCGCGCCGCACCAGGTCGACCAGGGCGCCGACCGCCTCGCGCGCGCCGTCGCCCTTGGCGCGGATGTGCAGCAGGGTGCCTTTCGGCGCCTTCGCCGCCATCACCTTGACGATGCTCTTGGCGTCGAACCAGGGGCCGTTCGCCGCCACCGCCACTTCCACCTCGGCCGCGAACGACTTGGCGAGCTTGGTGAACTTCACCGAAGGGCGCGCATGCAGGCCCACCGCGTGGGTGATCAGGACCGTTGCTTCGGCGGATGCGGACATTCGGTCGGTTCCCGTTCGTTCACGACGGCGACAATTCATGCGCCGTCGCCACCACTTCCTTGAGCGAGGCGCCGCCGGAGGATTCGGTTGCCGCCATCACCGCGCCCTCGACGATCGGCGCGTTGCACACGACTATTCTGTGGGAGCGCGGCTCGCCGATCATCTCGACGGCCATCTCCGAGTTGGTCTCGGCGCCGCCGAGATCGACCAATATGGCGACGCCTGCTTCCGACCAGGCCTTGTCGATCGCGCCCATGATCGCCTCGACGCTGGTGCCGAGCCCGCCATGGCCGTTTCCGCCGCACCATGCAAGCGGCACTTCGTCGCCTACCATCTGGCGCACCATGTCGGCCGTGCCCTCGGCGACCAGGGGCGAATGCGACACGATGACGATACCGACATTGCTCATCAAATACCCTCGACAGTTTCGGCGACTGCGCGCACCAGAAGCGCGGTCGAGCGCGCTCCGGCGTCCATATGCCCGATCGAGCGCTCCCCCAGGAAGGAGGCGCGTCCGCGCAGGGCTTTCATCGGCACGGTGGCCTCCGCCGCCTTGTCGGCTGCATTGGCGATTTCGGTAGCCGTCCTGCCTTGCGCCAGCGCCTCATACACCGGCTGCAGCACGTCGAGCATGGTTTTTTGTCCCGGCTGCGACTTGCCGCGCGCCGCGACCGCCTCGATCGCCTTGCCCAGCGCCACCGTAAGCCCGTTGCGATCGGGTGCTGCCGGCAGGTCCTTGCCGAGCGCCATGAACAGCGTGCCGAACAGGGGCCCGGAGGCGCCGCCCACGGTCATCACCAGCTTGGTTCCCACCGCCTTCAGCGCCTCGGGCAGCGGTTTGGCCGCGAAGGCGTCCGCCTCGGCGCGCACCGCCTCGAAGCCGCGCTTCATGTTCAGCCCGTGATCGCCATCGCCGATCGCCTGGTCGAGCGCGGTCAATTCCTCGGCATGCGCCGCGATCGTATCGGCCGCCGCCGCGATCAATCGGGAGAAATCGGATGCGGCCATCGTCTGTCCTTCAGGCCGGGGCGAACAGCGTCGCCACGGCAGCGAAGACTTCGGCGACCGCGAAGGCGCCTGGATCCGCTGTGTCGAGCTGGCTGCCGATATAGGCGGAACGGCCGGCCTTGGCTTTCCGCATCGCGGCGGTCGCCTCGGCGCCCTGTCGCGCTGCTTTTGCGGCCGCTTCCAGCCCGGTAGCATCGAGGGCTTTCAGCGCTGGCTCCAGCGCATCGACCATGGTGCGGTCGCCGACCTTGGCGCCGCCGTAGAAAGTCATCCGGTCAAGCCCGGCGAGCAAGGCCTTGCCAAGCGAGGCGCCGCTGCCGAGCGACTGTGACGCGGCGGTGAAGAAGATCGACAAAAGCACGCCGCTGGAACCGCCCATCGACGTGCCCAGCGTATCGCCGATCGTGGCGGCGGTCGCGGCGCGATCGGCAAGCGGCAGCGTGTCGATGCGCTCGAGGACGCTGCGCGCCCCCGTCGCCACGGTTGAGCCGGTGTCGCCATCGCCTGCCTTGGCGTCGAGCGCGTTGAGGGGCTCTTCGAGCGAGATCAGCTTCTGGCAGACGGCTGTGATCAGCCGCTCCGCGGCCACATCGCGGCTGGCGGGCCTGGTGGTTGCGCCGATGGCGGGCCTGGCCATCGCCACGACGACCGGGGCGCGGACCGGCTTGGCCGGCAGCCAGGCGTGCGGGCCGACCGGCGCCTTGAGCGCCGCCTCGCGCTCCGCGTCCAACCTGAGCAGCGACAGCGAAAAGCCGTTCATGTTGAGCGCGGTCATCAGGTGACCGGGGCCTACGGTCAGCGCCACCGCCTTCGCCAGCGGCGAGGCGAGCACGGTATTGGCGATGAGCGACATTTCGAGCGGCGGCACCGATCCGAGATTGTTGATCAGCAGAGCGTAACGGCCGTGCGGATCGAGCCGCGCCGCGAGGCGTTCCGCCATGATGGCGACCAGCTTGCTGACGGCCTCCAGGGCGATGCGCTCGACGCCCGGCTCGCCGTGGATGCCGAGGCCCAGCTCGCCGTCATTGGCGCCGAAGCGCTCCTCATGCGCCTGTCCGGGGATCGAGCAGGAGGAGAGCGAAATGCCGAGCGAAACAATGTCCTTCGCGGCCGCGCGCGCCGCGGCAGCGACCGACGCCAGATCCCGGCCGCTTTCGGACAAATGCCCGGCGATCTTGTGCACGAACAGCGTGCCGGCGACGCCGCGCGGCTGCGCGATGTCGGGCAGCGCGATGTCGTCGCCGACGATCACCATCTCGACCGTCAGGCCCTCGGCGCGCGCCTTCTCGGCCGCCAGACCGAAATTGAGCCGGTCGCCGGTGTAGTTCTTGACGACCAGCAGGCAGCCGGCGGGGCCGGTCGTGGCGCGGATCGCCGCCAGCACCGCCTCGACGCTCGGCGAAGCGAAGATCTCGCCGGAGACGGCCGCCGTCAGCATGCCGGCGCCGACGAAGCCCGCATGCGACGGTTCATGCCCGGCGCCGCCGCCCGAAACCACGGCCACCTTCGTCTTGTCCCAGTCGGCGCGCAGCACGACCTTGATCTCGGGATAGCCGTCGAGGCGGGCGAGCGCGCCCGACCCCGCCGTGGCCAGGAAGCCATCCAGCGCCTCGGTGACGATCGTGTCCTTGCGGTTGAAAAAGTGCTTCATGGATTTCGTCCAGTCCGTATCTGCGGTCGTCGATCAGTGTGCGTATAGGGCGGTTTGCAATTATGTGGCGCGAGCCGGTTACATCAGTCTTTGCCCGTCCGGGCCGAAATAGAGCGGCGCGATGTAGCGGATCGTCACCTTGTCTCCCTTCGCGAGCGGCGTGTCGGGGTCGGTCAGCGTCACAAGCTTCTTCGCCCCCACCGTCACATGCAGGTGGTTCTGGTCGCCGAGATGCTCGACCCAGTCGACGACGCCGTCGGCATGGCCGTTCATCGCCCTCTCGATCGCCAGATGCTCGGTGCGGGCGCCGATCGTCGTCGTTCCGGTCGGCGCGCCGCCGTCGGGCAGCAGCCCGGCCGGCAGAAGGTTGATCGCAGGCTGGCCGAGGCGGGCCGCGACATGCAGGTTCGCCGGCTCGGAATAGATCGCCCGCGGCGTGCCGATCTGCACCAGCACGCCGTCGGCGAGGATGCCGATGCGGTCGGCCATGGTCATCGCCTCGATCTGGTCGTGCGTGACATAGAGCATGGTCGCGCCGAGCTCGGACTGGATGCGCTTGAGCTCCAGCCGGAGATCGGCGCGCAGCTTGGCGTCGAGCGAGGACAGCGGCTCGTCCATCAGGTAGATCGCCGGCTTGCGCACCAGCGCGCGGCCGATGGCGACGCGCTGCATCTCGCCGCCAGACAATTTCGTCGAGCGATTGTCGAGCTTGTGGTCGATGCGCACCATACGCGCCACGTCCTCGACACGGCGGCGCACCGCTTCCTCCGGAAACCGCCGCGCCGGCGAGCGCAGCGGGAACGCCAGGTTGTCGAACACTGAAAGATGCGGGTAGAGCGAATATTGCTGGAAGACGAAGGCGGTGTCGCGCTCGGCCGGCGACAGCGCCGTCGCATCATGGCCACCGATGTGGATCGTGCCGCTGTCCGGCCGTTCCAGCCCGGCGATCAGCCTCAGCGCCGTCGTCTTGCCTGCGCCGGTCGGCCCGAGCAACACGACGAACTCGCCGTCCTTGATGGCGAGGTCGAGATCGTTGATCGCGACGGTGTCGCCGAAACTCTTGGTCACGCCCTGGATACGGACATCAGCCATGGCGCGCCTCCGCTGCCTGATCATGCATGGCGGTCCCGACCGCGCGGCCGGAACCCTTGTCGAACAGCGACAGCCGGGCGCTGCTCAAGGCCAGCCCGACCTGTTCGCCGGGGCTGAGATGGATGCCGGCCGGCACGCGCGCCTTGATGATGCCGTCGGCCGTCTCGACGGCGACGATCTGCGTGGTGCCGAGATATTCGGTGCCGTAGATCGCGCCGCGCAGCTTCGAGGCGTCGTCGAAGCGGATGTGCTCGGGCCGGATGCCGAGTGCCATGTCGGCGGGCGCGATGTCCTCGCGCACCTCCGGCACCATCACCTTGGCGCCCTGCACGACGATCTCCTTGGCGCCCTTGGCAAGCCCGCCGCCGAACTTCAGGAAATTCATCGGCGGCGAGCCGATGAAATCGGCCACGAACATCGTCGCCGGGCGGTCGTAGATCTCGCGCGGCGTGCCGAACTGTTCGATGACGCCGTGGTTCATCACCGCAATCTTGTCGGCCATCGACATCGCTTCCATCTGGTCATGCGTGACATAGACGGTCGTGGCGTGGATTCGGTTGTGCAGCTCGCGCAGCTCATGGACCATGAGGTCACGGAATTCGGTGTCCAAAGTGCCGAGCGGCTCGTCCATGAGAAAACACTTTGGACGCCGCACGATGGCGCGGCCGAGCGCGACGCGCTGGCGGTCGCCGCCGGCGAGGCCGGAGACGGATTTGTCGAGCAGGTGGTCGATGCGCAACAGCTTCGCGGTCTCCTCGACTCTGGCGCGGATCTCTGCCGCCGGCATACCCTGCGCCAGCAGCGGGAAGCCGATATTCTTGCGCACATTCATATGTGGGTAGAGCGCGAAGAGCTGGAAGACGAAGGCGATGTCGCGCTCGCGCGCCCGGCGCATGGTGACGTCCTCGCCGCCGAGCAGGATCTTGCCGCCGGTCGGCAGCTCGAGGCCGGCGATCATGCGAAGCGTCGTCGTCTTGCCGCAACCGGACGGTCCGAGCATGACGAAGAACTCGCCGTCCTCGACGACGAAATTGGAATCCTGCACGGCGACGAATGCGCCGAAGGCCTTCCTCAGGTTCTGAACACGGATCTCGGCCATCGTTATTCCGGGAATTTCGAGACGATGATGAACATCACCGTGCCGGCAAGCATGGTGATGAAGGAATAGGTATAGAGCGACAGCGCGAAGGGCTGGAACAGCATCAGGAAGCCGATCGCGATGATCGCGGTCGCGATGTTTTCCATCAGCCCGCGCCTTGCCCA
The DNA here is from genome assembly GCF_033977215.1 of Mesorhizobium humile. Classification (NCBI taxonomy): domain Bacteria; kingdom Pseudomonadati; phylum Pseudomonadota; class Alphaproteobacteria; order Hyphomicrobiales; family Phyllobacteriaceae; genus Mesorhizobium; species Mesorhizobium humile. The sequence goes on from NZ_JAVIIV010000001.1 coordinate 598,440, forward strand.
GCGCGGCCAAGAGGAGCGCTTGGAGGCAACAGAGCGGTTCATGCGTTCCTCCCTTCCTTCTCCCCGGTTACGGGGAGAGATGGTTGCCAGGTGTTCCCCCCACTCCGTCGCTGCTTCGCAGCGCCACCTCTCCCCCCTCCGGAGGGAGAGGAAGGGAACCTGGCTGAATGAATTTCGCGCCCTTCCTCTCCCCCGTCGATCGGGGGAGAGGTGTCGAGCGAAGCTCGACGGAGTGGGGGTCGACTTGTTCTCACACCAATCATTTGCGCACCGCGCCGAAGGTGATGCCGCGCAAGAGTTGCTTGCGGAGCAGGATGGTGAAGACGAGGATCGGCACCAGGAAGATCGTCGTGCCGGCGGCCACCGCCGGCCAGTCCTGGCCGCCTTCGCCGATGATGGTTGGGATGAAGGGCGGCGCGGTCTGCGCCGTGCCGGAGGTGAGCAGGGCGGCGAACGCATATTCGTTCCAGGCAAAGATCAGGCAGAAGATGGCGGTCGCGGCGATGCCGGTGGTCGCCTGCGGCAGCACGGTGCGCCAGAAGGCCTGCAGCCGCGTGTAGCCGTCGATCATCGCGGCCTCCTCGTACTCGCGCGGGATCTCGTCGATGAAGCCCTTGAGCAGCCAGACCGCGAGCGAGACATTGACCGCCGTGTAGAGCAGGATCATGCCGAGCGCGGTGTCGGAGAGGCCGAGCTCGCGATACATCAGGTAGATCGGGATCGCCACCGCGATCGGCGGCATGAAGCGCGTCGACAGGATGAAGAACAGAAGGTCGTCGGCCAAAGGCACCTTGAAGCGCGAGAAGCCATAGGCCGACAGCGTGCCGAGGAACACCGCGCAGAAGGTCGAGCCGAAGGCGATGATCAGCGAGTTGACGAAGCGCGGCAGGAAGTTCGACGGCCCGGCGATAACCATGTTGCGCTTGCGCACGGTCTCGTCGCAGAAGCCGGTCGCCGGTCCGAGCGAGTTGATGTATTCCGGCGTTTGCCGGGTGCGGGTCGTGAACAGGTTGCAATAGCCCTCGATGCTCGGCTGGAAGACGATTTTCGGCGGATAGGCGATCGAGTCCGGTGGCGTCTTGAAGCTGGTGGCGAAGATCCACAAGAGCGGCACGATCGAGATCAGCGCATAGGCTATGATGATCGTGCCGGCGATCAGCTTGGCGTTCGACGACGGTGCGACGACGGAATGGGCGGTGGTCAGGCTCATCTCTGCTTCACCTTGTTGAGCGCCTTGACGTAGATGTTGGCCAGCCCGAACACCGCGACGAACAGGATGATGGCGAAGGCCGAGGAATAGCCGGTGCGCCAGCTCTCGAAGGCCTGCCGCTTCAGCGTGATCGAGGCGACCTCGGTGGTCGAGCCGGGTCCGCCGCCGGTCAAAAGGTTGACCATGTCGAACATCTTGAAGTTCTCGATGCCGCGAAACAGCACCGCCAGCATGATGAAGGGCAGCGCCATCGGCAGTGTGATCGACCAGAATTGCCGCCAGTTGGAGGCGCGGTCGACCTCGGCCGCCTCGTAGATGTATTCGGGAATCGAGCGCAGGCCGGCGAGGCAGATCAGCATCACGTAGGGCGTCCACATCCAGGTGTCGACGATGATGATCGACCACGGCGCCAGCTCGACATTGGAAAGCATCTGCACATTCGTCGGCGGAATGCCGGTGACGAACGAGACGACATAGGAAAACAGCCCGATCTGCGGCTCGTAGAGGAAGCGCCAGAAATTGCCGACCACCGCCGGCGACAGCATCATCGGCACCAGGATGATGGTGGTCCAGAAGGCGTGGCCGCGGAACTTGCGGTCGATCAGCCAGGCCAGCGTGAAGCCGATGACGGTCTGCAGGAGGATCGTCCAGAACACGAAATGCGCCGTCGTCTGCATGGCGATCCAGATGTCCTGGTCGCCAAGGATGCGCTGGTAGTTTGCGAGCCCCAGATTCTTCACCACCTCGTTGGGGCGGTTGGCGCGGTAGTTGGTGAAGGAGAGATAGATCGCCCAGAACAGCGGGAAGATGTTGATGGCCAACAGCAAAAGGATCGTCGGCGAGATGAACAGCCAGGCGAGGCCCTTGTCGCTGATGCCCCGGATCTTCTTGGCCAACGGTTCCGGTGTCGCCCGGGCAACGTTGTCCGCAGTCCGATTGAGCATGGTCAGTCCTGCTTCGGTCACGGGTCAGTCTCGATGATGGAATTTATCTGAACTGCGTCCCGTGCCAAGGGCGGCACGGGACGCGTCGGTCTGGCTCGGGAGGAGCCTTACATCTTGCCCCGACTACATCTTGCCATCGTCCTGGAAGGTCTGCGTCCAGTCCTTGACCAGACTGTCGAGCGCTTCCTGCGCGGTGCCCTTGTCGGCCACCACATAGTCATGAACGCGCTTCTGCATCGCCTGCAAAAGCGTGGCGTAGCTCGGCTCGGCCCAGAAGTCCTTCACGATCGCCATCGATTCCAGGAACGTCGACGCATAGGGCTGGCTGGCCGGGAACTTGGGGTCGTTCACCACCGCATTGAGGCAGGAGTAGCCGCCCAGCGCCCACCATTTTGCCTGCACGTCCTTGTTGGCGAACCATTTGATGTATTTCAGCGCCGATTCCTGCTTGTCGGAATAGGACACCACCGAGATGCCCTGGCCGCCGAGCTGGGCGAAATGTCCCTTCGGGCCGGCGGGATTGGCGAAGAAGCCGATCTTGTCGCCGCCTACTTTCTCGTCCTTGTAGAGGCCGGGCCAGGTGAAGGCGAAGTTCATGTGCAGGGCAACCTGGCCGGATTTGAAGGCGTCGGCCGATTCACCCATGTAGACGTTCGACGAGCCGGGCGGCGTGCAGCAATCATAGAGCTTCTTGTAGAATTCGAGGCCCTTGGCCGCGTCCGCCGAGTTGACGAAACCCTTCATGTCGTAAGGTTTGTTCGGGTTCTGATAGTCGAAGCCGTAGTCATAGAGGACGTTGGTGACACCCATGGTGATGCCTTCCGAGCCGCGCTCGGTATAGATCGAGGCGCCATAGACCGTCTTGCCGTCGATCTGCCGCTTCTGGAAGAATTCGGCGATCTGCATCAGCTGGTCATAGGTCTTGGGTGGGCCAAGTTCCCAGCCGTATTTTTCCTTGAATTCCTTCTGCAGCTCCGGTCGCGAGAACCAGTCCTTGCGATAGGTCCAGCCGACGACGTCGCCCATCGCCGGCAGCGCCCAGTAGTTCGGCGTGTTCTTCGGCCATTCGGAATAGCCGACCACGGTCGCCGGCACGAAATCGTCCATGCTGATCTTCTCCTTGTCGAAGAAGTCGTTCAGCTTGACGTAATGGCCGTTCTCGGCGGCGCCGCCGATCCACTGGCTGTCGCCGATGATCAGGTCGCAGAGCTTGCCGTGCGAGTTGAGCTCGTTGAGGAAGCGGTCGGCGTAATTGGTCCACGGCACGAACTCGAACTTCATGCCGATGCCGGTTTCCTTGGTGAAGTCCTTGGACAGTTCCACGAGCGCGTTGGCCGGATCCCAGGCCGCCCAGCACAGCGTCAGGTCTTCCGCATGCGCGACGTTCGAGACGGCTGTCGACGCAAAGATCGCCGAGGCCAGTCCCAACGCCAGTTTCAGGGTCGATTTCATGCCTTACCTCCCATTTGCGAAACGCGTCCGGATGACGGTTTCAAGAGCCCTCAACCCTCGCTCCTCCGAGGGCCTAAACAAGGCGCGCTATGCGTCGCCATGGCGCGCGATGCGCCGCCGATGTTTAGTAATTTGTTTAGTGATGCTCTTTTTACTAAACAACGCAAGCGAATTCGTTGCTGCGCCGCAGCATGGCGAAACGGGTGATTGAAATCGTTGGGAAATGACCGCCGGGCGCTGTGGCCCGCCGCGGTCAGCCGGCCGGGTCGGCGAGGCCCGGGCTTGCCGTCAGCGGCCGGATCGGCGGCGCCGGCGGCAACAGGGCGCGTATATCGGCGAAAGGAAACGTCGGCTCGAAGCGGAAGGCCTCAGCCAGCGCGCCGGAAGCGCCATTGCACTGGCCGGCGCGAAATTCGTTCTGGAGGCGCGCCCTGTGCACATAGTGCTCCGGACCCTGCGACTGGTGCGCGCGGATCGCCTTCGCCTTGATGTCCCAATGATGCGAGATCTCGACATAATGCGTCGGCGAAAAACCGGTGCCGCCGAGCGTGTCGGCATGCAACACAGGCACCGCGAAGGACGCCGCGATGCGCACGCCGTCGGACAGGGCGCGATGGTCGCCATGATAATCGTAGGGCGCGTGGGTGATCGCGAGGTCGGGCCTCACCTCGCCGATCAGCGCCTTCAGCACGGCAATGAACGCGGCATCAGCGATGAGCGCGCCGTCGGGGAAATCGAGGAAACGCGGCTCGACGCCGAGCAGGCCCGCCGCCCTGGCCGCTTCCTCGCGCCGCAAGCGTGCAAGCGCCTTCGGGTCGCCCCTGCCGCCCTTGGCACCATCGGTGGCTATCGCAAAATAAAGCTCTGCGCCTTGCGCGGCATAGGCGGCCAGCGTACCGAACATGAATATCTCGATGTCGTCGGGATGCGCCCCCAGCGCCAGTATCTTCACGTCTTCTCTCCCGGAAATGGTATGCCGAACGGAATCCTGCTCGCTCTCATCGCCTATGCAAGCTATTCGTTCAGCGACGCCGTCATCAAGAGCCTGGGCGGGCAGTTCACCGTCTTCGAGATCGGCTTCTTCTCGACTTTGTTTGCCGGCTGCTTTTTGTTCTTCACCAGGCCCAGCGACGAACGCTGGCGCGACGCCTGGCGCACCAAAAGGCCCTGGGCGGTGCAGGCCCGCGCCCTGGCGGGCATCGCGTCGGGCGTGCTCAGCGTCTTTGCCTTCACCACCATTCCGCTGGCGGAAGTCTACGCGCTGATCTTCCTGGCGCCGTTGCTGGTCACCATCCTGTCGACGGTCATCCTGAAGGAGAGGGTCGGTCCCTGGCGGTGGCTGGCCGTCGTCGCCGGCTTCGTCGGCGTCATGCTGGTGGTGCGGCCGGGCTTTCGCGAATTGCATCTCGGCCATCTCGCCGCCTTCGCCAATGCCTTCCTCGCCGCCACCAGCGTCATCCTGATGCGCTCGCTGGCCCAGCAGGAAAAGCGCACGACCATTCTCGGCGCGCTGGTCGGCTATGGCCTGGTCTTCAACGGCGTCGGCGCGGCCACGACGTCGTTCTCGCTCCCTGGTCTCGGCCAACTGGTCTGGCTGATGCTGGCCGGCGTCTTCACCGCCGGCGGGCAGCTGCTGCAACTTCTTGCGGTCAAATACGCGCCCGCCAATCGTATCGCGCCGACGCATTACTCGCAGATCGTCTGGGCGGTTATCCTCGGCGCGCTGTTCTTCCAGGAATATCCCGACTGGCTGTCACTGGTCGGCCTGGCGGTGGTCGGCGCCTCCGGCTTGCTGACGATGGTGCGCGAAGAGGTGAGGCTCGGCACCGTGCGCTGGAATCCGTTTTCGCGCACCAGGCTTTGACCGCGCACCGGCCGCGCAAGTTGCATGGTGACCGCGACCGCTGATATGCGGGCCAGATGACGACGAAATCCCTGCCGGAGCTTCCGGTGACAGCTGTGCTGCCGGCACTCGGCGAAGCACTCTCGCGGCGCAACAGCGTCGTGCTGGTGGCGCCGCCAGGCGCCGGCAAGACCACGCTGGTGCCGCTGGCGCTGCTCGATGCGCCATGGCTGGGGCAAGGCCGGATCGTGCTCCTCGAACCGCGCCGGCTCGCCGCCCGAGCCGCCGCCCGCCGCATGGCCGAATTGCTCGGCGAAGAACCCGGCGGCACGGTGGGCTACGCCATGCGCATGGAGAACCGCACTTCGGCGCGGACGAAGATCCTGGTCGTCACCGAAGGCGTGCTGTCCCGCATGATCCTCGATGACCCGGAATTGCCCGGTGTCTCGGCGGTGATCTTCGACGAATTCCACGAGCGTTCGCTCGACGGCGATTTCGGCCTGGCGCTGGCGCTCGACGTGCAGGGTGCGCTGCGGCCGGACCTGCGTCTGCTGGTCATGTCGGCGACGCTCGACGGTGCGCGCGTCGCGCGGCTTTTGTCGGAAGCGCCGGTGATCGAAAGCCAGGGCCGCGCCTTTCCGGTCCAGATCCGCTACGACGAACGGGCCGCCGGCACGGCGATCGAGGACGCGATGGCCAAGGCCGTGCGCGCCGCCCTGGCCGGCGAGCAGGGCAGCGTGCTCGCCTTCCTGCCCGGACAGCGCGAGATCGAGCGCACCGCCGAGCGGCTCGTAGGCGATGTCGCCGCCGACACCGACATCGTGCCGCTCTATGGCCAGCTCGACAACCGGGCGCAGGACGCGGCGATCAAGCCGGCGCCGGCCGGCCGTCGCAAGGTGGTGCTGGCGACCTCGATCGCCGAGACCTCGATCACCATCGACGGCGTGCGCGTCGTCATCGATTCCGGCCTGTCGCGTCTGCCGCGCTATGAGCCGGCGAGCGGTCTGACAAGGCTGGAGACGGTGCGTGTCAGCAAGGCTTCGGCCGACCAGCGCGCCGGCCGCGCCGGCCGCACGCAGCCCGGCGTGGCGGTGCGCCTGTGGCGTGCCGAGCAGACCGCGTCGCTTCCCGCCTTCACGCCGCCGGAAATCCTCGAGGCCGATCTGTCGGGCCTGCTGCTCGACTGCGCCGCTTTCGGAGTCGCCGATCCGTCGAGCCTTTCCTTCCTCGATCCGCCGCCGGCCCCGGCGCTCAACGAGGCGAGGGTCCTCCTCGCCGCCCTTCATGCCATCGACGATGCCGGCAGGCTGACCGAGGCGGGCGCTGCGATGCGCAAATTGGCGCTGCCGGTGCGGCTGGCGCATATGGTGGCCGAGGCGGCGAAGACCGCCCATGCGCGGGAAGCGGCGACGCTTGCCGTGTTGCTCACCGAGCGTGGACTGGGCGGCGACAGCGCCGACCTGGAGCGGCGTCTGATCCGTTTTCGCGGTGAGAAATCACCCCGCGCCAATGCCGCCAGGCAGCTCGCCGAGCGTTTGGCCAGACAGGCCGGTGGCCGGCAGGACGGCGAGGCGGCCTCCGCCGGCTCGCTCCTCATCCATGCCTGGCCGGACCGCGTCGCAAGGGCGCGCGGCGAGCGCGGCCGCTTCGTGCTCGCCAACGGCTCGGGCGCCATGGTCGATGCCGCCGATCCGCTCGCCAACGAAACCTGGCTGGTCGTCGCCGACTTGCAGGGCAAGGCGCAGAACGCCCGCATCACCGCCGCCGCGCCGGTCGGCGAAGCCGGTATCCGCGCCGCCCTTGCCGATCGCATCGAGATGAAGCGCGAGGCGACCTTCGATCGCGAACGCCGCGCCGTGCGCATGCGCGAGACCGCCAGGCTCGGCGCCATCACGCTGTCCGAACGCATGCTGCCGGCGCCGTCCGGCGCCGATGCCGACCGCGCCATGATAGATGCTTTGCGCGAGCACGGCCTGTCGCTGCTCGACTGGGGCAAGGAAGCGGAGGCGCTCCGCCAGCGGCTAGGCTGGCTGCATCGCGGCCTCGGCGCACCCTGGCCCGACGTTTCGGATGAAGCGCTTGTCGAAGGCCTCGACGATTGGCTCCTGCCGTTTCTCTCCGGCGACGCCTCCTTCACGGCCATCAGGCCGGCGACGTTGTCGTCGGCGCTCATGGCGCTGGTCCCGCACGACCTGCAGCGCAAGGTCGAAGCGCTGGCGCCGACCCATTTCGACGCGCCGTCGGGCAGCCACGTGCCGATCCGCTATGACGGCGAATGGCCGGTGCTTGCGGTCCGCGTGCAGGAGCTGTTCGGCCTCGACCGTCATCCGGCGATCGCCAATGGAACCGTACCGTTGACGCTGGAGCTCCTCTCGCCGGCGCACCGTCCGATCCAGACGACGCGCGACCTCCCCGGCTTCTGGCGGGGTTCCTGGGCGGATGTGCGCACCGACATGCGCGGCCGCTACCCAAAGCATGTCTGGCCGGAAAACCCGCTGTTGGCCGCCGCCACCAGCCGCGCCAAGCCGCGTGGGACGTAGGCTTGCGACGGAAGCTTCGGCGGCCTCGCGTTACCGGACGACATATGTTGGCGATTGGCGCAAACGCCCATCACGTCGTCATCCACGGGCGGAGCAAGGAGCGAAGCGACGCGCGTAGACCCGAGGATCCATGCCGTGACTTCGAAGCGCTGCGGCGCTGCAGAATTCTGCTCCGCTGCATTCTACGGTCAAGGTAACGGAATGGATCCTCGGGTCTGCGCTCCGCTTCGCGTCGCTCCGCCCGTGGATGACGAATCGCGAAGGGCCTCGGCCAGTCACTCGGCGCTCTGCTGCCGGCCTCTCAAGTCCGCTAACAGCACTACTAGCGCTTACCCTCCTGCGGCTATAATCGTAAGTCGATGATCAACATCCTGCGCGCGCCCGATACCCAGCAAAGCCAGCGGTTGCGGCTCAACACGCTGATCCGCCTGCGCTGGCTGGCCATCGTCGGCCAGAGCCTGACGGTTCTTGTTGTCGCCTATGGCCTGAAATTCCCGCTTCCGGTGTCGATGTGCTTTGCGTTGATCGCCTGCTCGGCCTGGATGAATCTGTGGCTGACCTTCCGCTATCCGGCGGCGCACCGGCTTACCCCGCTTTCGGCCTTCGCCATACTCACCTTCGACGGCATCCAGCTCACCGGCCTGCTCTATATGACCGGCGGCCTGACCAATCCGTTTTGCGTGCTGCTTTCGGTGCCGGTCGTCATCTCGGCCGCGTCGCTGCCGCTGCGCATGACCGCGGTGCTAGGCGCGCTGGTCATGATAGCCGCCACGCTGCTGGTGTTCTTCCATTTGCCGCTGCCCTGGTACGAGGGATCGCCGCTGCCGATGCCCTTCATCTATGTCGCCGGCATGTGGATGGCTGTGTTCGCCTCGATCGCCTTCACCGCCATTTATGCCTTCCGCGTCGCGGCGGAGGCGCGCCTGCTCGCCAACGCTTTGGCCGCCACCGAGCTGGTGCTGCAGCGAGAGCAGCATCTGTCTGCGCTGGACGGGCTGGCGGCGGCGGCCGCGCACGAGCTCGGCACGCCCTTGGCCACCATCACCGTTGTCGCCAAGGAGATGGAAAAGGCGCTCGGCAAGGATCCGAAATACGGCGAGGACGTGAAGCTCCTGCGCTCGCAGAGCGAGCGTTGCCGCGAGATCCTGAAGCGGCTGACCAGCCTTTCGTCGGAAGGCGAAGCGCATCTGTCGCGCATGCCGCTCACCTCGTTGATCGAGGAGGTGACGGCGCCGCATCGCGATTTCGGCATCTCGATCCGGTTGCGGCCCGGCGAGCGCATCGGCCCGGAGCCTGTCGGCCAGCGTAACCCCGGCGTCATCTACGGGCTCGGCAACCTTGTCGAGAACGCCGTCGATTTCGCCCGCAAGTCGGTCACCGTCAGCTGGAGCTGGGACAATGAGGCGGTCACCTTCTCGATCACCGATGACGGGCCGGGCTTTCCGGCCGAGATCATCGACCGCATCGGCGAGCCCTATATGTCGACGCGCCAGGGCACGGAGGCCGGCGGCGGCCTGGGCCTGGGGCTGTTCATCGCCAAGACCTTGCTGGAGCGTTCCGGCGCCACCATCGATTTCCGCAATTCGAGCGGGCTGGGCGAAGGCGCTGTGGTCCAGATCGCGTGGCCGCGCGGCGTCTTCCTCAACCAGGACCAGGCCTCGGCCACCATATTCGACAATGCGTAAACCTTGTGATTACCGCATGGCAGCTCTGTTGCCGGCTCTAAAAATTGGACATTGCTGTTGCGGAATTGTATCTGCGTAAAAGTGAGGCATGTCGCCCAAAATTGTGCAGCCGCGTTTGGCGAGGCGGCATGCCTGGAAACAAGGACTTAATGCATGTCGCCCAGAAGTGCGCAGCGGTTCTGGGACAACGACATGCATCAAAACAAGGACTTAAAGTGCGTCGCCTGAATCCGTTTCAGCTCGACGCGCTTTAAGGTGCATTCGTTAGAATTTTGATGCGAAGTGCTCTTGGTCAGTAGGATGCCGATAAGATGAGCGGAGACGAAACGACGGGCGCAATGGTCGAGGGCGAGGACACCTCGCTGCTCATCGTCGAGGACGACAAGCCGTTCCTCACCCGGCTTGCCCGCGCGATGGAGACCCGGGGTTTCGTGGTCGAAACGGCGGAGAGCGTGGAAGAGGCGGTCGCCAAGGCGCGCGCCCATCCGCCGGCCTATGCGGTGGTCGACATGCGGCTCGGCGACGGCAATGGCCTCGATGTCGTTGCAGCCATCCGCGAGAAGCGCGACGACGCCCGCGCCATCATCCTGACCGGCTACGGCAACATCGCCACCGCGGTGACCGCGGTGAAGCTCGGCGCCATCGACTACCTGTCCAAGCCGGCCGATGCCGACGACGTCTTCGCCGCGCTCACCCGCACCTCCGGCGAGCGCGCGGCACCGCCGGAAAACCCGATGTCGGCCGACCGCGTGCGCTGGGAGCACATCCAGCGTGTCTACGAAATGTGCGACCGCAACGTCTCCGAGACGGCGCGCCGGTTGAACATGCACCGCCGCACCCTGCAGCGGATTCTGGCCAAGCGCGCGCCGCGCTGAACAAACGTCGTCATCCTTGGGCGTAGCGCCGCAAAGCGGCGCGAAGACCCGAGGATCCATGCCGTGACCTTGGCCGAAGGATGCAGCGGAGCAGAATTCTGCACCGTTGGCACCGCTCCGATGTCACGGAATCGATCCTCGGGTCTGCGCTGCGTCGCTTCGCTCCTTGCTTCGCCCGTGGATGACGAAGAGACGGACGTTTCAAATAATTTTCGAAGCATGCGCCGCCCGTGTAGACTCGTAAGCCTTGCATCGCCACTGACGCTGCGGATCATTGGACTACAGATTCCCGGCCAACAGGGTGGGTGAGAGAGGGACCATGCGAGACGAGCGGCCGAAATCGATCCTGCGCGAATTCCTCGACGGCGAAGCCGCGGGCGGCATCATCCTGATGGTGGCCGCGGCCCTGGCGCTGATCGTTGCCAACTCGCCTTTGGCCGAAACCTATTTCGCCGTGCTGCACGCCTATCTCGGGCCGCTCAGCATCTCGCACTGGATCAATGACGGGCTGATGGCGGTGTTCTTCCTGCTGGTCGGGCTGGAGATCAAGCGCGAGATGCTTGACGGGCAGCTCTCGACCTGGCCGCGCCGCGTGCTGCCGGGCATCGCTGCCGCCGGCGGCATGGTGGTGCCGGCGCTGGTCTATGTCTTGATCAACCGCGACAATCAGGCAGCGCTCTCCGGCTGGGCGATCCCCACCGCCACCGACATCGCCTTTGCGCTCGGCGTGCTGTCGCTGCTCGGCAGCCGCGTGCCGGCCTCGCTGAAGGTGTTCCTCACCGCTCTGGCCATCATCGACGATCTCGGCGCCGTCATCATCATCGCGCTGTTCTACACCAGCGGCCTGTCGCTTGCTTATCTGGCCGCCGCCTTCGTCGTCATCGGCCTGCTTGTCCTGCTCAACCGTATGCGGGCCATGAAGCTCTGGCCGTATCTCCTGCTTGGCGCGCTGCTATGGGTGCTGGTGTTGAAGTCGGGCGTGCACGCCACGCTGGCCGGCGTGGCGCTGGCGCTGACGATCCCGCTTGAGCGTTCTCCGGGCATCAGCCACGATCTCGAGCACTCGCCGCTGCACCGCCTGGAACACGGCCTGCACAAGCTCGTGCCCTTCATCGTCATCCCGATCTTCGGCTTCGCCAATGCCGGCGTCTCGCTCGGCGGCCTGAGCTTCGCAGCCCTGGTCGAGCCGCTGACGCTTGGCGTCGCCGCCGGCCTTGTGCTGGGCAAGCTGGTCGGCGTCTTCGGCTCCTCGGCTCTCGCCATCCGGCTCGGCCTCGCCGACCTGCCGGCCAATGCCGGCTGGCTGCACATGCTGGGCATTTCGCTGCTCTGCGGCATTGGCTTCACCATGAGCCTGTTCATCGGCCTGCTCGCCTTCGCCAGCGACCCGGCGCTGCAGGACGCGGTGAAGGTCGGCATCCTGGCAGGCTCGCTGATCGCCGCGCTGCTGGGCGCCGCCGTGCTTCTCACGGCGCCGGCGGCCGGCGGGGTTGAAGAGGAAGTGGAGTAGGCAACGCCGCGCCGCCATTTCCTCGCCCCCCGCGAAGGCGGGGGAGAGGTGGCCCGGCGAAGCCGGGACGGAGCGGGGGACGCCCGTGGCGACACCAGAACCAATCCAAGAAGGAATGCAAGATCAGCAATGGGAGGCCTTCGGGAGGCATGGAGACAACAAACTTCCCAACGCCGCGCTGGCCCCTCTCCGACCGGCTATGCCGGCCTCCTCTCCCACTTGGTACCCACTTGGTGGGGCGAGGAACCAGCGCTACTCGCTCTCGCCATCCAGCGCCGGCACCGCAACGCCGGCAAGCTCGGCTGCCAAGAGCCGCGCGGCGCCCGCGCGGGCGATCCGCAGCATCAGCGCCTTGCGCGTCGCGGCCGCCATGCGGTGCTCAGGCGCATCGCGCATGATCTCCGCGCCATAGCCGTCGGAAAGGATGAAGCCGCATTCCTCGGGAAAGATCTCCTGCGGAACGCCGGGATGGGTGGCGAAGAAGAAGCGGTCCGAATGCAGCCGGTAGTCAGGCCATTTGCGGTCGACCCGAAAATCCTCGATCGAGGATTTGATCTCGATGATCCAGATGTCGCCCGGCCTGGTCAGCGCCACGAGATCGGCGCGGCGCCCGGTGGCCAAAGAAAGCTCAGGCAACACATGCGCGCCCATTTCGGAGAGCAGCCGCTGCACGCCGCGCCGCACCAGCATGGCGCGCTCCGACTGGCGGCCGTCGATCAAAGGGTTGAGGGGAATCGGGGAAACGATGGGCATGGGAAGCACCATGCCAGATTTTGTTCACGGTTTGAACCCCTGAAAGCCGGGCGATTATTTGGTTGGTCCTTCGATGGTCGGAGGCCTAGGGCGGAAAAGGCAGCGGGTTAAAAGCAGATGCCTACGGCGACGCCCGCTACTGCGAATCCTTCGCTCGAAACTCGTCCGCCAGGAGCTTGGCCAGTTGGTCGCGGCTCAGGCTCAATGTCTCCTTCAGGAACCACACGAAGTTGCGCGGGCCGTCTGTCGGCAAGCCGCTTTCCTTTGCCTGGGTGATGACTGCGCGCTGTCGCTCGATCCGCTGTTCGATCTCGCGGACGTGCTGCTCGACGCGTTCGATGTCTTTCTGGATGCCCATGATCCGGCAATCTCATTGTGCGGTCAAAGTAGCACCAAAACCGGAATAGGCGGAGTGCAAAGCCAGCGCGACGCTCGAGCCGTAGCCAAGAGAAGGTTAGGCCTTGCTAATCATATCCCCTGGCAGCAATCTCGCCCTGAGAGGAATTTTTCCGATGACCCGAGATCAGATGCTCGCCCACCTCCGGTCCGCCGACGCCGTCGCGCGCGAGGCGGCGGCGCATGGGCATCATCCCTTCGGCTGCGTGCTGGTCGGGCCCGACGATCGGGTTCTGATGCGGCAGGGCAATCTCGACACGGTGCGCCATGCCGAGACCGAGCTCGTCCGCCGCGCCGCGGCGGCCTATGAGCCGGAGTTCCTGTGGCAATGCACGCTGGTCTCGACCGGCGAGCCCTGCGCGATGTGCGCCGGCACGATGTATTGGGCCAATATCGGGCGGCTGGTCTACGGCTATGAGGAGACCGATCTCCTGGCGCTCACCGGGGATCACGAGGAAAATCCGACGATGAACCTCGCCTCGCGCACCGTCTTCGCCTCCGGCCAGAAGACGATCGAGGTCTTCGGTCCGTTCCCCGAAATCGCGGATGAGCTGCTCGCCCCGCATCGCGATTTCTGGAAGCGCTGATCGGCCATCCTTACTCAGGCTGCGCCTGCCATGTCATCCAGGATCGGACAGTCCGGCCGATGGTCGCCGTGGCAGGCGTGGATCAGCTTCTGCAGCGTCGAGCGCATCGACTGCAATTCGCGCACCTTTTCCTCGATCGCCCTGACATGGGCGGCGGCGATCTCGCGCACGTCGTGGCTGGCGCGGTCGCGGTCTTGATAGAGCGCCATCAGTTGCCTGCAATCGTCGATTGAGAAGCCGAGGTTGCGTGCGCGGCGCAGGAAGGCAAGCCGGTGGATATCCTCGCCGGAGTAATCGCGATAGCCGTTCTCGGCCCGCGCCGGGCGGATCAATCCGATCTCTTCATAGTAGCGGATGGTCTTGGCCGGCAGGCCGGAACGCTCGGCGGCATCACCGACATTCATGGCGCTCTCCTCGAATTCCAGGCGGCTCTCGAGCCGCGTCATTGATTTTGCTTCACAATCCTGTGAGGCCTGTTGCGGAAATGCCGCAGTCGGGCACTTACCGGCACGTAAGGTCTTGCATATAGGCAGTGCGCGCTTGGCAAGCAAAAGAAATGCCAGCATGAATGATGGCAAGAAAGCGGCCGACTCGTGCCGCTCGTTAAGACAGGGCGTCGGACCTATTCATGCGCTTGAAGTCATTTGCAATCCTCGCCGCCCTTGCGCTGTCGACCGCGATCAGCGGGTGCAGCACCATCGGTGGGCAATTGTTCACCAACAACTATGGCGCGATGACCGATGCCGGCTATCAGCTGCCGCGCATCCCGATCGAGAAGGTCCCCGCCAGATACCACCGCCAGGAAGTGCGGTATGACTCTCCCGAGAAGCCAGGCACCATCATCGTCGATACCCAGAACAAGTTCCTCTACTTCATCGAGGGCGACGGCATGGCGATGCGCTACGGCATCGGCGTCGGCCGCGAGGGTTTTGAATGGCACGGCACCGCCCATATCGCGCTGAAGCGCGAATGGCCGACCTGGACGCCGCCTTCGCAGATGATCAAGCGCCAGCCCGAGCTCGCCAAGTTCGCCGGCGGCATGGAGCCGGGGCTGAAGAACCCGCTCGGCGCGCGCGCCATGTATCTGTTCAACAAGGGCGGCGACATGGGCTACCGCCTGCATGGCAGCCCGGAATGGTTCTCGATCGGCAAGGCGATGTCGTCGGGCTGCATCCGGCTGATGAATCAGGACATTATCGACCTCTACGACCGCACGTCGGTCGGCGCCAAAGTCATCGTGATGTAATCACGAAAAAGTTTCGCAAGCGGACCGTCTAGGCAACAACAAGACGTCCAAAAACAGAAAACCGGGCTGTTGGGGCCCGGTTTTTTGTTTTGCGGTTTGCTTATCGCGACGCGACGCCCTTTTGAGAGTTCGCCCTGCAGAATCCATGTGGCTTGGTTTTCGAGAACCGGCCTACGCCGGCCGTAGCCTTCATAGAGTGGAAACGCTTGTAAGGGCTTCGGCCGGCGAAAGCCGGAGCGGAGCGTACATTTAAAGCATGTCTCCCGAAAGTGGTCCCGGTTTCGGGACAAAGACATGCTTAAGATCAAAGACTTAAAGCA